>CAZUGF010000038.1:0-39167 GCA_964619705.1 uncultured Bifidobacteriaceae bacterium
AGGAAATGGCGACCGCCATGCCGCACGACCTGATCAACGCGAAGCCGGTCATGGCGGCCATTCGCGAGTTCTTCGGGTCGTCGCAGCTCTCGCAGTTCATGGACCAGACCAACCCGCTGTCCGAGGTGACGCACAAGCGCCGCCTCTCGGCCCTGGGGCCGGGCGGGCTGTCGCGCGAGCGCGCGGGCTTCGAGGTCCGCGACGTCCACCCGACGCACTACGGCCGCATCTGCCCGATCGAGACGCCGGAAGGCCCGAACATCGGCCTCATCAGCTCGCTCAGCAGCTACGCGCGGATCAACGAGTTCGGCTTCATCGAGTCGCCCTACCGCAAGGTCAAGAACGGCCAGGTGATCGACTACGTCCAGGTCACCAACACGGGCGGCCACGCGAAGTACACGAACGGCGAGATCGTGGAGGCCGACGAACTGGTCGGCGCCGACGGGCGGTCGAAGAAGAAGGGCGTCGAGTTCGAGCCCTACTGCTTCTACCTGTCCGCGTGGGAAGAGGACCAGTACATCATCGCGCAGGCCAACGTCGAGCTCGACGAGCAGGGCCGCATCCAGACCGACCGCGTCATCGCGCGGCAGGCCGGCGACTTCATCCTGGCCCCGCGGGACCAGGTGCAGTTCGTGGACGTCTCGCCGAAGCAGCTCGTCTCGGTCGCGGCCTCGCTCATCCCGTTCCTCGAGAACGACGATGCGAACCGCGCCCTGATGGGATCGAACATGCAGCGGCAGGCGGTGCCGCTCCTCCGCGCGCAGGCGCCCTACGTGGGCACCGGCATGGAGTACATCACGGCCCGGGACTCGGGCGCGGTGGCCGTGGCCCGGCGGACCGGCACGGTCGACTTCGTGGACTCGACGCGCATCGTGGTGCGCGTGGAGGGTGCCGAGGGCGACGAGACCAGCAAGGAGATGGGCGCGGACATCTTCACGCTCACCAAGTTCAAGCGGTCGAACCAGAACACCTGCATCAGCCAGAAGCCCATCGTGAGCGTCGGGCAGCGGGTGCAGAAGGGGCAGGTCCTCGCGGACGGCCCCTGCACGGAGCTCGGCGAACTGGCGCTCGGCCGCAACGTGCTCGTCGCGTTCATGCCGTGGCGCGGCTACAACTTCGAGGACGCGATTCTCGTCAGCGAGAAGCTCGTCCGCGAGGACTACTACACCTCGATCCACATCGAGGAGTTCGAGATCGAGGCGCGCGACACGAAGCTGGGGCCCGAGGAGATCACGCGGGACATCCCGAACGTGTCCGAGGGCTACCTGGCGGACCTGGACGACAGCGGCATCATCCGCATCGGCGCGTCCGTCAAGCCCGGCGACATCCTCGTCGGCAAGGTCACGCCGAAGGGCGAGACGCAGCTGACGCCGGAAGAGAAGCTCCTCCGGGCCATCTTCGGCGAGAAGGCGGGCGACGTCCGCGATGCCTCCCTCATCTGCCCGCCGGGCATCGAGGGGATCATCGTCGGCGTGAAGATCTTCTCGCGGAAGGGCATCGAGAAGGACGACCGCGCCAAGGCCATCGAGCAGGACGAGCTCGACATGATGGAGAAGAACCTGCAGGACGAGATCCGCATTCTCCATGACGAGACGAAGAAGCGGGTCGTCCAGATGGTGCAGGGGCAGACGCTCCGGGCGGACCTGTTCGACGAGTTCGGCCGGGAGCGGCTGGTCCGCAAGGACACCGTGCTCGCCTCCGACGTGCTGGAGGGGCTGAGCTACACCGCCCTGGTCAAGGCCAAGCTGCAGACCGAGGACCTCGCGCTCGAGACCGCGCTCCGCAAGGTGGAGGAGCGGACCGAGCGGCAGGTGGACGTCATCCGGAACCTCTTCGAGGAGAAGAAGGAGAAGATCCGCCGCGGGGACGAGCTGCCGCCGGGGGTCATCAAGCTGGTCAAGGTGTACGTCGCGATGAAGCGCAAGCTGTCGGTCGGCGACAAGATGGCCGGCCGCCACGGCAACAAGGGCGTCATCGCGCGCATCCTCCCCGAGGAGGACATGCCGTACCTGCCGGACGGCACGCCGGTCGAGATCGTGCTGAACCCGCTCGGCGTGCCTTCGCGCATGAACGTGGGGCAGATTCTCGAGACCCACCTCGGGTGGGCGGCGCACGCGCTCGGGCTCTACTTCGCGACGCCCGTGTTCGACGGGGCGCAGGAGCCGGAGATCAAGCACTGGCTCGAGCAGGCGGCGCTGCCGACGAGCGGCAAGACGCAGCTCTACGACGGGATGACCGGGGTGAAGTTCGAGCAGGACGTCACCGTCGGCTACATCTACATGCTGAAGCTCTCGCACCTGGTCGACGACAAGATCCACGCGCGGTCGATCGGGCCGTACTCGCTCATCACCCAGCAGCCGCTGGGCGGCAAGGCGCAGTTCGGCGGCCAGCGCTTCGGCGAGATGGAGGTCTGGGCGCTCGAGGCGTACGGCGCCGCGCACATCCTCCAGGAACTGCTGACCGCGAAGTCGGACGATGTGACCGGCCGCGCGAAGATCTACGAGTCCATCGTGAAGGGCGACGCGTCGTTCACGGCGGGCCTGCCCGAGTCGTTCAACGTGCTCATCCGCGAGCTGCAGTCCCTGTGCCTCGACGTGGAGCTCGTGACGACGAAGAAACGGCTGCTCGAACCGGCGGCAGAAGACGAAGAGTCCGCCGAACCGGTGCTGGAGGGCTAGGAATTCCATGAGACCAAGCTTCACCGACAGCAAGACCGCCCTCAGGGCCGACTTCGACGCCATCAAGATCAGCCTGGCGTCGCCGGAGAAAATCGAGAACTGGTCGTTCGGCGAGGTCACCAAGCCGGAGACGATCAACTACCGCACCTTCAAGCCGGAGCGGGACGGCCTGTTCTGCGCGAAGATCTTCGGGCCGATCACCGACTGGGAGTGCCTCTGCGGCAAGTACAAGCGCATGAAGCACCGCGGCGTGATCTGCGACAAGTGCGGCGTCGAGGTCACCCAGGCGCGCGTGCGCCGCGAGCGGCTGGGCCACATCAAGCTGGCCACGCCGGTCAGCCACGTGTGGTTCTTCAAGGGCCTGCCGAGCCGCATCGGGCACCTGCTCGACATCTCGCTCCGCGATCTCGAGCGTGTCCTCTACTTCGAGGCCTACGTCGTCGTCGATCCGGGCGAGACCAAGCTGACGCAGAACCAGCTCCTGACCGAGGACCAGTTCCGCAAGGCCCGCGAGGAGTACGGCTTCTCGAAGTTCAAGGCGCAGATGGGCGCCGAGGCCATCAAGGAGCTGCTGCGCCGCGTGAGCGTGGACACGCTCGCGGAGGAGCTGCGCGCGAAGATGCGCGTGGAGACCTCCGCGCAGAAGAAGCTGAAGTTCGCCAAGCGGCTCAAGGTGGTGGACGCCTTCCGCAAGTCGAGCAACAAGCCGGAGTGGATGATCCTGGACGTGATTCCGGTGATCCCGCCCGAGCTGCGCCCGCTCGTCCCGCTGGACGGCGGCCGCTTCGCGACCTCCGACCTCAACGACCTCTACCGCCGCGTCATCAACCGCAACAACCGGTTGAAGAAGCTGATGGAGCTCAAGGCGCCGGATGTCATCATCCGCAACGAGAAGCGCATGCTCCAGGAGGCCGTCGACGCGCTGTTCGACAACGGCCGGCGCGGGCGCGTGCTGCGCGGGGCCAACAACCGCCCGCTCAAGTCCCTGTCCGACACGCTCAAGGGCAAGCAGGGCCGCTTCCGTCAGAACCTGCTCGGCAAGCGCGTGGACTACTCCGGCCGGTCCGTCATCGTGGTGGGCCCGGAGCTCAAGCTGAACCAGTGCGGGCTGCCCAAGAAGATGGCGCTCGAGCTGTTCAAGCCGTTCATCTACAACAAGCTCGAGGAGCGGGGCCTGGTCGCGACCATCAAGCAGGCCAAGGAGATGGTCGAGAAGCAGGTCAGCGAGGTGTGGGACGTCCTCGACGAGGTCATCCGCGAGCACCCCGTCCTGCTGAACCGCGCGCCGACGCTGCACCGCCTGGGCATCCAGGCGTTCGAGCCCGTGCTCGTCGAGGGCAAGGCCATCCGCATCCACCCGCTCGTCTGCACCGCGTTCAACGCGGACTTCGACGGCGACCAGATGGCGGTGCACATCCCGCTCTCGCCGGAGGCCCAGATCGAGGCCACCGAGCTGATGATGTCCTCCCGGAACGTCCTGTCCCCGGCCAACGGCACGCCCATCGCGGTGCCGTCGCAGGACATCGTCCTGGGCTGCTACTACCTGACGAAGGCCCGCCCCGGCGCCAAGGGCGAGGGCCGTGCCTTCGCCTCCGTGGACGACGTGGTGCTGGCGCTCGAGGCCGGCGAGGTGGAGACGCTCACGCCGATCCGCCTGCGCTACACCGGCCCGCTCCAGGACCTCACGGCCGCCCGTGACGACCAGGACGTCCTGCACACCGACGTGCAGCACGTCGAGAACAAGATCATCAACACGACCGTGGGCCGCGGGATCTTCAACACGGCCCTCCCGGCGGGCATGCCGTTCGTGAACGGGATGCTCAAGAAGAAGGGCCTGCAGCAGCTCGTGCAGCGGTGCTACCTGACCGCCGGCCTCGAGACGACCGTGGAGATGCTCGACGCGCTGAAGCAGATGGGCTTCACCTACGCGACGCGGTCGGGCATGTCGATCGGCATCGAGGACCTCATCATCCCGCAGGACAAGGTCATCCTCGTCCAGAAGGCGCGCGACGAGGTCATCAAGGTCGAGCAGCAGTACCTCGAGGGCGCCATCACGAACGGCGAGCGCCTGAACAAGGTCATTGCCGTGTGGTCCGACGTCACCGAGAAGATCGCGGACGCGATGTTCTCGGAGATGGAGCGCCGCGACCGCGAGGGGACGTTCAACCCGGTCTACACGATGGCCGACTCGGGCGCCCGCGGCAGCAAGCAGCAGATCCGGCAGCTGGCCGGGATGCGCGGCCTGATGGCGAAGCCGTCGGGCGAGATCATCGAGACGCCGATCCGCGCGAACTTCCGCGAGGGCCTCTCGGTGCACGAGTACTTCATCTCCACGCACGGCGCGCGCAAGGGCCTGGCGGACACCGCGCTCAAGACCGCGGACTCCGGCTACCTGACCCGCCGCCTCGTGGACGTCGCCCAGGACGTGATCATCTCGGATCACGACTGCAAGACGACCAACGGCATCGAGGCGCGGTCCATCGTCGAGAGCGGCGAGGTCATCGAGCCGCTCCGCGATCGGATCATCGGCCGCGTCACGCTCGACCGGATCGTGGACCCGATCAACGGCAAGATGCTCGTCGACGAGAACGAGATGATCGACGAGGACCTGGCCGCCGAGGTGCAGGATGCCGGCGTCGAGAAGGTGAAGATCCGCTCGGTGCTGACGTGCGAGTCGCGCCGCGGCGTCTGCGCCCGCTGCTACGGGCGGGACCTGGCCACGGGCCGGCTCGTCGAGCTCGGCCTGGCGGTCGGCGTCGTGGCGGCGCAGTCCATCGGCGAGCCCGGCACGCAGCTGACGATGCGGACGTTCCACATCGGCGGCACGGCGTCGCGGATTTCGGACCAGTCGGGCCTGGAGGCCAAGCACAAGGGCCTCGTCAAGTTCGACAACGTCACGTCCGTCGAGCGCACGAACGCGCAGGGCGTCGTCGACCTCATCGTCATGAACCGCAACGGCCACATCGTGGTGCAGGACGACAAGGGCCACGACCGCGAGCGGTACGAGGTGGTCTACGGCGCGCACATCAAGGTGCGCGAGGGCCAGACCGTCGACGTCGGGCAGGTGCTCGTGGAGTGGGACCCCTACACGTTCTCCATCCTCACGGAGGAGAAGGGGCAGGTCCGCTTCAAGGACATCATCGAGGGCCTCACGGTCCACGAGGCCGTGGACGAGGTCACCGGCCTGTCGCGCTACATCATCGTGGACTCGGCGGACGAGAAGAAGCAGCCGACCGTCGAGATCCGCGACGCGAAGGGCACGGTCGTGCGCCGGTACATGATGCCGGTCAACGCCCACCTGATGATCAGCGACAGCGAGGAGGTCCGCGCCGGCGACGTGCTGGCGAAGATCCCGCGCGAGACGACCAAGACCAAGGACATCACGGGCGGTCTGCCGCGCGTGGTGGAGCTCTTCGAGGCGCGCAAGCCGAAGGATCCGGCCGTGATCAGCGAGATCGACGGCGCGGTCAAGTACGGCGGCGTCGTCAAGGGACAGCGGAAGATCCTGATCGTGCCGGACGAGGGCGCGGGCGAGCCGCGGGAGTACAGCATCCCGCGCGGCGTGCACGTCAACGTCCAGGAGGGCGAGCGCGTCCGGGCGGGCGATCCGCTGATGGACGGCCCGAGCAACCCGCACGACATCCTGCACGTGCTCGGCGAGAAGGAGCTGCAGAAGTACCTGGTGAACGAGATCCAGGAGGTCTACCGGCTGCAGGGCGTGAACATCAACGACAAGCACATCGAGGTGATCACGCGCCAGATGATGCGGTGGGTCCGCGTCGAGGACGTGGGGGACACCGAGTTCCTGGTGGACGAGCAGGTGGACCGCTTCCGGTTCATGGAAGAGAACGAACGGGTGATCGAGGCCGGCGGCCGGCCGGCCACCGCGCAGCCGCTGCTGCTCGGGATCACCAAGGCGTCGCTCTCCACGGAGTCGTTCATCTCCGCCGCCTCGTTCCAGGAGACCACGCGCGTCCTCACGGAAGCCGCGATCTCCGGGAAGATCGACTACCTGCGCGGCCTCAAGGAGAACGTGACGATGGGCCGGCTCATCCCGGCCGGCACGGGCTTCTGGTGGTACCGCCACGTGCAGATCCCGCCGGACGAACCGCCGCCGCCGCCGCCGATTCAGCAGCCGAGCGACGAGGACGGGGAGTTCGAACGCGAGGAATACATGATGGAGCCCGAGGAAGCGATCGGGCGCGGGATCGGAGAAGAGGGTTGATCCGGTGATCGTGACTGGAGATCAGGTGAGCGGGTGACCGTGACCCCTTGATCCGGTGATTGGCGCAACGGGCGGGACCTCGTGTCCCGCCCGTCGTGCGTACGCGGGCCGTAGGCCGGGACTTCAGTCCCGGCTCGCGCCTCGACCCGTAGGCCGGGCCCTGTGTCGTAGGCCGGGACTTCAGTCCCGGCACACCCCATTCGGCCCTCGATTCGACCCATTCACTCCTGCAGGTCCAGACTCCCGCCGAACCGGCAGCGGCGTGACGACGTCCAAACAACCGGGACGGGCTCGGAAGGGGGAGGCGTGGTGACCGATATCCTCAAGGAACTCGCGATGGCCGGCCGCGCGCTGGTCCGGCGGCCCGGCTACTCGGCCGTGGCGGCCGCCACCCTCGCGCTCGGCATTGGCGCCACCGTCGCCATCTTCACGGTCGTCAACGCCGTCCTGCTCCGGCCGCTGCCGTTTCCCGACGCCGGGCGGATCGTGACCATCCGCCATCACGCACCCGGTATCGGCCTGCCGGAACTCAACAGCTCGCCGGGACTGATCACCCACTACCGGGACGGCGCGGCCACCCTGACGGGCGTCGCGGGCTACGAGAGCCGCGACCGCAACCTGACGAGCGGCGGGCGGCCGGAGCGGATCCGGGCCATGGCCGCCACGCCCGAGATCTTCGACGTCCTCGCCACGCGCCCGGCGCTCGGCCGCGCGTTCGCGGAGGCCGACGCGCGCGACGGGGCCGCGCCCGTCGTCATCCTCACCGACTTCATCTGGCAGGCCCGGTTCGGCGGTGCGCCCGGGATTGTCGGGGAGCGCGTGGACCTCGACGGCGTGCCCACGGAAGTCATCGGCGTGATGCCCGCCGGGTTCGTGTTCCCGGACGCCGAGACGCGGCTCCTCATGCCCATGTTCGTGGACCCGGCCGCGGGGTTCGGGGCCTTCGGCATGCGCATGCTCGCGCGGCTCGCGCCGGGCGCGGGACTGGAGGCGGCCCGCAGCGAGATCGACCTCCTGCAGCAGCGCATTCCGGAACGGTTTCCGGACCTGACCGCCGAGATGCTGGCGCGCTTCGGGTGGTCGGTGACGCTCGAACCGCTGCAGGCCTCCGTCGTCCGCGACGTGGCGGCGGCGCTCTGGATCCTGCTCGGCGCCGTCGGGCTCGTGCTCCTGGTGGCGGGCGCCAACGTGGCCAACCTCTTCCTGGTTCGCGCGGAGTCGCGGCAGCGGGAGGTGGCCATCCGCGCCGCCCTGGGCGCCAACCGGAGCCGCCTGGCCTCGACCTTCCTGGCCGAGAGCACGCTGCTGGCCGGCGCCGGCGGCCTGGCCGGACTGGCCCTGGCCGCGGGCGGCATCCGGCTGCTGGTGGCCTACGGCCCGCCCCGCCTTCCCCGGCTGCACGAGGTGAACCTGGACGGCACCGTCGTCGGGTTTGCGGTGGCGGTCACGGTGGTCATGGCGCTGCTCCTGGGCGCGCTGCCCGTCGCGCAGACCCTGGGCCGTGCGGTGGCGCCGCAACTGCGTGACGGCGGCCGCGGCAGCACGGCCGGCCGCCACCGCCATCGGGTGCGGCAACTGCTGGTCGCCGGCCAGGTGACGCTCGCGCTCGTGCTGCTGGTCGGGTCCGCGCTGATGCTCCAGAGCCTCGTGCGGCTGCGGGGCGTCGATCCCGGCTTCCGCGTGGACGGGATCCTCACGAGCGGCGTCAGCCCCGGCGGCGGGATGGACCGCGCGCGGCTGGCCGCGTTCTACGAGCGCGTGCTGGACGAGGTGTCGGCCCTGCCCGGCGTGGTGTCGGCAGGCGCCGCGACGGCGCTGCCCATTGCCGCCACCCGCATGAACGGATCGAGCTTCGACATCGAATCGCGTCCCCGCCCGGAGGACCAGGTGCCGCCGGTGGCGATGTACCACCCGGTGATGGCGGGGTACTTCGAGACGCTCGGCGTGCCCCTGCGCGAGGGCCGCCTGCCGGAACGCGCCGATGCGGAGCGCACGCGCGGGATCGCGTGGGTGAACGAGACGTTCGTGCAGCGCTTCATGGACGGACGCGCGCTGGGCGAGCGGATCCGGTTCGGCGAGGCCCAGGAGTGGCTCGAGATCGTCGGCGTCGTGGGCGACATGCGCGCCTTCGGCCTGCGCGAGGACGTCCGTCCGATGGCCTACCTGCCGATCGGCACGTCCGTGGCCGGCGTGGGGCTGGACGTCATGCAGATCGTCCTCGCCACCTCGGGCGACCCTGCGGCGCTCGCGCCCCTGCTGCGGGCGGCCGTCGATCGCGTGGACCCCTCCGTCCCGCTCCTGGCCACGCGGACCATGGAGGACGTCGTCTCGTCCTCGCTCGCACAGATGTCGTTCGCGATGACACTGGTGGCCCTCGCCGCCGGCGTCACGCTCATCCTCGGGGTCGTCGGCCTCTACGGCGTGGTCAGCGTCATCGTGAGCCAGCGGACGCCGGAGATCGGCGTGCGGATGGCGCTCGGCGCCCGGCCCGGGGACGTCAAGGTGATGGTCCTCCGCCAGGGGCTCGGCGTGGTGGCCGCGGGCGTCGCGGCCGGCCTGCTCGTGGCGGCCGCCGCCACGCAGGTGCTGACCTCACTCCTCTTCGACGTGTCCCCGCGGGATCCGGGGACCTTTGCGGGCGTGACGGCCCTGCTCGCCCTGGTGAGCGCGGCGGCCATCTACCTGCCGGCCCGGCGCGCGGCGGCCGTCGACCCGATACGCGCTCTCCGGGACGAAGCGTAGACGCCGCGAGGACGAAGAACGCGACGCCGGCGGACGGCCGCGATGCAGCCCGGGGGGGCTCCGACCGAAAGATCGGTCGATCATGACTGACCTCAGGCTTGCTTCTGTTCGGTTCGCCGTCGTGTTCCTGTTGACGGGCGCGACGCCCCTGTTCGCGCGCCAGGCCCCTCCGGCGCTCGATCTCTCCAACGATGTCGCGGCACCGGGTTCGGCGGTGACGGCCACCATCACCGGCGAGCCCGGGCAGCACTATGCCCTGCTGGGCAGCACCATGGGCGCCGGCTACGTGTACGCCGGGGCGCCGCTGGCGCTCGGCGCGGACGTCGTTGTCGTCGCCTCAGGCGTGCTCGACGGCACCGGAACGGCCGTCGTCTCGGGCGTGCCGCCGTTCCTGTTCACCACGCTCGATCGCTACTACCTCCAGGCCGTGACCTCGGCGTCGCCGGCGTTCGACCCGCTCCTCGCCTCACCCGGACGCATCGTCCGGAACGGCGATCTCGTGACGGGACTGAGCGGTCCGGCCGGACCAAGGGGGGAGATCGGTCCTCCCGGGCCCGTGGGCCCGTCCGGGCCGCCGGGACTCACCGGGCCGCAGGGGGTAGCGGGACCGGCCGGACAACCGGGCCCGGCGGGCCCCGCCGGTCCTGCGGGACTGCAGGGGCTGCAGGGGCCGGCCGGCCCCATCGGCGCCAGCGGGGCGCCAGGCGGGCCCGGCCCGGTCGGCCCGGCTGGCCCGGCTGGCCCGGCTGGCACGCAGTTGCTCTTCGGGACCAGCACCTCGATGGCCGTCGCCGGGTACGGCCGTGGCTGCACGCTCGGCGAGGTCATCCTGACGGCAGGCACCGTGGCCAACGGCACGCCGGCGGCCGGCCAGCTCATGGCCATCGCCAGCAACATCGGGCTGTTCTCGCTCCTCGGCAACCTGTACGGCGGTGACGGGGAGGCGACCTTCGCGCTCCCCGACCTGCGCGCAGCCGCGCCGAACGGCCTGACCTACTCGATCTGCATCGACGGGAGCTATCCGAGCCGGAACTAGGCGTGAGAGCGCGGGCCCGGCAAGCGTCGAGGTGAAGGCAGGCGGGCGCTACGCCCGCACGGCCGCTCTCTTTTCCACAATGGCCGAGCGGAGCATGGTGACCGATGCGTAGAGGATCACGATCATCACGAGCACGCGGAGCAGCGTGGTCGGCATGTAGACGACGAGCGGGAAGGCGAGCAGGCAGGCCAGCGGGCCGCCGAGCGCCAGGCCGAGCGATGCGCGGAGGCTGTAGGCATCCCGGCGGATGAACTGCAGGCTGGCCACCGGCATCAGGAACGCGCAGGACCCCATCATGATGGGGAAGGCCGCCAGCGGGTTCATGCCGAGGACGCTGACGAGCACCATGCACGGCGCGTAGAGCCCCACGCCGAGCGTCATCAGGGCGCCGAGGACGAAGTTGCCCGCGAGGCCGATGCCGAGGCGCGTGCCCTCGAGGGCCAGGGCGTTGCCGCTCGGCGCCAGGTCGAAGATCTGCGCCAGCACCACGAGGGATGCGCCGAGCAGGGCCGTGCCCATGCCGACCTGCACTCCGCGCCGCGACATGCCCGAGACCAGCCCCGCCCCGAGCCACGCGCCCGCGCACGCCGCCGCAATCATCAGGACGAGGGTCCGGGACTCCACCTGCACCGCCGTCATGAACAGGAAGGACTGCACCACGGGATTGACCGCGTGGCCGACGTTGAGCGTCCCGGGAATCTGCTCGTCCGGCACGAGCTTCCACGACTTGTAGGAGGCCGTGGTCGTCGCAAAGGATCCGATCCCCAGCGTGTCGAAGAAGTTGGTGACGAAGCCGATGGCCAGATGAATCGGCCGCGGCCAGACCGGCTCGTGGGCCCCGTGCCCGCCCCCGGCATGCTTGCGCCGGGCGGCGACGAACCAGGCGCCGAGATAGACGAGCGTGAGCGCAACGAGGGCGGCGAGCAGGAGCGATTTGGCGTCCATGTGGGGGGAATTGTAGAACAGACTCTGGGCTCCAGGCTCTTGGCTTTGGAGGGCTCTGGGCTTTGGGGGCTTTGGGCTCTGAAGCCTAGAGCCTGAAGCCTAGAGCCTCTAAAGCCTGGAGCCTGGAGTCCAAAGCCCCCAACGTCCAAAGCCCCTTACCCCACGAACTTATATCCCGACCCGTGAATCGTCAGGATGTGCTCGGGCGCGTGGGGGGCCTTCTCGATCTTCTGCCGCAGCTTGGCCACGAAGTTGTCGATGGTCCGCGTCGTGGGGAACTCCTCGTAGCCCCACACCTCGTTCAGGATCTGCTCGCGGGTGACGACCTGGCCGGTGTGCTGGACGAAGTAGCGCAGCAGCTCGAACTCGCGCGCGGTGAATTCGATGCGCGTCTTCCCGCGGCGCGCCTGGTGGACGCGGAAGTCCACCTCGATGTCCCCGATCTTGACGACATCCGTGGCCGGCTTCTGCGTCCCCGCGCGGCGCAGGACCGCGCGCACGCGGGCCAGCAGCTCCGTGATGGAGAACGGCTTGGTGACGTAGTCGTCCGCGCCGAGCTCCAGGCCCAGCACCTTGTCCGTCTCGGCCGACCGCGCGGTGAGCATGACGATGGGCGTCGCGTTGGCGCGCGCCCGCAGCTCGCGGCAGACGTCGAACCCGTTCTTCCGCGGCAGCATGACGTCCAGGATCACCAGATCCGGTGCGAACACGGCCGCCTTCGCCAGGCCGTCCTCGCCGTCCGCCGCCGTCTCCACCTCGTAGCCCTCGAGCTCCAGGTTGTCACGCAGGCCGAGCAGCATCTGCGGCTCGTCCTCGATCACCAGAATGCGCTTCATCAAACGCTCCATCTAACACGGGATTGGCGGGCACGGGGAAGTGCAGGGTGAACGTGCTGCCCCGGCCCGGCTCGCTCTCGACGCGGACGTACCCGCCGTGTCCGCGCATCGTGTGGTCGACAATGGCCAGGCCGAGGCCCGTGCCCTGCGGGCCCCCGCCGAGTTCCGGGTGGACCCGATAGAACTTGCGGAAGATCCGCCGCTGCTCGCGCCGCGGGATGCCGATGCCGTGGTCCCGCACCTGCACCACCACGTGGCCCTCTTCCGCGTGGACGTCCACGTCGATGGCCCGCCCGCTGTCAGAGTACTTCATGGCGTTGGCGAGCAGGTTCTCCACGGTGCGCTCGACCGCGTCCTGGTCCGCCAGCACCGGCGGCAGGTCCGGCGCGATGGTCATGGTGACCGCGTGCTGCCCCTGGACGAACTGCGGGTCCATCATGGTCCGGATGTGCTGCACGACGCCGCCGACGTCGAGCGGCACCATCCGGTAGGGCCGCAGCCCGGCCTCCATGCGGGAGAAGTCCAGGATGTTCTCGATGAGGCGCGTCAGCTTCTTCGCCTCGCCGTTGATGATCCGGTAGTACTCCTGCGCGCGTTCGCTGTTGCGCACGCGCCCGAGTTCCAGCGTTTCCGCGAAGAGCTGGATGAGGGCCAGCGGCGTCTTGAGATCGTGCGAGACGGACGCCACGAAGTTGGACTTGAGCTCGGCCACCCGCACCTCGCGCGCCGCCGCGCCGGCAATCAGGAAGACGCCCACCGCCATGATCACCGCCAGGATGGCCATCAGGGCCTTCTGCGGCCGCGTGCTCGCGCTCACGAAGTCCGGAACGGCGGCGCCGTAGCTCGTGCGCACGCGCCAGACCTCGCGGTGCTCCTCGTAGGGCGCGGCAAACTCCAGCAGTTCCTTGTCGAAGAAGACGAGCGGGAACGACCGCTCGTCCAGCACGGGCTCGTCCCGGCCCGACTTCGCCTGCAGCACGAACGCCCCGTCATCGTCGACGAGCGAGACGCCGAGCGCGGGGAAGCCCGTCGGCTGCTGCAGGGAGGCGAGGCGCGCGCTGACCAGGCGCGGGAAGTAGTCGTCGCGGAGGTGCTCCGCGTCGACGGCAAACGCCATCAGGCTCGTGAGCTTGTCCCGCGCCGAGGACGACCACCGGAGCTGCGCGTGGATGTAGTGCTTGCGCCCGTGGATCTCGTCGGCGAACGCCACGATGGCGCGCCGGAGGCCGGCCATCTTCTGCAGCTTGGGCAGGATGCGCGCCATGGACTCGGGGTCCTCGTGGAACCGCGCCTCCGGGTTCCCGGGCGGCTCCCGCAGGCTGTCCCGGTTGAACACGAACCACCGGCCCTCGTCATCGCCCTCGGGCGTCATCCGGGACCAGATGTAGAACTCGTCCAGGAACGGGCTCTCCTGGAACCCCTCCTCGAGGACCGGTGCAATGGAGGCCAGGTCCAGCGGCTCGAACCGCGCGCCCGGGATGCGCAGCAGGATGCCGATGTGCGGCCGCTTGAGCGCCTCCTCGATCGCCTTGGTGACGTTGTCCGCCGTATCCGTGCTGAGCTGCCGCAGGACGACGGCCGAGGTCTCCTCGAGATCGTTCAGCGACCGGAACTGGAAGTAGAACAGCACCGCCACCGGAATCGCGACGACGATGGCGAGGCCGGCGGCCAGGCGGACGCCGCGGTCCTGGACGAACTGGCTGAAGTTGCTGGGCGGCGCGCCGATGCTCATGGGATTCCCTCGCCGCGGTCCCCGGCGGACCGTGGCCCGAAGCCTGCCGCGTGCAGGCGCAGGTCCGACCTCACTGCTCTCTCCGCAATTCCCGGGTCAGCCAGTCGTGTACCTGCCTGAACCCCGGCACGTCGGGCTTGTGCGTGATGAGCGCCCACGCGATGGCATTCGTGTCCGCCAGCAGTTGCCGCCGGTACTCGGCCGGCAGCCCGCTCGTGGCGCGCTCGAGTTCGCCCAGCGCCCCCGTCGCGTCCCCTGTCGCCAGCTGGCACATCGCCAGCCGCGTGGCCTGGACAGGATTGCGCTCCGCATCCCTGGCCTGTCCCTGTCCGTATGCCGTCAGGGCGCCGTGATAGCGGCCCTGCAGGAACAACGTATGCCCCAGATTGTAATAGCCGAAGGCCGAATCCGGTGCGAGTGCCGTGACGCGCCGGAACGCGGCCTCGGATTCCGCCAGCCGGCCCAGCTCGCGGCTGACCACCCCGACGTTGTTCACGGCCTGCGGGCTGTCGGGATCGTCGGCCAGCGCGCGCTCGAAGGCCGCCAGCGCTTCCTGCGGACGATCCAGTTCCCCGAGCGTCGCCCCGAGGTTGGCCCACGCCGGCCCGAAGCCGGGCAGCCTGTCCACGGCGTCGCGGAAGGACGCGGCGGCCTGCTCCATGTCGTCCCGGCGCAGCCAGAGCTTGCCCCGCTCGAAGCGCGGGGCGGCCCACGCGGGCGCCAGCGCGATGGCCTCGTCCAGGTCGCGCGCGGCGGCGTCGAGGTCGTTGACCTCCATGCACGTGCTCGCGGCCGCGACAAGGGCCGCCGGCGTCCGGGCCTCGTCGAGCGCCTGCACGCACAGCCGCAGCCGTTCCGCGGGATCCGGCGAGCGGAACGCCGCGGCGAGGGAAGAGGCGCGGGCCGGTGCGGCATCGCCGTCCCCCGTCCCGGCGTTCGCGGCGGCCGTGCCGGCTTCCCGGACATCCGCCCTCGCGAACACGCCGCGGCGTGCGGCAATCTCCGGCGCGGCGGCGGCGATGCCCTCCGCGCCTGCCGTGGCCACGAGCCATGCGTCGCCGTGGTCCTCGAGTGCGGCTTCCCACTCCGTAGCCAGGTAGAGCGACTGCGTCGTCACGAGGCGCGTGGCTCCGGTCTGCCGGTTTGCCGAGGCGTGCTCCAGACCGTCCGCGCGGACGATGACGGGGCCGTCGGGCAGGGCAGGCGGCAGGGGATGGCGGAAGGGCCACGTTTCCGCCGCCGGCGCCTCGATGACCGTCACGCCCGGGTGCCGCCGCCGCAGGTCCTGGAGGATTTCGTCCGCGATGTCCGCCGCGGCAGCGGGATCGTACGAGAGAATCAGGGTGATGCGGGCGGGGGCGATGGGCATCCCTCCCACTATAGGCCGCGGCGCGGGATCCGGGCGCGGCTGTGACAACTGGTGACGCCTCCGCGCGTCAGCTCTGCTTATACTTCTGGGCAAGAGTGAGCGTTTCCCGTCGGCGCCGGCGGTCGCGCTCCCGAACAACGGGGGATTTCTGTGCACGACCATCCGGCGTCCGAGGCGACGCCCGATAGCAACCGGCGCACCTTTCTGGTTCGCGTGATTCAGGGGGTGCATGCCACCATCGGCGGCACGCTCGCCTTCATCCTCGGCAGTGCGGTTCTCGCCCCGAGTTTTGCCCGGCGAAAGACGAACTGGCTGCGCGCGGCCGACGTCGGCTCCCTGTCCGACGACGAGCCGCGGACGATTACGCTGCGCGTGGCGCGCCAGGACGGCGCCAGCGAGGCCGTCGATCGGCGCGTCGTGTTCCTCATCAAGTCCGGAGACGAGGTGCGTGCGTTCGACTCCACGTGTACGCACCTCGGGTGCCGCACGCGCTTCAATGCCGAGACCCGGCAGATCGAGTGCCCCTGCCATGGCGGTGTCTACGACCTGCATGGCCAGGTGGTGGCCGGCCCGCCCCCCACGCCGCTCAACGGACTCGTCACGCGGATCGAAGACGGCCACGTGATGGTCGAGGTGTGAGGTGATTCGACCGATCCTCGACTGGCTGGACTCGCGTACCGGCTACCGTGCCGGCCTCCGCCATCTTCTCGACGAGAACCTGCCGCACGGCACGGGCTGGGCGTTCACGTCCGGCAGCGTCCTGACGCTGCTGCTCGGCGTGCAGTTCCTCACGGGCATCGTGCTCGCCATGTACTACGTGGCCTCGCCGACGCTCGCCTACGACAGCGTGCGCTACATCATGCGGGACCTCCCGCTCGGCTGGATGGTGCGCGGGCTGCACGTGTGGGGCGCGAGCTTCATGGTGGTGGCCGCGGTCATTCACATGCTGCGCGTCTTCGGGCACGGCGCCTACAAGGCCCCGCGCGAGGTCACCTGGCTGACCGGGATTGTCCTGCTGCACCTCGTGCTGGCGTTCTCGCTGAGCGGCTATCTGCTGCCGTGGGACCAGAAGGCGTACTGGGCGACGACGGTGACGATCAACGTCGCGCGGAGCACGCCGTTCATCGGCGAATGGCTCGCGAACGTCCTGCGCGGCGGCCCGGATCTCGGCGCGCTCACGCTCGGCCGCTGGTACGCCGCCCACGTCTTCCTCCTGCCCGGCTCCATCGTCGCGTTCGTGGTCGCGCACCTGGTGCTGATGCGCCGCCACGGCATCTCCGGGCCCTTCAAGGAGTCGCGCGGGCCGGCCTCGGCGTTCTTCCCGTGGCACGTCGTCAAGGACACCGTGGTCATGGCCGCCGTCTTCGCGGCGCTCATCACGCTCGTGATGCTGGTCCCGGCCGGGCTCGACGAGGAGGCCAACCCCGCGGACGCGAGCTACGTGCCGCGCCCGGAGTGGTACTTCCTCTCGCTCTTCCAGCTTCTCAAGTACTTCCCCGGCCCGCTCGAACCGGTGGCGACCATCGTCCTGCCGGGCCTGGCCGTCGGGTTCCTGGCGGCGCTGCCGTTCCTGGACCGGTCGACGGAGCGGCGGTTCTGGGTGGGGAAGCGGCGTCCTTTTGCGACGGCCATGTTCGTGCTGATGAGCGGCGTCACCATCCTGACGCTGCTCGGCCTCAAGGACAGCCCGGAGGGGACGAAGGCGGCCGACGACTGGGGCCTGCTGCCGATTGCCGGACTGGAGCTTGCGACGGGCGAGGACAGCGGCTGCCAGCGGTGCCACGTGGCCGGCGGCCCGGCCGCGCCGATGGCCATGATGCACCTGACCAAGGACGAGGAGTGGCTGCTCTCGCACATGGCGGACCCCGTGGCGATTGCGCCCGGCGTGCGCAGCGACGAGGATCCGGCCCCGCGCCCGATGCTGACGCGCTTCGAGGCGCAGGCGGCGGTGGCCTACCTGCGCCGCCTCCACGCGCGCGTGGAACCGCCCGACACGACGCCGGACGTCGTGCTGGCGGCGCGCACCTACGCACGGACCTGTGTGGTGTGCCACAAGATCTCCGGGGAGGGCGGGACGGTCGGCCCGGATCTCTCGGATGTCGGCCTGCGGCGGGACCTGGAGACGATCCGGTCCATCATCGAGGACCCGTCGGTTGTCTACGGGAAGTCCTCCATGCCCCGGTTCAAGGGGCGGCTGACGGATGAGCAGATTGAGGCCTTGTCGGCGTACCTGGCGGAGAGGAAGTAAGGCCCTGTCGGGGCCTGCGCACAGGCCCCCGGGTTGCGCGTTTCTTGGCGGGCGTGCTATGCTCGTCAGGTTCTCGTGAGGCTAGGACACCCTATCTAGTCTCAATTGCATCGTGACGCCGTGTCGCCGGAGCGTCCGCCGGTGCCGAAAACACTAACGAATCTAGGGTCTTCAGCTCCAGGTGCCAGGTCCGCAAGGGCTTTCAGGCCTGGGGCGCCATCGCCGCCGGATGTCCGGTGGCCGTGGGTGATTTTGTCGCCGGGAGTGGAGCGAAGCGTGCCGACGATCAGTCAGCTCGTCCGTAAGGGACGCGAACAGATTCGGTGGAAGACCAAGAGCCCGGCCCTGCAGGACAGCCCGCAGAAGCGCGGCGTCTGCGTCCGTGTGTTCACGCAGACCCCGAAGAAGCCGAACTCGGCCCTCCGCAAGGTGGCGCGTGTCCGCCTGACGAACCAGATCGAGGTCACCACCTACATCCCGGGCGTCGGCCACAACCTGCAGGAGCACTCGCTGGTGCTCGTGCGCGGCGGCCGTGTGAAGGATCTGCCCGGCGTGCGGTACCACGTGGTCCGCGGCACCCTTGACGCCGTGGGCGTCCAGGGTCGCAAGCAGGGTCGTTCGAAGTACGGCGCCAAGAGGCCGAAGCAGTAACCGCCGAGGGCCCTGGGCCCAATGCCTGGCACCCGGCGCCGACGGCCTGAAGCCCGAAGCCCGAATGCCGGAGCCGCAGCCCAGAGCCCGAAGCCCAGAGCCCGAGTAGAACCGATATGCCGCGTAGACGAGTAATCGCGAAGCGTGAACTGCCCCCCGACGCGCTCTATGGGAGCACGCTCGTGACGAAGTTCATCAACACGATCATGTCCGAGGGCCGGCGTTCGACAGCCGAGCGCATCCTCTATCAGAGCTTCGAGCTCATCAAGGAGCGCTCGGGCGACGACCCGCTCAAGGTCTTCAAGAAGGCCGTGGACAACGTCAAGCCCTCGCTCGAGGTCAAGTCCCGCCGTGTCGGCGGCTCGAACTACCAGGTGCCGATCGAGGTCAACCCGAACCGGCGCCTCTCGCTCAGCATCCGCTGGCTCGTCAGCTACGCCCGCTCGCGCGGCGACGGCAAGACGATGCAGGAGAAGCTGGCGAGCGAGTTCCTGGACGCGGCCAACCTGCGGGGCGGCGCGGTGAAGAAGCGCGAGGACACGCACCGGATGGCCGAAGCCAACAAGGCCTTCGCCCACTACCGCTGGTAGTTCGTGCCTGCGACCCGACCCTGAACCTGTGACCGACGAATCGTTGAACTGACATGGCGCGACAGGCACCACTCGACAAGACCCGCAATATCGGCATCATGGCCCACATCGATGCCGGGAAGACGACCACGACCGAGCGGATCCTCTTCTACACGGGCATCACCTACAAGATCGGCGAGGTCCACGAGGGCACCGCGGTGATGGACTGGATGGAGCAGGAGCAGGAGCGCGGCATCACGATCACGTCCGCCGCGACGACCTGCTTCTGGCGCGACCATCGCGTCAACATCATCGACACGCCCGGCCACGTCGACTTCACGGTGGAAGTGGAGCGCTCGCTGCGCGTCCTCGACGGCGCCGTTGCCGTGTTCGACGCCGTCTCCGGCGTCGAGCCGCAGTCGGAGACCGTGTGGCGCCAGGCGGACAAGTACCGCGTTCCGCGCGTGTGCTTCGTCAACAAGATGGACCGCATCGGCGCGGACTTCAAGGGGTGCCTGGAGCAGATCGGCTCCAAGCTGCAGGGGAACGCCGTCGCCATCCAGCTGCCCATCGGCGCCGAGGACAAGTTCCGCGGCGTGGTGGACCTCGTCGAGATGCGCGCGCTCACCTACAAGGACGAGACGATGGGCGCCGACTACATCGTCGAGGAGATTCCGGCCGACATGCTCGCGGAGGCCCAGGCCTATCGCGAGAAGCTCATCGAGAAGGTGAGCGAGGCCGACGACAAGCTGCTCGAGAAGTACCTGGGCGGCGAGGCCATCTCCGCCGGCGAGATCAAGGCTGCCCTCCGTGCGCGGGTCATCCAGTCCGTCTACAAGGAAGACGCGCCGTTCGTCCCGGTCATCTGCGGCACGGCCTTCAAGAACAAGGGCGTGCAGCCGATGCTCGACGCGGTGGTGGACTTCCTGCCCTCGCCGCTCGACATCCCGGCCGTGTCCGGCACCGACCCCGACTCGCCCGACGCCGAGGCGCTCATCGAGCGCAAGGCGGACGACAAGGAGCCGTTCGCGGCGCTGGCGTTCAAGATCATGACCGACCCCTTCGTCGGCCAGCTCACCTTCTTCCGCGTCTACTCCGGCACGCTCCATGCGGGCACCTCGGTGCTCAACTCGACCAAGGGCAAGACCGAGCGCGTGGGCCGTCTCCTCAAGATGCACGCGAACAAGCGCGAGGAGATCAAGGACGTGCACGCGGGCGACATCGCGGCGGCGGTGGGCCTCAAGTCCGTGACGACCGGCGACACGATGTGCGACGAGAAGCAGCCTGTCGTGCTCGAGTCGATGGACTTCCCGGAGCCCGTCATCTCGCTCGCCATCGAGCCGAAGACGAAGGCGGACCAGGAGAAGCTCGGCCAGGGCATGAGCAAGCTCATGGGCGAGGACCCGACGTTCCGCGTCAACACGGACGAGCAGACCGGCCAGGTCGTCATCCGCGGCATGGGCGAGCTGCACCTCGAGATCATCGTCGACCGCCTCAAGCGGGAGTTCGGCGTCGAGGCGACGGTCGGCAAGCCGCAGGTGGCCTACAAGGAGACGCTGACCCAGCCCGCCGACGGGCACGGCCGGTTCATCCGTCAGACGGGCGGCCGCGGCCAGTTCGGCGAGGCGAAGATCCGCCTGCTCCCGCTGCCGCCGGGCACCGGCTACCAGTTCGAGAACGAGATCGTCGGCGGCTCCATCCCGAAGGAGTACATCAAGCCGATCGATCAGGGCATCCAGGAAGCGCTCACGCGCGGCATCCTCGCGGGCTACCCGATCGACGATGTGCGCATCGAGCTCTACGACGGGTCGTACCACGAGGTGGACTCGTCGGAGATGGCGTTCAAGATTGCGGGCTCCATGGCGTTCCAGGACGCCGCCAAGAAGGCGAAACCCGTGCTCATGGAGCCGATCATGCGCGTCGAGGTGGTGTGTCCCAAGGACTACCTGGGCGACGTGATGGGGAACCTGGCCTCGCGCCGGGGCCGCATCCAGGCGCAGGAGAACCGCGGCGGCACCGAGATCGTCTCGGCCCGCGTGCCGCTCAGCGAGATGTTCGGCTACGCCACGGACCTCCGGTCGCGCACGCAGGGGCGCGCCACCTACTCGATGCACTTCGATCGCTACGAGCAGGCGCCGGGCAACGTGAGCGAGGAAGTCATCGCGCGGGTGCAGGGGACGAAGTAGGGGCGGGAGCCGGAGAGCAGGGATACAGACATGCTGGGCGACAAGATTCGAATTCGTCTCAAGGCCTACGACGCGCGGGTGCTCGATCAGAGCACGGGCGAGATCGTGGACACGGCCAAGCGGACCGGCGCGCGACTCGCGGGCCCGATTCCGCTGCCGACCGAGATCAACAAGTGGACGGTGCTCCGCTCGCCGCACGTGGACAAGAAGTCGCGTGAGCAGTTCGAGATCCGGACGCACAAGCGGCTGATCGACATCTTCGAGCCGACGCCGCAGACGGTGGACGCGCTGATGAAGCTGGACCTGCCGGCGGGCGTGGACGTCGAGATCAAGGCGTTCGGTAAGGACCATAAGTAGGCGCGACAGGAACCTGACATGGTGAACGGAATCATCGGCAAGAAGGTCGGCATGACGCAGCTGTTCCTCGAGGACGGCACGCTGGAGCCGGCGACCGTGCTGCAGGCGGGTCCCTGCGTCGTGGTGCAGGGGAAGACCGTGCAGCACGACGGCTACGACGCCGTGCAGCTCGGGCTGGTCGAGGCGAAGCCGGCGAAGGTGAACAAGCCGACCGCCGGGCACTTCAAGAAGGCCAACGTGCCCCCGACGCGCGTGCAGCGCGAGGTGGGCGTGGCCAAGGGCGCCGAGGCGCCGGCGCCGGGCGCGCAGGTCCTGGTTTCGATGTTCAACCAGGGCGAGCGCGTGGACGTCGTCGGCACGAGCAAGGGCCACGGCTTCCAGGGCGTCGTCAAGCGGCACCACTTCGCGGGCGGCGAGAAGTCGCACGGGTCGATGTTCCACCGGGCGCCGGGCTCGATTGGCGCCTCGTCCTACCCGTCGCGCGTGATGCCGGGCATGCGGGCGCACGGGCACATGGGCGTGGACCGGATCACGGTGCGCAACCTGAAGGTGCTCAAGGTGGACGCCGAGAACAACCTCCTGCTCGTGCGCGGCGCGGTGCCGGGCGCCAACGGCGGTTACGTGCTCATTCGCCGCGCCGTCGCGGCCAAGCCGGAGCCGCGGCCGCAACTGCAGGAGAAGCCGCGGAAGGGCAAGAAGTAGCGCCATGACTGTTGACGTCATCAACGCAGACAACCAGAAGGTCGGGACCGTGTCGGTGAGCGACGCGGTGTTCGGCGGGCGCGTGAAGACGGACCTGATTCACGAGTCCGTCGTCCGGGCCAACGCCGCGGAGCGCCGCGGCACGCACGCCACCAAGACGCGCGCCGCCGTGAGCGGCAGCGGCAAGAAGCCGTGGCGGCAGAAGGGGACGGGCCGGGCCCGCGTGGGCGAGATCCGCAACCCCCTGTGGCGCAAGGGCGGCACCGTGTTCGGGCCGCAGCCGCGCAGCTACGAGTACCAGCTCCCGAAGAAGGTGGAGAAGGGCGCGCTGCGTGCCGCCATCGCCGCCAAGCTGCAGGGCGGGTCGCTCATCGTCGTGGACGCGCTGGCGGCCCAGGCCGTCAAGACGAAGGCCGCGGCGGGAATGCTGGCGGCCATCGGGGTCACCGGCAAGGCGCTGCTCGTGGACGTGCAGCTGGACGAGAACCTGGCGCTGTCCGTGCGCAACCTGCCCGGCGTCGTGCTGCTGCCGAGCAACCGGATCACGGCCCGCGACGTGGCGGACACGCGCACGCTCGTCGTGACGCAGGCCGCGCTCGAGAAGCTCGAAGCCGCCCTCGGCACGGCCGGGACGCGGCGAGCGGAAAGCTGAGAGCTGACATGAAACTGACGGATGTGATTCGCCGGCCGCTGGTCACCGAGAAGACCACGCTCCTCCGCGAGGACGGGCGCACGGTGGTGTTCGAGGTGGCGCGCGGGGCCAACAAGATCGACGTGCGGCGCGCGGTCGAGAAGCTCCTGGGCGCCCGGGTGGACGAGGTCCGCACGGCGACGACGCAGGGCAAGCTCAAGCGGCAGGGCCGGTTCGTGGGCCGTCGGTCGGACTGGAAGAAGGCCTACGTGGTCCTGAAGGCCGGCGAGAAGCTGCCGGACTTCCTGGAAGGGGCATAGACCGATGCCGATTCGCAAGTACAAGCCGACCTCGCCTGCCCGCCGCCAGATGACGGTGCAGACCTTCGACGACCTCACGGTCGACCGGCCGTACAAGCCGCTCACCGAACCGCTGAAGTCCACGGGCGGCCGCAACAACACCGGCGAGCAGACGTCGTGGTGGCGCGGCGGCGGCCACAAGCGGCTGTACCGCATCATCGACTTCAAGCGGGACAAGAAGAACATCCCCGCCACCGTCTCGTCGATCGAGTACGACCCGAACCGCTCGGCGCGGATCGCGCTCGTCACCTACGCGGACGGCGAGAAGCGCTACATCATCCAGCCGCTCGGCGTGAAGGTGGGCGACTCCATCATCGCGGGCGACTCGGTGGACATCCTGCCGGGCAACTGCCTGCCGCTCGGCCACATCCCGCTCGGCACGATGGTGCACAACGTGGAGCTCAAGCCCGGCAAGGGCGGCCAGCTCGCACGGAGCGCCGGCGCCGGCGTGCAGGTCGTGGCCAAGGAAGGCGACTACGTCTCCGTCAAGATGCCGTCGGGCGAGATCCGCAAGATCGCGATGGTGTGCACGGCGACGGTCGGCCAGGTGGGCAACCTCGACCACGAGAACGTGTCGGTCGGCAAGGCCGGCCGGACGCGGTGGAAGGGCAAGCGCCCGCACGTGCGCGGCGTCGCCATGAACCCGGTGGACCACCCGCACGGCGGCGGCGAAGGCAAGACCTCCGGCGGCCGCCACCCGGTGACGCCGTGGGGCGTGCCGACGAAGGGGTACAAGACGCGGACGCGCCGCCCGAGCGATGCGTTCATCGTGCAGCGGAGACCGAAGTAGGACGTCGCAAAGCCTAGAGCCTAGAGCCCAAAGCCTAGAGCCCAAAGCCCAGAGCCCAGAGCCCAGAGTCACTTATGAGCCGTTCACTGAAGAAGGGGCCGTTCATCGACACTCACCTCCTCGAGAAGGTCGAGACGATGAACCGCAACAACGAGAAGAAGGTCGTCAAGACCTGGTCGCGCCGATCGACGGTGAGTCCCGAGATGGTGGGACACACGCTGGCGGTGCACAACGGCCGGAAGTTCGTGCCGGTGTATGTCACGGAGAACATGGTCGGGCACAAGCTCGGGGAGTTCTCGCCGACGCGCCAGTTCCGCGGGCATGCGGCCAAGGCCGACAAGGCCGCGTCCTCGAAGTAGGGGTGGATCGATGGTGAGTGCAGAAGCCACGGCGAAGTACGTGCGCACGTCGGCCCAGAAGGCGGGCCTCGTGATGGACCTGATTCGCGGCAAGGACGTCAACCAGGCGTTGACCGTGCTGCAGTTCAGCCGGAAGTCCATCGCGCGGGACGTGGCCAAGGTGCTGCGGTCGGCGGTGGCCAACGTGCAGCAGAAGGACGGGTTCGGCGGCGAGGTCGAGCGGTTGTTCGTCTCGCGCTGCCACGCGAACAACGGACCGTCGGCCAAGCGGGTTCGTCCGGCCCCGATGGGGCGGGCGTTCCGCATCATCAAGCGGACGGCGCACCTGACGGTCGAGGTGACCGAGCGCCCGCGCGTGGTGAAGGCCGTCGGGCAGGATACGAAGGCAGTCTGAGGAGATAACCGTGGGCCAGAAAGTTCACCCGTACGGGTTCCGGATCGGGTTCAACAAGACCTGGAAGTCGCGCTGGTTCGCCGACAAGGAATATGCGGACCTGCTGCACGAGGACCTGTTGCTCAAGCGGGACCTGAAGCGGCGGTTCCAGCACGCGGGCGTCGCGAAGGTCGAGATCGAGCGCGCGGCGAACAAGCTGAAGATCGACATCTACACCTCGCGGCCGGGGATCATCATCGGGCGCAAGGGGCAGGAAGTCGACAAGCTGAAGCAGGAGATCCAGAAGCGGACCAACCGCGAGGTGTTCATCAACATCCAGGAGATCCAGAAGCCGGAGCTCGATGCGCAGCTCGTGGGCGAGTCGGTGGCGATGCAGCTCGAGAAGCGCGTCGCGTTCCGGCGCGCGATGCGCAAGGCCGTCGAGTCCGCGCTCCGCTTCGGCGCGCGCGGGATCAAGGTGCGGGTGTCCGGCCGGTTGAACGGCGCCGAGATTGCGCGGTCGGAGTGGTACCTGCACGGCCAGCTGCCGCTGCAGACCCTGCGCGCGGACATCGACTACGGGTTCGCGGAAGCGCACACGACCTACGGGCAGATTGGCGTCAAGGTGTGGCTCTACAAGGGCGAGCGGCTGACGCCGCGCGTGGGCCGCGAGGAAGAGTACGGCGGCCGCGGCGACCGGGATCGCGGTCCGCGGCGCAGGGACGGCCGGTGACCGAGTGACGGCGGCCGGCGGGTGAGCGATCACCGGGCCGGCGGGTCACGCGAGTACCAGATGCAAGGATCAGCACAATGTTGATGCCGAAGAAGGTCAAGTACCGGAAGCAGCAGCGCGGGCGCATGCGCGGCAAGGCGTGGCGCGGATCGGCCGTGGCGTTCGGCGACTACGGGTTGAAGGCGATGGAGCCCTGCTGGCTGACGGATCGGCAGATCGAGGCGGCGCGCGTGGCGATGACGCGGTTCATCAAGCGCGGCGGCAAGATCTGGGTCCGGGTGTTCCCGGACAAGCCGATCACGAAGAAGCCGCAGGAGACCCGCATGGGCAAGGGCAAGGGATCGCCCGAGGGCTGGGTGGCGGTGGTGCGCCCCGGCCGCATCCTCTTCGAGATGGAGGGGGTGCCCGAGAAGGACGCGCGCCGCGCGATGGAGCTGGCCTCGGCCAAGCTCCCGATTCACACGAAGTTCGCGATGCGGTTCGGGGAGAAGGTGTCATGAAGGCCGAGGAGTTGAGGGAACTCGACGCCGACGGGCTCCGCGCGCGGGCGCACGAGCTCGACGACCAGCTGTTCCGGATGCGTATCCAGAAGTCGCTCGGCCAGCTCGAGGCGCCGGGGAAGATCCGGGACGTGCGGCGGGACCTGGCGCGGATCAAGACGATCCTGAAAGAGAAGGCGGAGTAGTCATGGCGGCGAAGGCAGAACTCCAGGGCGTGGTCGTCAGCGCGAAGATGCAGAAGAGCGTCGTCGTGTCCGTCGAGCGGCGCGTGCAGCACGCGCTCTACGGCAAGACGCAGAAGCGCAGCTCGCGCTTCATCGCGCACAACGCGGATGATGCGGCCAAACTGGGCGACACGGTGACCATCGCGGAGACGCGGCCGATGAGCGCGCGCAAGCGGTGGACGGTGACGGGCATCGTCGATCGGGCGCGGGCATAGGAGCAGGCGACCATGATCCAGATGCGATCGATTCTCGACGTCGCCGACAATTCCGGCGCGCGGAAGATCTCGGTGATCAACCCGATCGGCGGGTCCACCGGGCGCTACGCGTACCTCGGCGACATCATCACCGCGAACGTCAAGGAAGCCGCCCCGGAGTCGGCCATCAAGAAGGGCCAGGTGGTCAAGGCCGTCGTCGTGCGCGTGCGCAAGGAGCAGCGGCGCAAGGACGGCAGCTACATCCGCTTCGACCGGAATGCCGCGGTGCTGATCAACGACAACAACGAGCCCATCGGGACCCGCGTGTTCGGTCCGGTGGCGCGGGAACTCCGCGAGCGGCGGTTCATGAAGATCATCTCGCTCGCGCCGGAGGTGCTGTAGGCCATGCCGTCGATGAACATCCGGAAGAACGACCAGGTCATCGTGCGGGCCGGCAAGGACCGCGGCAAGAAGGGCCGCGTCCTGTCCGTGCTGGCCGCCAGGCACCGCGTGGTGGTGGAGGGCGTGAACCTGATCAAGCGGCACACCCGGCCCAACCCGCAGAAGAACATCAAGGGCGGCATCATCGAGCGGGAGGCGTCGATTGACGTCAGCAACGTGATGCTGATCGACCCCGAGACGGGCGAGCCGACCCGCATCGGGCACCGGATCCTCGAGGACGGGCGCCGGGTGCGCATTGGCCGCAAGAGCGGCGCGGTGGTGGACAAATGAACGCGAAGAAGGCGCGGTTGCGCGAGAAGTACCGGACCGACGTCGTGCCCGCGCTCCAGAAGGAGTTCGGCTACACGAACGTGATGGCGGTGCCCCGGATCACCAAGGTGGTCGTGAACATGGGCCTCGGCGAGGCCACGCAGAACGCGAAGGTGATTGACACCGGCGCGGACGAGCTCGGCAAGATCACCGGGCAGAAGGCGGCGGTGCGCCGCGCCCGGAAGTCCATCGCGCAGTTCAAGGTGCGCGAGGGGATGCCGATTGGCGCGATGGTGACGCTGCGCGGGGAGCGGATGTACGAGTTCCTCGACCGCCTGATGAGCATCGCCCTGCCGCGCGTGCGGGACTTCCGCGGCGTGTCGGGCAAGGGCTTCGACGGCCGCGGCAACTACACGCTCGGCCTGCGCGACCAGCTCATCTTCACCGAGATCGACTACCTGAAGGTGGACAAGGCGCGCGGCATGAACGTGAACGTCGTGACCACCGCCAGGACCGACGCCGAGGCGCGCAAGCTCCTGCAGTTGCTGGGCATGCCGTTCCGGGCCAACTAACGAGAGGACGTTTCCGTGGCCACCACTGCCAAGAAGGCGCGCGAGAAGAAGACGCTGAAGTTCAAGGTCCGCCATCACAACCGCTGCCGCAAGTGCGGCCGGTCGCGGGCCTACATCCGGAAGTTCGCCATGTGCCGGCTCTGCTTCCGTGAGCTGGCGCTGACGGGCGATGTCGCCGGAGTGACGAAGAGTAGCTGGTAACAGGACGAGCGGCGCCGCGGGAGCGGCGCCCGGGGGCGCCAGGCGCCGGGCGTGAGGCCCGGGACCCTGGCATCCGACGCCTGGAGCCTATTTGAATCGAGAGTCGCAGTTATGACCGACCCCATTGCCGACATGCTGACGCGAATCCGCAACGCCGTGCACGCCAGGCACGCGCGCGTGGAGCTGCCCGCGTCGAAGCTGAAGACCGAGATCGCGAAGATCCTGCAGGACGAGGGCTACATCGCGGGCTACAAGCTCACCGAGACGGCCTCGGAACGGCCGGGCAAGGCCGCGCGTCCGGTCATGCGGCTGTTCCTCAAGTACGGGCCCGGAGGCGAGAAGGTGATCTCCGGCCTCGAGCGGGTGAGCCGTCCGGGGCGCCGCGTCTACGCGGGCCGCGACGGCGTGCCGCCGGTGCTCGGCGGGCTCGGCGTCAACATTCTCACGACCTCGCAGGGTGTCATGACCGGCCGTGCCGCGCAGAAGGCGGGCGTCGGCGGCGAGATTCTCTGCAACGTCTGGTGACCTCATGTCTCGAATTGGGAAGAAACCGATCGCGATTCCGGCGGGCGTGACCGTCACGGTGGAGGACGCGGGCGTCCGGGTCAAGGGGCCGAAGGGCCAGCTGACCCAGCCCCTCCCGCCGGGCGTCAGGGCGGTCGTCGAGGACGGCCAGCTGCTCACGCGGAAGATCTCCGACGAGCGCGCGCTGGACAAGTTCCACGGGCTCGCGCGCAGCCTCGTCAGCAACGCCGTGCTCGGCGTGTCGGACGGCTGGAAGCGCGAGCTCGACATCGTCGGCGTGGGGTACCGCGCGGAGATGAAGGGACAGCAGGTGGTGCTGGCGCTCGGCTACTCGCACCCGGTGGTGTTCGAGATTCCCCAGGGGATCGACATCGTCATCGAGAAGCAGACGCACATCACGGTGACGGGGGTGGATCGCCAGCTCGTCGGCCAGGTGGCGGCCAACCTGCGGCGCCTGCGCAAGCCGGACCCCTACCAGCAGAAGGGCGTGCGCTACACCGGCGAGATCCTGAAGAAGAAGGCCGGAAAGACCGGAGCGTAGCATGAGGATTACGAACAAGGACGAACGGCGCCAGCGGATCAAGTACCGCATCCGGAAGCGGCTGATGGGCACGGCCGCGCAGCCGCGCCTCAGCGTGTTCCGGAGCGGCGCGCACATCTACGCGCAGGTGATCGACGACATGGCGGGGACGACCCTGGCGGCCGCGTCGAGCGTGGAGCCGGCGGTCAAGGGCGCGCTCGCGGACGGGGCCCGCGGCGGCAACCGCAAGGGGGCCGCGCTGGTCGGGCAGACGATTGCCGCGCGCCTCAAGGAGAAGGGCATCACGCGGGTGGTGTTCGATCGCAATGGATTCCTGTACCACGGGCGCGTGCGTGCCGTGGCGGACGGGGCCCGCGAGGCGGGCCTCGAGTTCTGAGACACGTGGAGCCAGGAGCCCGGCGCCCGGCGCCGGAAGGGACGAATATGCGGACACGCGAGAAGATCGACGCGGGCCAGCTCGACATCAAGGACACCGTGGTGTCCATCAACCGCGTGACCAAGGTGGTCAAGGGCGGCAAGAACCTGAGCTTCAGCGCCCTGGTGGTGGTCGGCGACGGCCACGGCGTCGTGGGGTACGGCGTCGGCAAGGCCAAGGAAGTGCCGTCGGCGATCAAGAAGGGCATCGAGGCCGCGAAGAAGAACCTGATTCGCGTGCCGGTGCGCGGGACCACGGTGCCGCATCCCATCGTCGGGCGGTTCGGCGCGGGGCGCGTGCTGCTCAAGCCGGCGCCGGAGGGGACGGGCATCATTGCCGGTGCCGCGGTGCGGGCGGTGGTGGAGGCGGCGGGCGTGGCCAACGTGCTGACCAAGTCGCTCGGGTCGCCCAACCCGCACAACGTCGTGCGTGCCGCGTTCACCGCGCTGCAGCAGCTCAAGGACCCGGCGCTGGTGGCGCGTCTCCGCGGCAAGGATGCCGAGGAGATGGGCCTGCCGGTGCGGGCGTAGGAGCCGGATCATGGCGGAGCCGCAGAAGAAGACGCTGAAGATCACGCTGGTGCGGAGCCCGATCGGCTTTGCCCGGACGCAGAAGGCCACGGTCGTGGGCATGGGCCTCCGCAAGATCCGCCACACGGTGGAGCTGCTGGACACGCCCGAGACGCGCGGCATGATTCACAAGGTGCGCCACCTCGTCGAGGTGGCGGAGTAGGCATATGAGTCTCAACAATCTCAAGCCGGCAGACCGATCCCGCTTTCCGAAGAAGCGGGTGGGGCGCGGCCCGGGGTCCGGCAACGGCAAGACGGCCGGCCGCGGGCACAAGGGCGCGCAGTCGCGTTCGGGCTACTCCTACAAGCGCGGGTTCGAGGGCGGCCAGATGCCGCTCCACCGGCGCGTGCCGAAGCGCGGGTTCACGAACATCTTCCGCACGGAGTACGCGGTGGTGAACCTGGAGCAGCTCGAGGCGCGTTTCGAGGCCGGGGCGCACGTCACCGTCGAGGCCCTCCACGCGGCGGGCATCGTCAGCAACCGGCGGCTGCCGGTCAAGATCCTGGCGCGCGGTGAGGTCACCAAGGCGCTCACCGTGCACGCGCACAAGTTCAGCGGCAAGGCGGCCGAGAAGATTGCCGCCGCCGGTGGTACGGCCGAAGCCATCAGCTGATTCGAGGCACATCCGTGTTCGAGAGCCTGAGAAACCTCTTTGCCGTCGTCGATCTCCGCAACCGGGTGTTGTTCACCCTGGCGATCCTGGCGGTGTATCGCATCGGCATCTTCATCCCCACGCCGGGGGTGAACTCGGCCGCGCTCGAGGTGCTGGCCCAGCAGACGCAGAACAGCATGCTGGGGCTGTACAACATGTTCACGGGCGGGGCGCTGTCCCGGGTGACGATCTTCGCGCTGGGCGTCATGCCCTACATCAGTTCGTCGATCATCCTGCAGCTGCTCACGGTGGTGTGGCCGTACCTGGAGCGGCTGTCGAAGGAAGGGGAGCTCGGGCGGCGCAAGATCACGCAGTACACGCGCTACCTGACGCTGGCGCTGTCGATCGTGCAGGCGCTCGGCATCGCGATCTGGCTGGAGCGGAACACGGACCTGCCGGGCGGGCTGCCGCTCGTGTACGACCCGGGCTGGTTCTTCCGCCTGGGCTGCGTGCTGACGCTGACGACCGGGAGCATGTTCATCATGTGGCTCGGCGAGCAGATCACCGAGCGCGGCATCGGCAACGGCATGTCGCTCATCATCTACGCGGGCATTGTCGTGGGCCTGCCGAGCGCGGCGATTGCGACCTTCGACCAGATGCAGACCGGGCAGATGAGCCTGCTCGTGATCGCGCTCCTGGTGGCGATGATGGTGGTGGTCATCGGGGCCATCATCTACGTGGAACGCGGGCACCGGCGGATCACGGTGCAGTACGCCAAACGCGTGGTCGGCCGCCGGCAGTACGGCGGGTCGAGCACGCACATCCCGCTCAAGGTCAACACGGGCGGCGTGATGCCGGTCATCTTCGCCAGCTCGATCCTGACCTTCCCGGGGACGTTCGCGGGCATGTTCCCGCCCGAGGGCCTGCCGGCCGCGGTGCTGCGGCAGATCACCTACGGGATGCCGCTGTACAACCTGCTGTACATCGGGCTCATCATCTTCTTCGCGTACTTCTACACGGCCATCGTCTTCAACCCGGATGACGTGGCGGAGAACATCCGGAAGTACGGCGGGTTCATCCCGGGCATCCGGCCGGGCAAGCGGACGGCGGAGTACATCGACACGATCCTGGCGCGCATCACGCTTGCCGGCGCCTGCTACCTGGCGATCGTCGCGATCCTCCCCGAGTTCCTGCTCACCGGGTTCCGGGTGGCCCCGATTCCGTTCATCGGCGAGCAGCTCGACGCCATCCTGCCGCGGTTCGTGACCGAAGGGTTGAACGTGCAGTTCTTCTTCGGCGGCACGTCGCTGCTGATCGTGGTCGGCGTCGCGATGGATACGGTCAACCAGGTGGAGTCGCAGCTCATCATGCGGCACTACGACGGGTTCATGAAGAAGACCCGTATCCGCGGGCGTCGCGGGTGACCGAGTGGCGTTGAATGTCGTGATGCTGGGGCCTCCGGGCGCCGGGAAGGGCACGCAGGCGGAGCGCTTTGCGCGGGAGCACGGGATTCCGCGGATCTCGACGGGCGACATCCTCCGCGATGCCGTCCAGAGCGGGAGCGACCTCGGACAGGCCGTGCGGACCGTGATGGACCGCGGCGACCTCGTGAGCGACGAGCTCATCACCGGGATCGTGCGCGAGCGGCTCGCGCGGCCGGATGCGCAGGCCGGGTTCGTGCTCGACGGGTTCCCGCGGACCGTTCCGCAGGCCGAGGCGCTGGACCGCATCGTCGACGGGCGGGCGCCGCTCATCGTCATCGAGATGCAGGTGCCGGACGAGGAGCTGGTGCGCCGCGTCCAGGGACGCCGCGTGTGCCGGTCCTGCGGCGCCAACGTCTCGGCGTTCGGCGTGGACCCGGCCCAGGTGGCCCGGTGCGAGAAGTGCGGCGGGGAGCTGGTGACGCGGTCCGACGACTCCGCGTCGGTGGTGCGGGACCGCCTCAAGGTGTACTGGCGCGATACGCGGCCGATGATCGACTACTACAGCGGCCGGCCGACGTTCCGCGCCGTGGACGGGGCGCAGGCGCCCGAGGACGTGCGGCGGGCGCTCGTGCAGGCCGTGTCGGACGTGTCGGGACAGGGTGCCCTGCCGGGAGGGACGGCATGATCACCTGCCGATCGGCGGCGGAGATTGAGCGGCTGGCGCGCGTCAACGCGATTGTCGGCCGGGTGCTGGACGCGCTGATGAAGGCGGCGGCGCCGGGCGTGACGCTGAACGACCTGGACCAGATGGCGGAGCGCATGCTGGCCGAGGCGGGCGCGGCGCCGGCGTTCAAGGGCTATCACGGGTTCCCGGCGACGATCTGCGCGTCGGTGAACGAGCAGGTGATCCACGGGATCCCGTCGGACCGGGCGCTCCGGGACGGCGACATCCTGTCGATCGACATGGGCGCGAAGATGGACGGCTTCTACGGGGACTCGGCGGTCACGGTGGCGGTGGGCGCGGTGTCGCCCCTGGCCGAGCGGCTGCTGGCGGTGACCGAGGAAGCGCTCGGGCGCGGCCTGGCGGTGGTGGCCCCGGGAGCGCGCGTGCAGGACATCGGCGCGGCGGTGCAGCAGCACGTGGAGGCCAACGGCTTCTCGGTGGTGCGCGAGTTCGTCGGGCACGGGATCGGGACGTCGCTCCACGAGGAGCCGCAGATTCCGAACTACGGCGTCGCGGGCCGCGGGTCGCGGCTGGCGGAGGGCATGGTGCTCGCGATCGAGCCCATGGTCAATGCGGGCAAGGCCGGCGTGAAGGTGCTCAAGGACGGCTGGACGGCGGTGACGAAGGACGGGAGCCTCTCGGCGCACTTCGAGCACACGGTCGTCGTCACGGAGGCGGGGTGCCGCATCCTGACCGAGCGGAACCAGGCGGTGGCCGAGGCGGTGTGAGTGAGGTCGAGGGCACGGTCGCGGCCCTGCTGCCGAGCGAGCTCGTGCAGGTCGTGCTCGACGGCGGGGTGCACCAGGTGATCGCGCATCACGCGGACCCGGTGCGGCGGAATTATGTGCGGCTGGTGGTCGGGGATCGCGTCCGGGTGGCGCTGATGCCGAACGACCGGCGGCGGGGTCGGGTGGTCGAGAAGCTGGGGGCCCTGTAAGCCGGGCGGGAGAGAGTCATGAAGGTGCGAGCGTCGGTGAAGAAAATCTGTGACAAGTGCAAGATCGTGCGCCGGGCCGGTGTCGTCCGGGTGATCTGCACCAACCAGAAGCACAAGCAGCGGCAAGGATAAGGGCGAGGACTATGGCACGTATTTCAGGCGTCGACCTGCCGCGCACCAAGCGCGTCGAGGTCGGTCTCACCTACATCTTCGGGATCGGGCGCTACCGCTCGGGCCGGATTCTCGACGCGGCAGGCGTGAGCCCGGACATCCGTGTCAAGGACCTCTCCGACGACGACGTGCGGAAGATCAGCCGCGTCATCGAGGAGCAGGGCCGGGTGGAGGGCGATCTCCGCAAGGAGATCTCGCTCAACATCAAGCGGCTCATCGAGATCGGCAGCTTCCGCGGCAGCCGGCACCGCCGCAACCTGCCGGCCCGGGGCCAGCGGACGCGCACGAACGCGCGCACGCGCAAGGGGCCGCGCAAGGGCGCGGTGGCCAAGAAGAAGACGGTATAAGCCATGGCAAAGAGCGACGCAAGCGGCGCGGGCAAGGATTCGCCCCGCAAGAAGAAGACGTTCAAGAAGCGCGGCGAGAAGCGCGTGGTGCACCACGGCTTCGTCCACATCCAGGCGTCCTTCAACAACACGCTGGTCACGATCACCGACGCCGAAGGGGCGGTGGTGTCGTGGTCGAGCGCCGGGGCGATCGGGTTCAAGGGCTCCCGCAAGGGCACGCCGTTCGCGGCCACGCAGGCGGCGCTGACGGCGACCAACGCGGCGAAGACCTTCGGCATGCGGTCGTGCGAGGTGCTGGTCAAGGGGCCCGGGTCCGGCCGCGAGTCGGCCATCCGCGCGCTCTCGACGGCCGGCCTCGAGGTGAAGTCCATCCGCGACGTCACCCCGATCCCGCACAACGGCTGCCGGCCGCCCAAGCGCCGCCGGGTCTAACTTTGCACTGAGAAGGAATCGAGATACATGGCTCGTTACAACGGACCCGTCTGCCGCCTCTGCCGCCGTGAGGGCATGAAGCTGTTTCTCAAGGGCGAGCGCTGCTACACGGAGAAGTGCGCCATCGAGAAGCGCAACATGCCGCCCGGCCAGCACGGCCGCGCCCGCCGCCAGAAGATTGTCGGCTACGGCATCCAGCTGCGCGAGAAGCAGAAGGTCAAGCGCATCTACGGGGTGCTCGAGGACCAGTTCCGCCGCTACTTCGAGCAGGCGGAACGGACGCGCGGCATCACGGGCGAGACGCTCCTGCAGCTCCTCGAGCAGCGCCTGGACAACGCGGTCTACCGCCTGGGCCTGGCCACCTCGCGCCCGCAGGCGCGACAGCTCGTGCTCCACGGCCACTTCCTGGTCAACGGCCGGAAGGTGGACATCCCGTCCTACTCGCTCAAGAGCGGGGACGTGGTGACGGTCCGCGAGTCGAGCCGGCAGAACGCCTCCATCCTCCACGCGGTGGAGGAGGTCAAGGGCCGCGGCGTCCCGGAGTGGCTCAACCTCGAGGGCGAGCTGGGTGGCAAGGTGATGTCCGTGCCGACCCGCGAGCAGATCAACCTGGCCGTGCAGGAACAGCTCATCGTGGAGCTCTACAGCAAGTAAGGCGACCCGTCGCACGCCCGCCGGCCCGCAGCTCTTCAGACCTGCAGCGGGAGGCCGGGGGCCATGACCCGCAGGTCTGGAGGCCGGGCTGCCGGCCCGTTACGCGAAAGGACAGATACGATGCTCTGGAAAGGTTTTCAGCGCCCCAAGCGCCTCGACTTCGAGAAGGAGACCCTCACCGATCGGTTCGGCCGCTTCTACGCGCAGCCGTTCGAGCGCGGGTTCGGCACGACCATCGGCAACGCGCTGCGCCGCGTGCTGCTCTCCTCGATCGAGGGCGCGGCCATCACGGCCGTGCAGATTGACGGCGTGCAGCACGAGTTCTCGCCCATCAAGGGCGTGGTCGAGGATGCGACCGACATCATCCTCAACCTGAAGCAGCTGCCGCTCAAGTGCCACGTGGACTACACCAAGACGCTGACGCTCCGCGTCGACAAGCCGGGCCCGGTGCGCGCGCGCGACATCGAGGCGGATGCCGACGTCGAGATCCTGGAGCCGGACGCCCACATCGCGACGGTCGCGGATCACGGCTCGCTCCACATGCAGCTGCGCGTCAAGCGCGGCCGCGGCTACGTGGCCGCCGACCGCAACTTCGACGAGGACCTCGGCATCGGCTGGATCCCGATCGACTCGGTCCACTCGCCGGTCAAGAAGGTCAACTACCTGATCGAGGCGGCGCGCCTCGGCCAGACGACGGACTACGACAAGCTGACGCTCGAGGTGTGGACCAACGGCTCCGTGCCGCCGGGCGACGCGGTGTCGCTGGCCGCCAAGCTGGTCCGCGATCACCTCGGCATCTTCGTCAACCTGGACGATGATGACGATGACGACGTGGACCTGTCGTCGCCGGATGCGCCGGTGCGGCTGGGCGTGGCCAACGAGCACCTGGACAAGAGCGTCGAGGAGCTGGAGCTCTCCGTCCGCTCCTACAACTGCCTGAAGAACGCGAACATCCGGACCATCCGGGAGCTCGTGCAGAAGAGCGAGGCCGACATGCTCAAGACCAAGAACTTCGGCCGCAAGTCGCTCAACGAGATCAAGGAAATCCTCCAGACGATGGGCCTCAGCCTGGGCATGCGGCTGGACCAGCCGTCGGTGGCGGAGTAACCAGCGAAGAGCGCGCCCCCGGGCGCCGCTGCGAGAGAAGCTTATGCGTCACCGTAAAGCACACCGGAAGCTCGGACGAGTCACCGAGCACAGAATCGCGCTGCTGCGCAACCAGGCCACCGCGCTCCTGATGCACGAGCACATCGAGACGACCGTGCCGAAGGCCAAGGAGCTGCGCCCGTTCGTCGAGCGCCTGATCACCATCGCCAAGCGGGGCGTCAAGGCGGCGGAGCCCGCCGGCAAGACGCTCTCCGCACGGCGGCTCGTCATGCGTGACGTCCGCGACACGGACGTCCTGGACAAGCTGTTCAGCGACCTTGCCGCCCGCTTCATGGAGCGGCCGGGCGGGTACACGCGGATCCTCAAGCTCGGGCACCGCCGCGGCGACGCGGCGGAGGTCGCGCAGATCGAGCTCATCGGCAGCGAGTTCGATCCGAAGAAGGCCGAAGCCGAGCGCAAGGCCGCCGAGGAGCAGGGCGAGACGACCCGCACGCAGCGGAGCGTCGGCGAGCGCCTGCGCGACGCGGCCTCCCGTGTGAGCGGGAAGAAGAAAGCCCCGGGCGACGGCGGCGCGAAGGCCAAGGCCAGCCGTCCCGCCCGCGCGACGAAGAAGACCACGACGCCGCGGAAGGCGGGAGGGTCGTAGGGCGGCACGGCAGGCGGCGCCTGCGGCGCCGTCGGCCTTCGGTAGGCAGCGCCGTTGGCGCCGTGGGCCTGCGGAGGGCGGTGCCTGCGGCACCGTGAGCCTTCGGTGGGATCACGTCCCGTCCCACCGAGCCGCGTAGCGGCGAGGCCCACCGAGGCGCAAGCCGAGGCCCACGCCCGAAGGGCGCCTGCGCCCCGCAGGGGCGCCTCCACTCTCCCCGTGGTGTAATCTCGGATCATGCTCCGGGGTCCACGCGCGCTCGGCGTCCTCGTCGTGGCCCTGGCCACGGCGCTCTCCGTTGCCGCCGTGTCGCTGGCGGGCCAGCAGCCCGCCGACCCGCCGCCCGATCAACCCATCTTCCGCACCGGCGTGGACCTCGTCCGCGTCGACGTGTCCGTCACGGGCCGGAACGACGAGCCCGTGGACGACCTGCAGGCGGAGGACTTCCTCGTCACCGAGGACGACCTCCCGCAGACGGTCGAGACCGTGCAGTTCATCCGCGTGGACGGACAGCGCGCGGACACGGGCGAGGCGCTGGCCATCCGCGGCCGCTCCCACGGCATCTCCGAGGCCGCCAAGGAGGACGTCCGCGTCTTCGCGCTGTTCCTCGACGACTACCACATCGACCGCCACCCCTCCATCACCATCCCCCTGCGCCGCGCGCTCGAAGGCTTCGTCGAGCAGCTCCAGCCGACCGACCTCGTCATCCTGATGGACCCGCTGACCACGCTCGACAGCCTGCGGTACACGCGGGACAAGGCGTGGCTGCTGGACCGGATCCGGACGTTCGAGGGGCGCCGCGGGCAGTTGTTCCCCGTGCGGAGCGCGGTGGAGGAGGCGCAGGTCTCGCAGCGGAACGTCTGGGAGCTGCGCGCGGCGGTGTCGCTGTCCGCGCTGGAGGCGATTGCCACGCACCTCGGCGGCCTGCGCGAGGGGCGTAAGTCCATCATCTTCGTCTCGCAGGGCCCGCCGGTCGGCACGCCCGGGAGCCCCAACTACCCGCGCCTGGAGGCGGCGCTGCAGGCGGCCAATCGCGGCAACGTGACGGTGAACGTCCTGGACCCGCGCCCGCTCGGGTCCGCCCCGTTCGGCGGCGGCGAGGCGCTGCGCCGCCTGGCGACGGAGACGGGCGGCCGGGCGATCGTCAACACGAACAACCCGGCGGAGGGCCTCCGGCAGGCGGTGAGCGACCAGAGCGCGTACTACCTGATTGGCTACTCGCCGACGCGCGAGCTGTCGGACGGCAAGTTCCACCGGATCCAGGTGCGGGTCAAGCGTGGCGGCGTCCGCGTGACGTCGCGCCGCGGCTACTGGGCGCCGACGCCGGAGGAAGCCAACCCCGCGCCCGCGCCGCCGTCGGACCCGCGGCTGACGGAGGCGCTGACGGCGCTCGTGGTGCCGGAGGAGGGCCGCTTCATGGACCTGTGGGTGGGGACGGCGCCTGCCGCGGACGGCCTGACCAGCGTGCAGGTGACCTGGGACCCCGCCGCGCGGAGCACGGACGTGGTCCCCGAGGTGGTGGAAGTGGAGCCCGTGGCGCGCGGCGCCGGCGGGGAGTCGCTCGGTGCCGCGCAGGAGATCCTGGCCAACGCCTACGCCCGCGAGGAGCCGGGCCCGACCGTGGCGGTGTTCGACCTGCCGCCGGGCCCCGCCGCGCTCCGCGTCACGGCGCGGAGCGAAGGCGGCGAGGTCATCGACCGGTGGACCCAGTCCATCGTGGTGCACGACTACACGGAGGGCGGGCTGCAGATGGGCACGCCCCGCGTCTTCCGGACGCGCTCCCTGCTCGAGACGCGCGCCTTTGACGCGGACCCCAGCCCGACGCCCACGGCCTCGCGCCGGTTCCGCCGCACGGACCGCCTGGTCATCGATGTCCCCTGGACGACGACAACGGGCGGCGAGATGCCGGAGCTGAGCGCGCAGCTGACCAACCGCGACGGCCACCCGCTGGCCCCGCTGCCGCTGCTGTCGACCGACGGCGGCCGCGCCCGCCTCGTCCTCCCCCTCGCCAGCCTCGCCCCGAGCACCTACGTCGTCCGATTCGATGCGAGGACGAACGCGGGGGAGTGGTCGCAGCAGGTGGCGTTCACGGTGTCGCAGTAAGGGCGCCCCTTCGGGGCGTGGGCGTCGCCGCTGGTGGCCTCGGCTTGCGCCTCGGT
>CAZUGF010000039.1:0-6450 GCA_964619705.1 uncultured Bifidobacteriaceae bacterium
GTGGTGCGGAAGAAAGGACTCGAACCTTCACCCGGTTGCCCGGACCAGCTCCTGAGGCTGGCGCGTCTGCCAATTCCGCCACTTCCGCAAGTGGGCCGCTCCTCGGAGCAGCCGGCCGGGGTGGACCCGGCGGCAGGAAACTCCGATTATAGCGCAGCCCGCCGTTCCACGACGAACGCAAATCGGCCCTTGCGCAGTGCCGTCTGCGTTTCGACCACGGCCAGGAACGCCTGCGCCGCGTGCGAGAGCGCCGCCTCCCGCCGGTAGACGATCCGCAGCTCCCGCTCGAAGGCGAGATCCGGCACCGACACGCGGACGAGTTCCCGCCGCGCCAGTTCCCCTTCCACCGAGATTGCCGGCAGCAGCGCCACGCCGTTCCCGAGCGCCACGAACTTCTTGATCGCGTCAATCGTCGGCATCTCCACCGGCATCCGCAGGCGAATCTGCCGGTCGTCGAACGTCTGGATCACCTTCTGCCGGTAGGGCGACGCCACGTGGTGCGCGACGAAGGACTCCTCCGCCAGCTCCTCGATGCGCACCGTGCGCCGCCGGGCCAGCGCGTGCGAGGGCGGCACCACGAACGCCAGGTCGTCCCGGTACACGACAATCGACGCCAGCAGCGAGAGATCCGGACGGAACGTCACGACGCCGAGCTCCGCGCCGTAGTCCAGCACCTGCCCCGGAATCCGGCTCGCGAGCGCACGCTGCACCGTGACGTGCACGTCCGGGTACAGCCGCCGGAACTCGTGCAGGACCGGCAGCAGGTACAGGCACGTCAGCTCGTTGGCCGCCACCGTCAGCCGTCCGGCCCGCAGCGTCCGCACGTCCTCGAGCGCCGCCAGCGCCCGCCCGTGGAAGTTCATCAGCCGCTCGGCGTGCACGGCCAGCACCCGGCCCGTGTCCGTGAGAATCCCCCGCCGGCTCGCCCGGTCGAACAACGGCCCGCCCACCTCGTCCTCCAGCCGCTTGATTGTCTGGCTGATGGCCGGCTGCGTCCGGAACAACGACTTGGCCGCCGCCGAGAAGCTGCCCTCCCGGATGACGGCCAGGAACGCTTCGAGCTGCCCGAGGTCCATGCGCGTAAGTATAAGTCAAACCATATGATGCGATAGATATTATTACTTTGATTTATTTTCTTCCCGGACGCAGACTTCTTCACCATGCAGCCACGAGACCGCGTCCGGATTTTCGACACGACGCTCCGTGACGGGGAGCAGGCCCCCGGGTTCAGCATGACGGCCGCCGAGAAGCTGGGCATGGCCCGGCAGCTCGAGCTGCTCGGCGCGGACATCATCGAGGCCGGGTTCCCGATTGCCTCGGACGGGGACTTCGAGGCGGTGCGGACGATTGCGGCAAAGGTCCGCCGGCCCATCATCGCGGGCCTGGCGCGCGCGATGCCCGGCGACATCGATCGGGCCTGGGCCGCGCTCGAGGCCGCCCGGACGCCGCGCATCCACGTCTTCCTGGCCACCTCGGACCTGCACCTCGAGCACAAGCTGCGCATCGACCGGGCGACCTGCCTCGCACGGACGCGCGAGTCCGTGGCGCGGGCGCGGGCCCTGACCGGCGACGTGGAGTTCTCGGCCGAGGATGCGACGCGGAGCGACCTGGCCTTCCTCTGTGACGTGGCCGCCGCCGCCGCGGAGGCGGGCGCGACCACCATCAACCTGCCGGACACGGTGGGTTACGCGCTGCCGGCGGACATCACGCGCATGTTCGAGGCCGTCAGGCGCCGGCTCGGGCCGGGCATCACGCTGTCCGCGCACTGCCACGACGATCTGGGCATGGCGGTGGCCAACTCGCTGGCCGCCGTCCAGGCGGGCGCGCGGCAAGTGGAGTGCACCATCAACGGGATCGGCGAGCGTGCGGGCAACGCCGCGCTCGAGGAGATCGTGATGGCGATGCGCGTGCGGCGCGACACGCTGCCCTTCGAGACCGCCATCGATACGACCCGGCTCGTGCCCGCGAGCCAGGCGCTGAGCGCCATTGTCGGCGTCCCGGCGCCCCCCAACAAGGCCATCGTCGGCGCGAACGCGTTCGCGCACGAGTCCGGCATTCATCAGGACGGCATGCTGAAACACGAACTGACCTACGAGATCATGCGCCCCGAGTCGGTGGGCGCGGCCGGCACGAGGCTCGTGCTCGGCAAGCACTCCGGCATGCGCGGCCTCGACGCGCGCTGCCGCGCGCTCGGGCACCAGATGCGCCAGGCCGAGCTCGAGCGGATCTATCGCCGCGTCACGGAGCTCGCCGATCGCAGCAAGACCGTAGACGATGACCAGTTGGCGGCGATCGTGGCGGAGGAAGCGGCGGCCCGCCGGAGCGCGGCTGGAGGCGCCGGGCACGCCCGCGCGGCGGCATGGTCGTGAGAATCGCGTGCCTGCCCGGCGACGGGATCGGCCCGGAGGTCACGGCGGAAGCCGTGCGGATCCTCGGACAGATCGGGGATCTCTACGGCCATCGCTTCGCGTTCGAGATGTGCCCGATCGGCGGCGACGCCATCGAGCGCGAGGGCCGGAGCCTCCCGGACCGCACGCTCTCGGCGTGCCTGGAGGCGGACGCGGTGTTCCTCGGAGCCGTCGGTCATCCGCGGTTCGAGGATCGTGTCCCGTCGGAGCGGCCGGAGGCCGGGCTCCTGGCCTTGCGCCAGGCGCTCGGCGGCTTTGCGAATCTCCGCCCCGCCATCTGCCATCCGGCCCTTGTCGATCGCACGCCGTTCCGTGCCGAGCGTGTCCACGGCGCCAACATCCTCATCGTCCGGGAACTGCTGGGCGGCCTGTACTTCGGCGAGCCGCGCGGCTACGCGGACGCCGACACGGCGTTCAACACGCTCGTCTACTCGCGCGATGAGGTCGCGCGCGTGGCGCGCGTGGCGTTCGATCTGGCGCGCGGGCGCCGCCGCCGCGTGGCGTCCATCGACAAGGCGAACGTCCTCGAGACGTCGCGCCTCTGGCGGACCACGGTGAACGAGGTCGCGCGCGAGTACGCGGACGTCGAGGTGGAGCACGTCTACGTGGACACGTGCGCGATGCGCATGGCCACGACGCCCGCGAGCTTCGACGTGGTCCTGGCGGACAACCTGTTCGGAGACATCCTGAGCGATCAGGCGGCCGCCGTGGCCGGATCGCTCGGCGTGCTCCCGTCCGCCACGATCGGCGGGGCGGTGGACCTGTACGAGCCGGTCCACGGCTCGGCGCCGGACATCGCGGGACGCGGGCTCGCCAACCCGATTGGCGCCATCGCCAGCGCCGCGATGCTGCTCCGCCTCTCCGCCGGCCTGCCGCGCGAGGCGGAGATGCTCGAGCGCGCCATCGAGCTGGCGCTCGGCTCCGGTGCGCGGACCGCGGACCTCGCGGGACCGGGCGATCGCGTGCTCTCCACGCGCGAGATGGGCGACGCCGTGGCCCACGCGCTGAGCGAACTGCACGACTACCTGCACGCCTACCACGCGGTCTGACCCATGAACCGATCCGGAGCGGACGTCCTCTGGTCGTGCCTCGTCGAGCACGGCGTCGACACGGTGTTCGGCTACCCGGGCGGCGCGATCCTCCCGGCCTACGACCGGCTGCCGGATCACCCGATCCGGCACGTCCTGGTCCGCCACGAGCAGAGCGCCGCGCACATGGCCGACGGCTACGCGCGCGCCAGCGGGCGCGTGGGCGTCGCCGTGGCGACGTCCGGCCCCGGCGCCACCAACCTCGTCACCGGCATTGCCACGGCGATGATGGACTCGATCCCGCTCGTCTGCATCACGGGCCAGGTGCCGGCCGCGCTGCTCGGCTCCGACGCGTTCCAGGAGACGGACATCACGGGCATCACGCTGCCGATCACCAAGCACAACTACCTGGTGCAGCGGGCCGACGACATCGGGCCCGTGCTGTACGAGGCGTTCCGGCTGGCGACCACCGGCCGGCCCGGTCCGGTGCTCGTGGACATCACCAAGAACGCGCTGCAGGATCCGACCGCGTGGCAGCCGCCCGCGGTGATCGATCCGGCGCGCGATGACCTGCGCCGCGGCGCCTGCGCCAACCCGCCGGTGGCCGCGTCCGCACTGGCCGCGGCCGCCGCGCTCATCGCCGGCGCGGAGCGCCCGGTCATCCTGGCCGGCCACGGGGTGTTGAAGAGCGGCGCGATGGACGAACTCCGCACGCTGGCGGAGCGCGCCCAGGTGCCCGTGGCCATGACGCTGCTCGGCATCGGGGCGCTCCCCGCGGATCACGCGCTCAACCTCGGCATGATGGGCATGCACGGTGAGGCATGGGTCAACGAGGCCATCCAGGACGCGGACCTGCTCATCGCGCTCGGCATGCGGTTCGACGATCGCGTGACCGGGCGGCTCGATGCCTACGCGCCGCGCGCGCGGACGATCCACGTCGACATCGACCCCTCGGAGATCGGCAAGAACGTCAGGGCGGACGTGGGCATGGCGGGCGATCTCGGCCCCGTGCTTCGCGCGCTCCTGCCCCTCATCGAACCGGCGCGGCACGACGCGTGGATGGCGCGCATCCGCGCGTTCGCGGGCGGGCCGACGGTCCGCGATCTCGCCGGCATCGACGCCGAGGGACCGCTCCTGGCCGCGCAGGTCATCCACGACATCTGGCGCGCCACCGGCGGGCGCGCGATGGTCGTGACCGATGTCGGCCAGCACCAGATGTGGGCCGCGCAGTACTACCGCGTCGCCGAGGCGCACACGTGGATCACGTCCGGCGGCCTCGGCACGATGGGGTTCGCGGTGCCGGCGGCCATCGGCGCCCGGCTCGCGCGGCCGGAGCGCGAGGTGTGGGCGATTGTCGGCGACGGCGGGTTCCAGATGACGCAGGCGGAACTGGCGACGCTCGTGCAGGAAGGCCTCAAGATCAACATCGCCATCATCAACAACGGCTACCTGGGCATGGTGCGGCAGTGGCAGCAGTTCTTCCACGACCGCCGCTACAGCGCGACGCCGATCTCGTCGCCGGACTTCGTGAAGATTGCCGATGCGCACGGCCTGTGCGGCATCCACGTGGAGTCCCGCGCCGAGGGCCAGGCGGCCATTGCCGCGGCCCGCGCCGCCGCGGGGCCGGTGCTGATCGACTTCCGGGTGCAGCAGGAGGACGCGGTCTATCCGATGGTCTCGCCGGGCGCGGCGCTGCACGAGATGATCCGCGCGCCCCGATCCGCGCTCGTGGAGACGGGAGCGGACCTCCTGTGACGGACCTCTCGTCGCGATCGCGCACGGTGGTGGTGCGCTACGCCCACGCCGTCGACGCGCTCGACCGGGTGGCGTCCCTGCTCAGGCGCCAACGCGTGCGCGCCGACGCGTTCACGGCCGTGGCGGCGCCGGACGGCGCCACGGTCCAGGCCACGATCATGTTCGAGAGCACGGACCGCACCGCGGCGCGCGTGGTGGCGCTGCTCGGACGGCAGGTCGGCGTGCTCGCGGTGGAGGAATGGAGTGATGATGATTCACGACGCTGACGCGGATCTCGACCTCGTGCGATCGAAGCGGGTCGCGGTCATCGGATACGGATCCCAGGGCCACGCCCACGCGCTCAACCTGCGGGACAGCGGCGTGGATGTCCGCGTGGGCCTCAGGCCGGGCGGCCGCTCCTGGCAGACGGCGGAAGCCGACGGCTTCGCGCCGGTGACGCCGTCCGCGGCAGCGGCCTGGGCGGATCTCATCATGATCCTGGCGCCGGACCTCGAGCAGCCGCGGCTCTACACGGAGGCCATCGCACCGCACCTCGGGCCCGGCAAGCTGCTGCTCTTCGCGCACGGCTTCGCGATCCGCTTCGGCTGGATCCAGGTGCCGGAGGGCGTGGACGTGGCGATGATCGCGCCCAAGGCCCCCGGCCACCGCGTCCGCGAGGTGTTCCTCGAGAACGCCGGCACGCCGGCGCTGGTCGCCATCCACGCCGACGCGAGCGGCAGCGCGCGGGCGCTCGCGCTCTCCTATGCCAAGGCGCTCGGCTGCACCCGCGCGGGCGTCATCGAGACGACGTTCGCGGAGGAGACGGAGACGGATCTGTTCGGCGAGCAGGCCGTGCTGTGCGGCGGCGTCAGCGCGCTCGTGACCGCCGGCTTCGAGACGCTCGTCGAGGCGGGCTACCAGCCGGAGGTGGCGTACTTCGAGTGCCTGCACGAGCTCAAGCTCATCGTGGACCTGATGTACCGCGGCGGCCTCGGGTTCATGCGCTACTCCGTGAGCGATACCGCCGAGCACGGCGACTACACCGCCGGCCCGCGCATCGTCACGGAGGAGACGCGCCGCGCCATGCGCGCGATCCTGGCGGAGATCCGCTCCGGGACGTACGCCGAGCGCTGGAAGCGCGAGCACGAGGAGGGCCTGGCCTGGTTCACGGCCGAGCGCGGCCGCCAGCGGGATCACCAGATCGAACGCGTGGGCGCCGCGCTCCGCGCCGGGATGCCGTTCCTGGAACCGGCCCGCGTTCCCGCCGACCCCGTCGCCGC
>CAZUGF010000039.1:6550-19855 GCA_964619705.1 uncultured Bifidobacteriaceae bacterium
CCGCCTCAGATCCCGTGCCCGTAGCCCGCGTCCACCAGGGCCGATGCGGCCTCGGGCGCGACCGCCGCCGGCGTGCCGTTCTCCAGCATCACCACGACTTCCCGCACCGTGAAGCCGGCAGGCCGATAGGCCTCCACCGTCCGCTCCAGGGCCGCACACAGCGACGCGAGCGCCACACCCTCGTGCGCGGGCTCGCCCTGGTTGTCCCTGACCGTCACCTTTGTCGTACCGAAGTCCCCTGTCGTCATCGTCGTTTCCTTCTTATCGGCTCCACGTCCTGATCGGCTCAACGTCGCCCTGGACGCAAAAAGGGCCACTTCCCTGGCGGGTAGTGGCCCTTGGCGATTTCGTCGTGATGGCTGTTGGCTACATCTACCCGCTGGTTGTCCCTGGCGAAAGGCCAATAAGGGTCACAAGGACCCCGAGGCCGGGACCGAGACCAAGCACAAACGCGACACTCCCAGGCACGTAAGAAAACGCCGAAGCCGGAGGCGCGCAGGTCATAACGGGTGTCACCAACTGTATCCGAGCCGGGCCACGCCGTCAAGCGATCGGCACCCGCAGGGCGGGTCTTCAGACCCGCCGTTCCGCTCGCAGGGCGCCGAGGCCGTTACGGAACGCGGTGGCGCGTCACGATCTCCCGCACCCTGTCGATCGGGAGCGCCTCGGCCGTGCCCACACGGCTCGTCACCGTCGTCGCGCGGAGCAGGGAGTTGTAGACCGCCTCCTCCGTCGCCTCGAGCACCGCCTGGAAGAGCGGGGAGACCGCGTCCGTCGGCAGCAGCGTCCGGGGCGCGGCCGCTTCCTGTCCGTGGCGCACGCGGAGCGACGGCGCCGTCGAGAACGCGATCGCGAAGTCCCCGCTGCCGTTGCTGTAGGAGGAGCCCGTCCGCGCCAGGCCGAAGATGGCGCGTGCCGCCAGCCGCTCCAGGTCGCGCGCATCGAGCGGGGCGTCCGTCGCGACGACGATCATGCAGGAGCCGTCAGGGGAAGGCGACCCTTCCCCCGCTTCGGCGGATGGCCGCAGCCCCGACGCAGGCTGGTCAGGACTGCCCGCCGCCCGATACGCATACCGCCCGAGCGCCTTCCCCACCGGCGCGCCGTCCATCGTGAGGACGCCCCCGTAGTTGCTCTGCACCAGGACGCCGATCGTGTAGCCGCCCAGATCGGCGCCGAGGTGTCGTGAGGCCGTGCCGATGCCGCCCTTCCAGCCGAACGCGCGTGTGCCGGTCCCGGCGCCCACGCTGCCCTCGGCCACCGCGCCCGGCGCGGCAGCCCCGAGCGCCTCGGCGACGTGCGCGGGCCGGATCGACAGCGTGCGGATGTCGTTGAGGCCGCCATCGTTGGTCTCGCCCACCAGGGCGTTGACCGATCGCACCTCCTCGTTCCCGGGCTGCGCCAGCGTCCACGACACCAGCCCCTCCATGACCGCGCCCACCGCCAGCGTGTTGGTCAGCGCGATGGGCGTCTCGATCGTCCCCAGCTCGCCCACCTGCGTGGAGCCGGCGAGCTTGCCGAACGCGTTCCCGACGAACACCGCGCCGGGCACCTTGTCCTGGAACACGTTGCCGCCGTGCGGCACGACCACGGTCACGCCCGTGCGGACCCCGTCGCCCTCGATGAGCGTCACGTGCCCCACCGTCACGCCGGCGACATCGGTGATGGCGTTGAGCGGACCGGGACTGAACACGCCGGGCGCGATGCCCAGGTCCCGCGCGCGCGGGCGCGCCGCATCCTGGCCCCCGGCCACGGTGCCCAGCAGCAGGACGATGACACAGACAAGGCGCACGGCTCCTCCTTTGCCGGTCGACCGGCGTCGCGGACCACGGATCGCGGCACGCAGGATCCACCGATGACGGGGATCTCGCGGATTCTACTCGCGCCGCCGGGCCGCCGCGCGTCATCGCGCACGGCGCTCCGTTCGGCGGTCTGTCGCCACCGGGGCGCGTGATACGATTTTGCGTTCGATGCGCACCATCTCGCTCGAGGCGATCCGCGACGCTCGGGAACACGTCTACGACGCGGCGGTCCGGACCCCGCTCGTGCGCCTCGAGCTGCCGTTCGGCGCCAGCGGCCCGGAGATCTACCTCAAGCTCGAGACGCTCCAGCCCATCGGGTCCTTCAAGATCCGCGGCGCGTGGAACGCCGTGCGGCGCCTCCCGCCCGAGGTCCTGCGCGACGGCGTCTGGACCGTCAGCGCGGGCAACGCCGCGCAGGGCGTGGCGTTTGCCGCGCGGCGCGCCGGCGTGGCGTGCAGCGTCATGGTGATGGACACGGCGCCGGAGACCAAGATCCGCTCCATCCAGTCCATGGGCGCCTCCATCGTCCGCGTCACCTACGACGAGGCCTGGCGCACGGTCGAGGCCCACCGCTCGGACCGCATGCGCGGCCACTTCGTCCACCCGTTCGACGATGACGACTTCATCGCGGGGAACGCGACGCTGGGCCTGGAGATCCTGGAAGACCTGCCGGACGTGGACGCCATCGTCGCCTCGATCGGCGGCGGCGGCCTGCTGGCCGGCGTGGCCAGCGCCGCGCGCGCGCTGCGGCCGGAAGTCCGCATCTTCGCGGCGGAGCCGGAGACGGCCGCGCCGCTGGCCGAGTCCCTGCGCCGCGGCGAGGCCAGCTACTTCGACGCGTGGACCGCCTCGTTCGTGGACGGCGCCGGCGGCAAGTCGGTCCTGCCCACGATGTGGCCGCTGCTCCAGCGCCTCGTGGACGGCTCGCTGGTCATGCCGCTGCCGGAGATTGCCGCGGCCATGCGCCATGCCGCGGAGCGCACGCACGTCGTGGCCGAGGGCGCCGGCGGCTGTGCCATCGCGGCCGCCATGAGCGGACGCGCGGGCACCGGCCGCATCGTGGCCGTCGTGTCCGGCGGCAACATCGATCTCACCCGCTTTGCCGAGCTCGTCCGGTCCGCCCCCGACCGTGCCGCGTCCTCCGTCTGATTCATTGTCCGGATTCGAGCACCCATTACGCATGTCCGAAGAACGCTTCAACGCTGCCGCTTCCCTGCCGACCCGCATTCACCGCCTGCACGAGCTCTCCCTGGACCTCTGGTGGAGCTGGGACGGGCGTGCCCGTGACGTCTTCCGGCGTCTCGACTACGACCTGTGGCGCCGCACGGCGCACAACCCGGTCAAGATGCTCCAGCAGATCTCGGCGGAGCGCCTCAAGGCCGCGGCCGGCGATCCGGCGTTCGTGCAGGCCTATGACGAGGCCATCGGCGGCCGGGACGAGGAGCGCAGCCTCGTGCACCCGTGGTGGCGGGAGCACGGCGGTGTGATGAACGGCGGCACGATCGCGTACTTCTCCGCCGAGTTCGCGCTGCACCAGTCGCTCCCGATCTATGCGGGCGGCCTCGGCGTGCTGGCGGGCGATCACTGCAAGGAAGCCAGCGACCTGTGCGTCCCGCTCGTGGGCGTCGGCTTCATGTACCCGCAGGGCTACTTCCACCAGCGCATGTCGAACGACGGCTGGCAGGAGGAGCACTACGAGCGGCTGACCTGGACGGATGCGCCCATCGAGTCCGCCCTCACGCCAGACGGCCGTCCGTGCATCACGGCCGTGCCCCTCGGCGATCGCTCCGTGCTCGTCGCGGTGTGGCGCGTGCGGCTCGGCCGCGTCCGGCTCTTCCTGCTCGACACGGATCTCCCGGAGAACGCGCCGTGGGATCGCGAGCTGTCGGCGCGGCTGTACGGCGGCGATCGCGAGACGCGCATCCAGCAGGAGGTCATCCTGGGGATCGGCGGCGTGCGCGCGCTGCGGGCGCTCGGCATCACGCCGACCGTGTGGCACCTGAACGAGGGCCACGCCGCGTTCGTCGCGCTGCAGCGCCTCCGCGACTTCCTGGAGAAGGGCGCGTCCTTCGACGCCGCGCTCGAGGACGTGCGGCGCTCGACGGTGTTCACGACGCACACGCCGGTGCCCGCCGGCCACGATGCCTTCTCGTTCCATCAGGTCGAGACGCACCTCGCCGGCTGCTGGGGGGACATGGGCGCGCACCGCCAGCGCTTCCTCGCGCTCGGCGAGTTCGACAGCGGCGACGGCCCGCAGTTCAACATGACGGCGCTCGCGCTCCGCACCGCGGCCAACGTCAACGCGGTCAGCGCGCTGCACGGCGAGGTGACGCGGTCCATGTGGCGCCCCATCTGGCCGGACACGCCCGCGGACCGGCTGCCGGTCCGCTTCATCACCAACGGCGTCCACGTGCCGACGTGGCTGGCCGCGCCGGCCTTCGAGCTGCTCAACCACTACCTGGGCGCCGGCTGGCTGGACGAGACGGACGACGAGGCCATGTGGGATCGGCTGCTCGAGATTCCGGGCCGGGACCTGTGGGCGCTGCGCCAGACGCTCCGCGGGGACCTGTTCGAGTACATCCGCGAGCGCCTGCGATCGCGCTGGGCGGACGAGCGCGTCAGCCCCAACCGGATCGTGGCGGCGGGCGCGATGCTGGATCCGCACGCGCTCACCATCGGGTACGCCCGTCGATTCACGGCCTACAAGCGGCCGGAGCTGATCTTCCACGATCCCGAACGGCTGGCGCGCATCCTCAACGCGACGGGACGTCCGGTGCAGCTCGTCTTCGCCGGCAAGGCGCACCCCGCGGACGAGCCGGCCAAGCATCACCTGCAGAGCGTCTTCAAGCGCTGCCTGGACCCCGCGTACGGCGGCCGCATTGCGTTCATCGACGATTACGACATGCACGTCGCGCACTACCTGGTGCACGGGTGCGACGTGTGGCTCAACAACCCGCGGAAGCCGCTCGAGGCCAGCGGGACGAGCGGGATGAAGGCGTCGCTGAACGGCGTGCCGCACCTGAGCATCGGCGACGGCTGGTGGGCCGAGGGGTTCAATGGCCGGAACGGCTGGCTGATCGACGGCCAGGCCGCCACCGACGACCAGGGCGCCGTGGACACGGCGGACGCGGGCGCGCTCTACCACCTGCTGGAAGACGAGATCGTGCCGGCGTTCTACGACCGCGACGCGGAGGGCCTGCCGATCCGGTGGCTGGAGGTGGTCCGCGAGGCGATGCGGTCCAACCTGCCGCGGTTCTCGACGCGGCGGATGCTCAAGCAGTACGTCACGGAGATGTACGGCCCCGCCGCCCGGCGGTGACCAGGGTCTGACCCGGGGTTTTCCCTGCGCAGCCGCCCTCGGGCGGCGCGGGGGGAACCCCGGGATTTGACCCCGGATTCCCGGCGGGACGCCGGGCGAAGTACAATTCACCGGATGTCACGCAAGACCGTGGGAAAGACCAAGTGCGCCCTGTGCGGCGACAAGGAAGTCTCCGAACCGCGGGGCGAAGAGCGGTACTGCCGCGACTGCTGGGACAAGAAGATCGCGGTCGAGGAGATCGTCGCGCGCGAGTTCGTCCTCAAGCGCTACATCCGCGCCCACAGCGCGGAGAAGTATCTCATCTACCACTCCACCCAGAAGCGGCCCGTCGGCCAGATCATCGTCGTGGACGATGGCTACGACCTCTTCCTGACGATGACCCTCTACCCGAACTTCTCGTGGGACGATCCCGCGTACCACCTCGAGGGCGACCCCGAGGGACGCACCTTCGCCGAGCTCCTCGTGGACGTCGTGGCCACCGAGGTCATCGAGCCCTGGGGCGGCGGCAAGTGGCACCTGGAAGTGTTCCGGTCCCTCGCGGCGGAGCCCGAGGACTGGAACGGCGAAATGTAAGGGTCTATAATCCGAGTCGTTACGGCACGTCCACGTTCATCCGGAGGGTTTCTCATGAATCGACTGAGCCAGCGTGTGTTGGCCTCTGTCGCGGCGTTCGGGCTGCTGCTGCCCGTGGTGGCCGCCGCCCAGACACCAGCACCGGCGAGAAAGCTGATCTCACCCGTTCGCGGCGAGGCAACGGTCGAGATTACCGCGCCCGCCACCAAGGTCGTCGGCAGTGATGTCGTCACCACCATCATGCTCAAGAACACGTCATCGGCGCCGATCGCCGGACTGAAGGTCGAGGAGAACTACTACGACCGCAGCGGCCAGCCCATCGGCGGCGACATCTTCCGGTCGCGCAGCCCGATCATGCCGGACCAGGTGATCAAGATCGAGCTCAAGACGCCCCGCCGCCCGGGCATGGGCGACAACCGCTACAACTTCTCGCACGCCAACGGCACCATCCCCAAGCCGAAGGTCGTCCCGAAGCTCGTCGAGACGCCGCCGACCACCTAGCGCGCGGAATCCAGCAGGCACGAAGGCCGCTCACCGGAGTGGCCTTCGGCCCCGCCCTCCTCGGCTCGCCCCCGCGGCGCCGCACCCGCCGGCACCGTCACGCATCACGCTCCCCGGCCATCCGCTCCGCCAGCCCCGACACGACCGGCAGCCGCCAGTCGTCGCCGCGCCATGCGCGCAGCATGCACACCAGCCACAGGGCCGCCCCGCCCAGCCACACGAGCTCCGAGATACGCTGCGCGAACGGGTAGACGCCGGCGGAGACCAGCAGTGACAGGGCGCTGACGGCCGCGAGGGCCATCAACAGGAGCGAGACCGCGCCAAAGCAGACGATGGACTGCGCGGCGTGGACGCGGACGACGCGGTCCTCGCGCTCGGCGATGAGGAAGACGAGCCCGGTGATCCACCAGGCGCTGTAGCAGAGCACCGCGGCGGTGCGCCGGTCGAGGCCGGTGCTGCCCGGCGCGCTCACCGGGCCGGCGGCGGCATGACGGCCGGACCGGTCATGGATGCGGTTCCGGCCCCACGCGGAAGATCACTTCCCGCGAGGTCTCGGGACGATCGCCGAGCCGCGACTGCGCCTCGACGCGCAGCACGTAGAGCCCGGGCGCCACGTCCTTGAGCGGGATGCGCGCGACGAAGCCGTAGCCGCCCGAGGAGCCCTTGAGCTCCGAGCTGTCGCGCTCCTCGCTCGTCTGGAACACCGTCTGCCCGCCTTCCGCCTTGACCGTCGCGGCGATGTCCACCTTGTGCGGCTGGCTGCCGCTGTTGTCGTACACCTCGGCGAAGACGGCCAGCTCGTCGCCCTGCGGGAAGTCGCGGAAGGCCGACAGCGGGCCCGGCAGCAGCGCGCTCAGCGGGTCCTTGGCGCGTGCGGTGGGCGCCATGCTGCTCGCGGCGGAGGTGATGGCCAGGCTGCTCATGAGCAGCTTGTCCTTCGTGAACTCCGGGACTTCGAGATCGTAGGACACCGAGCCCGCCTTCCGCGTGTTGGACTCGCGGGCGCCGACGCGCAGCGTGTAGCGGCCGGGCGGCAGGTCGAGCGAGGAGATGACGCGGAACCCGATCGCCTCGGCACGTTTGGCCGTATCGGGCTTCATGTTCAGGTCCACCGTGTTGCGGCCGCCGGAGAAGGACTTGCCCTTCTGGTCCACCGCCACCACGGCCAGCTCCAGGTTGTTCCGGAACGTGCCGTCCTTCTCCTCGAGCGGCAGCGTGCCGCCGCCGATCAGCGTCGAGATGACGACGGAGCCGTTCGGCTGCGGGCCCTTGAACACGGCGGCCGTGACCGCCATGGGCAGCTCCGAAAGCGGCAGCGGACTGCTCATCGCCTCCCGCAGTTCCTCGGACACGTCGTTCGCCCCGGCCGGCTTGGCCGCCGCCGGCGCGCGGCCGCGCCCGGCAATGTAGCCCTTGCGCGCGCGCACGGTCAGGTTGCCGCGGGCCGGCACCTTGACGTCGATCTTCCGGAAGCGCCCGTCGCGCCGCTCGTTGGTCGCGTAGTAGCCGAGCACGTAGTACGAGCTGTTGTCGTCGACGATGCGCTGGAAGGCGGTGCCGAAGTCGTTCTGGTTGACGACGGCAAAGCCGCCGGTTTCTCCCGCCAGGACGCGCAGGCTGTCCTGCGAGATGCGCGTCTCGTTGTAGAACGAGCTGGTACCGATGCCGAGGGACTGATCGGAGGGGAACGAGGCCACCTCGATGAGCTCCTCCCCGCCGGAGCTCAGGCCGCGCGGGTCCACGCTGTAGATGGCCACGTTGGCGCGCGTGGCCGCGGAGAGCAGGTCCCGCGTCGAGTCCATGATGTTGGTCGCGTCGCGGTTGTTGATGGGGTCCGAGATGTCGTAGTCGATGCCCTCGCTGAAGAGCACCATCGCCTTGCGCCGTCCGCTGACGCCGCCGAGATAGGTGGACAGGTTGCGGATGGAGTCCAGCGCGGACCGCGCCTGGAAGCCGCGCTCCGCGTCATCCGGGTCCAGGACGGGATCCCCGGCGTCGCGCATGCCGCTCGTCATCGACGCCTGATCGATCCGGTTCAGCGTCGACGAGCGGACCTTGCGGCCCATGAACTTGTCCACCGACGCCAGGAGGAGCCGCTGGTTGTTGGTGAACTCCTGGGCCGCGTCGCTCCGGCCGCTCGTGTAGACGATGGCCACGACGTCGTTGGCGCCGACGTAGCGTTCGATGAACTGGCGCGCGGCCAGGCGCACGCGCGGCGACCGCTGCATGTGCGTGTGCAGGTCGTCGAGGACGACCAGGTAGATGCGGCCGTCCATGCCGCTCAGGTTCGTCGCGACGTCCGGCTCGATGGGTTCGGACGCGAAGAGCGGGCGCGGCGCGCGCTCCACGGGGAGGTTGACCTCGGAGAAGACGGTGATCGCCTGCGCGGCGCCGTCCTCGAAGACCTGGAAGTCGCCGGCGGACAGGCCGGAGACGAAGCGCCCCTGGTCGTCGACGACCCGGGCGTCCACCTCGACGTAGTTGACCTCGGCCCGGAAGGTGACCGGGGGCTGCCCCGCCGGCGGCGGCGCCAGCGGTGGCGGCGGCTGCTGCTGTTGTTGCGGCGGCGCGGGTTCCTGGCCGGCAACGGGCGCGCCGCCGAGACCCAGCAGGAGGGCGGCCAGTACGGCGAGCGGAAGTCGATTCGTCATGGGCGTCACTGATGTGGCAGGCAGTTCACATTATAGGACGGCAGGGGGAGGCGCCCGGTTTCGCGCCGGCCCCTCCGCCGGGACCTGGACCGTCCGTCCCCGCGTTCACGGACGGGACAGGGGGCGCCGTGGCCGGGGCGGGTGCCGCGGACGAGCCAGCCGGGCCAGCTCAGCGTCAAACCGTCAAGACACTGGGCTTATACTCAATATTCCATGCCTGTCGTTGACATTCCCGGGATTCAGGACGCGCTGCGCGCCGAAGGCGTCGACGGCTGGCTGCTCTACGACTTCCAGCGGTCCAACCCCATCGCCCATCGCATGGCCGGCATGGACCGCGGCGGCCACATGACGACGCGGCGGTGGTTCTACCTGATCCCCGCGGAGGGCGAGCCGGCGGCGCTCGTGCATGCGATCGAGCGCCACAACCTCGATCACCTGCCGGGCACCAGTGCCGCCTACGCCGGCCGGACCGAGCTCGAGGACGGCCTCAAGGCGCTTGTCGGCCGCGCCCGCCGCCTGGCCATGGAGTACTCGCCGCTGAACGCCATCCCGTATGTCTCGCGCGTGGACGCGGGCACCATCGAGCTGGTCCGCTCGCTCGGCGTGGAGGTCGTCTCCTCCGGCGACCTCGTGCAGCGGTTCACCGCGCTCTGGGACGCACCGGCCGTACAGTCGCACCGGGAGGCGTCCGACAGCCTGTACCGGATCAAGGACCGCGCCTTCGAGGCCGTGGCCGCGCGCCTCGGCGCCGGCACGCCCACGACGGAATACGACATCCAGCAGGCCATGGTCGGCTGGTTCGAGGAGGAGGGCCTGGTCGCCGACTCCGCGCCCAACGTCTCGGCCCAGGAGAACGCCGGGAACCCGCACTATCTCCCCACCAGCGATCGCCACCGGGACATCCGGGCCAACGAGCTGCTGCTGCTCGATCTCTGGGGCAAGCAGCGGCAGCCGGGCGCGGTGTACGCCGACATCACGTGGGTGGCCTTCACGGGACGCGAGGTGCCCGAGCCGATGCGCCGCGCCTTTGCGGCCATCGTCGGGGCGCGGGATGCCGCGGTGGACTTCGTGCAGGCGGCCGCGGCGGCGCAGCGGGACGTGCGCGGCTACGAGCTGGATCGGGCCGCGCGGGCGGTGCTGGAGGGGGCGGGCTACGACGGCCGCGCCATCCTCCATCGGACGGGGCACAGCCTGGGCCAGCAGGTCCACGGCGACGGCGCCCATCTCGACGACTACGAGACGCACGACGAGCGCCGGCTGCTGCCGGGCTGCGGGTTCACCATCGAGCCCGGGCTGTACTTCGAGGACTTCGGCGTGCGCACGGAGATCAACATGGTCTGGGGCCCCGAGGGGCCGGTGGTCACCGGGCCACGTCAGCGCGATATCATCCCGATAGGGTGAGGTGGAGGAAGTCATGTCGAGTGGAAAAACCACGCTGTTCTACGCGCTGCTGATCGCGGTGGCCTCGCTGGCCGTCGGCATGGTCATCGCGTCGCGCCTCGATCTGTCGCCGGCCTCGTCCGCGCAGACACTCGAGGCGCCGCCGATGAACAGCGCGCCGCTCTCGGGGGCGATTGACGCCGCCACGTTCCGCAACATCGCCAAGGCCGTCTCGCCCGCGGTGGTCAACATCCGGTCGACGTCGCGCCAGCGCGTGCAGGAGATGACCGAGTTCTTCGGCGGCGACGACCTGCTCGAGCGCTTCTTCGGCGGCGGCCGCGGCCAGGGGCAGGGCCAGGGACGCCAGCCGCGGGAGCAGGAGACGCAGGCCGCCGGCACGGGCTTCGTCATCAGCAAGGACGGCTTCATCCTCACCAACAACCACGTCGTCGACGGGGCGACGAAGATCGAGGTCTCGCTCTACGGCGAGGACGCGGACGTGTACCACGAGGCCCGCGTGATCGGCCGCGATCCGCTGACGGACAGCGCGCTCATCGAGATCATCGAGAAGCCCGCGCGCGAGCTCGTCGAGGTCAAGTTCGGGGACTCCGCGATGATGGAGCCCGGCGACTGGGTGATGGCCATCGGCAACCCGTTCGGCCTGGCGCACACGGTGAGCGTGGGCGTCATCAGCGCCAAGGAACGGCCCTTCCCCATCACGGACGGCCGGTCGCAGGACGTGCTGCAGACCGACGCGGCCATCAACCCCGGCAACTCCGGCGGACCGCTGCTGAACGCGCGCGGCGAGGTCGTGGGCATCAACACCGCCATCTACACCGACGCGCGGCAGCAGGGCAACATCGGCATCGGCTTCGCCGTGCCCATCAACTCCGTGCGCGAGCTGCTGCCGCAACTGCGCGTGGGCAAGGTGACGCGCGGCGTCATCGGCGTCCAGGTGCTGCCGGTACCGGCCGACGCGCTGGCGGAGTTCGGCCTCACCGAGCGCCGCGGCGCGCTCGTCGCGGTGGTCAACGACGGCGGCCCCGCGGCCAAGGCCGGCCTCGAGCCGGGCGACGTGGTCATCGAGTTCAACGGCAAGCCCGTGCGGGATCGGGACCAGCTCGTGGGCCTGGTCGTGGCCACCAGGCCCGGCGCCACGGTGCCCATGAAGGTGCTGCGGGACAAGAAGGAGCAGACGCTCAACATCACCGTGGACGAGCTGAACCTGGAGGCGGAGTCCACGCGCACCAGCCGGGCCCGTCCGGAGGAGCAGGGCGAGCAGGCGTCCGCGGGCTTCGGCATCACCCTGTCCCCGATCACGCCGGACGTGGAACGCAGCCTCCGCCTGCCGGCCGACACCGAGGGCGTGCTCGTCTCCGCCGTGGAGCCCGGCAGCCCGGCGTTCCGCTCCGGCATCCAGCGCGGCGACATCATCCTGCAGGTGAACCGGCGCAGCGTCACCACACCCAGCGAGGCCAGCCGGCAGCTCGACCAGGTGGCCTCCGGCAGCACGGCGTTCTTCCTGATCCTGCGCGGCGGGCAGGAGACGTTCGTGACGGTGCGGAAGCAGTAGGGAGCGCCGGGAGGTACGCGGGTGGCGCTCGAGCGCGAAGTGAAGCTGCGGTTTGCGAGCGCCGATGACGCGCGCGAGCGGGTGCGGGGCGCAGGGGCCGAGGCCTTTCGGGGCCGTCGGCTCCAGCGCGACAGCCTGTTCGACACGGCGGACCAGGCACTCGGACGGCAGGGGATCGCCCTGCGGCACCGCAGCGACGGGGACCGCCACTTCCTGACCGTCAAGGGTCCCGTCCATCCGGGCCGGATGAAGCTGCGCGACGAGCACGAGACGGCTGTCGCGGACGGCGCCGCGCTGCTCGCCATCCTGGACGCGGCCGGCTTCCGCCCGTGGTTCCGCTACGAGAAGTACCGCGAGGAGTTCCGCGCGGATGGCGTCGTCATCGCGGTGGACGAGACACCGGTCGGCGTCTTCGTGGAGATCGAGGGCGCGGAGGATCGCATTCACGCCGTCGCGCGCGCGCTCGGCCGCACGCCGGACGACTACATCACGGACTCCTACCGCGCGCTCTTCCTGGCGGGACGTCCGGCCGGGGCGCCGGACGGCGACATGACGTTCCCCGACGTGCCTGTCGCATGAGCGGCCTCGGTAACTGGCCGGCGCTGGTCCTGACGGCGGGGCTCGGGACGCGGCTCCGGCCGCTCTCGTCGGTACGCGCCAAAGCCGCGCTCCCCGTGGCGGGCCGCGCGATCGTCGTGCGGATCCTGGAGCGCCTGCAGCAGGCCGGCATCCGCCGCGTGGTGCTGAACCTCCATCACAAGCCCGAGTCCGTCACGGCGCAGGTCGGCGACGGCGCCGCGCTCGGCCTGGAGGTGCGCTACTCCTGGGAGCCTGTCCTCCTCGGGTCCGGGGGCGGACCCGCGCGTGCGCTGCCCCTCCTGGCCGCGGACCGGTTCTTCATCGTGAACGGCGACACGCTGGCCGGCGCGGATCTCGCCGCGCTGGCCGCGGACCACATCGCCTCCGGCGCCCTGGCCACGATGGCCGTCACGCCCGCCGACCTGGACAAGTACAGCGCCGTCCTCGCGGACGCGTCCGGCATCGTCACCGGCCTGGCCCCGGCGGGTGCCACACCGAGCGGTGCCGCGACGCCCTGGCACTTCGTCGGCATCCAGGCCGTGAGCGCCGCGGCGTTTGCCGGCGTGAACCCCGGCGTGCCGTCGGCCAGCGTCGGCGGTCTCTACCCGCGCCTCGCCGCCGCATCCCCCGGTGCCGTTCGCGTGTTCCCCGCGACCGGAGAGTTCTTCGACATCGGCACCCCGGCGGACTACCTGGACACCGTGCGCCGGATTGCCGCCGCCGAGCACCGCTCACTGGACCGGGGAATTGGCTGCCGCATCGATCCCACGGCACGCCTCGACGGCACGATCCTCTGGGACAACGTCACGATTGGCGCCGGCGCCGAGCTCACGGACTCGATCGTCGCCGACGGAGTCACGATCCCCGCCGGATCGCGGTACTATCGTCAGGCGATCACGGAAGATGCGGTCACGCGTTTCTGAACCTTCC
>CAZUGF010000039.1:19955-35281 GCA_964619705.1 uncultured Bifidobacteriaceae bacterium
ACCTTCCCGAACCTTCCCAGCACCTTCCCCGAACCTCCCCCGAACCCTCCCAGAACCTCCCCAGCACCTCCCCAGCACCTCCCCCATGCCCCCCCCCCTCATCACCGCCTACCTCGAGCGCCACGGGCTGACGCCCACGGTTGTCGCGGTGGTGCCGTTGACGGGCGACGCGTCGGATCGGCGGTACTTCCGCGTCCTCCAGGCGTGCGGCAAGACGATGGTGCTGGCGCTCCATGCGGGGCCGATCGACGTGGACACGCTGCCGTTCGTGTCGGTGGCGCGCCTGCTCGCGGAGGTGCCGCTGCCCGTGCCGGCCATCCTCCATCACGCGAACGACCTCGGCGTCATCGCGCTGGAGGATCTCGGCGACGTCACGCTGCAGGCGCACCTGGGAGCGGCCGCGCCGGTGGAGCACGCGGCCCTCTATCGGCAGGCGGTGACGTTCATCGCGCGCCTCCAGCAGCGCGGCGCGGTGCTCGCATCGCCCGCCTACCCGGCGTTCGGCATTGCCTTCGACGTGGAGAAGCTGACCTGGGAGCTCGAGTTCTTCGTCAGGCACTACCTGGTGGCCTACCGCGGCGTCACGCCGTCGGCCGCCGAGCAGGACGCGCTCCGCGAGGAATGGCGCCTCATCGCCGAGGAGCTGGCGGCCGAGCCGCGCGTGCTGTGCCATCGCGACTACCACTCGCGCAACCTGATGCTGCACGAGGGGTCGCTCCACATCATCGACTTCCAGGATGCGCGGATGGGGCCGGACACCTATGACCTGGCCTCGCTCCTGCGCGACTCCTACGTGGACCTGGCGCCTGCGCACGTCGACGAGCTCATCGCGTACTTCCTGGCGCTGACGCGCGGCGGGCGCGGCGTGACGCCGGCCGACGAGGCGGCGTTCCGGCGGCGGTTCGATCTCATGGCGCTGCAGCGCAACCTGAAGGCCCTCGGCACGTTCGGCTACCAGACCACGACGCGCGGCAACACCGTGTACATCCAGTACATCCCGCGGACGCTCAACTACGTGAAGGCGAACCTGGAGGCCTCCCCGCGGATGGCCCGCCTGCGGGAGCTGCTCGGCGGCCTGGTGCCCGGGCTCGCCTGACCGCCGGTCCCCGCCCGCGACAGACGCGATAGAATCGGAGTTTGGCTCATCGCTTCGGCATCTCGACGCATCTCTTCCACGCCGACCGGCTGGACCGCGAGCACCTCGTCGAAGTGGCGGCCCACGGCTTCGACGCCGTGGAGGTCTACGCCACCCGCACGCACTTCGACTACCACGACCCGCGGGCCGCGGTGGCGCTGGCCGAGTGGCTGGACGACACCCGCCTCACGCTCCACGCGCTGCACGCGCCGACGACCGTCAGCTACAGCGGCGGCGTCTGGGGCGAGACGCTCTCCATCGGCGCAGCCGACGAGACGCGGCGGCGGCTGGCCGTCGCCGAGGCGCGGGCCGCGCTCGGCGTGGCGGCGTTCGTCCGCGTGCCGCTGCTCGTCGTGCACCTGGGCTTCCCCTCGACGGACCCGGCGGAGAACCACCGCGCCGCCGTGGCGCGGAGCCTCCAGGAGATCGGCGAAGCCGCAGGCGCGGCCGGCGTGACGCTCGCGCTGGAGGTGATCCCCAATCCCCTGTCCACGGCGGGCCGCCTGGTCCAGTGGCTCGAGGACGATCTCGACCTGGCCGGCGCGGGCATCTGCCTGGACGTGGGCCATGCGCACCTGATGGGCGACGTGGTGGAGGCGATCGAGGCCTGCTCGGGCCACATCCTCAGCACGCACCTCCACGACAACCGCGGCGCCAGCGACGACCACCTCGTGCCGGGACGCGGCGCCATCGACTGGACGGCCGCGATGCTGGCGTTCCAGAAGGTCGGCTACGACGGCGCGTGGATCTTCGAACTGGCGCCGGCGGCCCGGCCGCAGGCCGTCCTCCAGAAGGCGGCGGCCGCGCGGGCGGACATCGAAGCGCTCCTGAACGTGACGGACTGAGATTCGCGAGGACCCCCGACCACCATGGCGACACACGTCCACATCGATCGCATCGGCGAGCACGTCGGCGAGACCGTGACCATCAAGGGCTGGCTGGCCAACCGGCGATCCAGCGGCAAGATCCACTTCCTGGTCGTCCGGGACGGCACGGGCTTCATGCAGGTCGTGATGGGCCGCCGCGACGTCGGCGACGAGACGTTCATGCGCGCGGATCACCTGAGCCAGGAGAGCGCGATCGTCCTGACGGGCGAAGTGCGCGCCGACGCGCGCGCGAAGGGCGGCTACGAGCTGATCGCGAGCGGCCTGGAGGTCGTCTCCGAGGCGCACGACTTCCCCATCACGCCCAAGGAACACGGCGTGGACTTCCTGATGGATCGCCGCCACCTGTGGATCCGCGCCGAGCGCCAGACGGCCATCCTGCGCGTCCGCCACGAGGTCATCAACGCCATCCGGGACTTCTTCAACGGCGAGGGCTTCATCCTGGCCGACACGCCCGTGTTCACGCCGGCCGCGTGCGAGGGCACCACGACGCTCTTCCCCGTGCAGTACTTCGAGGACACGACCGCGTACCTGACGCAGAGCGGCCAGTTGTACAACGAGGCCAACGCCATGGCGCTCGGCAAGGTCTACTGCTTCGGCCCGACGTTCCGTGCCGAGAAGAGCAAGACGCGCCGCCACCTCACCGAGTTCTGGATGGTGGAGCCGGAGATGGCCTACGCCGACCTGGACGACGTGATCGGGCTGGCGGAGCGGCTGGTGTGCGCGGTGGTCGGGCGCGTGCTGGACCGGCGCCGGAAGGAGCTGACGATCCTCGAGCGCGACACGGCGAAGCTGGAGGCGGTCACCGCGCCGTTCCCGCGCCTGCGCTACGACGAGGCCGCGGCGATCCTGCTCGAGAAGGGCCTGCCCTTCCAGGTCGGCGGCGACCTGGGCGGCACGGACGAGACGGTCCTCTCGGAACAGTTCGACCGCCCCGTGTGCGTCACGCACTACCCCGCCGCCATCAAGGCCTTCTACATGAAGCCGGACCCGGCGCAGCCCGACCGCGCGCTCTGCGTGGACGTCCTCGCGCCGGAGGGCTACGGTGAGATCATCGGCGGCGGCCAGCGCCTGGACGACCTGGACCTCCTCCTCCAGCGCATCAAGGAGCACGAGCTGCCGCAGGAGGCCTTCGAGTGGTACCTGGACCTCCGGCGCTACGGGTCCGTGCCGCACGGCGGCTTCGGGATGGGCGTGGAACGCACGGTGAGCTGGCTCTGCGGCCTGGAGCACGTGCGCGAGACGATTCCCTACCCCCGGATGCTCTATCGCCTGTACCCTTGAATCACGTGGCGAAAATCGGTTTCATCTCCCTCGGCTGCCCCAAGAACCTCGTGGACTCCGAGGTGATGCTCGGCCTCGCCGAACAGGCCGGGCACGAGGTCACGGCCGACGCCGGCAGCGCCGACGTGCTCGTCGTCAACACGTGCGCCTTCATCGACCGCGCCAAGCAGGAGTCCATCGACACCATCCTCGAGATGGCGGAGATCAAGAAGCAGGCGGCCGGCCGCAGGCTCGTCGTCACGGGATGCCTCGCGGAGCGCTACCGCGCGGAACTGCAGGCGGAGATCCCCGAGATCGACGCCGTCCTCGGCACGGGTGAGGTCACCGGGCTGGCGGCGCTGCTCGGCGGAAGCGGCAGCACGGCCGCCGGGCGTTTGGCCGGCACGGCCGCGCCCGTCAGCTTCTACCGCGGCGATCCGGCCCACACCCCGGCCACGCCCGTCTTCGGCGTGGACCTCCCGACCTATATCTACGACGCCGACACGCCGCGCCGCCGCGCCACGCCGCCGCACTACGCCTACGTCAAGATCGCCGAGGGCTGCGACTACAAGTGCGCGTTCTGCATCATCCCGAAGATGCGCGGCCACTACCGCAGCCGGCCCATCGACTCGATCGTGCGCGAGGCGCAGCGCCTGGCGTCGGAGGGCGTCAAGGAACTGCTGCTCATCTCGCAGGACACGACGTTCTTCGGCATCGACAGGGGCGAGCGCGGTGCGCTGCCGCGCCTGCTCCGGGCGCTGAACGCCGTGGACGGCATCGAGTGGATCCGGATGCTCTATCTCTATCCCACGACGATCACGGACGAGGTGATCGACGCGATTGCCGAACTGGACAAGGTCTGCCCGTACATCGACCTGCCCCTCCAGCACGCCGCCGACCCGGTGCTCAAGCGGATGAAGCGGCCGGGCACGCGTGCCTCGTACGTCCGCCTGCTCACCAACATCCGCGCCAGGGTGCCGGACGCCGCCCTCCGCACGACGTTCATCACGGGCTTCCCGGGGGAAACGGAAGCGGACGTGCGCGCCCTGGAGGACTTCGTGGAGGAGATCGGCTTCGACCACGTCGGCGTCTTCACCTACTCCCACGAGGAGGGCACGACCGCCTTCGCCCTGGCCGACGATGTGGATGCGGCGGAGAAGGCGGAGCGCCAGGGTCGCATCATGGCGCGCCAGCAGGCCATCGTGGCCCGGCGCCAGCAGGCCCGCGTGGGCAGCCGGACCCGGATGCTCGTCGACGGCCCGTCCCCGGAGCACGAATGGGTCATCCGAGGCCGCCTGGCCGGCCAGGCCCCCGAGATCGACCCGGTGGTCTACCTGACCGACGTCGACCCCTCCGAGATCGCCGCCGGACAGTTCCTGGACGTCGAAATCGTCGGCGCCGAGGCCTACGACCTGATCGCCCGCCCGATCTAGGGGACTGAAGAGGTCACGCCACGGCGGCACCCGTGGGCCAGATCACCAGACCACCACATCCAGTTCGCCAGATACGAGATCGCCGGCTCCAGATCACCAGATCGCCCAGATCAACAGCCAGATCCCCACCTCACCAGATCAACCGATCAGATCACCGCTTCATCAGATCAATCAGATCAAGAGATCACCAGATGCCGCTCCGCCCCCCTCCCCCAACCCGTGTTAACATTAGTGTTCGGTTCTGAGTCTGGGAGACCAGAGTGGGCCTTTAGCCCACTTTTTTCTGTTTAAGGGGGCTTGTTGGGCCCGCTCGAGCTCGTCCGTGAGGCGGCGGTCCGCGTCGCGGCCAGCCGCGGGCTGGACATCTTCGACGTCGAACTGCGGCGCGAGGGTGGCCAGCAGGTGCTGCGCGTCGTGCTGGATCGGCCGGGGCCGAACCTGACGGCCGAGGACAGTGTGAGCATCGAGGACTGCGCGCGTGTCAGCGAGGAACTGAGCGCGATCCTCGACGTGGAGGATGCCGTACCGGCGAACCGGTACACCCTGGAAGTCTCGTCGCCCGGCCTCGATCGTCCGCTCCGGCACGCGGCGGACTACGAGCGGTTTGCGGGGCGCCGGGCCAAGATTGTCGTCGCCGAGCCGATTGCGCGGCAGACGGCCTTTGCGGGCCGCCTGCGCGGCGTCGACGGCGAGGACGTGCTGTTCGAATCGGAGGGCGGGAAGCCGGTGCGGCTGCCGCTGCGGCTGATCACCCGCGCCAGGCTCGACGTGGAGTTCAGGTGAACTGTCCGAACGCACCCGGCAGGGCTCGTCCCTGCGCGCGACACGAATTCCGGGCCCGCCACGGCGGGGCCCGCTTCATCATCCGGCCGTAGACGCCACTAGATCATGAGCACGAATCCGCTGCTGCAGACCATCGAGGCACTCGCCAAGGAAAAGGGCATCGAGCCCGACGTCGTCGTCCAGGCGATGGAAGAGGCCGTGCTGACCGCGTCGCGCAAGTTCTACAAGACGGGCGAGGAGCTGAAGGCCAAGCTCAACACCGAGACCGGCGTGATCGAGCTCTTCGCCGTCAAGACCATCGTCGACGAGGTGACCAACCCCGAGATCGAGATCTCCGTCGCCGAGGCGAAGGACATCTACGGCCAGGACGCCGAGGTCGAGGCGGGCTACCAGATCGAGTTCCCCAAGCGCACCGACGTGCTCGGCCGCATTGCCGCGCAGACGGCCAAGCAGGTCATCTTCCAGAAGGTGCGCGAGGCCGAGCGCGAGAACGTCTACGCCGAGTACAACCAGCGCGTCGGCGAGGTGATGAGCGGCACGGTCAAGCGCTTCGAGCAGGGCGACATCATCGTGGAGGTGGGCCGCAACGAGGCCATCCTGCCGCGCAAGGAACAGTCGCGCGCCGAGAGCTACGCGCAGGGCGACCGCATCCGCGCCGTCATCCGCACCGTGGGCAAGGGCGCCAAGGGCCCGCAGATCGTGCTGTCGCGCACGGACCCGGCCCTGCTCATCAAGCTCTTCGAGCAGGAAGTTCCCGAGATCTACGACGGGACCGTGATGATCCGCGGCGCGGTGCGCGAGGCCGGCGACCGCGCCAAGGTGGCCGTCTTCTCGCGCGAGCGCGACGTGGACCCGGTCGGCGCCTGCGTCGGGATGAAGGGCACGCGCGTCCAGGCCATCATCCGCGAGCTCCGCGGCGAGAAGATCGACATCGTCGAGTTCTCCGACGACCCGGTGCAGTTCGTGATGCAGGCGCTCAGCCCCGCCAAGGTGCAGCGCGTCACCATCGTGGACGATGTCAACCGGGTGATGGAGGTCGTGGTCGAGGACAAGCAGTTGTCGCTCGCCATCGGCAAGAAGGGCCAGAACGTCCGCCTCGCCGCCAAGCTCACGGGCTGGCGCATCGACATCAAGAGCGAGGAAGAGAAGCGCAAGGAAGTGGAAGCCGAGTTCGGCGCCATGGAAGCGGCCGCTTCCGAGGAAGCACCCGAGGGTGCCGGGGACGGTCAGGTGGAGGCAGCCCCCGAGACGGGCGCTGCCGAGGCCGAGGCCGCAGAAGGCTCCGAGACCGCCGAGGGCTCCGAGACCGCAGGGACCGTGGCGGCCGCCGAAGCCGAAGGGGCCGCTGGCGCGGAAGCCGCAGAGGCCGCCGGGACCTCGGAGGCGGAGCCGGCTGCGGACGCGGAGCCGGCCGTGGAGGCCGAGGCCGCCGCCGGGACCCAGGCGCCCGGAACCGGGGAGGCGCCCGCGGAAGGCGGGGACCCCGTGGAGCGTCAGGAGCCGGAGGCATAATTTGCCCCCGAACCCCACGCACATCGTCAATCGCAGGTAGCACAGATATCGAATGGCCACAGTCCGGATCTACAAAGTCGCTGAGCTTCTGAACACCTCCAGCCAGGAAGTGCTGGATCTGCTCAAGAAGAACCACGGCATCGAGCTCAAGAGCGCGTCGAGCACGCTCGAGGAGATCGTGGCCCGGCAGTTCGTCGAGCGCCTCGCCAAACAGCGGGGCATCGAGTTGCCCAAGGGCGACATGTTCTCGGACCAGGCGGTGAGGGCTGCCAAGTCGAAGGCGAGTGCCCGCAAGGGTGGCGCTGCGCCCGAGCCGGTCAAGCCGGCGGTCCCGACACTGGGCCCGCCGCGGCTGGTCAAGAAGCCGCTCCTCGTCAAGCCGCCCGTGGACCCGGCCGCGGAGGAGGGTGCCGAGGCTGCGGAGCCGGCCCAGACGGCCGCCGCCGTCCCCGCGCCGCCTGACGTCGTCGAGGACACGCACGCCGTCGCCGCGCCGGAGCCGCCGGCCGTCGAGGAGGCGCCCGCGGCCGCACCGGCCGCGGAAGCCGCGCCCGCGCCTCAGGCGGAGGAACCGCCTGCCGAGAAGACCACTCCGGAACCGGCCGTCCAGGTCCCCGCGGCAGCCGCCGCGGCGACGCCGGCCACACCGGACGCGCCTGCGGCTGCCCCGGCGCCGCCGCCGGCCGCGCCGACGCCAAGGCCGGGGCGCTTCGTGCCGCCCAGCATCCGGCTCCGCGTGGAGGAACCGGGCCAGGCGCCGCCGCAGGCGCCGCCCCTCGTCCCGCGCCGCCAGGTCGTGCCGCAGCAGCCGCCGCGCCCCGTGGCGCGTCCCGTGCCGCCGGCACAGACACCCAGGCCCGGCGGAAGGCCGGCCTACCCCGGCGCCCGCCCGCCCGGCGGGATGACGCCGGCCATGCTCGGCGGGCCGCGTCCGCTGCCCGCGCAGCCCGTGCGCCCGGGTCAGTTGCCGGGACGTCCCGGCATGCCCGGCCCGCGTCCGCCGTACGGCCAGTTCCGGCCGCGGCCGACGAGCGGCCAGCGGTCCCAGCGTCGCGACGCGCTCCAGCGCATGCCTTCGCAGGCCGCGCCCGCGCCGCCGCCGCCCATTTCGCGCACCATCACGCTCGCCGAGGGCATGACGGTCAAGGACCTGGCGGACAAGCTCGACGTCCGCGTCAAGGAGGTCCTCAAGACCCTGCTCGACCGCCGGATGATGATGACCATCAACTCCGTGGTGGACATGTCCACCGCGCGCGAGGTCGCGCGCGCGTTCGGCGCCGACGTCGAGACCCGCACCTACGAGGAAGAGCTCCTCGAGGTCGAGGCCGAGGCCGTGGACCCGAAGGACCTCATCCCGCGCGCGCCTGTCGTCACCGTGATGGGCCACGTGGATCACGGAAAGACCACCCTCCTGGACTCGATCCGCGCGACGCGCGTGGCCGAGCGCGAGGCGGGCGGCATCACGCAGCACATCGGCGCGTACCTGGTCACCGGCGTCGGCGAGAAGAGCGACAAGAGCATCGTGTTCCTCGACACGCCGGGCCACGCCGCGTTCACGCTCATGCGCGCCCGCGGCGCCAAGGTCACCGACGTCGTCATCCTCGTGGTGGCGGCCGATGACGGCGTCATGCCGCAGACGAAGGAGGCCATCGACCACGCCAAGGCGGCGGGGGTGCCCATCATCGTCGCGGTCAACAAGATCGACAAGCCGGGCGCCAACCCGGAGGTGCCCAAGCGGCAGCTCTCCGAGCTGGGCCTCATGCCCGAGGACTGGGGCGGCGATACCGTGTTCGTCGAGGTGTCGGCCAAGCAGAAGCAGAACCTCGAGACGCTGCTCGACATGATCCTGCTCGTCACCGACATCGGCGAGCACAAGGCCAACCCCAAGCGCGGCGCCGTCGGCACCGTGCTCGAGACCAAGCTCGATCGCGGCCGCGGGTCCGTGGCCACGGTCCTCGTCCAGGACGGCACGCTCCGCGTGGGCGACAACGTCATTGCCGGTCCGGTCGTGGGCCGCGTCCGCGCGCTCATCGACGATCGCGGCCGCAACGTCAAGATGGCCGGTCCCTCCACCCCTGTCGAGATTCTCGGCCTCGAGGCCCTGCCCTCGCCCGGAGACTCGTTCCAGGCGGTGTCCGACCCGGCCAAGGCCCGGCAGATTGCCGGATTCCGCCAGGCGCAGGCCAAGGAGCGCGCGCTCGGCGCCAAGGGCAGCCGCCTGACCCTCGAGTCGCTGCAGGCCCAGATGGCCGAAGGGTCCAAGGACCTGCCGATCATCATCAAGGCCGACGTGCAGGGCTCGGCGGAAGTGCTGGCCGACACGCTGTCGAAGCTCTCCGACGACAAGACGAAGGTCAAGATCATCCACTCCGCCGTCGGCGCCATCAACGAGTCCGACGTCCTCCTCGCCACCGCCTCCGACGCCATCGTCATCGGCTTCAACGTGCGGCCGGACCGGAACGCGGCGGAGATGGCCGACCGCGAGAAGGTGGACATCCGCCACCACTCGGTCATCTACACGGTGACCGAGGAGATCCAGAAGGCCATGGCGGGCCTCCTGGAGCCGACGATCCGCGAGGTGCGGCTCGGCAGCGCGCAGGTGCGGGACACGTTCAAGGTGCCGAAGATGGGCGTCATCGCCGGCTGCATGGTCAGCGAGGGCCGCATCACCCGCCAGGGCGAGGCGCAGGCACGCCTCTACCGCGACAACGTCGTCGTCTGGGAGGGCCGGATCGGCTCGCTCAAGCGCTTCAAGGACGATGTCTCCGAGGTGAAGGCCGGCTTCGAGTGCGGCATCGGGCTGCAGGGCTTCAACGACATCAAGGTCGGCGACGTCATCGAGGTCTTCCAGATGGAGCGCGTCGCGGCGACCGCGTAGGGTGCGCGTCCGGGGCCCGCGGCCCCGGGGCGCCCCGGATTTGTCATGGCCCTTTCCCATCGCGTCGAACGGATCGCCGAACAGATTCGCGAGGAGCTCAGCCAGATGCTCGCGACCGAGGTGGCGGATCCGGGCATCGGCCTCGTCACGATCACGCGCGTCAAGGTCACGGGAGACCTCTCCCTGGCCCGCGCCTACTGGACCGTCATCGCCGACGATGCGGAGCGCAGGCAGACGGCGAAGGCGATGGACCGCACCATCCCGTTCCTCCGGCACCTGCTCAGCCAGCGGCTCACGCTGCGGCGCACGCCCGAGCTCAAGTTCCAGTACGACGAGTCGGTGGCGGCACAGGATCGGATCGAGCAGATCATCAAGACCATCCACGCCGAGCGGGACGAACACCCGGAGCTGAACGCGCTCGTGGATCCGCCCGCCGACGCGGACCCGGCGAAGAAGCATGACCCCACCGAGTAGCCCTCCGGACGACCTGCTGGCGGCCATCCGCCGGGGCCGGCGGTTCCTGGTCTCCTCCCATCAGCGTCCGGACGGCGATGCCATCGGCTCCGCGGTGGCCATGGCCCTGGCCCTGCGCGCGCTCGGCAAGGACGCCACGGTGGTGATGGACGGCGTGCCGCCGCCCTACCTGCAGCCGTTCCCCGACGTGGATCGCATCCGGGTGACGACGACCGTGACGGAGGCGGTGGATGCGGCGCTGATCATGGAGTGCGGCGACCTGGCGCGCACGGGCGTGGCGGGTCTGGACCGCTCCCCCGTCATCAACATCGATCACCACCCCGGCAACACGCGCTACGGGGCCATCAACTGGATCGACGAGTCCGCGGCGGCGTGCGGGGAGATGGTCTTCACGCTCGTGGACGCGCTCGGCGTGCCGCTGACGCCCGCGCTGGCGACGCACCTCTACCTGGCCATCCTGACGGACACCGGGTCGTTCCGCTTCTCGCACCTCACGCCGCGCACCTACGAGCTGGCGGGCCGCGCGGTGGCGGCGGGCGCGGATCCGATCGGCATCGCGCGGATCCACTACGACAGCAACTCGCTCGCGCGCGTCCGGATCTTCGGCGCCGTCCTGAACGCCATGACGGTACACGCGGACGGGCGCGTGGCCACGCTCGCCATCACGCGCGCGCTCGCGGCCGATCTCGGCGGCACCTACGACGACACCGAGGGCCTCATCAACTTTCCGCTCACGGTCGGCGAGATCGGCGCGGTCGCCTTCCTCAAGGAGTCGGAGGACGGCGGCTGGCGGATCAGCCTGCGGTCCAAGGGCGCGGTGGACGTCGGCGCCATCGCGCGCGGGTTCGGCGGCGGCGGCCACACCAATGCCGCCGGCTGCGCCGCGGCGGGCACGCTGGACGCGGTCCGCGAGACGTTCGCCCGCCTGCTCACGCAGGCGGTGGACGCATGATCGCGGGCGTCCTGATCATCGACAAGCCGGAAGGCCCCACTTCGCACGACATGGTCGCCGTCGCGCGCCGCGCGCTCGGCGAGCGGCGCATCGGCCACTGCGGCACGCTGGACCCCATGGCGACCGGCGTCCTGGCGCTGGCCGTCGGACCCGCCACGCGGCTCGTCCAGTACCTCACGAGCGACGAGAAGCACTACGAGGCCGATGTCCGCTTCGGCCGGCGCACGGACACGTGCGATCGCACGGGGACGACCATCGCGCAGTCCCCGGAGCGTCCGTCCCGTGACGCGCTCGATCGGGCGCTGGACCAGTTCCGCGGCACCTTCGAACAGGCGCCGCCTGTCTACTCCGCCAAGAAGATAGGCGGCGTGCCCGCCCACCGGCTGGCGCGCCGCGGTACGGTGGTCGACGGCATCACGCCGGCACGCGTCATCGTCAGGCGCCTGGAGGTCACGAGCTTCGACGGCGAGGTGGCGCGGCTCGTCATGCGCGTCTCCGCCGGCTTCTACGTCCGCGCGCTCGCCGACGACCTGGGCCGCGCGCTCGGGATGGGTGCCGTCCTGGACAGCCTGCGGCGCACGGCGTCCGGCAGCTTCACCCTGGCGGATGCGATGCCGGCGGACGTCCTGGCGACGGCCCCGCGCGAGGCGATCGCCGCCCGGATGCTGCCGCTGGAGCGCCTGCTGCCGGAGACGCCCGCGCGGATCCTGTCCGCGGAGGAGGTGGCCCGCGTCCGGCACGGGCAGGACATTCCGGGTGCCCGGGAAGACGCCCCGGACGCGGTGGCAGGCGGCCCGGACGCCCCCCGGCCGGGGGCGGCGCCCCTCGTCCGGCTGTTCGCGCCGGACGGGTCCCTGGTGGCGCTGGCCGTCCCCTCGAAACGGCCCGGGTTTTTGCACGCGTCGGTGGTTTTACGCTAACATTGAGGATTCTCGACGATCAGGAAAATCGTCACATACGGCGGTCTGGACCCGCGGCATGGCCGCGTTCTGGGCCGTTCGTGGAGGCAACGTGGCACTGACGAAAGACAAGAAGGTCGCCCTCATCGGGGACTACAAGACCCACGCGAGCGACACCGGCTCCCCGGAGGTGCAAGTGGCCCTCCTGAGCGAGCGCATCACCTACCTCACCGAGCACTTCAAGTCGCATGCGAAGGATCACCACTCGCGCCGCGGCCTGCTGAAGCTCGTCGGCCAGCGCCGCCGGCTGCTGGACTATCTCAAGAGCAAGGATGCCGATCGGTACGCCGAGCTCATCAAGCGTCTCGGCATCAGGAAGTGATTTTCGACGTTCAGGGTTCACGGCCCGCGGGTCGGGGTGTCGGCGTCCGGGGCCAGGCCCCCGGATCGGCGCGCCCGGACGCCGGCTGTTCACGCCCGAAGGGTATCTATGCACAAGAGTGAGGTTTCTCTCGGCGGCCATTCGCTGACGATCGAAACGGGCAAGTGGGCCAGGCAGGCCGACGGCTCCGTGATTGTCCGGATGGGCGACTCGATGGTGCTCGTCACGGCCTGCCATTCCGGCAGCCCGCGAGAGGGCATCGATTTTCTCCCGCTCACGGTGGACTACCGTGAGTACGCCTACGCGTCGGGACGCATTCCCGGCGGCTTCTTCAAGCGCGAGGGCAAGGCCACCGAGAAGGAAGTGCTGACGAGCCGCGTCATCGACCGGCCGATTCGCCCGCTCTTCCCCACCGGCTGGCGCAACGAGACGCAGGTCATCGCGTTCGTCATCTCCGCCGACACGCACTTCGACGGCGACGTGCTCGCCATCACCGGCGCGTCCGCGGCGCTCGCCCTCTCCGAGATTCCCTTCGAGAAGACCATTGCGGGCGTCCGCGTGGGCCTCATCGACGGGCAGTACGTCATCAACCCGAGCTACGAGCAGCGCAAGCAGAGCCGCATCGACCTCGTCGTCGCGGGCAGCCGCGACGGCATCGTGATGGTCGAGGCCGGCGCGCGCGAGGTGACGGAAGAGGAGACCATCGCGGCCCTCGACACCGCGCACGAGGCCATCAAGTCCATCTGCGACGCCATCGACGCGCTCGCGAAGGCCGCCGGCAAGACCAAGCTGCCGAAGCCGGCCGTCACGGTGGACGAGGCGCTCAAGGCGGACATCACCGCCCGGGTGCTGGGCCCGCTGACCGACGCGATGCGGATCCGCACCAAGCTCGAGAACTACGCCCAGGTGGACGTGGTCCTCGACGGGCTCCTCGCGTCCGTGCCGGCCGAGGAGCTGGCGGCGAAGAAGGGCCCCATCAAGAGCATCTTCCACGACCTGCAGGAGCAGGTGCTGCGTGGGGAGATCCTGGAGCGCAACGTCCGCCTCGACGGCCGCAAGTTCGACGAGATCCGGCCCATTACCATCGAGACGAGCGTCCTGCCCCGCGTGCACGGCTCCGTCGTGTTCACCCGCGGCGAGACGCAGGCGCTCGTGAGCGCCACGCTCGGCACGGCCGACGACCAGCAGAAGATCGAGCACGTGGACGGCGAGTACTACAAGCGGTTCATGCTGCACTACAACTTCCCGCCCTTCTCGGTCGGCGAAGTGCAGTTCCTGCGCGGCCCGGGCCGGCGCGAGATCGGCCACGGCGCGCTCGCCGAGCGCTCGCTCGTGCCCGTGCTCCCCACCGAGGAGCAGTTCCCCTACACCGTTCGCATCGTCTCCGACATCCTGGAGTCCAACGGCAGCTCGTCGATGGCCTCGGTGTGCGGCGGCTCGCTGGCGATGATGGATGCGGGCGTGCCCCTCAAGGCGCCCGTCGCGGGCGTCGCGATGGGCCTCATCCTGGATGAGGCCACCGGCAAGTACGCCGTGCTGAGCGACATCGCCGGCGCGGAGGATCACTACGGCGACATGGACTTCAAGGTCGCCGGCACCGCGGACGGCATCACCGCCCTCCAGATGGACATCAAGGTGACGGGCGTCCCGCCCGCCATCATGCGCGCCGCCCTGATGCAGGCGCGCGAGGGCCGCATGCACATCCTCGGCAAGATGGCCGAGGCGCTCACCGGCCACCGCCAGACGATCTCCACCTACGCGCCGCGCATTGTCACCATCAAGATCCCGGTGGACAAGATCCGCGACGTCATCGGGCCCGGCGGCAAGATGATCCGCTCGATCATCGAGCGCACGGGCGTCAAGATCGACGTCGAGGACGATGGCCGCGTCAACGTGGCATCGGCGGACGAGGCCGCGGCCGCCAAGGCCATCGGCATCATCCAGGAGCTGACGGCGACGGCGGAGCTCAACAAGACCTACCTCGGCAAGGTGCAGCGCATCACCGACTTCGGCGCCTTCGTCGAGATCATGCCGGGCACCGACGGCCTGCTCCACGTCTCCGAGATCGCCCACCACCGGGTGAAGGACGTGCGGGACGAGCTGAAGGAAGGCCAGCAGGTGCTGGTCAAGGTCATCAACGTGGACCCGACCGGGAAGATCCGGCTGTCCCGCAAGGCGCTCATCACGCCCGAAGAGGGGCAGGCCAGCGGCCAGGGCGCGGACGAAGGCGCCGGTGCGGCCGCCGGCGGCGGCGACCAGCCGCCCCGCGACCGCGGCCCGCGCCGGGATCGCGGCCCGCGGAGAGAGTAGGTCCGGAGGGCAACCCTGACCGCCGAAGCTTCATCAGCAGCGGCGGAAGGGGTTGCCCCCGGTTCAGGGTCGCCTTCCCTTTTCTGTACAATCCCCTCATGGGGCGCTTCACGATCGGCTTGACCCTCTCCACCCTCCTGGCCATCGGCGTGGCCCACGCCCAGGAACAGGCGCCCAACCGGCGGCAGTTCACCATCGTCGCCAGCGGCCACCGCTACACGCCGGACCGCATCGAGGTGTCCCAGGACGACCTGGTGACGATCGTCTTCCGGAGCGAAGGACAGGCCTACAGCTTCGCCATCGACGCCTACCGCATCGTCAAGCGCGCCGGCAGCGGCCAGACGATCTCGTTCGAGTTCCGCGCCGACCGGCCCGGCACGTTCCCGTTCTACTGCAACCTGACGAGCGACGACGCGTGCCG
>CAZUGF010000039.1:35381-38263 GCA_964619705.1 uncultured Bifidobacteriaceae bacterium
AAGACCCGCCCTACGGATCTAAAGACCCGCGCGACGGATCTCCCACGTCCGTTCGATCCACCAGGCCCAGGGCACGATGACCCACCCGAGCAGCGCGAACATCGCGAGGCTGCGCTCGTCCGGCGGGGGCGGGCTGAACGGACCGGACGCCCACAGCAGCGTGCTCACGACCACGAACGATCCGAGCGCCGCGTAGCCCTGCCAGCCGCGCGTCCGGCACGTGGCCAGGAAGACGCCGATCCCCGCCACCCAGAGCAGCCCCTCGATCATCCACGTCCCCGTGATGGAGTCCCAGAGCCCGAGCCCGTAGGTGCCGTCCGGCCACGGCCAGAGCGGCAGGTCCGGCCGGTGCGTCACGAAGTCCAGCACCCAGTGGCTCACGACGAGGATGCCGGCCACCCACGCGCCGCGCCGCGACACCCCGCGCCAGCGCGCGAGGCCCGCCAGCGCGGCTCCCCAGACCATGCCCATGAGCAGGCTGTGCGTCCACGGGTAGGACTCGAACGCGAGCGGCGTGAAGGCGGTGTTGCCGGGATCGATCCGCACGCGCTCGATCCCCGCGAGGAGAAAGAAAGGCCACAGCAGGTCGACCAGGTTGGCCGCGACGACGAACCACACGAGCGACGTCGCGCGGCTGGCCTGCTTCGCTGACAGCGCAACGGCAAGATGTCCTACGAACATAGATCAACATCACCAGATCAAGAAGATCACCAGATCAAGAGGTCATCAGATTCTGCTGCCTCTTCGCCGCCTCAATCCTCTCCCCGATCGGCGGGTGCGAGTAGAACAGCCACCGGACCAGCGCGGACGGCCGCTCCTCGGCCATATTCTGCTGCGACAACCGCCGCATCGCGGACACGAACGCGTCCGGGTTGCGCGTGGTCTCGATGGCGTAGCGGTCCGCGGCGCGTTCCTGCGCGCGCGACAGCCCGTTGATCACCGGGAGCACGGCGAACGACCATGCGCCGCCCGCCAGCATCAGCAGCGGCAGGGCCGCGGGGTCCGACAGCGCGCGGTACCCGAGCGGCGCCACGGCCGCGCGGAGCACGATGTCCGCCGCGAAGAACCCGCCGGCGAGCACGACGGTCTGCACGGCCATCCCCCGCCACAGGTCCCGGTGCACGTGGTGCGCGAGCTCGTGGGCGAGCACGACCTCGATCTCGTCGTCGGAGTAGTCCGCGAGGAGCGTGTCGGACAGCAGGATCCGGCGCGTCTGCCCGAGCCCGGTCAGCGCCGCGTTCGCCTTCCGCGTGTGGCCGCTCAGCACCCACTCGAAGACCCCGACGACGTCGGTGCGCGCGAGGGCGGCGAGGCGCATCAGGCGCTCCACCAGGGAGGGGCGATCCAGCGGGCGGAACGTGTAGAACAGCGGCAGCAGCAGGACGGGGGCCAGGCGGGCCAGGACGACCATGGCCAGGGCGAACGCCGCGGCGGACACCGCCCACCAGGCGGCCGGCCAGTGCCGCAGCGCGAAGAACACGACGGACACGCCGCCCAGGGCGAACACGGCGCCGACGCCGGCGGCCTTGACCTGGTCCGCCAGCCAGTGGGCCCCGAGCTGCGTGGACAGCCCGTAGCGGTGCTCGAGAGCGAAGCCCTGGTACCAGGCGAACGGGAAGGTGACGGCCTGAAGGAGGACGAAGACGCCGGCGGCCATCAGGAGGACGACGACGGCGTCCTGCAGGCCCGGCGGGAGGAATCCGGAGAGGGACTCCAGCAGTTCGCGTACGCGGACGGCCGCGCCGGACACGGCCAGCACGAGGAGCGTCAGGCCCGCGGCAGCCGTGCCGCCGAGGTCCGCCTGCCGCCGCAGACGGTGGTACCTGCTGGACTTGTCTTCGTTGACGGGAGCCAATCGCTGAACGACCCGGCCCCTACTGTAGCAGGCGGGCTACTCCGGGGTCACTTCCGGTCCGGATCGGACGACGCGCTGGTGCGCGACAGGCGGACGCCGCCGTTCGTCGTCTCCAGGCTGACCCGGGCGCCGCCGCCGTTCAGCGTCCCTTCCATCCGGCGCCGCGTCTGCTCGCCGTTCAGCGCGATGTCCAGGCCCGTCGTGTTGATGCCGCCGTTGACCACGCGTGCGGCAATCGAGGCGCGGCTCTCGCCGGGAATCGCCAGGGTGACGCCGCCGTTGACCGCCTCGAGCGCCACGCGGCCGTCCGCCGGCAGCGCCTGCAACAGCTCGACGTCCACGCCCCCGTTGACCGTCGACGCGTCGACGATTGCCGCGCCGAGTCCTCGGCCCTGGACGCCGCCGTTGACCGTCCGGGCCCGGACCTCTCCGGTGAGCCCGTTCACCGCCACGCGTCCGTTCGTCGTCCGCAGGTCCACGACCACGCCGGCGGGCACCTTCACGGTCCACACCATCTCCGCGCCCGACATCCCGAACGTGCGCGGCTGCCGGACCTCCACGCGCACCTTTGACGGCCCGACCTCTTCCCGCATCTCGATCCGCCCGAGCAGCTCGCGCGCCGCCTCGTCCGTGGAGGCCCGCGCCGTCCGCTCCGCGGACAGCTCCACGCGGTCCCCCGCGGCCGGCTCCGCACTGATGCGCCCGTTCACGTTGATGAGCTCCAGTCGGGCGCCCGGCTCGACGGCGTAGTCCCGGGTCCAGGTATCCTTCGCCCGTCCGTGGGCCAGGTCCATCGAGAACCCGCCCTCACCGACGCTGACATCACAGGCGGCGGCGAGGCCGGCCAGGGCCAGCACCGCCAGGACAGGACGGCGACGGGTGGGGGTGGACATGGGCATCTCTTAGCGTAATACGCACGGGATGGGTACCCGGTTCATCCCGCGCGGCCGCCGCGCCCTGCCGTGGCCCCGCAGGGCGAACCTTCAGCTCCGCCGGCTGTGGTCCCGCAGGGCGGACCTTCAAGTCC
>CAZUGF010000040.1:0-5862 GCA_964619705.1 uncultured Bifidobacteriaceae bacterium
GGCTTTAGGCTCTCGAGGGCTCTGGGCTCCGGCCAAAGCCCAAAGTCCAAAGCCCAGAGCCTTTTTCCCTTCAACCATTTGGATACCCCGTGCTACGCTGCTTGGGTTGTCCGCTACCCCCCAGGGTCGCACCGCTCGCTACCGGTGTGAGAGTCGGACAGCCCCCTGCGATTGATGCTCTCAGGCCGCTACACAGTCGTCGTCGCCAACCGCCGCACCGGGGTTGTGCGCCGGTTCACAATCGGGCTTCGCCCGGTCCTCGCTGTCGTCACGGCCGTTGTCGGCCTGCCCATCCTCATCGGCCTTGGCGCCGCATGGAAGGCGCGGGCGGAAGTGGCGGATGTGTTTGCCCTGCAGGAGGCGCTGGAGCTCGAGAACAGCAGCTTCCGCGGCGCCACGCAGGCGCTCGCCAGCCAGATTTCCGCCCTCCAGGCCACGGTGTCCGACCTGGGCGGCAAGGCCGCGCTGGATCCGGATCTGCAGCGCGCCATGGACAAGCTTCCGGCCATCGTCCGGAACCGCGCGATGGGCGGCGCCACGCTGGCGGCCATCACGCCCGGCCTCTCGTCCCCCGAAGATACGTTCGGCCTGCTCCGCGACCTGCTGCAGGGGCTGGAGAGCCGCCTGCGTGTCCTTCGTTCCGGCGTGGACCGGCGGAATGCGCTCGCGGCCGCGACGCCGTCCATCTGGCCGGCCCACGGCTGGCTCTCGTCGCGGACCGGCGGACGGACGGACCCGTTCACCGGCGAGCAGGACTATCACCCCGGCCTGGACATCTCGGCCGACGCCGGCTCCCCCATCTACGCGACCGCCGACGGCACGATCTCCGTCGCGTCGTTCTCGGGGGCCTACGGCAACCTGATCGTGATCGATCACGCCTACGGGATTGAATCGCGCTACGGACACCTCTCGGCGTTCCGCGTGCAGCGGGGGCAGTTCGTCAAGCGCGGCGAGCTGATTGGCCTGGTCGGCGCGACCGGCCGCGCCACCGGCCCGCACCTGCACTACGAGATCCGCGTCAACGGACGCGTCCTGAACCCGCTCCAGTTCCTGCTCAACTCCCGCGCGGCCAACGCCGACTGAGGCGGCCTCCGGGCGGCCGCGTCGGCACACGCGCGCGGTGCCAGCGACGTGCGCCGCCGCTCGTCTCGGCGTGCGCCGATTCCGCGGATTTCTCCGCTGACCGCCACAAGCCCGGCGGGCCGGGCACCCGGACCCTGTATAATTGCAGGACGAGGCACCCGCCTCCCACCCCTGCATGATTGGTCAGCTCCTCGCCAAGGTCATTGGCACCCAGAACGATCGCGAACTGAAACGCCTGCGTCCGGCCGTCGAACAGGTCAACAGTTTCGAACCCCACATCTCGTCCCTCTCCGATGCCGAGCTCCGCGGGAAGACCGCGGCCTTCAAGGAACGGCTGGCGCAGGGCGAGACACTGCAGGACATCCTGCCCGAGGCCTTCGCGGTGGTCCGCGAGGCGGGGCGCCGCGTGCTCAACATGCGGCACTACGATGTCCAGCTGATTGGCGGCATGGTCCTCCATGCCGGCACCATCGCCGAGATGAAGACGGGCGAAGGCAAGACGCTCGTCGCCACGCTGCCCGCCTACCTGAACGCCCTCGAAGGCAAGGGCGTCCACATCGTCACGGTCAACGACTACCTGGCGCGCCGCGACTCGGAGTGGATGGGGCGCGTCTATCGCTTCCTCGGGCTCACCGTCGGCGTCATCCAGCACGACCTGAACGACCAGCAGCGCCAGGTAGCGTACGGCTGCGACATCACGTACGGCACGAACAACGAGTTCGGCTTCGACTACCTGCGCGACAACATGAAGTTCGACCTGTCGAGCATGGTGCAGCGCGGCCACCACTTCGCCATCGTGGACGAGGTGGACAGCATCCTGATCGACGAGGCGCGGACGCCGCTCATCATCTCCGGCCCGGCCGAGGAGTCGACGGACCTCTACTACGAGGTCGACCGGATCATTCCGAAGCTCAAGCGCGGCGAGGTACACCAGGGCCAGGTGAAGGCGGAGGATCGGGATCGCCTCGAGGCCTCCGGTGACTACGTCGTCGACGAGAAGGCGAAGACGGCGACGCTGACGGAGGCCGGGATGGCGCGGGCCGAGACGCTGCTCGCCCACCGCCTCCAACCCGGCGGACTCTACGACCCGGTCAACATGCCGCTGCTGCACCACGTGCAGCAGGCCCTGCGCGCCCACGTCCACTACAAGCTCGACGTCCAGTACATGATCAAGGACGGCCAGGTGGTCATCGTGGACGAGTTCACGGGCCGCCTGATGCCGGGCCGCCGCTGGAGCGACGGGCTCCACCAGGCAGTCGAGGCCAAGGAAGGCGTGAAGATCGAGCGCGAGAACCAGACGCTCGCCACCATCACGTTCCAGAACTACTTCCGCAAGTACGCCAAGCTCTCCGGCATGACGGGCACGGCCGAGACCGAAGCGCCCGAGTTCGGCAAGATCTACAAGCTCGACGTGATTGTGATTCCGACCAACCGGCCCATGCAGCGGCTGGAGGAGCCCGATCTCGTCTACCGCACCGAGGGCGAGAAGTGGGCGGCGATCGTCGAGGACATCATCGCCCGGCAGAAGGAAGGCCGGCCGGTCCTCGTCGGTACCGTGTCCATCGAGAAGTCCGAGCGCCTCTCCGGCATGCTCAAGAAGCGCGGCATCTCCCACATCGTCCTGAACGCGAAGTTCCACGCGCAGGAGGCGGAGATCGTGGCGCAGGCGGGCCGGCACGGCACCGTCACGATTGCCACCAACATGGCCGGCCGCGGCACGGACATCCTGCTCGGCGGCAACGCTGAGCAGATGGCCCGCCAGCAGGCCGTCAACGAAGGCGTCGCGGAGAAGCTCGCGCGCGGCGACGAGAAGTACGTGGACGACGAGGAGTACACGTACTTCTTCATGGTCGACACGTTCTATCGCGTCCCCGCGGCGGACTGGCAGCGCATCTTCGGGCACTTCCTGCGGGAGTGCGCGGCGCAGCAGAAAGAAGTGCTGGCGGTCGGCGGCCTCCACATCATCGGCACCGAGCGCCACGAGTCGCGCCGGATCGACAACCAGCTCCGCGGCCGCGCCGGCCGCCAGGGCGACCCGGGCTCCTCCCGCTTCTACCTCTCCCTCGAAGACGACCTGATGCGCATCTTCGGGTCGGATCGCATCTCCGGCCTGATGCAGCGCCTCGGCATGGAGGAAGGCGTCCCGATCGAGGCCGGCATGGTGTCCCGCGCCATCGAGCGTGCGCAGAAGCAGGTCGAGGCGCAGAACTTCTCCGTCCGGAAGCACCTCCTCGAATACGACGACGTGATGAACAAGCAGCGTGAGAGCGTCTACACGCTGCGCCGCGAGGTACTGGACGGACAGGTCCACGTCACCGCCGAGGAAACCACGGACACGCGCGGGTACCTGCTCCGCACGGCGGAGGACCTCCTCGACGAGAAGGTGGATCAGTACGCGAACTCGGAAGAGGACGCCGCGGAGTGGGACCTCACGGGCCTCAGGCGGGATCTCACGCAGCTCTTCGGCCTCGCCGAGGAGGACTACCGCGGGATCGACTTCGACGGCCTCAACGCCGACGAGCTCCGCGACGCCCTCTGGGCGCAGACGGAGAGCCGCTACACGGCCAAGGAGCAGCTGATCCCCCGCGACATCCTGACGCGCGTCGAGCGCGACGTGATGCTGCAGATCGTCGATCAGCAGTGGAAGGACCACCTCTACTCGCTCGATCACCTCAAGGAAGGGATCGGCCTGCGCGGCTACGGCCAGCGCGATCCGCTCGTCGAGTACAAGAAGGAGAGCTTCGAACTCTTCAAGGACATGCGGCGGCGGATCGAGGAGGAGATCGTCGGCTACCTCTGGCGCATCCGCGTGACGGCCGAACAGGCGCCCGACCAGGCGCCGGTCGTCCAAGCGCCCCGCGCGGCCGCGCCGCGGCGTCCGCCCGCGCTCCAGTACAACAACCCGTCAGCCGAGACGCCTTCCATCTTTGCCGCGCCCGCGCAGGGTGCCGCGCCCGGCGCGCCGCCGGCCGAGCGCACGCCCGCCCGTGTCGGCGGTGACGATGCCCCGATCAAGACGGTGAGGCGGGAGGAGCCGAAGATCGGCCGCAACGATCCGTGCTGGTGCGGGTCCGGCAAGAAGTACAAGAAGTGCCATGGGGCGACCTAATCGATGACCACACAACTTACGCCCGAGCGCACCCTGGCGACCCGCCTGGATACGGCGCTCGCCACCGCCCTGACCTTCGACGATATCCTGCTCGTCCCGCGCCATTCCACCGTGCTCCCCGCCCAGGTGGACGTCAGCACCCGCCTCACCCGGCACATCGCCCTCAACGTCCCGCTCCTGAGCGCGGCCATGGACACCGTGACCGAGTCCGAGATGGCCATCGCCATGGCGCAGCAGGGCGGGCTCGGCGTGATTCACAAGAACCTGCCGATCGAGCAGCAGGCCTCCGAGGTGGATCGGGTCAAGCGCTCCGAGAGCGGCATGATCGTCAACCCGATCACGCTCTCCCCCGTCGCGCGGATTCACGAGGCGCTCGAGCTGATGCGCCGCTACCGCATCTCCGGCGTCCCGATCACGGAGGACGGCAGCAAGGAAGGCCGCCTCGTCGGCATCCTGACGAACCGCGACCTGCGGTTCGAGACCAACGTGGATCGCGCGGTGGCCGAGGTGATGACCAAGGACCGGCTCTTCACCGTGCCGGTCGGTACCACCCTCGACCAGGCCCGCGAGATCCTGCACGAGGCCAAGGTCGAGAAGCTCCTGGTCGTCGATCAGGACTTCCGGCTCAAGGGGCTCATCACCGTCAAGGACATCCAGAAGGCCATCAAGTACCCGAACGCGTGCAAGGACTCGCTCGGCCGCCTGCGGTGCGGCGCCGCCGTGGGCATCGCGCGTGACACGCTGCAGCGCGCCGAGGCGCTGGTCCACGCGCACGTGGACGTGCTCGTGGTCGACACGGCGCACGGGCACTCACAGGGCGTGCTCGACATGGTGCGGGATGTCCGCCGCGCCTTCCCGGACGTGGACCTCATCGCCGGCAACGTGGCCACGGCCGAGGCGACCGAGGCCCTGATTGCGCTGGGCGTGGATGCGGTCAAGGTCGGGATCGGCGCCGGCTCCATCTGCACGACGCGCGTGGTGGCCGGCATCGGCGTGCCGATGATCACGTCCGTGGCCGAGTGCGCGGCCGCCGCCGCACGGCACGACATCCCGGTCATTGCCGACGGCGGTATCCGCTTCTCGGGCGACGTCGTCAAGGCGCTGGCCGTCGGCGCCAGCTCCGCCATGATCGGCAACCTGTTCGCGGGGACGGACGAGAGCCCGGGCGAGCTGATTCTCTATCAGGGCCGCACGTTCAAGGAGTATCGCGGCATGGGCTCCATCGGCGCCATGCGCAAGGGCTCACGCGACCGCTACTTTCAGGACGACTTCGAGATCGAGAGCGGGACGAGCCCGGCCGGCAAGGGCATGGACAAGCTCGTGCCCGAAGGCATCGAGGGCCGCGTCCCGCACAAGGGCAGCATGGCGATGGTCGTCCACCAGCTCGTCGGCGGCCTCCGCGCCGGCATGGGCTACTGCGGCGCGCCCACCCTGTCCGCCCTCCAGCGCGATGCGCAGATCGTCCGGATCACGAACGCCGGCTTCCGCGAGAGCCACGTCCACGACGTGACGATCACGAAGGAAGCGCCGAACTACCGGGCGGAGTGAAGGCGACCCTGAAGCGCAGGCGACCCTGAAGCGCAGGCGACCCTGAAGCGTAGGCGACCCTGAAGGGTCGCCTCTACAGGTCGATCGGGACAGGTCGATCGGGACAGGTCGATCGGGACAGG
>CAZUGF010000040.1:5962-24585 GCA_964619705.1 uncultured Bifidobacteriaceae bacterium
TCGCCTCTACAGGTCGATCGGGACAGGTCGATCGGGACAGGTCGATCGGGACAGGCCGATCGGGACAGGTCGATCTGGACAGGTCGATCAAGGCGACCCTGAAGGGTCGCCTCTACGGGGTCAGGGTCAGGGTCAGGGGCGGGGTCCGGGGGCGGGGGCGAAGGCGGGGTCAGCGCGAAGGCGCGGCCGCGCCGACCGTGATCGTGCGGCGGTCGCCGCCCTCATCCGCGATCACGATGCCGATGGCGTCTGGCACCGGGCGCGTCAGGCGCTCCGGCCACTCGACAGCAACGACGCCCCGGGCGGCCTGGTCCGGGTCGTAGCCGATCTCGTCGAGATCCGCGGACTCCAGGCGGTAGAGATCGACGTGCAGCAGCGGCAGCCGGCCGCCGCGGTACTCGTGGACGAGCGTGAACGTCGGGCTGGTGACCTCGTCCGGGTCCAGGCCCAGGCCCTCGGCCAGCCCGCGCACGAACGCCGTCTTCCCCGCGCCCAGGTCGCCGGACAGGAGCAGCACGGCGCCCGGTTCGAGCGTGGCCGCCAGGCGGGCCGCCAGCGCGCGGGTGTCGGCTTCCGAGGCCGACGGAAAGCCGCCCGTCATCCTTCCGGCTTGCTGACCACGCGGCGGCGCGCCGTCAGCTCGAGGATCGCGTCGCCGACGTGATCGATGAGATCCCCGGCCGTCATCGACACTTCCCCGCTGTCCGCGTCCGCCAGCTCCCCCGCCGCCCCGTGCAGGTACACCGCCAGCCGGCACGCCGCTTCCGCGTCCAGCAGCTGCGCGAGCCAGGCGGCGAGCATGCCCGTCAGCACGTCGCCGGTGCCGCCTGTCGCCATCCCGGGCGAGCCGGTCGGGTTGACGAACAGCTTGCCGTCCGGCGTCGCGATGAGCGTCCGATGGCCCTTGAGGACGACATACAGCCGGTGGGTCCTGGCAAAGTCCGCCGCGGTCCCCATCCGGTCCGCCTGGACGTCCTCCACCGCGCACCCCAGCAGGCGCGCCATCTCGCCCGGGTGCGGCGTCACGATGACGTCGCGGCCCTCGCGGCCCGTGAGCCGCGCGGGATCCCCCGCGAAGGCCGTGAGCGCATCCGCATCGAGCACCAGCGGCGCGTCGCCCCGCTCGAGGATCTCGTGCACGAACCCGGCGACGCCGGCACCGATGCCGAGGCCCGGGCCGAGGGCGACGACATCCGCGTGCAGCGCGAGGACGGCCTCCGCCGCGGCCACGTCCACGTTTCCGAACGGCGTCTCCTCGAGCGGCTCGGTCATGAACTCGCGGCCGAGGGCCGCGATGACCGGCTGGCACGAGCGGGGACACGCGACCGTCACCAGGCCGGCACCCGAGCGCATCGCGCCCTCGGCGGCCAGCGCCGCCGCCCCGGTCCTGCCGACCGAGCCCGCCACGATCAGCACGCGGCCGAAGTCCCCCTTGTGCGACTCCGGCGCCCGCGGCGTCACGAGCGTCCGCATCAGGTCGCGTGTGACGAGCTCGATCCGCGGCCCGTCCAGTTGATCGATCACCGCGCCGGGAATGCCGATGTCGGCAATCACCACGTCCCCGGCCTGCTGCTCCGCCGGCGGCAGCACGAGCGGAAGCTTGGGCGCGCCCAGCGTCACGGTGACCGACGCCTCCACGGCCTCGCCCATCAGGTCCGGCGTATCGGCCGACATGCCGGACGGCAGGTCGATGGACACGACCGGGATGCCGCATCCGTTCAGGTCCGCGACGACGGTCTCGTACAGCCCGGACAGCGGCGCCCGGAGGCCGGTCCCGAACATCGCGTCGACGATGAGATCGTGCTGGTTGACCTCGGAGAAGTAGAGCTCCCAGGCGCCGTTGTCGGACACCTCCACGACCCGGAGCCCCATGCGTCCGAGCACGTCGAGGTTGATGCGGGCATCGCCCTCGATCTCGGCGATGACGCCGATGACGAAGACGGAGGCCTCGATGCCGCGCTGGTGGAGCGTCCGGGCCACGACGAAGCCGTCGCCGCCGTTGTTGCCCTTGCCGCAGATGACGGCCACCTGGCGCTCGGCCAGGTCCGGGTAGAACGCCTCGATCGCCACCACGACCTGCCGTCCCGCGTTCTCCATCAGGACGATGGAGGGGATGCCGATGTCCTCGATGGTCTGCCGGTCGGCCTCGCGCATCTGCGCGCCGTTCAGGATTCGCATGGGTCTGTCACAGGGTATACGCTTATGCGGTATGCCGGCATTCGTCAACGTCAACGGACACATCACGGAGGCGGCCCGCGCGGTCATCCCCGTCTACGATCACGGGTTCCTCTACGGAGAAGGCGTCTACGAGGTGTTCCGCACCTACGCCGGGGAGCCCTTCCTCTTCGACCGACACATGGCCCGCCTGCGGGCGTCGGCGGCCCGGATCCGCCTCGACGTGCCCTACACGGACGAGGACCTGCTGGCCCGGTCGCTCGCCACGATGACCGCGGCCGATCTCGGTCCCGGCCGCGGGGAGGCCTATGTCCGCATCCTCCTGACGCGCGGTGTGGGCGAGATCACCTACGACCCGGCCGCGTGTCCGGAGCCCTCGCTCGTGGTCATCGCCAGGCCGCTGCCGGCGACTCCCGAGGCCCACTACCGGGAGGGCGTCTCCGTGGTGATGGTGGACGAGGTCATCCGCAACCACCCCGAGTCGGTGTCGCCGCTCATCAAGAGCAACAACCTGATCAACAACGCCCTGGGCATGCAGGAGGCCATCCGGGCCGGCGCGGCGGAAGCCATCTTCCGCAACTACCGCGGCGAGCTCGCCGAATGCGCCCAGTCCAACCTCTTCATCGTCCGGGACGGCATCGTCAAGACGCCGCCGATCGAGGCGGGGCTCCTGGCCGGGATCACGCGGGCGTTCGTCCTGGACGTGGCGCGCGCGGAGGGCGTGCCCGTGGGCGAGATGACGCTGCTCGATGCGGACCTCTTCGACGCCGACGAGGCCTTCTTCACGAGCACGACGAAGGAGATGGTCCCGATCGTCCGCGTGGGCACGGCCACGGGAGACCGCGTCATCGGCGCGGGCGTGCCGGGCGCCGTGACCACGGCACTGCTCGGGGCGTTCCGCCGCCGGACGTCGCCCACCACGGCCGGCGCCTAGCCCCGTTCGCCGGTCCCGGTGGACGGACCTCGGCGCCGCCACCGGTGTCAGCGCGCAGCGGCCGCGGACGCGTGGACGGCGTGTGCCGTCACACGTAGTCCTCGATCGGCGGGCACACGCACATCAGGTTGCGGTCGCCGTAGGGGTTGTCCACGCGGCCCACGGCCGGCCACACCTTGGCGGCGCGGACCCACGGGAGCGGATAGGCGGCCTGCTCGCGCGTGTACGGGTGCGTCCACACATCCGCGGTGACCACGGCAGCCGTGTGCGGGGCGTTCTTGAGGACGTTGTCCGCCGCATCCGCGCGGCCGGACACGACGTCCTCGATCTCCTGCCGAATCGCGATGAGCGCCTCGCAGAAGCGATCGAGCTCCGCCCTGGACTCGCTCTCCGTCGGCTCGATCATGATCGTGCCCGCGACCGGGAACGACACGGTCGGTGCGTGGAAGCCGTAGTCCATCAGGCGCTTGGCGACGTCGGTCTCGTCCACGCCCTTCTGCTTGAACGCGCGGAGATCGAAGATCATCTCGTGCGCGACACGTCCGTTGTCCCGAGCATAGAGGACGGGATAGTGCGCCTCGAGGCGGGCCTTGACGTAGTTGGCGTTGAGGATGGCGTACCGGGTGGCGTCGGTCATGCCGGCTGCGCCGAGCATGCGCGTGTAGCCGTAGGAGATCAGCAGGATGCTCGCGCTCCCCCACGGCGCCGCGGAGACGGCCGGAATGGCGCGGTCTCCGCCCACCCTGACCAGCGGGTGGCCGGGCAGGAACGGCGCCAGGTGCGCCGCCACGCCGATGGGGCCCATCCCCGGGCCGCCGCCGCCATGCGGGATGGCGAACGTCTTGTGCAGGTTCAGGTGGCAGACGTCGGCACCGATCGCAGCCGGGCTCGTCAGCCCCACCTGCGCGTTCATGTTGGCGCCGTCCATGTACACCTGCCCGCCGTAGCGGTGCACGATGTCGCAGATCTCCCGGATGGCGTCCTCGAAGACGCCGTGCGTGGAGGGATAGGTGATCATGAGCGCCGACAGCGTGTCGGCGTGCGCGGCTGCCTTGGCTTCCAGGTCCTCGACGTTCACGTTGCCGTTGGGCGCCGTGGCCACGACGACGACGCGTGCGCCGGCCATGATGGCGCTCGCGGGGTTGGTGCCGTGCGCCGAGGCCGGGATGAGCACGACGTCCCGATGGCCCTGGCCGCGATCCTGGTGATAGGCGCGGATGACCGCGAGGCCCGCGAACTCGCCCTGGGCGCCGGAGTTGGGCTGGAGCGAGACCGCCGCGAAGCCGGTGACGGCGCACAGCGTCGCTTCGAGCTCCGCGCAGATCTGCCGGTATCCCGCCGTCTGATCCTCGGGAGCAAACGGGTGCATGCGGGCGAAGGCGGGCCACGAGACGGGGTACATCTCCGCGGCGGCATTCAGCTTCATCGTGCACGAGCCGAGGGGAATCATCGACGTGTCCAGGCCGATGTCCTTACGCTCCAGGCTCCGGATGTAGCGCATCATCTCCGTCTCGGAGCGGTGCGTGTTGAAGACGGGATGCGTCAGGTACGGCGAGGTCCGCCGCAGCGTCGCCGGCAGGTCCGCCACGCCGTCGTCCGGCGCCTGCAGCGCCACAGCACCCCGCCCGCCCGCGGCCTCCGCGAACATCTCGACGATGGCCAGGAGGTCCGCGAGGGTGGCGGTCTCATCGAGCGCGATGCCGATGGCCGCGTCGCCCGCCCGGCGGAAGTTGATGCCGCGCAGGGCGGCTGCCTCGTGAATGGCCGCGGTCCGTGCGGCATCCGTCGTGATCCGCAGCGTGTCGAAGTAGTGCGGGTTCTCCTGGGTGTAGCCCAGGCTCGTCAGCGCGCCCGCGAGCGCGCGGGCCATGCCGTGCACGCGCGACGCGATCGCACGGAGGCCGTCGGGGCCGTGGTAGACGGCGTACATCGCCGCCATGTTGGCCAGGAGCGCCTGCGCGGTGCAGATGTTGGACGTCGCCTTCTCGCGCCGGATGTGCTGCTCGCGCGTCTGCAGCGCCATGCGGTAGGCCGTGTGGCCCTGCGCGTCCACGGAGACGCCGATGACCCGGCCCGGCATATGGCGCACGTAGGCTGTCCGTGTCGCGAAGAAGCCCGCGTGCGGCCCGCCGAAGCCCATCGGCACGCCGAACCGCTGCGAGTTCCCGAACACGATGTCCGCGCCCATCTCCCCCGGCGGCGTCACGACGGTGAGCGCGAGTAGATCCGTGGCCACGGCGACCAGCACGCCCGCGGCGTGGGCGCGTTCGATCAGGGGACGCAGGTCGTCCAGGCGGCCGGCTTCGTCGGGGAACTGGAGCAGCGCGCCGAAGACGGGACCGTCGAACGCCATCTGATCCGCAGGCGACACGCGCAGCTCGATGCCGAGCGGTTCCGCACGGCTGCGCAGCACGTCCAGCGTCTGCGGGTAGACGCGGTCCGACACCAGGAAGATGCCGGCGTGCCCGCCGATCTTCGTCCCCTGCACGCGGTGCAGGAGCGCCATCGCCTCGCCGGCGCCCGTGCCCTCGTCGAGCAGCGACGCGTTGGCGATGTCCATGCCCGTCAGGTCGGTGACGAGCGTCTGGAAGTTGAGGAGCGACTCGAGGCGGCCCTGCGCGATCTCGGCCTGGTAGGGCGTGTAGGGCGTGTACCACCCGGTGTTCTCGAACACCATGCGGCGCACGACGCTCGGCGTCAGCGTGTCGTAGTAGCCGAGGCCGATGAAGCTGCGGAAGATCTTGTTCCGCTGCGCGAGGCCGTCGAGGCGCGCCAGGTAGGTGGACTCGCTCTCCGCCGGCGGCAGGTCGAGGGGTGCCGTGAGGCGAATGCTTGCGGGAATGGCTTCGTCGACGAGATCGTCGAGCGACGCGGCGCCGACGGCCCGGAGCATCTCGTCCAGGTCCGCGCCGCGGGGGCCGATGTGCCGGGGAGCAAACGTGTCGAGCGGATCGAAGGTACTCACTTCGACAGCAGGGCCTCGTAAGCGGCGGCATCCAGGAGGTCATCTCCGCCCGCGGCGGCGTCGACCTGTACCTTGACGAGCCAGGTGTCGTGCGGCTTGCTGTTGACCAGCTCCGGCGCGTCCTTGAGGGCGGCGTTCACCTCGACGACCGCCCCGGAGACCGGTGCGAACAGCTCGGAGACGGCCTTCACCGACTCGATCGTGCCGAACACCTGGCCGGCCGTGATGGCCGCGCCCACCTCGGGCAGCTCGACGTAGACGACGTCACCGAGCTGCTGCTGGGCGAAGTCGGTAATGCCGATGGCGCCCACGCCGCCATCAATCTGAATCCACTCGTGTTCCTTGGTGTACTTGAGGCTGGTCGGATATGCCATGGCGGAGGTCTCTCAGGGTCCGGGCTTGGGATCGGGCGCTACTTCTTTTCGCGTTTGTAGAACGGCATGGCGACGACGACCGCCTTCGCGCGGCGTCCGCGGACGTCGATCTCGAGCGCCGTGCCGGGTTCGGTAAGGGCGGGCGGGACGTAGGCCATCCCGATGGCCTTCTTGAGGAACGGCGTCTGCGTGCCGCTCGTCACGACGCCCACGGCCTGGCCGTCGTGCAGGACCGGGTGGCCGTGTCGTGCGATGGCGCGGTCCACCATCTCGAAGCCGGCGAGCTTCCGGGCCACGCCCTCGGCCTTCTGCCGGTGGAGCACGTCGCGGCCGAGGAACGCGTCCTTCTTCCAGCCGACAATCCAGCCGAGGTCCGCCTCGACCAGCGTCGACGTCTCGTCGATGTCGTTCCCGTGCAGGCGCATGCCCGCCTCGAGCCGCAGCGTGTCCCGCGCGCCGAGGCCGGCCGGGATCAGGCCCGCCGGGGCGCCGGCCTTGAGCAGCGCATCCCAGAGCGCGGCGGTCATGGCCGCGGGGACCATCACCTCGAAGCCATCCTCCCCGGTGTACCCGGTGCGGGAAATGGTGCCGCGCAGGCCCGCCACCTCGCCGTGGGCGAACCAGTAGTACTTGATGGCGGCCAGGTCGACGGCCGTGAGCGTCTGCAGGATCTCCTGCGCGCGCGGGCCCTGGATGGCGACAAGCCCGTACCGGTCGCTGCTGTTGACGATGGCAATGTCGGGGACCGCGTCGCGGGCGCGGGCGGTGATCCAGGCCACGTCCTTGTCGATGTTGCCGGCGTTGATCACGAGCAGGTAGTGCGACGGGCCGAACCGGTAGACGAGCAGGTCGTCGACGACGGTGCCCTCCGGCGTCGTGAGCGCGGAGTACTGGATCTGTCCGACCTGGAGTTTGGCGGCGTCGTTGCTGGTGATGTGCTGCACGGCGTCGAGCGCGCCGGGGCCGGCGATTTCCACCTCCCCCATGTGCGAGACGTCGAACAGGCCGGCCGCGGTGCGGACGGCCGCGTGCTCCGCGGAGATGCCCGAGTACTCGACGGGCATGTCCCACCCGCCGAAGGGGACCATCCGGGCCCCGAGTGCGAGGTGCGAAGCGTGGAGAGGAGTCTTCTTGAGCGCGCCGCCGGCGTCTGTCATGGGGTGGTGTCTGCGAGGGGAAAAGGCCGCGAAGACACTAGACGGTACTATGCCGTCCGGGCGGGGTCAAGAATCGGCGGCGTCCGCCCTCCGGCTGCGCACGAAACTGTGCACCAGTTCCTCGTCGCCCCCGGCCTCGACCACGGCCAACTCGTCGAGTTCCGTGTCGAATGCCATGGCGGCGTGGAACGTCAGCGGCGACAGGTTGGCCACCGTACACCGCAGGATCCGGCCGGAGACGAGCACGCGGCTCGGCTTGTCGGCCGGGGTCAGCAGCAGTTCCATGCCCACGTCCAGGTGCAGGCGTGTCGGGGACTCCAGCAGGGCGCCGGCACGGGCGATGTCCACGACCCGCACGGCCGTCCCCGGGCGGAGCAGGGCCTCTTCCGCCCAGTGGGTGTCGGCCGGCGACAGGCGCGGGGAGCGCCGGCGATTCTCGTCCGGCCGGGGAACGGGCCGGGGTCCCCCGCTCTGCCCGATGATCCGCAGGCGGGCGCTCGGCCGGCTGCCGAGTACCGCCCCCGCGTGTTCGTCCTTGAAGCCCAGGAGGGCCAGCAGTTGTTTGTTGGTCATGGCGTGTCCCGGCGGTCCCGAGACACGCCAGCACGCCGGGTCTGTGCAAAGTTTCCGCCGGGTTTCGGCCGCTGCCCATCGGGGCACTGCGGCACACGCGTTTGCAGGATCTGGCGCAATTCCGTCGGTTCGGTCCGAACGCGCGCGCCAAGCCCGCGCTCGTGCCGACAGAAGTACGCCGGGCGTCCGTCTTTTGTTGACCGGCTTACACCTTCCGGCGCGAGCGGCGGAGCCACTCGCCCACGCTCACCGTCAGCGCGACGCACAGGATGACGCCCGTCCAGACCATCCACGGCGCGGCCGGGTAGCCGCCCTCGACCGATGCCCCGACGAGTGCCGCCACCACCACTCCGGCGATCAGCACGCCGACCAGGACCTCGGCAACCAGCCACAGCACTGCACTCATGAGCGACCTCCCTCCGGGATAGCCGGGGCGGCGGGGTCTGCCCCGCCGCCCCGGACAGTTAGCACATCACGCCTCTTGCTCGCCATCCCTGCGCGCGACCGGGCCCGCGTCCACGGCGGTGCGCTCCTCCGCGCCCGGTTTGCGGCGCCCAGGCGTCTCGCGAGCGGGGCCGTCTACACGGACGGCAGGCCGCCCGCGCACGCGATCAGGGAGAACCACGCGATCTCCGCCTTGATCGTCCACTCGAAATTGCACGCGTGGATCATCACGGGGTTCCAGGGGCTGATGGCGAGGCACGACTCGCGGTCCTCCCAGAACTGGCTCACTGACTGGCCGTACGACGTCCAGCAGTACTCCGCCCCCTGATACCTGGCGAACCGGATACCGCCATCGCCGCCGGCGGCCGTCGCAATCCGCTGCATCCCCGCCGCATCGCCCGAGAGCAGGCCCACGAAGGCCAGCGCCGAGAGAATGGGCGACGGGGTGTCGACACCGGCGTCGAGGACCGCCTTCATCCGGCGGGCGCCCGAGACGGCCTCCGACCCGGCGAGCACCTGCCGCACGCCGGCCAGTGCCTGCCGCGTGGCCGAGCGGGCGCTCACCCGCCGCTCACGTCCGCCGCGCGCCACGCGGATCTCCCCGGCCGACAGCGCCACGGTGACGCGGTCTGCCCCGCTCCGCACGACGATCGTCGCCTGTTCTCCCGCGGTCCGCTTCTCCACGATGACCCCGTACCCCTCTGCCACCAGTGTCGCCTCGCCGCCGGCCGTGGCCGACGTAAAGACGACGGAGGCCTCACGCCGCTCGGTCCGCTTCCCCTGGTCTGCCGATGCCGTTCCCGCCGCCACCGCCAATCCCGCCACCAATCCGCTCGCCATCGCGACACGGCTCCCGAACCTGCTGTGCTGCGCCATGGTCTTCCTCCCGATCCTGCTGTTGTCGAGCGGCGCATGACCTCGAAGCACACTCCTTCCCTCTTGCCTCGCCGTCGTATCCTGCCGAAGGCTTTCGGCACGCTCTGCTACCGGCGGCAGCCCGGGCCATCCGCCAGGCCGCGGGACAGTCCGGGCTAGACGCCGGTCCCGGGGGGCGCCAGTGCGCCGGCCCCCGGACGTTGATCTCCCGCTCGCGTGGCGGTTCCAGCCGAGCCCGGCCGGAACCGCAAGTAGCCGTTCAGGGTGTGGTACGTGATGCCGAGCCGCCGGCAGGCCTCCCGCTTGTTGCCGCGGCTCCGCTCGAGCATCAGCCGGGCATAGCGGCTGCCCCAGGCGCGCATCGTGTCGTCCTCCTGCGCGGCCGGCATCACGATGTCCGCGTAGTCGCCGCGCAAGCCGGCGGGCAGGTCGTCGAGACGGATCTGGCGCGAGTCCGACGTCGCGACGGCGCCCTCGATCATGCGCTCCAGTTCCCGCACGTTGCCGGGCCAGTCGTAGGTCATCAGCGCGTCGACCGCCGCCGGCGTCATGGTCAGCCTGCCGCGTCCGTGGTGCCGCGACAGGAAGTACTGCGCCAGTTCCAGGATGTCGCCCTTGCGCTCGCGGAGGGGCGACACGCGCACCTCGACACCGCTCAGGCGATAGAACAGGTCCGCCCGGAACACGCCGCGCTCGACGAGCCCGGCAAGGCTCCGGTTCGTGGCCGCCACGATGCGGACGTCGACGCGCCGGCTCCCATTGCCCCCGACGCGTTCGACGGTGAGGTCCTGGATGGCGCGGAGCAGCTTGGCCTGCGCGGACAGGGAGAGGTCCGAGACCTCGTCCAGGAACAAGGTGCCGCCGTCCGCGTGCTCGAACTTGCCGCGCCGGCCGCGGACGCCCGTGGCCGTACGCTCCTCGATCCCGAAGAGCTCCGCCTCGATGAGTGTCTCGACCAGGGCCGCGCAGTTGATGGCCACGAAGGGTCCCAGCCGCCGCCGGCTGAGGGCGTGGAGTTGACGGGCCACGAGTTCCTTCCCGACGCCGCTTTCGCCCTCGATGAGGATGGTAAAGTCCGTGGCCGCCACCCGCTCCACGCGCTCGCGCAGCTGCTGCATCACTTCGCTCGCGCCGATCAGCGGCGCCGCCTCGTCCCGCAGTTGCGTCAGGAGCGCCGTGGCACCCCGCGCGGTGCGCTCGGCCTCGATGACGAGCGCCGCCAGACTGGCGGCCGATTCGAGGATCTGACACGTCCAGCCGTCGGGACGGACGTCGTGCTCGAACGTCGCCTCCAGGACCACATGCCGGCCGGGCGTCCGGAGCGGCACAGCGAACGCCGCGTAGTCGCGCGCCAGGATGGGATGCCCCGTGTGGACCCCGGTCGTGCCGGTGACCTCCGTCAGCTGAAGGCTCCGGACCGGCGCCAGCCGGGACAGCCGCGCCGTGAGCGCCGTACCGATGTCTCCCGGAACGGTCGCGTGAACCAGGTCCCCCGCGACCTGGCGGATGAGCGTGTGGAGCCCCAGCCGGCGATCCGCCTGGCGCGGCTTGCCCTGCACGCGAACGAGCACCGACCTGTCCATGGACTGCATCGCTCCCCCGGTGACCAGTGTTGGGACGGACTCCAAGGGGAATGCCAGCGGGCGCCTGGTGCGAAATGTGGCCTGTTTTGCCATGATCTGGACCTTCCTGGACCTCCAGCCGCCGCGCAAGTTCGGGTAGTTAGTTCCCGTATTGCGGGTCGCTTGTGGGTAACGGGCACTAACTACCCGAACTGGACCTCCACGAGTTCCACGACGCGGTCGAACTCGATGGAGCCGCGGTACCTGAGCGGATCCAGCGTGGCGATGTGGCAGCGGCCGACACGCCCGGAAACGATGAGGCGGCGGTCCGCGTGGTTGGCGCTCAACTGGAGTTCCGTGCGGATGCCGGGTCGCAGCCGGACGGGGGACTCCAGGAGTGCGCCGAGCGGGCCGATGTCCACGACCCGCACGAGCAGGCCCGGACGCAACACCGCCTCTTCGTTCCACCCCGTGCTCTCCGGCTGCAGCCGCGGCATGCGTCGTCTCTCCCCTAGGGCAGCCACGCCGCCGCTCCCGCGTCGAATCGCAGAAGCCGGGCACGCCCGGTGGCCCCCATGACGCGCACGGCGAACTGGGGCCCTCGCGCCGCTGCCACGTAGAGCGTGCCGCTTGTCGCGGCGCCCTCCGGGCTGAACGAGAGGAGGGTGCTCCGTCCGATGCGGAGCGGGTTGCTGTATGCCTCCAGGGCGGCGCCGCCGCCCATGTCCGGCACGCGCTGGTTCAACCGCAGGTCCACGCCCCGGGCGTGGTCGCCCAGCCGATCGCCGGTGCCGATGGGCGGATCGACCCCGCTCTCGATGTCCGCGCTCAGGACGCCGTTTCCGTTGCCGTCGGCAAACATCTGCCACGCGTACCCATCGTCCGTCTCCGTGAAGCGGAGGGCCACGCAGGCGCCGCGGCGCAGCGCCTCGAGCTGCGTCCGCTTGATCTGCCCCATCAGGTACTCGCCGCCTACACGGGCGCGTTCGTGGTCCATGGCGCCGGCGACCACCGGGATGGCGGCCGCCGACACCACAACCGAGATCGTCGTCGCGACGATGACGTCGACCAGCGCGACGCCGTGATCGCTAGTGCGATCCACCTGCCTTCTCCGTCTTCGGCGCGACCGCGATGAGCGGCTTGAGGCGCAGGAAGCTCTTCTCGCCGATGCCCTTGACGTTCATCAGCTCCTCGATCTTCTTGAAGCCGCCGGTCTTCTGCCGGTGCTCGACAATCCGCTCCGCGGTGCTCCGGCCGATGCCGGGCAGCGCCTCGAGCTCCGCCAGGCTGGCGGTGTTGAGGTCGACGGTGGCGGTCTTGGCCGCCGGGGCAGGCTCCTGCGCGTGCATCGCGCCGGCCGGGACACTCGTCATCAGCGCGCCGATGGCCAGCGCGCACAGCATCTTCGTCATGGGGTTCCTCCAGTCGCACGTACCCGTGCGGAATCGCCGGGGGACCGCGGGTTCTGTTCGGACGCGGAGGTCAGAGGCACATCCGGCAGTGAACGGCCGTCCCGGCGCTCCCCCAGGAGCAACCGCGCGACCATCGCGCGCCGATCCCCGCAACACGCTGAACACGCACCGGTTCGTCGTCTGGCCGTCGCACAGGGAGGTCCGGCGCGCTGCCCGAACCTGTCAACCGGCGTTGCGCGTCAGCGGGCGGATGCGGGGATCGATGCCGGAGCATCGGGATCGCGGCAGGTGCAACCGCGGTTGCGGGACCGCAACCCGCGTTGCGCGTGGCAGAATCTGCACGCCATCGCCGCAGGGCGGAGCGTCAGCTCCGCCCCAGGCCGGGTCTCTTGCAGCACGGAGCGTCAGCTCCGCCCTGCGGCGGGAATGACAACCCCCGCCCTACCGCTGAAGCCCTTCTGCTCCACTCGCAAGGTCAGGACGTTGCAGTAGGGCTGCAGCTGCCACGCGTAGGTTCCGAGTGGCTGCGCATCCGCCTTGGCGGCCCACAGCAGGCATCCCGCGACGATTCACGACGTGACTCGAATCAGGTGTCACCTCTCCTGGAGCCGGTTGGTGCGTGACGCGAAGGGAGACCGGCCCCACAACGGGTTTCGAGGATGACGGCACGTCCAGCCCGTGGTCGTCAGGACGCGCCAGGAGCTTCGAGGTGGTCAGGCCCCAGACGTGTCCGAAGCGCTCATCATGCGCGCGAGCATCCCCGTCGCGTTCGCCACCGCAAAGCTGATGCCCTTGAGGTTCCGCTCCGGGGGCACGCCGGGAATCGGCCGCGGGTAGCCACTCGCACGTATGGTGAGCTGCCGCGCACGCACGCGTGCCTCGCCGAGCGGCATTCCCTCCGACACGGGCTGGACTCGCTCACCGGCCCGCAGCGTCTCCCCCGACCCGGCCAGGCGGTCCTCCACCACGCAGTGCTCACGAGGAAGCGTCCAGTCGACATGCACGGCCATCGCGCCGGGCAGGCTGCCCGGCAGCCACGCCACGCCGTCCTGCAGGCCGGCCGCCACGACAAGCGCACCGCGCGCCCGCGCGCCCGCGAGCGCGCGCCGCAGCCGGTCACCGTGATCCGGGTTGGCGGTGCCCAGGGACAGGTTGATCAGGTCCGCGCGCTGCTCCACGGCCCAGTCGATCGCCGCCACCAGCGCCGTCGCCGTCGTCTTCAACTCGCGCACGAACACGCGGGCCACCAGCAGCGCCGCCTCGGGCGCCTTCTCGCGGATCACGGCCGCGACAGCCGTGCCGTGTCCCAGGCGGTCCACGTACTCGGGATCCCGGGCCCCCTCCGCATCGATGCCGATGCCGTCCATGGTCCCGCCCGCCACGTGCGGGTGTGCCGCGTGCACGCCGCTGTCGATGACGGCCACCCGGAGACCGCGGCCCGTGCCCGTCGCGGACGCCATCGTCCAGAGACCCGGCAGGAGCCAGGCGGGTGGCTCGCTCACGATGCCGGCGCGCGGAACGTATCCGCGTCCGTCGCGAACAGCCTGGCGAACGCGCCGTCGCGGATCAGCAGGTCCCGCGGTCCGCCGGACTCCACGATCCGCGCGTCCTCGAGCACAATCACGCGGTCCGCGCTCATCGCCACCTCCCGCCGGTGCGAGATGATGAGCGTCGTCCGGCCGCGCATCATCGTGCGGTAGCCCTCGACGACCTGCCGCTCGGAGATCGGATCCAGCGCCGCGGTCGGCTCGTCCAGCACCAGCACCGCCGGGTTGGCCAGGAACGCGCGCGCCAGCGCCAGCCGCTGCCGCTCGCCGGCCGAGAGCTGCAGGCCACGCTCCCCCACCACGGTCTCCGCGCGCTCGGGCAGCGTGTCCACGAACCGCGCGATGCCGGCCGCCTCCGTCGCACGGCGCAGGTCTTCCGGGCCGGACTCCGGCTGCACGTAGCGCAGGTTCTCCGTGATGCTCGCGTGCAGCAGCGTCGGCTCCTGCTCCACCAGCACCACGTGGCGGCGCACGTCGGCCAGCCGCAGCACGCGCAGGTCGTGCCCGTCCAGCGTGACGGTCCCGCGGTCCGGATCGATCAGCCGGAGCAGCAGCGCGGCAATCGTGGACTTGCCGCTGCCGCTCGCGCCGACGATGGCCGTCGACGTGCCCGGCTCCACCGCAAAGCTCACGTCGTCCAGGACGGCGGCGCCGCGCTCGGTGGTGAGCGACACACCATGGAACGCGATCCGTCCCTCGACCGCCGGCATCGGGATGGCCGCCGCCTGCTCGGTCACTTCCACGGGCGCGTCGAGGAGTTCCAGCACGCGGCGCCATGAGACACGGGCGGTGGCCACGGCCGTGTAGAGCCCCATCAACGCCTGCACCGGCGCCATCACGCGCATCTGGTAGGCGATGAACGCGGCAAACGTCCCCAGCGTCAGCGTGCCCTCGACGACGCGCCAGCCGCCGTACAGGAAGACGGCGGAAGCCCCGACGGAGAGCAGCAGCCCCGGCAGTCCGCCGGCGAGGTACGTCACCCGCTGCATCCCCATCAGCGCGTCGATGAAGCCATCGTTCAACCGCCGGAATCGGCTCGCCTCGCGCTGCTGCGCGTTCGACGACACGACAAGCGTGGACGCCTGCAAGGTCTCGATGAGGAAGCTTCCGATGTCGGCGCTCTTCTGCCTGAGCGCCGCCACGCGCCGCTCCAGCCGCCGGCGATAGTAGACGAGCGCGGCCAGGCTGATCGGCATCACGGCGCCCGTCAGCGCCGCCAGCCTCCAGTCGAGCCACACCATCATCCCGATGCAGCCCGACAGGAACAGGATGTTTCCCACCCACGCCAGCGCGGCCTCCGCCGCCACGCGCTGGATCTCGCCGATATCGCTGTTGATGCGCGCGACGATGTCCCCGAGTCGCGTGCGGGCGTAGAAGCGGGGCGACAGCGCCTGGAGGTGCTCGTAGAGCGCGAGGCGCATGTCGAAGAGGATCTCCGCCGACACGCGCGTGTAACGAAGGCCGCTCACGACGTTGAGCACATAGCCGGTGATGCCCAGCACCGCGAAGAGCATGACGATGCGCACGAGAGCCTGGAGGTCGCGGCCGATGAGCGCGCGATCGACCAGGTCCTTGGTCAGGTACGGCGTCACGAGGGACACGGCCGTGCTGAGCAGGCTGATTGCCATCACCAGCACGAGCCGACGCCAGTAGGGTGTCAGGTAGGCGAAGGCCCGACGCAGGCCCGTGTCGGCGGGCCGGGACTCCACGTCGAGCCTCAGCGTGCCGGCGACGCCGCCGGCACCACGAACAGCTCGGTCGTCTGGTCCGCGTTCATCTGGATGGTCCGCACGTAGGCGTAGGTGGCCGCGTCGTAGACGTCGATCGTCGCCCCGGCGACGTACACGTAGAGGAGGCGCCCGTTGGAGCTGACGCGCAGGCCCATGCGCGGCCGGCCGGCGAACTCCGCCCGGTTGACCAGGGCGGCGTTCTCCAGGTCAAAGGTCCAGAACTCGTAGCGGCCGATCTCGGACTTGATCCCGTAGGCGCGCGTGTGGTCCGGCGCCTGCGCGAAGGACACCTGGTCGGCGGGGCCCATGGGACGGAAGTCGATGGTGCGTGCGGTGAGGTCGACGCGGCCAATGCCCATCAGGCGCCGGTGCTGCACCGGGTCCTGCATCGTGAGCAGGCCGGTGAAGATGCCGGGCGGATCGTAGAAGTCGTGGACCGGCCCCAGGCTGAGGCGGCCGAACCCGGCCTCTGACGGCTGCGCGTACGGCCACGTGTCCACCTCGCGGAACTCGGCCGTCTCGAGCACCGTCACCTCATCGCCGAAGAAGTAGAGAAAGGCCCCGTCCGGCGAGAAGCGGAGGTTGACCGTCTCGCGCTCCTCGTTCTTCGGCCACGGAATCGTGCGCGAGAAGGCGCGCGACGCCAGGTCGTACTGCTGCAGCGTGGGCGGGCCGATCTCCCACCGGTCGGCGCGCTTCGTCGCGGTCCGCGTGAGCAGGACCAGGAACCGGTTGAGCGGGTCCACCTGCATGCTGATGACGCGCGTCCGCCGATTGCCGCTGCTGAAGGTGTAGGTGTCGATCGACTTGCGGCTCGCGATGTCGACGACCTCGACCTTCTCGTAGGTCGAGTCCAGCACGTAGAAGCGCGTCCGGTCCTGTGACGGCACCAGCGAGCGGGGAATACCGTTCTGCAGCGCGATCCGGTCCACGAGCGTGCCGGTCGCCTCGTCGATGATCTGGATGTCCTTCGCGTAGGTGCCGATGTACATCAGCCCGTTGCCGCCAGGCATGGCTGGCGCGACCGGCTTACCCTGTGCGGTGACGAACACGCCGCATGCCACGGCGATGATGGCCGCCGCGGCCCAGGCGCCGCCGTTCATGCCACGCGGCCGCGTGGAAGCCCGGCCCGCCGCGGCCGCCGTGGCGCCCGATGTCCTGTCCTCGCTGTCCCACCGCATCGACAGGCCCTATCCCGGAAACACGAGATCGATCTTGCGCCAGTCCTTCTGGGCGGCCGCGCACTTCGCGGTCCAGTCCGGCGCGTGGTTGAGCTGATCCGGCACCTGCGCGGGCCAGAAGCAGCCCATGTGGCAGTCGAACAGATCCCGTTCGACAGGCTGGCACAGCCCCGCGGTGCCACCCGTGCGATCCGCCTCCCACCCCGGGGAGAAGACCAGTGAGCAGCCTGCCGGGATGTGCGGCGGCTCCGGCTGCTGCGGCGGCTGGCCGCCCTGGAGCGCCACGACGTCGGCGTCGGCCTCCGCCGGCACCGGGCGCGTCACCGCCTCCATGCGTACCGCCTTCCGATTAATGGCGCTGAGGTGCTTCATCGTCGGCTCCATCGAGCTGGCGGAGGAACGCGGGGTTCTTGAGCGCCAGTTCTCCGTAGATCTCCAGGCAGGTGTGCGTCCATCCGCGAATCCACTCGCAGTAGTGCAGGTTCGGACCCGTGGTGGTGCCGTAGCGCGTGTGCGCCTCGTGATAACAGCCGCCGGCGCAGATCGGGCGCGCCCAGCACGACTGGCAGTCCGTCTTGTGATCGATGTGATGTGCGGCCAGGAAGGCGGCCTGCTTCTCGCGGTCCACGCCGTCCGTGACCGATCCGAAGCGGTGCGCGTCGGACCCGGCGAACCTGTGGCACAGCGCCACCTCGCCGTCGGTGGACACGCCCATCAGGCCGATGCCCGCACCGCAGGGATAGGCCTTGGCGTGGCCCTGGTGGATCTCCTGCAGCGTCTCGCGGACATTGGAGAAGCCGTGATGGCGGTTCTCCAGCGACGCCTGCAGGAAGTCCGCGGCCAGCGCCCGGAACTGCGCCAGCAGGTGATCGAAGCCGCCGTCCGAGATGGCGTGCCCGCGCTGCGGGGCCGTGGTCACGGGCGCGAAGCCCACTTCCCAGAAGCCCATCTCGTCGTGCAGGTGGCGATAGATGCGCGTCACGTCCAGCGTCTGCCGCGTCAACGTCACGCGCGCGCCGATGGGCCGCGTGCGATGCCGGGCCAGCAACGCCTTGATCTTCGGCGCCACCATCTCGTAGCTGCCCTGGCCGTTGCTGAACACACGGAAGCGATCCTGGATCTCCTGCGGGCCGTCGATGGAGATCGTGACGCCGATCCGCTCGTCCGCGAGGAAGTCGATCACCTCCGGCCGGAGGAGCGTGGCGTTGGTCGTGAGGCTGAAGTCCACGTCCTTGCCGAGCTCGGCCGCGCGCCCGCGCGCGTAGGCCACCGTCTTCCGGAGCACCGGGAAGTTCATCAGCGTTTCGCCGCCGAAGAAGGTGATGTGCGCCGTCGGGTTGGTGCCGCTCTCGCGCAGCGCGAAGTCCACGGACGCCCGGGCCGTCTCCTCGCTCATGAACTTGGGCTGCTTCCCGTTCTCCGTATCGACGATCTTGTCCTCGCCGTACTCGTAGCAATACTCGCAGCTCAGGTTGCACTGGTTGGTGACGTTGACGACCAGGGTCTGGAGCGGGATGGCGGTGAGCGGCAGGATCGTCGGGGGTCTCGGCGATTCCTTGGCGGAGCTTGCGGCGGAACTGACGTTCCGCCCTGCGGGAGTGGCGACGCCATCGCTGGCGGAACTGAAGTTCCGCCCTACGGGCGTGGTGACGTTGTCGGCGATCGCCACGATGGCCCGGACGCGCTGCAACTC
>CAZUGF010000040.1:24685-38036 GCA_964619705.1 uncultured Bifidobacteriaceae bacterium
CGGGCGTGGTGACGTTGTCGGCGATCGCCACGATGGCCCGGACGCGCTGCAACTCCGCGAGCGTCTCGTGCACCTCGGCCGCGTCGTACTCGGGCTCGAGCCGCGCGGCCAGGTCCGCGGCGGTGTGCGGCCCGGTCCCCAGCAGTTCCAGGACGGCCGCGGCGCAGCGGTCCACATGGAACACGGCCGCACTCGGCACCAGGTACGCGAAGCGCTCGCCCCCGGACTCGAACCCGTGGAACTCCCCGACCCCGAGGCGCGTCACGGCGTCACCGTCGAATCGAACTTCATGTAGAGCGGCACGGTCACCAGGAGGTGCGAGCGCGCGCGGAGCGGCGCCGGCGGCGGCGCGGACATCCCCGGCGGGATGTAGGTGGCCACCACCCACACGTCGCCGACGTTGTTGCGTTCCCCGGCGCGCTTCGGGTTGGGCCCTTCGATGGCCGGCGTGAACAGGCCCGTCTTCGCGTCCAGCGTCCCGACGAACTGCACGTCGGTGTCGTCGAACGTCGCGGTGTACTCCTCCAGCCCCCACGTCACGTCCACGAGATCCAGCTTCAGGTCGTCGGCCGTATTGGGCTTGCGGTCCGGACCGTTGTGGTAGCCCCAGGCCTCGAACTGGGCGAACATCTTCGGGAACGTCACGCCGCCGATGCGGGCCATGTTCCAGCCCGGCGTCACGCGAATCGACTCCACCCTGTCGAACACGACCAGCGCGGCCGGTCTCACGGCGCCCGCAATGACCATGTCCCGCGGGCCGACCGCCGCCGTCGCCGCAATGTCCACCGTCGCGGTGATCACATCCCCCGCCACGCTGGCGGCCGTGACCGTCACGCCCGGTCCGAGATCCACGTCACCCGGCGCCAGCGATGCCGGCGCGTTGACCGCGTGGATGGCCAGCCGCTGCCCGCTGGTCCCCGTGGCGAGCGCGGTGCGGTCCACACCGAGCAGCAGTGTCTCCTTGCCCACGCGATCCAGCCGGACGTCGATGCCCAGCTCGTCGTACCCGCCGGTAAACCAGCGCCCTTCGATCCGGCGCCAGTCGCGGTCCACGAACATCACCTCGCGCAGTGCCGATGCCACGTCGGCGCCGGCCGTCGAGCGTCCGCGCCACTGGAAGCCGGTGTAGATGATGGCACGTCCGGTTCGCGTGACCTGCTCGCCCGAGCGCGCGTAGGTATAGGTGATCGCCGTCGTGAACTCGTCGTCCGTGGACGGCACCGGCGTCAGCACGACGCGCCCGAAGATCGCGCCCTTGCCCGGCTCGTGTCCCGTCAGCGCCCACGCGCCCTCGATGCGCGCCGGACGCATCGTCGCGGACCAGGAGGCCCACGCCGGCGTCTGGAGCGGGAAGGCGCCCGCCAGGTGATCGACAGCCTTCTCCACCGGATGGCGGGTGTCCGGCAGGCTCCCGTCCGGTCCGCGATCGCGCGGCGCCGGGCCCATGCGGCGGAACCCCTGCCGATCCACGAGCGGATACCATCCCCGGTGCATCGCGATCAGCAGATCCCACTCGCTCCGCGTCCGGCGCTGCGAGATCACGCGGCCCAGCGAGTGACACGCGCTGCAGACCTCGACGTCACTCCTGGACGTGTAGGTCTCGTCGACGAGCCGGCGCTCCACCTCGTAGGCGGCCGGCCTGGCCTCCTCCGGCGCGAGCCCAAGGTTGTTCGACAGGTACTTGACGACGTCGCGGGCCGTGGCGGGATCGATCGTGAGGTTGTTGAGCGCCACCATCCGCTTGATGGTGTCCTGCCACCCCTCCGGGGTGTTGCGCTGGAAGGAGATCCGCGAGAGCTGCTGCTTGTCATCCGTCGTATGGCACGGACCGCAGGCGTCGCGCACGCGCGCGTCGAGGATGGGAATGCCGGTCTCGGTGGACGGCGGCGCCGGGGGCGCAGGCTGCCGGGCCGGGGTGGCGGCCGTCATCAGCGTGGCCAGCCAGAGAGCCGTCAGGGACGCGGTGGCTGCAGTCGATCGCATGGATGCAGGGACACTTGTAGCACAGGTACGGGCCCCGACGCGTCAGGCATCCACGAGCCACCCGCGTGCCACAGCCGTCGCCAGCGCCGCCAGGAACGCGGCCAGGTCCGTCGGCCCCGACCGGCGGACGCACGCCTCGTAGAGGTCCGGCACCTGCGAACACATCGGGGCCAGTTCCACGAGCGTCACGACGTCCACGTCCTGCACATAGCGCACGCCGGCGCTGTCCGCACCGGCGATCAGCCGCGGCTCCATGACGATCTCCGCCCCGCTGATCGCAGGACGCAGCGCCGTCCGGACACCCGGTCCGATGCGCAAGGCGAGCGCCGGCGCCCGGCGGAGGCGATCGTGCGCCGCGACGATGGCCGCACGGTCGCGCGCCGCCATCTCGTCCGGCGCGGCCGGATCCTCCGGGAGGTCCGCCCGCTCCGTCCAGAACGGCTGCGCGCGCCCGTGCGCCGCCTCCGCGAGGAATCGGCGCGTCAGGGACAGGAACCCCGCATAGACCTCCGATTCCCGTGCGGCGTAGAACGCAAGCGCCGTCTCGGCCATCGCGGGCCGCGCGAGGGCCGTGTGCAGCGCGATCGCCGCCAGCCATCCCGACGCCAGCGCCTTCCGCACGCCGGCGGACGACAGCGGGTCCACGAACGACGCCGCGTCACCCGCAGCCAGCCAGTCCGTGCCCGCGTACGTCGATGCGCGGTACATCGACGCGTCCCATCCAGCCGGCCCGCCTGCCGCGCCGGCGCCGGCCACGAGCCCGGCCATCCTCTTCGTCTTGGCCAGTTCCGCCAGGTACGTGGTCCGCGCGCCCTCGCCGCGCGACAGCGCGGACGTGCGCGGGTCCACCATCACCGCCACCGCGCGGCGGCTGTCGTCGAGCGGCACCGACCATGCCCAACCGTCCGCATAGGATTCGATGATGGTGTGCGTGGGATCCGGCAGCGGCCACGACGGCCGATCCCACACCGCGATGAGGGCCACGGTGCGATGGCCCTCCTCGTACTGACGGCCCGCACGTGCCCGGGCCAGGAGCCCCGCGCGTCCGGTGCAGTCCATGCGGAACCCGGCCGGCGCGTCCGCGGCTTCCTGCGGCGTCAGCAGCCTCCGCTCCACCCGCACGCCCGCGTCACGGGCAGCCTGCAGCAGCACGGCCTCCAGCCGCGCCGACGTGGTCTGCCATCCGCGCGCCCCGCCCGCGAACATCTCCACGCGTGGCGGCCCGCTGCCCCACCACACGGTGTTGCCCGTCGTCCGGACGAAGCCGGCGCGGTCGATGTCCGCGGAGACGCCCAGCAGGTCGAAAAACTTCGCGCAGCTCGGCGTCAGGGACTCGGCGCGGCCGTCATCCTCCGGTCCGCCCGGCTTTGTCACGAGCAGCACGTCGTGGCCCCATCGCGTGAGGAGCGTCGCCGCGGCACAGCCGGCAGGACCGCCGCCTAAGACGAGGACTTCCGGGATACCGCCGCGCATGCGCCCCGATTATCGCCGTCCAGGGCGCCGAGCCGTGCGTCGTCCACGCGCGCGCCGGGCCGTGTAGTATTGCCGCCATGAATCTCGGTCTCGACCATCGTCGCGCCATCGTCCTCGGCGGCACTCGCGGCATCGGCCTGGCCATCGCGCGCGGGCTCGCGGCCGAAGGCTGTCACGTGGCCATCTGCGGGCGGAGCGAGGCCTCGCTGCGCGACGCCGAGCGCGCCATCGGGGCCGCAGGCGTGCAGGTGTACGGCGGGCTCTGCGACATCGCGGATGACGACGCCCTCGGGACGTTCCTCGATGCGTCGCGGGACGCGCTGGGCGGCGTCGATGTGCTCGTGCACAATGCCTCGGCGCTGGCGGCCGGCTCGGAGCGCGATGCCTGGGCATCCAGCCTGCAGGTGGACCTGATGGCCGCCGTCCATGCCGTGGAGCGTGTCGTGCCGTGGATGGCCGCGGCCGACGGCGGCAGCATCCTCCTGGTGTCCTCGATCTCGGCGCTCGAGGCCGTGCCGGTGCCGGACATCGCCTACACGACGACGAAGGCCGCGCTCATCGCGTACGCCAAGAAGCTGTCCGTCCTGCACGGGCCGCGCATCCGCGTCAACGCCATTGCCCCGGGATCGACCGAATTCCCCGGAGGGATCTGGGACATGGCCCGGCAGCACCAGCCGGCGCTCTACGACGCCGTTCGCCGGTCGGTTCCGGCGGGCCGTCTGGCCACGCCGGAGGAAATCGCGGACGTCGCCGTTTTCCTGGTTTCGCGCGCGGCACGCTGGGTCACCGGCGAATGCCTGGCGATCGACGGCGGGCAGCACAGGGCCATGCGATAGAGGCCGCCTGCGCATCAGCGGTCGTCGTCTTCGACGTGCGGGGACGCGCCGTTGATCCGCGGCGGGTGTTCGACCGCCGCCGGCCTGAACCAGGACAGCGCCGGATCGTCCGGGGATTCCTCGAGACTGGCCAGCAGTTCGGCCACGATCGCTGCGCGGTCTTCGATGGGGAGGCTCAAGACAGCGCGGAGCAGCTCATCCGCACGAGCCTTCATGGAAAAAGTCTAACCCACAAACCGGGACCGGACACGTGCGTCCGTGGCACGTGTATCCTGCTCGCATGACCAGTCCCGAGGATCGTTACCGCACCTTTCGCGAGCTGCACCGCTTCGGCTGCTTCGTCCTGCCAAACCCGTGGGACGTGGGCAGCGCGCGCCTCCTTGAACAGCTCGGGTTCCCCGCGCTCGCGACCACCAGCTCCGGATTTGCCTGGTCGCAGGGCCGGCCGGACAACGGCGTCTCGCTCGACGCGACGCTCGCGCACCTGCGCACGATCAGCGAGGCCGTCACGCTGCCGGTCAATGCGGACTTCGAGGGCGGCTTTGCTGTCGAGCCGGACGGCGTGGCCGCCAACGTCGCCCGCGCGGCCGCCACGGGCGTGGCCGGCCTCTCCATCGAGGACTCCACCGGGCACACCGCGGATCCGCTCTTCGCGTTCGATCTCGCCGTCGACCGCATTCGCGCCGCACGTGCCGCGCTCGACGGCAGCGGCACCGGCGTCCTCCTCACCGCCCGCTCGGAGGGCTTCATCGTCGGGCGCCCCGATCTGGCGGAGACCATTCGACGGCTCACGGCGTTTGCGGAGGCCGGCGCGGACTGCCTGTATGCGCCGGGCCTCTCCGCGCACGACGACATCAGCGCCGTGGTCGAGGCCGTGGCGCCAAAGCCGGTCAACGTGCTGGTCGGCGGGGACTTCACGACCGTCGCGGAACTCGCCGGGCTCGGCGTGCGCCGCATCAGCCTCGGCGGCGCGCTGGCGCGCGCGGCGTGGGCGGGCTTCCTGCACGCCGCCCGCGAGATTGCCGAGAAGGGCACGTTCGGCGGCCTCCGCGGAGGCACGCCGTTTCAGGAGATCAACAACGCGTTCGTGGAGCGGTAGTCTCCGCGACAGGGCGCCGACCGCGTCGACACGCGGACACCGGGCCTGCCGGCCGGGGCGGGCGGGCCGAGACCCCTCGCGCGATCGCGATTCAGGCGCCGGCCGATCCGCCCTGCCGGAACCACTCCACCGTGCGGCGCAGGCCCTCGTCGAAGGGCACGATGGGCGCGTAGCCCAGCAGGCGCCGGGCCTTGGCGATGGACGCCTGGGAGTCGCGCACGTCGCCCTCGCGCGGCGGGCCGTAGGCCGGCGTGAGGCTCGTGCCGAGGATCGCCTGCAGGGACTGCAGCAGCTCGTTCAGGGAGATGCGGCCCTCGGTCGCGACGTTGATGGACTCGCCCGAGACGCCGGGCGCCGTGCAGGCGCGGAGGACGCCGTCCACGACGTTGGCGACGTAGGTGAAGTCCCGCGTCTGTCCCCCGTCGCCGTGAATGGCCGGCGGCGTGCCCGCGAGCAGCCACTTGATGAAGAGGGAGATGACGCCCGAGTAGGGCGAGCCCGGGTCCTGGCGCGGCCCGAACACGTTGAAGTAGCGGATGCTGACGGTCTCCAGGCCATAGAGCCGCGTGAACTGCTTGAGGTACTCCTCGCCCACCAGCTTCTGCAGCGCGTAGGGTGACAGCGGATTCGGGGGCATCTCCTCGTGCTTCGGCAGCGTCGGCGTGTCGCCGTACTCCGACGACGACCCCGCGAAGATCAGGCGCGTGACGCCCGCGTCCCGCGCCGCGACGAGGACGTTGAGGGTCCCGTCGATGTTGGCGCGGTTCGAGGCGAGGGGGTCCTTGACGGACCGCGGCACCGAGGGAATGGCCGCCTGGTGCAGCACGTAGTCCGCGCCGGCCACCGCGGCCCGCGCCACGGCCAGCTCCGCCAGGTCGCCCTCGACCACCGACTCGATCGACACCGCGCGCCCGTTCCCGCCTGCCGCGCGCACGGCGGCGTCGATGTTCTCCCGCTTGCCGGTACTGAAGTCGTCCGCGACGCGGACCGTCTCGCCGCGCCGCAGCAGCTCCTCGACCAGGTGGGATCCGATGAACCCCGCGCCGCCCGTCACCGTGTAGAGCGCCATGGCTACTCCGGCCATCCTTCCGTCGGGAGCCCGGGCACGAGCGCGAGCGCGTTCTTGTAGTAGAGCTTCTTCAGCACGTCATCGGGCAGCCCCATGCCGTACAGCTTCCAGAAGGCGTGGTACCCGCGGTAGTAGTCGAAGTACTCGTCGGTGGTCTCGAACACGCGCCAGTAGTAGGGGAACTCGTCGGGCTGGAAGCTGTCCTTGCCGAACAGCACGCGATCCTGGTTCCGGACGAAGAAGTCGTGGGCCGCACGCGGCTGGCGGCCGAGCTCCGCGAGGATGGCCGCCACTTCGAGGTGGACGTTCGGCATCGTGTCGATCATCTCCTGCGCCTTCGCGAGGTCGTTGCCGCGGTAGGCGAAGTGCGCGGCCAGGAACGTCGTCTTCGGGTGCTTCCGGAACATGCGGTCGCGCTCGGCCAGCAGGGCCTCGAAGCGCGGGAACTGGCCCTCGGGGTAGCGGCGGTCCTTGAAGAGCGCGAGCTCGAGCCAGCGCTCGTTGCTGAAATCGATGGGCTCGAAGAACTCCTGCGGCTCGGCGGTGTGGATGAGTACCGGGACGCCCAGGCGTCCGCACGCATCCCAGATGGGATCCAGTTCGGGATCGTCGACCGCCAGCCGGGACCCGTCCGCCTTGCGGATGCGGAGCCCGAGGTCCTTGAAGATCTTGAGGCCCCGCGCGCCCGCCGCGATGTCGGCCTCGAGCGCGCTGGCCGCGCCGGCCGCCCAGCCCGGCGTGCCCACGCCGGAGAAGTCCACGTTGGCAAACAGCACCATGCGGTCGCGATGCGGGCTCGTCCGGATGGCCTCGATGCCCTGGCGCAGCCGATCGCCGGATCCGCCGCTGAGGTTGACGAGCACGCGCAGGTTGTTCTGGTCCATGCCCTGCACCACGCGATCGAACGCCTCCGGCGTGATCGGCGTGGGCTGGTGACTGTGGATGTCGATGACGGGGAACTTCGCCCTCGGCACCGGGTGGGCGGCCACCTTCAGCGTGCTGCGGGGCCGGTAATCCAGGATCGACGGCGGCGGGAACTCCGGCGTCCGCCCGGCGCCCGGCCGCCCGCGCTCCGCACCGGGCCCCAGGCCTCCGCCCTGCTGCGCGAGCAGCGTGCCTCCCACGGCGACCGCTACGGTCGCGGCCACGATCAATGCCTGTCGTCGCATGCGTCTGTCACACCTGTCGGGGACCGGGTTCTCGTTCGCACTCGGATTCGAAGCGTCGCAGTACACCGATAAGCCGAATTCTGTCCGCCGTGACCCACGACCCTTGCGGGCCGCCGGCCCCGGCGGGACGATCATTCCTCTAGTCCCGGCATTGCTGACGGGATCGAGCGACCGACCCGGGAACTCGGATGGACCACCCGTGCGGCCGGAGCCGCGCGTTCCCCTATTTGGTCTTGCTCCGTGCGGGGTTTTGCCTGCCACTCCTGTTGCCAGGAGCGCGGTGCGCTCTTACCGCACCTTTTCACCCTTACCTCTCGACTCGCCGCTTCGCGGCTCGCTCGAGGCGAGCCCGCGTCGTGTGGAGCCCGGCGTGCCGTCAGCACTCTGGGCTTGCCCTGAGCGAGCCCCGAAGGGGCGAGTCGAAGGGCGGTATATTTTCTGTGCCACTTTCCGTCGGGTTACCCCGCCCGGGCGTTACCCGGCGCACTGTCCTGATGGAGTTCGGACTTTCCTCTCCCGCCGACCCTTCGTGCCCGCCAGGACCTCCCCGAAGGGCGATCTCGACAGACACGGGTATCGCCGGCAGCGATCGTCTGGCGTACTGCGACTTCCGTAGTGTAGCAAAGTGCCGGCCACCGGACGGTGGCGCGTGAGTGGACGGATGGTGCGGAGCGACGGCCGGCTGCGCGTCAGTGCCGCGCGCCGTCCCGCTCTTCGCTGATCTGGTACTGTTCGAGCTTCTTGTACAGGTTGCTGCGCGGCGTGTCGATCACCTCGGCGGTCTTCGAGATGTTCCAGCCGTTCTCCCGAAGCCGGCTGACGATGAACGCGCGTTCCGAGGCGCTCTTGAACTCCTGGAGCGTGGCCGCCGCGTTCCACGGGGCGTCGGCGGGCTCCGCGGCCGGGCGCGCCGCACTCGGCACGGCGGCATCCGGCCGGCCCGCCGTCCCTTCGTCGGGGACGTCGCGCGCGTCGACGCTGTCGCCGCTGGACATGATGAGGAGCCGCTCCACCGCGTTCCGCAGTTCGCGGATGTTCCCGCGCCAGTAGCGCTGCTTCAGCTTTTCCATGGCCTGCGCGGAGAAGGCGCGCCGGCGGAAGTTGTTCTCCCGCGCCAGCACGTCCGCGAAGTGGCGGACGAGCGCGGGAATATCCTCGCGCCGATCGCGCAGGGGCGGCACCGGAATCGGGACGACGTTCAGGCGGTAGAAGAGATCCTCGCGGAACGTGCCCGTGTTGATCGCCTCCTCGAGGTTCTTGTTCGTCGCGGCAATCACGCGCACGTCCACCTTGATGACGCGGTTGCTGCCCAGGCGCTCGAGCTCCTGCTCCTGCAGGACGCGGAGGACCTTGGCCTGCGTCTTCAGGCTCATGTCGCCGACCTCGTCCAGGAAGATCGTGCCCTTGTCCGCCTGCTCGAACTTGCCGATCTGCCGGTCGCTGGCGCCGGTGAACGAGCCCTTCTCGTGGCCGAAGAGCTCCGACTCGATGAGCTCGTCCGGGATCGCCGCGCAGTTGACCTGGACGAACGGGCCGTCGCGGCGCAGGCTCTCGCGGTGGATCGCCCGCGCGACGAGTTCCTTGCCGACGCCGCTCTCCCCCCAGATCAGGACCGTGGCATTGGTGGGCGCCGCCTTGTGAATGGACTCCCGCACGGTGGCGAGCACCGGCGAGTCGCCGACGATCTGGTAGCGCTTCTCCGCATCGCGCTTGAACGACCGCACCTCGGTCCGGAGCCGGGAGGTGTCGAGCGCGTTGCGCACGGTGACGAGGATGCGATCCCGCGTCGGCGGCTTCTCGATGAAGTCCCGCGCGCCGAGCTTCATGGCCTGCGCCGCCTCGCTGGAGCTGGCGCCGCCCTGCTCGACGTGGCCGGAGATGACGACGATCGGCGTGGAGTCGGTAAGGTGGCGGACCTTCTGCAGGACGTCGAGGCCGTCCATGCCGGGCATCTTGATGTCGAGGAACACCAGGTCCGGCGCCTCGCGCTCGATCAGCCGGACGCCCTCCTCGCCCGACGCGGCCTGGACGACATCGTATCCCTCGTATTCCAGAATCATCCGCAGCGTATCGCGGATGCCGGCCTCGTCATCCACGACCAGGATACGCGGCTTCAATGCGGCTCCGTCCGGACCGTGTGGATGGCGCGCTGGTCGATCTCGGGATCGTACAGGTAGACGGCCAGCACGTCGCCCGCGCGCACGCTCTCCACCTGCCGGCGATAGGCGGCCACGGAACTGACGGCCCGCCGGTTGATTTCGAGAATCACATGGCCGCGCGCGATCCCGGCGTCGTAGGCCGCGCTGAGCGGCTCGACGCGCTGGACGAGCAGCCCCGTCATGCCGGACGGCACGTCGAAGCGATGGGCATTGCTCTGGTCGATCTGAATCAGCGTCAGGCCGAGTTCGGTCGGCTCCACGCGCTGCACGGATCGCTCGACGGGGCTCGTCGGCACGGGCACGCGCCCCGGGCGCTCCGCCAGCTTGACCGCGACGTGCATCGGCCGGCCGTCGCGCAGCAGCTCGAGCTGCGCGCTCGTGCCCGGTGTCCGCGCGGCAATCGCCTGGATGAGCGAGTCGTTCGATCGCACCGGGGCCTGGTCCACCGCCACGATGAGGTCGTAGGCCTTGATGCCGGCACGGGCGCCGGGCGAGCCGGCGGTCACGTCCTGCACGAGCGCCCCTTCGGATCGCGGCAGGCCAAGCGAGGTCTGCAGGTCCGGGTCCACGTCACGCAGCGCCACGCCGATATAGCCGCGCGAGACGCGCCCGAGCGTCTTCAACTGCGGGAGGATGCTGCGCGCCTGGTTGATCGGCACGGCGAAGCCGATGCTGCTGATCTGTCGGCTCACCGCCGAGTTGATGCCGATCACCTCGCCGCGCGCGTTGATGAGCGGACCGCCGCTGTTGCCGAAACTGATGGCGGCATCCGTCTGGATGTAGTTGTCCAGGCTCGAGTCGAACAGCTTGCGCCCGATGAAGCTCACGACGCCCACCGTCACCGTGTGCTCGTACGCCAGCGGGTTGCCGATGGCGCAGACCCACTCCCCCACGCGCAGCCGATCGGAATCGCCGAGCACCGCGTGCGGCAGCGGCGCGGGCGCCTCCACCTTGATGAGCGCGATGTCGGTATCCGGGTCCGAGCCCACGACCGTCGCCCGCAGGTTGCGCCCGTCGGCCAGCTTGACGGTCAGGCGCTCGGCGCCCTCGATGACGTGGTGATTGGTGAGGATGTGGCCGTCGGGATCGATGATGAAGCCCGTGCCGGTCCCGCGGCGCGGGACCTCGCCGGTGCGCGGCCGCCGCTCGTCGGGCGGCGGCACCTCGTCGAGCTCAGGACGCCGGCGCAGGTCCGTGCCGGTGCGATTGCGCCGCACGCGCGCGCTGGCGTCGATGTTGACCACGACGGGGTTCAGCCGCTCCGCCACGTCGGCAAAGTTGACCGCGCCGGGCACGAGGCCGAGCGGGATGGGCACCGTCACCGGATCGTACGCGGCCAGTCCGGACGGCGGCGGCGCGGAGACGGCCACGCTGGGCGTCATCGAACCGGTGACGACCATGCCGACCAGGAATCCCACGGTGGCCGTCAGGCCCGCGGTGAGCCAGGCGAAGCGCCGCGTCATGATGGCTTCATTATAAGCCCGAGGAACGCGGCCTCATCGAGCGTCTGCACGCCCAGCGACTGGGCCCTGGCCAGCTTCGTCCCCGCATCCGCCCCCACGACCAGGTAGGTGGTCTTCCGGCTGACGGACCCGGTCACCTTGCCGCCGAGCGCCTCGATGCGCTCCGCCGCGGACTCCCGCGACAGGGATGCGAGGGTCCCGGTCAGCACGAACGTCTGCCCGGCCAGCGGCTGCGGCCCCTTCGGCACGCGCTTCGCCTCCCCCACCATCCGGACGCCCGCGGCCTGCAATCCGGCCAGCAGCGCGCGATTCCGCGGCTCGTCGAACCAGCTCCGGATGGACGCCGCCACGACCGGCCCGATCTCCGGCACCTCCTCGAGCTCCGCCTGCGGCGCCGCCACGATGGCGTCCACGGACCCGAAGTGATCCGCCAGCACCTGCGCGCCGCGTTCGCCGACGTGACGGATACCGAGCCCGTTCAGCAGCCGCCAGACCTCGTTCTGCCGGGACCTGTCGATCTCGGCCACGAGCTTGGCCGCGGACTTCGCCCCCATGCGGTCGAGCTGCTCCAGCGTCGCCTGGTCCAGCCGGTAGATGTCGGCCGCGGTGGACACGAGCCCCTTCTCGACGAGCTGCCGGACCAGGACCTCGCCCAGGCCCTCGATGTTCATCGCCCCGCGCGAGACGAAATGATCCAGGCTCCGGAGCAGCCGCGCGGGACACGAGCTGTTCTGGCAGCGCCACACCGCCTCGTCCTCGGCCTTCTGCAACCGGCTCCGGCACACGGGGCACACCGCGGGCATCACCCACGGCTGGGCATCGGCGGGACGCTTCGACAGGACCGGGCCCACCACGCGCGGGATCACGTCGCCGGCCTTCTCCACGACGACGGTATCGCCCTCGCGGATGTCCTTGCGCGCCAGGTCGTCGGGGTTGTGGAGCGTGGCGAGCGAGATCGTGGAGCCGGCCACGAACACCGGCTCGAGCACCGCGTACGGCGTCGCCGCGCCCGTGCGGCCGATGTTGACCTCGATCGCCTTGAGGATCGTCGTCGCCTGCTGCGCCGGGTACTTGAAGGCGGTGGCCCACCGCGGGAACTTGGACGTCGCGCCGAGGCGGCCGCGCAGGTCGAAGCCGTCCAGCTTGATCACGACCCCGTCGGTCTCGAAGCCCAGCGTGTGGCGCCGCTCGCGCCACGTCTCGCAGTAGGCCCACACCGCGTCCGCGCCCTCGGCACGCTGCCAGTGCGGCTCGACGGGCAGGCCCCACGCGGCCAGTTGCTCCAGCATCGCGGTGTGCGTGGCGGCACTGGACGCGGCCGCCTCGGATCCGGCGGCATCCGCGCCGCCGCCGACGACCTGGTACATCCACGCCGACAGGCCGCGCCTGGCGACCGACGAGGGATCCAGGGTCCGCATCGTGCCGGCCGCGGCGTTCCGCGGGTTGGCGAACACCGGCTCCCCCAGGGCCTCACGCTCCCGGTTCAGGCGATCGAACGCCGCGCGCGGGAAGTAGACCTCGCCGCGGATCTCGATCCGTCCGGGCGCGGCGCCGCGAAGCGTGAGCGGGATCGCGCGGATGGTCCGCACGTTGAACGTGACGTCCTCGCCGCGGACGCCGTCTCCGCGCGTCGCGCCGCGGACCAGGCGCCCGTCCTCGTAGGTGAGCGCGATGCTGAGCCCGTCGATCTTGAGCTCGCATACATACGCCGCCGCGCCGTCCGCCGCGAGTCCCTTCCGGACACGCTCATCGAACGCGCGGAGGTCCGCCTCGTCATAGGCGTTGTCGAGGCTGAGCATCGGCGCGACGTGCCGCACGCTGACAAACCCCTCGGACGGCCGGCCGCCCACACGCTGCGTCGGGGAGTCGGACGTGACGAGGTCCGGGTGCTCCGTCTCCAGCTCGCGGAGCTGCTGCATGAGCGCGTCGAACTCGCCGTCGGCAATCTCGGGCGCGGCCTTGATGTAGTAGAGCTCCTCGTGCCGGCGGATCTCGGCCCGGAGCGCGTCGATGGTCTCGTTGGGTGTCACGCTACCTCACCACGGAGGCCTCGCGCGTTGCGCTCGGTAGGCCTCGCTACGCTCGGTAGGCCTCACTACG
>CAZUGF010000041.1:0-23254 GCA_964619705.1 uncultured Bifidobacteriaceae bacterium
CGTCTTCGCACGCGTGGCGCCCTTCGCGCGCTTCGTGGCCGTCGTTGGAGCGCCCGGTTCCGGCACGGCCTTCATCTCCATCGCGCGCGCGATGATGGACCGAAACAGCTTCCCGGTGTCGCCGCCCTTCGCCGGCGGGTTGCCGATCCACAGGTCCGGCGTGCCATCGCCGAGGATCTCCGCGAAGTCCGCGTCCGGCGTCTTGACGCTGAGCGGGGCGAACTCGGTGATGTCGATCGGGCCGGCCCACTCGTCGCGGTGCTTGATGAGGAGCCAGCTCGGCTTGGTCCCGGTGCCGAAGCCGCGCGTGCGCACCAGGACCCACGAGCCCTTCAGCTTGTAGCCGTCGAGCGTGAACTTCAGGTCGCCCTTGCGGAGCATCGCCTCCACGTCGCCCTCGGGCGTCCACGTGCCGCGATCCCAGAGCATCACGATGCCGGCGCCGTAGCCTTCGGGGATCACGCCCTCGAACGTGCCGTACGCGAACGGGTGGTCCTCGGTCTGCATCGCCAGGCGCTTGTCGGCCGGGTCGATGGACGGCCCCTTGGGCACGGCCCACGACAGCAGGACGCCGTTCCACTCGAGCCGGAGGTCGTAGTGCAGATGGGAGGCCAGGTGCTTCTGGACGCAGAAGAACAGGGGCTCGCCCTTCCGGGCGGGGCCGGCGGCGTCCCCGTCGGGTTCGGGGGTGCGGGTGAAGTCGCGCTTGCGGCGGTACTCGTCGAGGGCCATCTCCGCACACTACGCCATCCTGTGCACGGGACGCCAATGGCCGGTCCCGGCGCTTTCGATGGACTCGCCGGGGCGGGTCGGGAATAATCGGCAGCGCCCATGACAGAGCCTGCCATCCCGAACGACCACGCGTTCTTCGGCCATCCTCGCGGCCTCTCGACGCTCTTCTTCACGGAGATGTGGGAGCGCTTCAGCTACTACGGGATGCGCGCGCTGCTGCTCCTGTACATGACGGCCCCGCTCGCGGCCGGCGGCCTCGGCTTCGACGCGGCGCAGGGCGGCGCGATCTACGGCCTCTACACGTCCATGGTCTACATGACGACGCTGCCGGGCGGCTGGATTGCGGACCGCCTGATCGGGCAGCGGCGCGCGGTGCTCTACGGGGGCCTCATCATCTCGGCCGGCCACTTCAGCATGGCCGTCCCGTCGCTCACGACGTTCTACTTCGGGCTCTTCCTCATCGTCATCGGCACGGGGCTGCTGAAGGGCAACGTGAGCGTGATCGTCGGCCAGCTCTACGCGCAGGCGGACCAGCGGCGCGATGCGGGGTTCTCGATCTTCTACATGGGCATCAACCTCGGCGCGTTCATCGCGCCGATCGTCTGTGGATACCTCGGCCAGCGCGTGAGCTGGCACACGGGGTTTGCCGCGGCCGGCGTCGGCATGCTGATCGGCGTCACGCAGTACGTGCTCGGCAGCCGCCATCTCGGCGACGCCGGCCTGCGCCCGGTGCCCGACGCGTCGCCGGAGGCGGGGCGTGCGCTTCGCCGCCGCACCGCCGCCCTGGGTGTGGCGCTCGTCGCCGCGCTCGTCGTGATTGGCGGGGGGGCCTACACGGGCATGGTGCCCATCACGCCCATGCAGGTGGCCGACGCGGCCGGCGTCTTCCTCCTCCTCCTCACGCTGGGATTCTTCGCCTGGCTCTTCTTCAGCCGCGGCTGGACGGCCGACGAACGGCGCCGTCTCTACGTGATCACGGTGCTGTTCCTCGCGGCCGCGCTCTTCTGGTCCGTGTTCGAGCAGGCGGGATCGACGCTCAACCTGTTCGCGGATCGCAGCACGGACAACCAGGTGCTCGGCCGGGGATTTCCCAGCACGTGGTATCAGTCATTGAACTCGCTGTTTCTGATCATCCTGGCGCCGGTGTTCGCCTGGATCTGGATCAGGATGGCGGCGAGGGAGATGGAGCCCACGAGCCCGGCGAAGTTTGCCTTCGGGCTGGTCTTCGTCGGCCTCGGCTTCGCGACGCTCGTCATCGCGGCGCGGCTGGCGGAGCAGGGCGTCATGGTGAGCCCGATGTGGCTCGTGACGACCTATCTGCTGCACACGATCGGCGAGCTGACGCTCAGCCCCGTGGGCCTCAGCGCGATGACCCGGCTCGCGCCGGCGCGCATCGCCGGGCTGATGATGGGCGTGTGGTTCCTGGCGACCTCCGTCGGCAACTTCATCGGCGGCCGCGTGGCCGGGTTCTACGAGTCCATGGCGCTGCCGACACTCTTCGGCACCATCGCCGCCTTCGCCATCGTCGCGGGGCTGCTCCTCTTCGCGTTCGTCGGCCCGTTGAAGCGCCTGTCGGCGGCGAGGGACTGAGGCCGGGAAGGCGGCGCCTCGGGGCGCCGCCCACCACGGGCCTGCGCGGCCAAAGGCCGCGCCCACGCGCCGCAGTCGCGCGTCAGAATCTGGACCACCTCGTCCACGTGTCCGAGCGTGACCAGCTCTTCGCGAGATCGGCATCCACCTCCGCCGTGGCCTTGCCCTGCGCCTTGAGCGCCTGCTGCAGGCCCAGCAGCGACCAGCCGTTGTGCGGGTGCTGTTCGAGATCCGTGCGGTACTCGCGCTCCGCGTCGGCGTGCCGGCCCGCTTCGATCAGGGCCGCACCCAGCCAGTGCCGCGCCGGGAAGGGGAGCGGCTCCGGTTCGTCGTAGTCCAGCGCATCGTCCGCGGCGACGGCCCGCTCGAAGGCCTGGATGGCGCCCGGCAGGTCCTTCTCCTCCCGCAGGATCTCGCCTTCCAGGATGCCCGCGGCGACGCCGACGAGGTTCCTGGCGGAGTGTCCGCGGAACTCGGCCTCGCTCGTCTCCACGGCCTTCTGCACGCGGCCGAGATAGAGGCGGGCGAAGTCCACGGAGCCCTGACGCAGGTGCGCGTAGCCCTGCGAGAAGTCCCAGAGCGCCGCAGGAAGCTCGCGCTCGGGGCGGGCCGTGACCTGGAGGACTTCGTCGAAGCGCCCGAAGCGGAGCAGCGTCAGGACGTGGTACATCGAGTCGCTGGTGCGCTTCGCGTAGTCCTTGCCGGCCTGGATGGCAATGGCACCCTGTCCGTCCATCGACGCCGCGTAGAGCAGCATGTGCAGGTTGTGATCGGGGTAGATGGCAAACCCCTCGCCGATATCGGCCTTGAGGTCGGAGTGCCACGCCTCGAGGTTCGAGCGCACCGAGTCGCCCCAGCGGCCGACCTCGTTGTAGGTGTGCGAGGGCATGTGGTTGATGTGGCTTGCACCGGGGATGGCCGCGCTCAGGAAGTCCGTGCAGATCTCCGCCTTCTGCGGCTTGACCGTGGACTCCGTCGCGTGGATGTACAGGTGGCACGCGCCGGGGTGGCGGGCGTCACGGTCCAGGATGCTCTCGAGCACCTTGTGCAGGTGCTGGACATTCGGCGCGTTGATGTCACGGCGTCCGCGCCGCGGTTCCAGGATGAACAGCGCATCCGCGTAGAGCGTGGCGGCATCCAGATCGGCCGGGAACGCTTCGGCCACGCCGCGCATCGCGTCGGCGTAGGCGCTGTCCTGGTCACGCCGCGTCTTGGGATCGAAGTCCTTGACGTAGCGGACCGCCAGGGCCTCGATGAAGGCCCGCTCGACGGGTGTCGCGGTGGCCTTGAGCGACAGGGCCTTCTGCGTGGCGGCATAGGCGAACGGGGACTGCTCGGCCGGCATCGGCCCGTTGAGGTACGACCCCCAGGCCCAGCCCTCGCCCCAGTAGCAGATCGCGCACGACGGGTCGCGCTTCCACGCCTCGCGGAACGAGCGCACGGCATCCAGGCGCGCGAACGCGTACATCATCTGGAAGCCCTGATCGAAGAACTGCTGTGCCTCGGGATTGGCCGACGAGATGGGCCGCGTGAAGGTGCCGAGCGCGGCGCTCATGAGGGGAATGGGGTCACGGACATACTTCGGGAGCTCGCCCGCGTCTTCCCTGGGAAGCGGCGGCGCGCTCGCCTCCTGGGCCGAAGCACTGGGGACCCCCAGCGCCACGGCCACCATACAAGCGCACAGCCATCGCACCCCACTCATGTGTCGTGTCATCATCGTCCTCTCCAGTATCCGTGCTCCGGTGTTGCCGCCTTGCGGCGTGCCCGCTTCAGGCGGGCAGCCCGTTCCTGATCACCGCGTCCATGGCCTCGACAAAGTAGTCGATCTCCTCCAGCGGCGTGTAGATGTTCGGCGTCACGCGCAGGCCGCGATAGCTGAGCCCCGGCTCCTTCTCGTTCTCGTGGCCCACCGACGTGATGACGATACGGTGCCTGTCCCAGAGGTGCGCGACGAGCCGGCCCGTATCGACGCCGTCGATGGAGACGACGGCCAGTCCCCAGGTCTGTCCCGGCTCGAGGCTCGAGTGGAGCTTCACGCGCGGGTTGGTCCCCAGCGCGTTCGCCCAGCGCAGCGTCAGGTACCGGAGCCGTGCCGCCTTGCGCTCGATGCCGATGGCGCGCTGGAACGCGACCGCCTCGTTGATGGCGGCACGCGGCCCGGGCGGGTGCGTGCCGATCTCCTCGAACTTGCGGATGTCGGTGTCGCGCACGGTGGGCGCTGCCTGCAGGGGCCACGTGGACGCGATGCGATCGCGCCGCACGTAGAGCAGCCCGGTACCGAGCGGCGCCATCAGCCACTTGTGCAGGCTGACACCGTAGTAGTCCATCTCCAGGTCCCGCAGGGCGTACGGGAAGTGGCCCATCGCATGTGCGCCGTCCACGATCGTGGTGATGCCGCGCGCCCGCGCCATCCGGCTCAGGTCCCGGACGGGGAAGAGCTGGCCGGACTGGTTGGTGATGTGGCAGAAGTGCATCACCTTCGTCCGCGGCGTGATCGCCCGCTCGAACCGCTCCAGCAGATCCGCCTGCGTTGTCGGACAGGGGAAGTCGATGCGCGTGATCGTCAGCTTGTCGCGCCGCGCGCGCTGATCCCACGTGGTCAGCATGCGGCCGTAGTCCTGGACCGTCGTCAGGACCTCGTCGCCCGGCTGGAGGTCCAGTCCCATCTGCGCAATCTGGAGGGACTCGCTCGCGTTCCGGGTGATCGCGATCTCCTCCGGGTCTGCGCCGAACTCCGTCGCCAGCCGGCGCCGCGCGGACTCGATGTTCCTGTCGATCATGCCGCGGTGGTAGACCGGTGCCTGGTTGGCCCAGTCCATATAGCGCTTGCTGGCTTCGTGCACGACCACCGGGCTCGGGCACTGGTTGCCGTTATTGAGATTGATGAGCGTCCGATCGAGGGTGAACGCAAACTGGATCTCGCGCCAGTAGTCCTCGTCCGCGGCAATCTCCTCCGGGCTGCGGGTGTCGACCGCGGCCGTGGCCGCCGCGACTTCTTCGATGCCGTAATGCCGGGTGGCGAACGCCGCCCCACCGGCCGCACCCGTCACGCGCAGGAACGAACGTCGGCTCCACATGGCACACCTCCGGGGGAGAGTATACCGATCGGACAGGGAACCGGCACCCCGAGCGGTGCCCCGCGCCCCGCGGCCCCGGACGGTGGGGTACCCTGAGTACTCCGTGGTGCTCCTGCTTTCGACCTACGATCTGGGCCGGCAGCCGTTCGGGCTGGCCTCACCGCTCGCCTGGCTTCGCCAGGCGGGGATCGAGGCGATGGCGGTGGATCTCTCGCGGGACAAGCTGGCGCCGGAGACGGCCGCGCGTGCGCGGTTCGCCGCCGTCTACCTGCCGATGCACACGGCCACGCGCCTGGCGCTGCCGGTCCTGGACCGGCTGCGGCAGGTCAACCCCGGTGTGGAACTCTGCGCCTACGGGCTCTACGCGCCCCTCAACGACGACCTGCTGCGCGCGCACGGCGTCACGCACGTCCTCGGGCCGGAGTTCGAGGCGGATCTCGTGGCGCTCGCCAGCGGCGAGTTGAACAGGGATGCCGGCGCGGGCGCGGCCCTTCCGCGCCTGGCGTTCATCCAGCCGGATCGCTCGGACCTGCCGGCCGCCGTGCGCTACGCGTCCCTGCAGATGCCCGACGGCACGCGCCGGATTGCCGGCTCCACGGATGCCACGCGCGGGTGCAAGCACCGCTGCCGGCACTGCCCGATCGTGCCCGTCTACGGCGGGCAGTTCCGGGTCGTCCCGCCGGAGGTCGTGCTGGCGGACATCCGCACGCAGGTCGAGGCTGGCGTCCAGCACATCACGTTCGCGGATCCGGACTTCCTCAACGGGCCCACGCACGCACGCCGCATCGTGGAGGCGCTGCACGCCGAGTGGCCGGCGCTCACCTACGACGCCACGATCAAGGTGGAGCACCTGATCCGCCATCGCGACATGCTGCCCGGGCTTGCGGAGACGGGCTGCCTCTTCGTGACGAGCGCGGTGGAGTCTGTCGATGACCGCGTGCTCGCGCATCTCGACAAGGGGCACACGCGCGCGGATGTCCTGCGGGCCGCCGCGCTCTGCCGTGGCGCCGGCCTGACGCTGGCCCCGACGTTCGTCGCCTTCAGCCCGTGGACGACGCTGGAGGGTTATCGCGACCTGCTGGACACCGTGGCCTCGCTCGGTCTGGTGGGACACGTGGCCCCGGTGCAGTGGGGCATCCGGCTGCTCGTGACGTGGAAGTCGCGGCTCCTGGAGCTGCGCGACATCGCGCGGCTCGTGGGGCCGTTCGACCCGCACACGCTCACCTACCCGTGGCGTCATCCGGATCCACGGGTCGATCGCCTGCAGGCCGCGATCATGCGCCTGGTTGGCGTCCGGATGACCCGTCCGCGGCACGAGATCGTCGCGGCCATCCGGGCCCTCGTGGACGCGGAACTCCCGCCGTCCGGCGTGCGCATTCCGTCGCCAGAGGACAGCGCCCCGGTCCGCGCCACCATTCCCTACCTGAACGAGCCCTGGTACTGTTGAGCGGAGCCCGCTGCAGAGCAGGTGGCTCTGGTGTAGATGATGAGGCGCCACGGATCGAGGGCCGGCGCCGGCGGAGTGTGAGGGACACATGCAGATGACATGGGTTCGCGTGGCACTGTTCGTGTTGATCACGTTCGCGTGCGCGCCGCGTGAGGCGGCGGCATCCTGCGCGTCCTTCAAGCCGCGCATGGCGGCGTGCGACTGGCTGGCACAGAGCCCGGTGGTGTTCCGGGGGCGCGTGGTGGATATCGACAGACGGGCCCTGCCGGTCGGTCCGGACACGTACAGGCACGTCGTGACCACCCGCATCGACGTGGTCGAGAAGCTCGCCGGTGACCCGGGTGCCACGGTGGTGATCACGGGCGGGGACTCGTCACTGGACGTCCACTTCGTCGCCGGGACGGAGTACATCGTCTTCGGCCGTGTGGTCCCGGGTCGGGGCTTCTCCGCGGACGCGTGCGCCGGCACGGTGCCGAGCGCGGAGGCACCGGAACTGCTGTCGCAGTTGCGTGCGCTCCGCGGCGTGACCGGGGCCGGCGCCGTGTTCACCGGCACGGTGGAGCAGCACATCGCGACTGGAGATGCGAGCGATGGACGGCAGACGCGACGCTTCGAGGGCGTTCGCGTCCGGGCGCGCTCGGACGGGCATGTCGGCGAGGCCATATCCCGCGCCGACGGGACCTTCGAGATCACCGGCCTCCCGCTGGGCGAGTACCGGATCGACGTGGACGCGCCGCCGGGTCTCTACTACCCGTCGTCGGGATTCGTCGCCTTCGAGGTGCACAGCCTGAACGGCTGCGTCACGAGGCCGGCGACCCTGCGTCACGACGGCCGGATTGCCGGGCGCCTCGTCAACAGCGACGGCCGCGCCCTGGCCGGCGTGCCCGTCAATGCCGTCGCACCCGATCGCGCGGGTGAGACCGTGCATGCCGACGACACGGGCGCCTTCGAGATCGCCGGGCTCGAGCCCGGCCGCTACGTCATCGCCGCGGCGGGCGCCGCGCTCTTCTCACCCGGCGTGGACCGGCGCGACCGGGCCATCGGCGTCGACGTCCCGCCCGGCGGGCGCGTGGAACTGGAGCACGACGTCCAGGTGGCGACGACCCGGGAGCCGATGGCGTTGAGCGGCATCGTGCTCGACGCCGACGGCGCCCCCGTGCGCGATGCACACGTGCGCGCCACGGGGGGACAGGGCAGCACCGACGAGGCCGTGACGGACGCCGCCGGCCGCTTCCGGCTGGTCGTGCTGAGCGCTGCCGCCTACACCGTCACGTCCGTTCACTGGAGTACCGGGGTTCACGAGGCCAGGGTGTCCGTCGCGCACGAGCACGCCTCGCGCGAACTGACGCTCGTGGCGCGATCGGCCCAGCGGTAGTCCATGCCCAGAGTCCTGCTGCTCGCGACGACGACCGGGTATCAGACCCGCATGTTCGAGACGGCCGCGGCGCGGCTGGGCGTCGAGATCGTCTACGCGACGGATCGCTGCGATCGGCTGGACGATCCATGGCGGGACCACGCGGTGGCCGTCCGGTTCCGCGACGAAGCGCGCGGGAGTGCCGCGCTCGTGGAGGCGCTGGCCGGTCGTCCGGTGGATGGCGTCCTCGCGGTTGGCGATCGGCCGACGGTGATGGCCGCGTACGTGCAACAGCGCCTCGGCCTGCCGGGGCATCCGGCGGCAGCGGCCGACATCGCGCGAGACAAGCGGCTCATGCGCGCGCGGATCAGGGAGGCCGGGCTGCCCGCGCCGGCCACCGCCATCCTGCCTCCCGGCGCCGACCCGCTGTCGCTGCCGGATCGCCCGCCGTTCCCCGTCGTCGTCAAGCCGACGACCCTGTCCGGCTCGCGCGGAGTGATCCGTGCCGACGACGAGGCGGCGTTCGTGGAGGCGGTGGCGCGCGTGCGGCGGCTCCTGCGGTCGCCCGAAGTCCGCGCGGCCGGTGAGGATGCGATAGGCCCCGTGCAGGTGGAGGCGTACATCGACGGCGCGGAGTACGCGGTCGAAGGGCTCATGGAGCACGGCGTGCTGCGCGTCCTCGCGATCTTCGACAAGCCGGACCCGCTCGTGGGGCCGTACTTCGAGGAGACCATCTACGTGACGCCGTCGCTGGCGGGGGCAGCCGTGGAGCAGGCCATCACGCGGACGGTGGCCGCGGCGGCGGGCGCCGTCGGCCTGCACCACGGTCCGGTACACGCCGAATGCCGCGCGACGTCGGATGGGGTGTACCTGCTGGAAGTGGCGGCGCGGCCGATCGGCGGGCTGTGTGCGGGCGCGCTTCGATTCCAGCGCGCGGATGCCGTGATCGGCCTGGAAGAACTGCTGCTGCGCCACGCGCTCGGCGAGCCGTCCGCGCCGTGGACACGGGAGGCCGAGGCGAGCGGCGTGATGATGATCCCGATTCCGCGAAGCGGTGTGCTCCGGCGCGTGGACGGGCAGGAGGAGGCCCGCGCCGTGGCCGGCATCACGGGCCTGACCATCACCGCCAGGGCCGATCAGCGGCTCGTGGCGCTCCCCGAAGGCGCCACGTACCTGGGCTTCATCTTCGCGCGCGGCCCGCACCCGGACGCCGTGGCCGAGGCGCTGCGCACGGCCCACGGGATCCTCCACGTCGCGATCGACGTGGACATGCCCGTCCTGCGATAGCTCAGCGGATCACTTGCTCTGCTGCGGCACGTAGCCCGGCGGCAGGGCCGCGCTCTCGCCGAAGAAGAACTCCTCCATGTGCTGGCGGATGAGCTCCTGGCCTTCCTTCTGCCATGGCATCAGGCGGTACTCGTTGAGGATCATCTTCTGCCGATCCTCCCAGAGCTTCCAGGCTTCCGCGGAGACCTGCTCGAAGATCCGCTGGCCGAGTTCACCCGGCCAGGGAGGTGTGTCCAGCCCGGGCATCTCCTTCTGGAACTTCACGCACTGCACCGTCCGGCCGCTCGTATTGCCGGCCATCCCATCGTGCGACCCCGTCGGACCTCCACACACGCTCATGTTTCACGCCTCCGTCCCCATTATCATGGGAGCAGGCGCCCCGTGGAACCCGAAGACCGTCATCGACTCTGCTGGTATGGCCGGCGGACCAGCCAGATTCCGCCAGATCCCGGCATCCAGACCATCGTCGACGGGCACCTGCTGTACTGCGCCCATCCCATGTTCTTCCCCATCATGGGGTACGAGTTCGACATCCGGAACTGCGACGGCTGCGACGTGTTCCGCCCGCGCCGCCAGCCGCCGCCCCCGACGTATTGATTCCGGCCGGGTTTGCACCTGGACTGTAGCGATTCCATGCACCCAGCCCGGGTGTACATATCGAGACATCCTTCTAAGTCTTTCGCACAAAGACACTTATTTTCGCGGGCCCACCCGGCGAGGCTGGCAAGCATCTCGCTCTGTGGAGGGTAAGAAGGAGGTGTCTACGATGCTCGAAATCGTTCGAAAGGCCCGCCGAGGCTTTGCCTCGATGTCCCCCGAGAAGCAGCGCGAGATCGCCAGCAAGGGCGGCCGCGCCGCGCATGCCAAGGGTACCGCACACGAGTGGTCGGCAGACGAGGCTCGTGAGGCCGGCCGCAAGGGCGGCCAGGTGAGTCGCGGCGGCCGTGGCAAACTGCCGACCATCGCGTAGTCTCCCCCTGCAGCCCAGCTATCAGCAGTCAGTCCGTTGGCGCCCCCGCCGATGGCTGATCGCTGATAGCTGCACTCCCCAGCCGTTCGACCTGCACGCGCGCGTCGTTGAAGCACGCCCCGCCCCCGAGGTCGGTGAGCGTGTCCGGCACGAGCGCATTCGACGTCCATCCCCCGGCGACGTGACGGCGCCAGACGCCCTTGGGCGTGGCGGCCGTACCCGGGCGGATGAGGTGCGTGAGATGGACGGGCAGCCGGACGGCGCCCTGTGCATTGAACACGCGCACCTCGTCCCCCTCTTCAATCCCCCGCGGTTCCGCATCATCCGGGTGCATCTCCAGCACGACGTCCGGCCGATCCAGCTCGCCGAGCGTGGAGCTGATGGTGCGATCGCTGGCGGGGGAGATGAGCGCGAGCGGGTACTGATCCGACGCCGGGTCGGGTTGGTAGCCGTACAGGCCGAGCGGCGCCTGCCGGTCCAGCACCTCCGGACAGAGGTGCACCTTGCGATCCGGCGTGTTCGGCATCACGTCGACGAACTGGATGGGCCGGCCCGCGTGCGGCGGCGTGGCCCGCCCGGTGGCGCGAATCTCGTCGCCGATGGACTCGGGCAGCCCGGCGAGCGTCGTGAGCATCGCCTCCAGATCGTCCTCGGGGTCGCCCTCGCGTGAGAGGTCCAGCCGGCGCACCAGGTCCATGAAGACGTCGTTGTTCGAGCGTGACTCGCCGGCGGGTTCGATGGCCGGCCGTCCGAGCTGCAGCGACAGGGACCCGTACCCCTTCACGAAGTCGTAGTGCTCCAGGAACGTCGTCGCCGGCAGCACGACGTCGGCGTACGCCGCCGTATCGGTGAGCACCTGGTCGAAGACGACGGTGAACAGGTCCTCCCGGGCGAGGCCCTCCAGCACGCGGTGCTGGTGCGGCAGCGTCACGGCCGGATTGCAGTTGTAGACGACAAGCGCGCGGATGGGCGTACCGGAGGGCGCGGTCAGCTCCTGGCCCAGGCGGTTCATGTTGACGGCCCGCGTCGCGGGTTCCGGATCCCGCACCCACGTGCGCTCGAGACCCCACGACGCGGAGTTGCTCATGGAGTACCCGCCGCCGCGGACGCCGAACTTTCCGCCCACGGCCGGCAGCGCCAGGATGGCGGCCGCCGCGCTCCCGCCGTTCCTGTTGCGCTCGAGGCCCCATCCGCACTTGACGAGGGCCGGGGAGGTCCGCGCGTAGAGCTCCGCGACACGGCGCAACGGTGCCGCCGGTACACCGCTCACCTCCGCCGCGCGGTCGAACGTCCACTCCGCGGCGCGCGCGCGCAGCGCGTCCGCGCCCACCGCGTGCGCGTCGAGGAACGCCTGGTCCGCCCCGCCCTCCTCGAACAGGTAGCGGTGCAGGGCCAGGGCCACGACGAGGTCCGTGCCGGGCCGAACGGCCAGGTGGATGTCGGCCTGGCGCGCGATGGTCGTGGCGCGTGGATCGATGGCGACGATGGTGGCGCCGCGATCCCGTGCCTCCTTGATGAACGGCATCAGGTGGATGCCGGAGACGCCGGGATTCGCGCCCCAGACCACGATCAGCTTTGCCTCCGGGTAGTCCTGGTAGACCGTGGACGCCATCTTGCCGTAGAGACCCGCGTTGGCGGCGCCTGTCGGCGCGGCACAGACGGTCCGCAGCAGGCGGGACGTCTCGAGCCGGCGGAACAGGATGGCGTCACCGAAGTCCTGCGTGAGCATGCCGTTCGACCCGCCGTAGCAGAGCGGCAGGATGGCCTCACCGCCGTGAGCGGCCTTGATGTCCCGGAGCTTCTCCACGATGAGATCGAGGGCCGCGTCCCACGATGCGCGGCGGAAGCGGCCCTCGCCCTTGGCACCCTGTCGAATCGCGGGATGGAGGAGCCGGTCGTCCCCGTAGACGCGGCGGCCGAAGCGCCGGACCTTGGCGCAGATGTAGCCGCGGGTAATCTCGCTGGACGTGGAGCCGTCGATCTTCGTGACACGGCCGCCGCGCAGCGTGACGTCGAGGGTACACGCGTCGGGACAGTCGAGCGGACAGGCCGCCTCGACCGTCGTCTCCGCGGGAGCAATGCCGGGACGAGCCATCCGTCTAGCTTATGCCGGGAGCCGCGCCGGCGCGCGGCCGGCGGGTCACGGACGCCGCGGCGTCACCACCCGGCCCGCCAGTGCCGCCGTGAACGCACCGTCACGCCGCACCACCTGCCCGTTGACGATGATGTCCGTCATCCCGTCGGCCAACTGGTGGGGCTCCTGGTAGGTGGCCGTGTCGCGGACGCGGGCGAGGTCGAAGACGAGGATGTCCGCGAAGGCGCCCTCGCGGATCTGGCCGCGGTCCGCCAGGCGGAACACGGTGGCCGGCAGGGAGGTCATGGACCGGATGGCGGCGGCGAGATCGACGGTCTGCCTGTCGCGGACGTACCGTCCGAGCTTGCGCGGAAACGCGCCGTAGGCGCGCGGGTGCGGCTTGCCCTGGCCCAGCGGTACCAGGTCCCCGTCCGTACACGTCATCGTCCAGGGCTGGCGCATGATGAGCGCGATGTCGTCCTCGGACATGTTGAACGAGACGAGGCCCGCGTCGCCCTTCTCGAGCATCTGCAGCGCGTACTCCTCCGGCGCGGCGCCGTGCTCGGCCGCCAGGTCGGAGAGGCGCCGGCCCTCGAAGGCGGGCTCGGGGCGGTAGCGGCTCACCATCAGCGTCTCCGCGCCGCCGCGGCGCTCGATGTTGATCCGCACCGCGTCGCGAATCTCCCCGCGGAGTTCACCCTGGATGCGCTTCATCATCGCCTCCCGTCCGCCGACCTGCGCGGACCGGGGCATCAGCGCCCCGACGATGCCCGTGCCGCTGGCTTCGTAGGGGTACTGATCGGCGAAGACCTGCACGCCGCGCGCGCGCGCGGCCTCGATGTGCTCGACCAGCGTCTTCGACAGGCCCCAGCTCGCCGGGCCGAGCGCCTTCATGTGCGACACCACGCCCGTCACCCCGGCCTGTTCGGCAATGGCGATGACCTCGTCGACGGCCGCGACGACCCCGATCGTGTAGTCCGACTCGTCGCGGATATGGCTGGAGTAGACGCCGCCGTATGGCGCCGTCGCCTTCGCGACGGCCACGACCTCCGCCGTCTTCGAGTAGCTGCCCGGCGCGTAGTAGAGGCCGCTGGACAACCCGACGGCCCCGGCTTCCATGCCGCGGCGCGCGAGGTCCGCCATCTGCGCGACCTGGCCCGCGTCGGGGTCGCGGTCCGACATGCCCATCACCGCCTGGCGGATGGCGCCGTGCGGCACGAAGAGGGCCACGTTGAGGCCCACGCCTTCCTGCTCGTAGGTGGCGCGCTGGGCGGCCAGATCCGTCGGGCCGCCGCCATCCGGGTTGACGAGCACCGTCGTGATGCCCTGGGCCAGTACCGGCTGGCCATGCTTGAGTTCGGACGTGAGGAGGCCCGGGCCCGCGTGCGAGTGGACGTCGATGAAGCCCGGCGACACGTAGCGGTCGGCCGCGTCGATGGTCGTCGTGCCCGTGGCGCCCGGGAGCAGGCCCACGGCGGCGATCCGGTCGCCGCGGATGCCGATGCTGGCCCGGTACCACGGGTTCCCCGTGCCGTCGAGCACGCGGGCGTTCGTGATGAGGATGTCAAAGGAGGTCGCGGGCCCCTGCTGCGCCTGGAGCACAAGGGGCAGCGCAGCCGCGGCCAGGAGGGCAAGGGCTCGGCGAGGCATTTACTCCATCTCCCTTCTCATGATCAGCAGGTCCACGCCGTAGCCGTGCCGCTCATACAGGGCACGGGCGCGCGCGTTCCCCGGAAAGACACCCAGCGTCACGTGCGGGTAGCCGAGCTGGCGCGCCCAGCCATCGGCGTGCTCCATGAGCGCGCGGCCGACGCCGCGGCCCTCCACGTCCTTTGCCACGGCGATCACGGAGATGTGGCCGTGCACGGCGCGCGAGAAGAAGTCCGTGCGCGTCACGAGGTGCAGGCAGCCCGCGGGGACGCCGTCGAGCTCGGCGACGAGGAGCGCGCTCGCGGCAGGAGGATCCGCGAGGGCCTTGACCAGCTCGCGGGCGTCGCCTTCGACAATCTCCCCGGCCGATCGCCCGGCCGGCAGCTCGTCGAAGTCGGCAAGACGGGCGGCCATGGACAGCAGAAACTCGCGGTCAGCGGCTGTGGCCGGACGGATGATCAGGGACATGAGGGATGGGGGACCTGGGGATTGCGCGAGGACGGGATCTCGAATCCGGGGCCGGCCGTGTGCGGGGACGCGATCCGGCCGGCATCCTGCTACCGCCCGGATCCGAGAGCCTGCGGCTCCCGCTTCGCGTAGTGGGACTCCACGTAGTCATCGACGAGGGCCTGGAACCCCGCGGCCAGCTCGTCGTAGGTCCCGCGCAGCGTCGTCGCGTGCCGGCCGTCGATGAAGACGGGGCAGTGCGGCGCCTCCCCGGTTCCGGGGAGGGAGATGCCGATGTTGGCGGCCTTCGACTCGCCGGGGCCGTTCACGACGCACCCCATCACCGCGAGCGTCAGGTTCTCGACGCCGTCGTACCGCTGCTTCCACGCGGGCATCTGATCGCGGATGTAGCCCTGCACGGACTCCGCGAGCTCCTGGAATGTGGTGCTGGTCGTCCGCCCGCACCCGGGGCACGCGGTCACGCTCGGGGCAAAGGACCGGAGGCCGAGCGCCTGCAGGATCTCGCAGGCCGCGTACACTTCCTCGCGGCGGTCCCCGCCGGGCCGCGGCGTCAGCGACACGCGGATCGTGTCCCCGATGCCCTCGTGCAGCAGCACGCCGATGGCCGACGCCGACCACACCAGGCCCTTGGTACCCATCCCCGCCTCGGTGAGCCCGAGGTGCAGCGGCTGCGTCGTCTGGCGGGCCAGCGCGCGATAGACGTCGATCAGGTGCCGCGGGCGGGAGACCTTGCACGAGATGATGATCTGATCCGGGCGGAGGCCCGTCTCGATGGCCAGCTCCGTGGACTGCAGCGCGGAGAGCACCATGCACTCGTTGACGATCTCGTCGGAGTCCTTGCCGAGGCCCCGGTCCGTGTTCTCCTGCATCCGCGCCATCACCAGCTCCTGGTTGAGGGAGCCGCCGTTGACGCCGATGCGGACCGGCTTGCCGTGATCGATGGCCACCTGGCAGATGGTCGCGAACTGCTCGTCGCGACGCGCGCCGGTCCCCACGTTGCCGGGGTTGATCCGGTACTTGTCGAGCGCCTGCGCGCAGCCGGGATGGCGGGTGAGCAGCAGGTGGCCGTTGTAGTGGAAGTCGCCGATGAGCGGGGCGGTACACCCGGCGTCCAGCATCCGCTGCTTGATCTCCGGCACCGCCGCGGCCGCATCCGGCACGTTCACCGTGATGCGCACCATCTCCGAGCCCGCCTCCCACAGCTCGATGCACTGCCGCGCCGTGGACGCCGCATCCGCCGTGTCCGTCATCGTCATCGACTGCACGACGACGGGCGCACCGCCGCCGACGCGGAGGCCGCCGACGGGGACGGCGACGGTGCGATGGCGGGAGGAGACCTGGATCATGGACCGGTCAATTGTACAGGGCCTGTGCCGGGAGGGGCAGCCCGCCCCTCACGTCTCCTCGCCCTCCGTCCAGCCATCCTCGACGAGGGATCGCTTGACGTCCTCCGCGCGGAAGATGGCCAGGTCCATCGTGTCGTAGTTCTCGACGCGGTCCAGTTGGTGGTCGACGAAGAACGTCAGCGTGTAGGGCGGCCCGGCCGGCAGGATCGCGGCGTGCGCGTGCTCGCGGCGCGGGCTGCGGAGCCGCCAGAGGATGGTCGTGGGCGCGTTCACCGTGTCAGGGCCTCCGGCCGGATCGACGCGTGGAGCAGGGACAGCGCGCCGGCCACGCGCCGGCTGTCCTCGAGCGTCACCACCGGCGGGCGGCCATCGAGCACGGCCTCGACGAAGTGCTCGACTTCGCGCTCGAACAGGTTTGCCGATCCGGCCACTTCGATGCGGCGCGTCTCGCCGAGACGCTCGAGCTCGAGGTGCTCGACGGGCCCCGGCTTGAACGGGTTCGGAACCGTGAGGGCCCCCTCGGTACCGATCACCTGCAGCCACGTGCGGTACGCGGCGCGGAAGCCCGCGTGGATGCTTGCGGCGGGCCCGTTCCCGAAGCGCAGGATGGCCGTCGTCTCCTCGTCCACGCCGCCGCCGGTCCACGTGGCGGCGCCGAGTGCGGAGGTCGCCTCGCGTCCCGCCAGCAGGCACGCGTAGCTGACCGGGTAGCAGCCGACATCGTTGAGCGCCCCGCCGTCCAGCGCCGCGTCCAGGCGGACGTCGTCCGGGCGGCTGCGCGCATAGGTGAACCCCGAGACGATCAGCCGGACGGCACCGGCGGCGCCGTCCATGACGAGCTGTCGTACGCGGCCGGTGAGGGGCTCGTGCCGGTACATGAAGCCTTCCGCCACGACGACGCCCGCGCGGTCGCGCGCGGCCGCGATCCGGTCGATGTCCGACGGATCGAGCGCGAAGGGCTTCTCGCACAGCACGTGCTTCCCGGCGGCAATGGCCTTCAGCGTCCACGCCACGTGGAGGCTGTTCGGCAGGGGGATGTACACGGCCGTGACATCGTCGCGGGAGAGGAGGGCGTCGTAGCCGACGGCCTGCGGGATGTCCCACTCCTGTGCCGCGGCCTCGGCACGTGCCGGGGTCCGGCTGGCGATGGCGATGAGGCGGGAGCGGGGCACCGCGCGCATCGCAGGGATCAGCCGCCGGTTGATCCGGGCCGTGCCGAGCAGGCCCCAGCCGACGGCGGCGGTCACGATCCGGCCTTCAGCCTCGCGATCATGCGCCGGTTGAATTCCTCGGACTGGCCGCGTGGGATCGAGAGGGTCTTCCAGGCCGTCCCCTTGAGGTGCTTGCCCAGGAAGAGGATCTGGTAGGTGTGGCCGGCGTAGTGGGCCACCTGGCGGCTGATGGCCTTGTAGATGGTGTGCGGCTCGCGGCGGATGGTGACGGTGCGCTGCAGGTCAGCGTCGGTGAGCGGCGCGAGCGCATTGAAGAGACGCTGCCAGCCGTCCTCCCACTCCGCGAGGAGGGCGTCGCGGGGCTGGCCGGGGTCCTCGAACTCCTGGTCGCGCTGCCGGTCCGGCTTCTCGCCGTCGCTCGTCAGGAAGTCCGTCCACCGGGACCGCATGTTGCCGGCCATGTGGCGCATCAGGATGGCGACGGAGTTCGATTCCGGACCGATGGTGGCGTGCAGGTCCTCGTCGGAGAGCTGGGCGATGGCCTTGTCGGCCAGCCGCTTGATCTTCTGCAGCTCGTCGCGGGCGGCCTCGAGAACGGGTGAACTCATCGCAACATGCTCCAGGGAGCCCGGCCGGGGTGGACGTGGCAGGGAACGGCGGCGTCGTGGTGGTCACCGTGCCGGTCCCGGCTGCGCTCCGCTACGTCGTGAACGACCGGGCGAAGAGGTCGGAGATGGCAGCGCGGCCGTTGTCCTGGAGGATGCGCGTGCCGGTGCCGGTGATGTGCGTGTGGCGGATCAGGGGCAGGTCCACGCCGGCCTGCTTGCGCCAGTCGTCGCCGTCCCACTGGAACCAGGCATCCGCCGCCTGGTCGAACACGAACAGCGGCTTGGCGCACAGCTTGGCGAACTCCGCGCCCCACCCTGTGCCGCCGCGGACGTGCTTGTCGTCCTGGATCGTCCCGATGACGTAGATCTCCTGCCCGTTGTTGATCTGGTACCAGATGCTCTGCAGGATCTTGCGGAACGTCGGGGTGTCCGGATACCGCCGGTTCATCAGCCGGGACACGTAGGTGAGGCTCACCTCCCCGGCGTGCAGTTCCTCGTGATTGAGGACGCGCAGGCCGCGGGTCCGCGCCGGCTTGTGCCCCTCGAACGAGAAGTTGACCTCCTCGATGCCGAAGCGCTCCGCCGCCGCCCCGAACTCGGCTTCGGCGCCCTGGGCGCCGCCGCTGAACAGGATGACGTCCTCGCGCGCCACCATCAGCGGTCCTGTTCCTCGTCCGAGCCATCGTCCGGCGCCCCGTCCGGCGCGTCGTCCGGCGCGTCGTCCGGACCGGCCGTCTCGAGGTCGTCCGCCGACGCGTCGAGGTCCGGCGTGTCGGGCTTCATGAAGTCCGGCAGCGCGTCGGCGGCCTCGTCTTCCTTCTCGACGTCGTCCAGGTCGTACATGCGGCCGGTGAACTTGGTCGGGATCGGGCCGCGGGGACGGTTCTCGTCCTTCTTGAAGCCGGGCTTCGCGCCCTTCTTGCCCTTGGGCGGGGCCGGCGGACCGAAGTTGGCGCTCCTCGGTCCCGCGCCGGGACCGTCGCCGGCGCGCGGGCCGCCAAAGCCGCCCGGGCGTGGACCGCCGAAGCCGCCGCCGGGGCGCGGGCCGCTGTAGCCCCCGGAGGGGCCCGTTGGCCTGGGACCGCCGAAGCCGCCCGGCCTGGGGCCGGAGGACGGTCCGCGATCCTCGCGCGCACGCGCTTCGCTGACCGCCAGCGGGCGGCCCATGAACAACTGGCCGTCGAAGCGCTTGATGGCTTCTTCCGCGACGGGGCGTTCCGCGTACTCCACGAACGCGAAACCGCGGGCGCGGCCGGTTTCCCGGTCCAGCGGGCGCACTATCTGGGTGGGCTCACCAACCTGCGAGAAATGGGTCCGCAGGTCGTCTTCGGTGGCCTGATACGGCAAATTACCTATGAACAATCGGACTGATGGCACGGGTGACTCTGGCTGTAACGGCTAGATCGGACGCGGGGATTGGGCGGCGGATTTCAAACGTGTTTGGGGCAAGAGCTTAGCAAAAAGGCTCCGGTCCATCAAGCGAGCTTCGCCAGAGCCTCGTCGATGGCCGCCAGGCGCTGCCGGAGCATGTCGCGATGCGGCGGCCGTGAGGCCGTCGCCAGCTCGGCCGTTGTCTGCGTGCGCGCCAGCTCGAGCCGCACGCGCGCATGGAAGCGCTCGCGTTCCTCGGGCGTCGGTTCCGGCCCGCGCGTCTTCGTCCGGGCGGCATCCTCCTGTTGGGACTCCACGGACTTCGACTCCCAGCCTCGCGCCATGTGTCCATGGTACACGCTCGTTCCACGGACGGACAGGCCCGGGGCCGATGGCGCGCGGCGCGCGGCGCGCCTGGAGGCCGGCGGTATACTGGCCTCGAACCTCGCGGGGGTCGCCCGGCTTCACAACCAGATGCCCCTACTCGTCCGTCTGCTCGCGACGGCCGGATGGAGGAAACGCGAGCATGAGCCCGGAGTGTGCCCATGTCCCGTTTCGCATCCGTCACCCCCAACCTGATCGTCCGGGACGTCCCCCGCAGCCTGGCGTTCTACCGCGACGTGCTCGGCTTCACGGTCCAGACGACCGTACCGGAGCAGGAGCCGTTCGTCTTCGTCTGGCTCGTCCGCGACGGCGTGCCCGTCTTCCTGAACGCCGTCGGCGCCGCCGCCGAGGACTACCCGGATGCCGCGTCGCGCACGCCCGGCGGCACGGCCACGCTGTTCTTCATCGTCTCGGCGGTGGACGCCTTCCACGACGCGATCGCGGGCAAGGCGCCTGTCGTGATGCCGCTCAAGACGCAGTTCTACGGCATGCGCGAGTTCGCCGTCACCGATCCCGACGGGCACCTTCTCACGTTTGCCGAGCGCGTCGACGGGGCATGACGCGTGCTCGCGGTTGATGCGGGGCAGGTGGCGGGCGAGGTCGTCGCCACCTGCCGCGTCCCGGCCGACACGGCCGAGCGCGAGTGGATGCTCGTCCGCGACAGGGCCGCGGACCGGCCGCAGTGGGTCCTCGTCTTCACGAGCGCCCGCCTCGACTCGCGGTCGACGACGCTGCCGCTGCCCGCGGCGGAGCCGGCGACGACGCCCGGCCGCGTGACCCTCGAGTACCGGACGGCCAACGGCGGACGCGCGGTGACGCTGGCGGCTGTGGCCGGAGGGCCGTCGACGCTCGACGTGTTCGTCAACTACGAACTGGAAGTGAACGTCGAACGGGACCTCGACCGCGCCGTCGACGCGATGAACACCGGCGGCCTGCTGGACGTCATGTGCGACGTGCCGGGCCGCGCGCCGCCGCCCGTTGGACCGTCCGGGCCCGCAGGTGATTTGCGTTCCACCGCGCCACCGGGGCCGCGTTCCGTCACGCCGCCTGACGCGCGGTCCGGAGGGACGCCGGCCGCGTCGGAGTGGACCGCCGGCGGCGCGCTGGCCTGGAGCATCGACGTGCTGCAGGCGCAGGGCGGGAGGCGCTACGCCCTGCAGACGGTGTCGTGGGGCCGCGACATCACGTCGGACATCGGGACGGGCCTGCTCCGCGGCCGCCTGATGTGGGCGATCGAGGCGGCGCCTGTCTATGGCCAGTGGGCGCCGACGTCGACGTACGGAGTGGGTCTCTCGCCGCTCGTGTGGCGATGGCGATTCGTGCCGCGCGGCGGCGTGCGCCCGTTCGCCGAACTCGCGTTCGGGGGGCTCTTCACGCGCGCCGGCGTGCCGGAAGGGAACGAGGCCGCCAACTTCCTGGCTCACGGCGCCTTCGGGCTCCGCTTCCTTTCCCGGTCCCGTCTGTCGTTCGTGGCCGCCTATCGCGTGCAGCACATCTCGAACGGCAACCAGCGGGTGGAGAATCCAGGGGTGAATGCGCACGTGTTGTGGATGGGAGTCGGGGTGGGGAAGAGGTAGCAGGTTCCATCTGTTGATCTCTTGCTCTGATGATGTGGTGATCTGGTCGTGTGATGTGGTGACGTGGTCATCGATCTGTTGATCCCGGGTATCGATCGATCGGTCGATCTGGGATGTTGATCTGGTGATCTTCCGGGATCGTGATCTGGTGATCGACGGGTCCGGGCCACTTGGTGCGCACTCTGCTATCGTGTAGGCCGATGCAGTTGTCCCTGCCGCTCGTGACCAGCGAGCGCCCGATCCGGTTCGTGCGCCACCGCACGGCCCGGCGTTACATCCTGCGTGTCCTGGACGACGGGACGCTGCGCGTGACGCTGCCGCGCTGGGGATCCCGGAAGGAAGCCGAGCGTTTCGTCGATGCGAGCCGGACGTGGGTGGACGCGCAGCGTGCGCGGCGCCGGCCGTCGCGCGCGGGACACGCGGGCACCGCGGCGGATCGTGCCCGTGCCGCGACCGAATTGCCGGAGCAGTTGCTCGCCCTGGCCGCCGTCCACGGCATCGAGGTCGTCCGCGTGTCGGTGCGGAACCAGCGATCGCGCTGGGGCTCCTGCTCGCCGGACGGCCGCATCTCGCTCAACTGGCGCCTGGTCCTCGTGCCCGACTTCGTGCGCGAGTACGTGATGCTGCACGAGCTGATGCACACGCGCGAGCTGAATCACTCACCACGTTTCTGGACGCTCGTCGCGTCCGTCTGTCCGCGCCTGGCCGAGGCCCGAGCCTGGCTCCGGCGCGAGGGCACGGCACTGTTCCACGGAGAACCGGAATGACGCGCAGCGGATGGTGGGGAATCCTGGTGATGGCGGCGGCGCTGGTGCCGGCGCCGGCGCTGGCGCAGCCGAGGCTCCAGCCCTTCACGGGAGTGGCCACCGTGCACCTCGGCACGACGGCCGGCGGCGAGGCGGGCGCCTCGGCCAGCATCGGCGGTTCCGTGGCGGTCGTGGAGAGCAACGGGTGGGGCGTCGAGGTGGACGTGGGCCACGGGTTCGGCGACGATGACCGCGCGGGACGGGCGGCCGTGCAGAGCTACATGGTGAACTTCACCGGGATCCGGCCGCGCGGGAGGCTTCGCCCGTTCTTCGTCGCCGGCGCCGGCGCCCTGCGCGCGCGCACCTGCAGCGTGGACTGCACGCGCACGCTGTCGTGGTCCGACTGGGGATACTCCGCCGGGGCCGGTGCACACTACCTGTTCGACAACTGGATGGCCATCCGGGCGGACGTGCGATACTTTGGCACACTGGCCGATCATCCGGACCCGGCTCGCACCAACGGCTTCGGCTTCTGGCGGGTCGCCGCAGGCATCTCGGTGCTCTGGGGCGAGATGTAGCGCGGACCACGGGACGATCGCGATCGGCGGAGCGCCGAACTCCAATGCTCTATCTCGGTATCGACGGTTGTCGTGGCGGATGGGTTGTGGCGGGGTTCGATGGCGAAGCCGCGACCATCGCGCACTTCTCCCTGGTGGATGACCTGTCGGACGTCTTCCGCCTCGCGCGCCTCGGGCGCGCCTCCATCGTCATTGACGTGCCCATCGGCCTGCCCGCGCGCGGCGTGCGGGCGTGCGACGTGGCGGCGCGCCGGCTCCTGACGCGCGTCCACGCAAGCAGTGTGTTCAACGCCCCCGTCCGCGGTGCCTTGGCGGCCGTCCGCCACGCGCGTCTCCGGACGGATCACCAGCGCGAGCAGGCCTACCGGCGGGCGTGTGAGCTCAACGAGCGCGCGTCGGGACTGCGCCTCTCGCGCCAGTCCTTTCACCTCCTCCCGAAGATCGACGAAGTCGATCGGTGCATCTCGCCGTCGCTCCAGTCCCACGTCCACGAGGGACACCCGGAGCTGATCTTCCAGGTGCTGGCCGGAGAGCCGCTGCGCACGCGGAAGAAGACGCGCCAGGGGCACGCCGAGCGGCTGGGCCTGCTGGCACGGACGGGCGTCGCGCTGGACCTGGATCACGTCCGCGCCCGCCTCGGCCGGGCCGAGGCCGCGGCCGACGATGTCCTGGATGCCGTGGCGTGCGCCATCGCGGCGCGGCGGGTCGCGAGCGGGGAAGCCCTGGTCCTGCCCCGGCGGGTCCACGACCGCGCGCGGGATCCCCGGCACCTGCGGATGGAGATCGTGGCCTGAGCCCGGACGCAAAACCCTGCACAGCGCTG
>CAZUGF010000041.1:23354-37870 GCA_964619705.1 uncultured Bifidobacteriaceae bacterium
GCAAAACCCTGCACAGCGCTGTAGGGTTTCTGGTCGCCGCCCGCCCTCTTCTTCTCTCCTCGCGCCAGCTCATCCGGACTTTCCCCTTGTTTCACAGGGGTATACTGAATGGCAGCTCTTTTGCTGCTCTAGCGGGCGACGGGCCATTTCCGGCCCCCGTACCGGTGCACCTACATGGCGGCTACAGAGCGACTCCCCAACAGCAGTTTCACGATTGACTCCCGATCAGGCCTGGCGGCGTCCAGCGGCGGATGGCCCGCGGCGGCGGCCGTGGACCGGCGCGCCACGCCGGCGGGGAAGTTCTTCCACGTGGACGGGGAGCGCTTCCTCATCAAGGGCGTCACCTACGGCACCTTCGGGCCCGACGCGGACGGGTACCAGTTTCCGGCCCTGACCGACGTCGCCCGGGACTTCACCCTGATGCGCGCACACGGGATCAACACGGTGCGCGTCTACACCGTGCCGTCGGCCGCGCTGCTCGACGAGGCCGCGCGCCGCGACCTCCGCGTCATCGTGGGCCTGCCGTGGGCCCAGCACGTGGCCTTCCTCGACGACCCGGCGCTCTGCCGCGGCATCCGGCAGGACCTGCGGCGCACCGTGCGCGAGTTGTCGGACCACCCGGGCGTCCTCATGTTCGCCCTCGGCAACGAGATCCCGGCCGACATCGTCCGGTGGCACGGGCGGGAGCGCGTCCAGGGCTTCATCCGCGATCTCTACGAGGACGCGAAGTCCGCCGCCCCGGAGAGCACGTTCACCTACGTGAACTTCCCGCCGACGGAGTACCTCGATCTACCGTTCCTGGACGTGTGCGCGTTCAACGTGTACCTCCACGAGGAGCGCGATCTCCGGAAGTACATCGCGCGGCTGCAGCACATCGCGGGGCAGAAGCCGCTGCTCCTGGCGGAGGCCGGCGCGGACAGCCTGCGCCAGGGGCCCGACGGGCAGGCGGAGCTGACGGCGCGCCAGCTGCGCGCGTCGTTCGCCGAGGGCGCGTGCGGCGCCATCGCGTTCGCCTGGACCGATGAGTGGTGGCGCGGCGGGCACCCGATCGAGGACTGGGCCTTCGGCCTGGTCGACGCGGAGCGGCGGCCCAAGCCGGCGCTCGAGTCCGTCTCGCGCGTGTTCCTCGACGCCCCGTTCAGCCGGGAGGAGCAGGCCGCGTGGCCCAAGGTGTCCGTCGTCGTCTGCGCCTATAACGCGGCGTCGACGCTCGAGGACTGCCTCTCGTCGCTCCAGCGGATGACCTACCCGAACTTCGAGGTCATCGTCATCAACGACGGCTCGAAGGATGCCACAGGCGCCATCGCGCGGCAGTACCCGGACATGCATCTGGTCGAGGTGCCGAACGGCGGGCTGAGCGCGGCGCGGAACATCGGCCTCGCGCATGCCAGCGGCGAGATCGTCGCCTACACGGATGCCGACGTGCGCGTCGAGCCGGACTGGCTCACCTACCTCGTGCAGCCGTTCCTGACCTCCGACGTGGTGGCGTGCGGCGGGCCCAACGTGGCGCCGGCGGACGATCCCTGGCTGGCCCGCGCCGTGTCGCTCTCGCCCGGCGGCCCGACGCATGTGCTGCTGGACGATCGCATCGCGGAGCACGTGCCGGGCTGCAACCTGGCGATCCGGCGCGATGCGCTGCTGGCCATCCACGGCTTCAACCCGCTCTACCTCAGGGCGGGCGACGACGTGGACGTGTGCTGGCGGCTGCAGGCCCGCGGCGGCCGCATCGGCTTCGCACCGGCGGCGCTCGTGTGGCACCACCACCGGCCCTCCATCAAGGCGTTCTGGCGCCAGCAGGTCGGCTACGGCGAGGGCGAGGCGTGGCTGCGCCCGCACCACCCGGACAAGTTCGTCGGCGGACGCGTGGCGTGGCACGGGCACATCTACAGCCCGCTGCCGTTCCTGCGCCGGCTCACGGGGACCCGGATCGACTCCGGTGTCTGGGGCACGGCGGCGTTCCCGTCCGTCTATCACCCCGACGCGGACCCCTGGATGCTGGCGCCGCACAGCGCCGTGTGGATGGCCACCGCGGCGGCCGCCTTTGTCGGCGGGCTTGTCGCGAGCGCCGGCGTGGGCGGCGGCCTGGCGCTGGTCGTGATGCTGCTCGGCCTGGCGGGCCTGCTGGCCTCCCTCGTCAAGTGCGCGGCGTGCGCCGTGGCGACCGACGAGCGGCTGCTGCCGCAGGTTCCCGGCTGGTCGCCGCGGGCGAGCCGTCTGGCGGTGCGCGGCGTGATGACGGCGCTCCACCTGCTGCAGCCCCTCGCGCGCGAGGTCGGCTGGCTGCGCGGCCGCTTCTCGACAGGTGAGGAGGCGGCGCTGCACCCGCTCCCGGCCGGCGCGCCGGACCCGCGCTCCTCCACGACGGACCTGGTCCAGGCCATCCAGACCGTGGGCGGCCGCGTGGCCGAGCAGCGCTTCTGGGGCGAGGCCTGGACGAACGGGGAAACGGTGCTGACGCGCCTCGTGCATCACCTCCGCACGCTGCGCACCACGAGCCGGCTGCACATCGACGATGGATGGCAGACGGATCGCGACATCAGCGTGCCGATCTTCCCGTGGGGCTGGCTCGATCTCCGTGGGCTCGTCGAGGACCATGGCGGCAACCGGCGCCTGCTGCGCATCGGGCAGCGTCTGCGCATGACGGCGTCCGGGATGGTGGCGGGCGCAGGCCTCATCCTCGTGTCGGCCGCACTGCTCTTCGACGGCGGCCCGCACGGGCGGCTCGAGACCGCCTGGCTGACGATGGTCGCCATCGTCGCGGCGAGCGCGCTCTGGCAGGTGACGCGGCGCATGGCCGCCGTCCGCCTGGCGGCGACGCAGGCGGCCGCGGATGTCGGGATGCAGCCGCTGAGCGCCTTCCCCGCCGTCGAGCGGATCGTGCAGATCGCGCGTCAATCCTCCCGGAGGAGCGAGCCCCTGCCGCCGCCGGTGCCGCAGGCGCACGACAACCTCTGATGGCCGGCCGCTACACCCGGCTGTTCCAGTACGCGGCCCCGTACTGGCGCGGCTGGGCGCTCATCGTCGTGGCGACGCTGGCCAGCACGGCGTGCGCGCTCGTGCAGCCGTGGCCCATGAAGGTACTGGTCGACCACGTCCTCGGCAGCGCGCCGATGGGGGAGGTGCTCCTCGGCCTGCAGGCGTGGCTGCCCGGCGCGGGCTCCCGGCAGGGCCTGCTCGCCTGGGTGGTGGCCGCCGGCCTGCTCATCTTCGCGCTCAACGCCGTCGTCGACGTGGCGCTGACCATGACGTGGACGCGGGTGGGACGCCGGATGGTGTACGACCTGGCGGCGGACGTGTTCGCGCGCGTGCAGCGCCGGTCCCTGCTGTTCCATACGCGCCATCCCCTTGGCGACTCGCTGAGCCGCATCACGGGTGACAGTTGGAGCGCCTACACCGTCGTGGCGGCGCTGCTCTTCGCGCCCGGGCACGCCATCTTCACGCTGGTGGCGATGGTCGTGCTGATGGCGGCCCTCGATCCGTGGCTGACGCTCCTCGCCCTCGGCGTGTCGCCCTTCATGGCCGGATCCGCGTGGTGGTTCGGGACGCCCATCCGGCACGCCGCGCGGGCGAAGCGCGAGGTGGAGAGCCGGATCCAGTCCCACGTCCAGCAGACGCTCACGGGCATTCCCGTCGTGCAGGCGTTCACGCGCGAGGAGACGGAGCACCGCCGCTTCCAGGAGTTTGCGGAGGCGGCCATCCGCGCGGAGCGCCGTTCGGTGTTCGTCGGCAGCGTCTTCGGCCTGAGCGCGGGCCTCATCACCACCATCGGGATGGGCGTCGTGCTCTGGTTCGCGGCCGTCCGCGTCCTCGACGGCTACCTGACGCTCGGCGGCACGCTCGTGTTCCTCTCCTACCTGACGACGCTGCAGTCGCAGTTGACGACCCTCAGCGAGACCTACAAGACGATGCAGACGGCCGGGGCCAGCGTCGACAGGGTCAACGAGGTCCTGGATGCCGAGGACGGCGTGCCGGATATGCCGGCGGCCGCGGCGCCGGCGCGGGCGATCGAGGGCCACGTCCGCTTCGAGCACGTCACCTGCGGCTACGAGCCCGGGCGGCCTGTCGTGCGCGACGTGTCGCTCGAGGCGCGTCCGGGCGAGCGGGTGGCCCTCGTCGGGACGACCGGCAGCGGCAAGAGCACGCTGATGGGGCTCCTCCCGCGCTTCCTCGAGCCGTGGAGCGGCCGCGTGCTCCTCGACGGGTACGACCTGCGCGAGATTCCGCAGTCGGTGCTGCGCGAGCACATCGCGATCGTGTTCCAGGAGCCGTTCCTGTTCCCGATGACCATCGCGGAGAACATCGCCTACGGCCGGCCGGACGCCACGCGGAGCGACATCGAGGCCGCGGCGCGCGTGGCCGGCGCGCACGACTTCGTGGCGCGGCTGCCCGAGGGGTACGACACGCTGCTCGGCGAGCGGGGGGCCACGCTCTCCGGCGGCGAGCGCCAGCGGCTGTCGATCGCGCGTGCGGTCCTCAAGGACGCGCCCATCCTGATCCTGGACGAGCCGACGAGCGCGCTCGATGCGGAGACCGAAGCCGCCGTCCTGGGCGCCCTCGAACGGCTGATGGTCGGGCGCACGACGTTCATCGTGGCGCATCGGCTGTCCACCATCCGCACCGCCGACCGCATTGCCGTGATGCGCGACGGCGTCATCCTGGAACAGGGCAGCCACGACGAGTTGATGGCGGCGAGCGCCGTCTACGCGGGGCTCTGCCAACTCCAGTTCGGGCCGCCGTCCGGCAGCGCGGCGCTGGCGGCGGCAGGGTGATACCGATGAGCGCGCGCCGCGTCCCCGCCGGCACCGGTCCGCTCGCGATGCTCGGCTGGCTGCTCGGCTACGCCGTGCGGCGGTGGGAAGGGCTCGTGGCCGCGATGGCGGCCATGGTGGTCGGGATTGGCCTGGACCTCCTCGCGCCGTGGCCGATGAAGGTGATTGTCGATCACGTGCTGCTCGGCCACGAGATGGCGCCGGGCCTGGCGGACATGGTGGCGGCCATCCCGGGCGCGGGGACGCCGCGCGGCCTCCTCACATGGAGCGTGGCGGCCACGATCGTGCTCTTCCTGCTGCGCTGGTGCCTGAGCGTGACGAAGGCGTACGTCAACATCGCGTTCGGCCGCCGGATGGTCTACGACCTGGCCGGGGATCTCTTCATCCACCTGCAGCGGCTGTCGCTGCGGTTCCACAGCCGCACCTCCATCGGCGACACGATCCGCCGCGTCACGGTGGACTCGGGCTGCGTCTCGACGATCGTCAGCGACGCCGCGGTCCCGCTGCTGACCGCCATCCTGTCGCTGGCGGCGATGTTCCTGGTGATGTGGCGCATCGACGCCTCGCTGACGCTCCTGGCGCTCGCCGTCGTGCCGCTGATGCTGATCGGCCTGGCGCGGTACCTCAACCCGATGCTGGAGGTGAGCTACAGGCAGCAGGAGGTGGAGGGGCGGATCTACAGCGTGGTGGACGAGACGCTGACGGCCATTCCCGTGGTCCAGGCCTACGGCGCCGAACCGCGGGCCGACGCACGCTTCCGCGCCACGGCCGGCCACATCGTCGACACGAGCCTCGAGGCCGCGTGGGTGCAGCTCAAGTTCAAGATCGTCATGGCCTCCGCCACGGCCATCGGCACTGCGGCCATCCTCTGGGTCGGTGCCGGCCACGTGATCGACGGCAGCCTCTCCGTGGGCAGCGTCCTCGTGTTCCTGAGCTACCTGGCGTCCCTGTACGGGCCCCTCGAGTCCGTGATGTACGCGCCGTCGACGACGCAGGCGGCGGCGGGCAGCGCGAGGCGCGTGCTGGAGGTCCTGCAGACCGACCGCGAGGTGGGCGACAAGCCCGGCGCGCCGGCCCTGCCGCGCCTCGACGGGCACGTGTGCTTCGAGCACGTCTCGGTCGGCTACACGGAAGGGCGCCCCGTGCTCCACGACGTGTCGTTCGAGGCCCGGCCCGGCGAGACCATTGCGCTCGTGGGCCCGACCGGTGCGGGCAAGAGCACGCTCGTCGGCCTGCTGCCGCGGTTCCTGGATCCGTGGCAGGGCCGCGTGACGATTGACGGCCACGACCTGCGGGACGTGTCGGTCGAGAGCCTGCGGCGCCAGGTGGCCCTGGTGCTGCAGGAGCCCTTCCTCTTTCCGCTGACGATCGCGGAGAACATCGCGTACGGGCGGCCGGAGGCCACGCGTGCGGAGGTGGAGGCGGCGGCTCGCGCGGCCAACGCGCACGCGTTCATCACCAGGCTGCCGCAGGGCTACGATACCCTCGTGGGCGAACGCGGCGCGACGCTCTCCGGCGGCGAACGGCAGCGCGTGTCGATTGCGCGCGCGCTCCTCAAGGACGCCCGGATCCTGATCCTGGACGAGCCGACGAGTGCCGTGGACGTGGAGACCGAGGCGCTGCTCGTCGATGCGCTGGAGCGCCTCATGGCGGATCGGACGACGTTCATCATCGCGCACCGGCTCTCGACGGTCCGGCGCGCGGACCGCGTGCTCGTCGTCCAGGCGGGCACCATCGTCGAGACGGGCACGCACCGGGACCTGGTGGCGCGCGGCGGGCTCTACGCCCACTATCACCGCCTCCAGGACGGGACGCAGGCGCCGCACGCGGCGAGCGGAGGCAGTTGATGACGGACGTGTCCCGGGCCGGGTCCTACGCCGATGGCGTCCTGCCGAAGAACGTCACCCTCGGCGAGGGGACGATCGTGACCGGCGCGGGTGCGTTCCGCCGCTTCATGAGCACGCGCGAGCCTGCGCTTGTCGTCGGCGCGTCCGCGACGATGGACGGCGTGCAGTTTGCGCTCGGTGCGGAGGCGCGGGTGACGATCGGCGACTACTGCTACTTCACCAATGCCGTGCTGTTGAGCGAGCTCGAGCTGACGATCGGCCACTACGTGGTGATCGGGTGGAACACGACGATCACCGACACGGACTTCCATCCGATTGCGCCGGCCGAGCGCGTGCAGGATGCCATCGCGTGCTCGCCGCTCGGGCAGGGCCGGCCGCGGCCGCCTATCGCCCGGCGTGCCGTCGTCATCGAGGACGACGTGTGGATCGGGCCCAACGCGGCGATCATGAAGGGCGTGCGGATCGGGGCGGGCTCGTTCATCGAGCCGGGCGCCATCCTCACCGCGGACGTGCCGCCGCTCTCGCGCGTGGCCGGAAACCCGGCGCGTGTCGTGGGCCGCGTCCGATGATGACGCCCGACCGGCGGCTGCCGGACGACTGGTACGACGGCACGGTGCCGCCCAACGTCGCGATCCACGACGAGGCGTACGTCGAGACGGCGTTCAGCTTTCTCCTCTATCGCAGCCAGGCGCCGGAGGGTGTCCGCGTGGGCCGCGGCACGTCCGTCTACCTCGGCACGATGTTCGACGTGGGCGCGGCCGGGCGCGTGTCGTTCGGGGATTTCGTGCTCTGCAACGGCGCCCGCATCGTGTGTGATGCCGGCATCGTGGTGGAGGACTACGCCCTCATCTCGTGGAACGTCGTCCTGATGGACACCTATCGCGTCCCGCTGGACCCCTCGGCCCGCCGGCCTGCCGTGATCGGCGGGGCCGTGGGGATGCCGCGGCGCATCGACGGGCACGTGGAGGCGAGGCCCATTCACATCGGCCGGGCCGCATGGATCGGGTTCGACGCGTGCGTCCTGCCCGGTGTGACGATTGGCGAGGGCGCGATCGTGGGCGCACGCTCGGTCGTCAGCGCGGACGTGGAGCCCTTCACCATCGTCGCCGGGAACCCGGCACGGACCATCCGGCGCATCGAGCCGGGAGAGACGAGGCCATGACCTTACCGCCGCCGACGCGTGGACGCGTCATCGTGTTCGGCATCCTGTTCTTCTATCCGCTCGCCGGTGTGACGTATCAGTTCCTCCACTACCTGATCGGGCTGCGGCGGCTCGGCTACGATCCGTACTACGTGGAGGACTCGGGGCGCTGGGTGTACGATCCGCGGCTGAACGACATGTCGCCCGACGCCACGGGCAACATCGCGGCGCTCCGGCCGATCCTCGAGGCGCACGGTTTCGGCGATCGGTGGGCGTACCGCGGCCGTTATCCGGGCGGCCAGTGCCACGGCATGACGGAAGCGCAGTTGCTGCAGCTCTACCGGGACGCGGACGCGTTCCTGAACGTGACTGGCGCGCAGGAGATCTACGAGGAGCACATGGCGTGTCCGCGGCGCATCTACGTCGAGTCGGACCCCTTCGTGATGCAGGCGCGCGAGGCCAACGGCGACGAGGGCACCATCGCGCTGCTGTCCGCGCACGACACGCACTTCACCTTCGGCGAGAACATCGGGCAGCCGGACTGCGGCATCCCGCCCAGCCGGTTCACGTGGCTGCCCACGCGGCAGCCGGTGGTGATGGACCTGTGGGAGACGGCTCCGCCCCCGCCGGGCGCGCCCTACACGACGATCACGACGTGGCACAACAAGGGGAAGGACGTCCAGTATCGCGGCGACACGTACTACTGGACCAAGGATCGCGAGTTCGAGAAGTTCCTCGACCTGCCGCGGCGCCGGGACGCGGCGTTCGAGCTGGCCGTCGGCGTGGACGAGGAGACCGCCGCGCGGCTCCGCGCGAACCGGTGGCGGCTGGCGAGCTCCGTCGAGGTCTCGAGCGGGATCGATCCCTATCGCCGCTACATCGAGGGATCGCGCGGGGAGTTTACCGTGGCGCGGGACCAGTACGTACGGCCCAACACGGGCTGGTTCAGCGACCGCACGGCGTGCTACCTTGCGGCAGGGCGCCCGGTCATCACGCAGGAGACCGGCTTCAGCGCGTTCCTGCCGACGGGCACGGGCCTCTTCGGGTTCCGCACGATGGACGACGTCCTGGCGGCGGTGGACGCGATCGAGGGCGACTACGAGCGCCACGCGAAGGGCGCGCGCGCCGTGGCCCGGGAGTGCTTTGCCGCCGAGACCGTCGTCGGCAGCCTGATGTCGCGCGCGGGGTTGTGATCGCGGCGTCGACGGGTGGCGGTACCCGCGGCCGGACTGAAGGGCCGCGCACATGCGGCTATACACGCAGGCGCGCCTGAAGGCCCGCGCTGCACCCGGAGTCCCTTGCGCATAGCCCAGGTTCCCACCGTCTCGACACCCGTTCGCCGCGAGAACGCCGCCAGCGTGGAGTCGCTCACCTGGCTCCTGACGCGCGAGTTGACCGCCCTCGGCCACGAGGTGACGGTCTTCGGGTGCGCGGGGTCCGAGGTGCCGGGCGAACTCGTCGCGACCCTGCCCGGCGGCTACGCGCAGCCCGGCGTGCCGGAGGACTGGCAGCTCTGCGAGTGGATCAACCTCACGCACGCGATTGAGCAGTCCGCGCGCTTCGACGTCGTTCATGCGCACGCCTACCTCTGGGGCGTCCCGGCCGAGCGGCTCTCCCGTGCCGCGATGGTGCACACGCTGCACGTGATGCCCGGCCCGGACATGGCCATCCTGCGCGGCCGCTACCCCGAGGCGTGCGTGACCGCGCTCAGCCACGCGCAGTGGGCGCTCTTCCCCGACGCGGCGCCCTCCATCGTCATCCCGTCCGCGGTGGACAACGGCGCGTTCAGCTTCCGGGCAGAGCCGGACGACTACGCCGTGTTCCTCGGACGGTTCATCAGCAACAAGGGGCCGCTGCGCGCCATCGAGGCGGCGAAGGCGCTGGGGCTCCCGCTGCGCATGGCGGCGCCGCGGAACGCGTACTACGAGGAGGTCATCGCGCCGCACGTGGACGGGCGGACGGTGATCTACGAGGGACAGGTTGCGGGGGAGGCCCGGGACCGGCTGCTCGGCGGCGCGCGCGTGATGCTCTATCCCCTCGACTGGCCGGAGCCGTTCGGCCTCGTGCAGGTGGAGGCGATGCTGTGCGGCACGCCCGTGGCGGCGATTGCCATCGGCGCCTCGCCCGAGATCGTCGAGGAGGGCGTGACCGGATCGTGCGCGCCGGATGCGTCCACGTTCGAGGCGGCCGTCAGCCGGTGCCTGTCCCTCGATCGCCATCAGGTGCGGGCGCGCGCGGCCGCGCGCTGGTCTCCGCGGCAGATGGCGCTGGACTACGTGCGCGCCTACGAGCAGCGCCTGTCCCGCTGACCCGGGCGTCGGCCGCCGCCCATACCCGGCGACTCCCGCGCCCGACCCGGCCGCTCCGGGTTACGATGCGCCAACCCGAGGAGGACCGCATGAACGGACGACGCGCTGCGTGGACGGCTGCCGTGATCCTCAGTCTCTTCGCCGGCCTGGCCGCCTCGGCGGACCAGCCGGGGACGCTGCTCGTGGTGAACCGCACCGGCGGCAGCATCTCGCTCTTCGACGTGGCCACCCGCGTGGAGATGGCACGCATCCCCATCGGTCCCGCCATTCCACACGAGGTCGCTGTCAGTCCCGATGGCCGCCTGGCCGCCACCGGCGCCTATGGCCCCAACGACGGCCACAGCAGCCGCCTGGTGATCATCGACGTCGCGGAAGGACGTGCCGTCGGGACCATCGACCTCCCGTCGCCGTCGCGGCCGCACAGCATCGCGTTCCTTCCCGACGGCCGACGCGCCGTGGCCACGATGGAGGAGGCGGATCAGGTGGCGCTCGTCGACGTGATCGATCGGGTGGTGCTCCGGATGTTCCCGACCGGCGGCCGCGAAGGGCACATGGTGCGCCTGGACCCGGCCGGGACGCGCGCCTACGTCACGAGCCGCGGCGGGGCCGGCACGCTGTCCATCATCGCGCTCGACGGCGACGCGCCGCCCGTGGTGATTCCGACAGGGGCGGGTGCGGAGGGCCTGGCCGTATCCCCCGACGGACGTGAGGTCTGGGTCGTCAACCGGATCGCCGGGACGATCGCCATCGTGGACACGGCGGCCGGGCGCGTGGCCGCGTCCATCGACGTGCCGCCGGATGCGCGGCGCGCGGAGATCTCCGCGGAGGGCCGGGTGCTCGTGCCGCACGGCGGGCCGCCCGGCAAGCCGGCGCAGTTCCTGTCCGTGTACGACATGCGCACGCGGGCGCTCGCCGGCCGCCTGTCGCTCCACGAGGGCCGCAGCGGTCCCGGCGGCTTCGGCATCCACATCGTCGGGGAACGTGCGTTTGCGAGCGACAGGGCCGGGCGCGCCGTGCTCGCCTTCGACCTGGCGTCCATGGCGACGCCGGAGACGTTTGCGGCGAACCTGGACGACCCGGATGGCCTGGCGTACTCGCCCGTTCGGCTCGCGGTGCTGGAGCGCTGAACGCCCGCGCGCATCGGCATGGATGCACGGCCGCCGTCCAGCCCGCTCGCTCGCGTCACGCGTCCGGCCTTGTCGCGCGGGCCGTCGCGAACCCGAACCACGACACGGCCTGCTACGGCACCGTGACGATGGTCTCCGGGGAGTAGGCGCTCACGCCGACGGCGTTTCGCGCGCGGACGCGCACCGCGTAGGTGCCCGGCGGCACGCCGTCGAACGTCGCGGCGGCCTCGGTGCCGAGCTGGACGCCGAGCGTGAGCGGCCCGCTCCGGACCTCCAGATCGAAGTGTTCCACGTTGCCCGGGTGGGCCCACGACAGGACGACCTCGCCACCGGAGACGGCCGCGGCTGGCGCGGACACCTGTCCGGGCGCCGACAGGAACGCGCTGCCCAGGCAGGGCTGCCAGGCGTTGCCGAGGCGCGCGGAGAGGTCCACGACGCGATCCAGTGTGCCCGTGGCGCCGACGACGTGCAGCGTGCACGGACCCGGGGGGTACACGTGCGTGCTCATGAAGTAGGACTGCACGAATGTCCGTCGGGTCGAGGGGCTCACGTCCATCCCGGCCGTGGTCTGCAGGTGGCCGCCGGTGGTGAGCTGCCCGATGATGTTGCCCTCGGTGTCCGTGGCGATGACGCCGCTCACCCGGCCGAAGAGCAGGCGGCCGTTCGTCTCGTCGATGACCACCTTGTCGCCGAAGAGCGGCAGGGGCGTCAACGCGCCGTCCGGCAGGTCGATGGCGTGCAGGGCCGAAGCGAACCCGCCGCGCCGGCGGCTGATGACGAGCAGCCCCGTGTCCGCCTTCTGCGCCGCGAGGGAGATGGCGGCGCCTTCCAGCACCAGCCGGTTGAGCGGCTCGCCCGTCGAGGCGCGCACGATCACGAGGTCGTCCACGTCGGGATCCACCGCGTTGACCTCGCCGTACGCCAGCACGTCTGCCTCGGCGGAGTATGCGAGCCTGCGCAGCCCACCCGACGTGGGTGCGATCGCGTTCGAGACGACCGTTCGTACGGACATCGACGTGTCGACCTCGTCGATGCGCTGGCCGTGCCAGACGAACACTCTCGGCTGGCGCGGGTCTGCCGTCACGGCCGGCCGGTCCGCGGTGTTCGCCGGATCGGTCCACTGGAGCGAGAGGCCGGGCACGGCCTGGACCGTCCCGCTCGGGACGTCCAGGAGGGCCAGCATGCCGGTGCCGTCACCGTTCGACGCGACGCCGACGACGAACCGTGCGCCGGCCACGACGGCCGTCTCGTACGGCAGGGCCGGCATCTGGCGCAGTGCCGGCGTGTCCGGATGATCGAGATCCCACAACCGGCCGAGCTGGATCAGTCGGTCCTGCGCCTGCGCGGGCACGGCGGAGGCGACGGTCACGACAAGGATGGCGAGGATTCGAAGCATCGGGGCACACTCCGCGCCTGCCTTGTGCAGACTTCGGACCAACGGCCCGTCCCACGAATCCCGCGGAAACGCCGCGTCCAGCGTCAGCGGTCTGCCTGGGAGTGTGGTTCTCGTGCAACAGCGCCGTGTCCGCGCAGCCACACGGTCCGGTTCGAACAGGCGCGTCGAGTGCGCGGCACGAGTGTCAGGGCTTTCCCTCGGCCGGTTCCAGCGCATACCAGATAGTGAAGTCTCCGTACCCGATGGGCTCGCCGCCGAGCGGCGGCAGGCGCGTCTGGTGCTCCCAATAGAAGAAGTCTCCACTCGGCACGACGGCCACGGCCGTCCCCGTGCGGATCTGGTCGCGACGTTCGTCGACGAGCTGTTCGGATCGCAATGCGACCGGGAGCACCGGCCGTCCGTCGCCGACGGCTTCGTGCATCAGGTTGGTGGCGAAGACGAGCGGGTAGACCTTCCAGTACTCCCCGGTGACCACCCGCACGCCGCGCGCGAACAGCGTGACGGCGTGCCCGCCGCCCACGCGTGTGATGACATGGCGCCGCAGTTCGGCCGGCGTGTGGACGCCCGTCTGCAGCAGGATGGCGGCGGCGACGGCGAGGCCCGCGGCGGGAAACGACAGGGCGTGACCGGTGGCGATCCGCGGCAGGATGCGATCGAGGTGTCGTGCGCACAGGAGCAGCGGCGCAAGGGCGAGCACGGCGGCGACCGGCGTCGCGTGGCGCGGCTGTCCGTCGAAGAGCACCGCCATGGCGCCGCCGTAGAGCACGGAGCCGGCGGCGGCGGCGAGGAGCCAGGGGCGCTCGCGTACGGCGACCGCGCGTATGCGGCCGGGTATCAGCACCGCGAGCCAGAGCAGGGCAATCGCGATCCAGAGCACCGGCCCGAGTTCGCGCACGGCGCCCGCCCAGAACGCCGCGACCTGCGCGGGCGCGTCGGCGAGGATCACCGTCCGCACGTGCGACACGTCCACCAGCGGCTGCGGCGAGATCGCCTGAATGAGGCGATGGGCGCCGAGCGCGACGACGGTGCCGGAGAGGACAGGGACAGCGCGCGGGCGCGCGGCGCGCACGGCCAGCAGGCAGCCGCCAATCGCCAGGACCAGCAGCGCCACGCCGGCATTGGTCCACGTGGCGAGGCTCATGAGCACCACCGCCGGGACGGAGGGCACGCGGGCGCCGGGTCGGCACCAGTAGAAGGCTGCGCCGAACAGGCCCAGCGCGGGACCGTAGGACTGGTTGGTCGTCAGGAGCAGGAGCGAGAGGTAGCCGGTCTCGATCGACAGGAGCAGCGCGAGGAACGCGAGGGCCCAGGTCACGGGCCGCCGCACGCCGCACCGTGCGAAGACGCACGCTGTGCCGGCGAGGAGGAAGGCGACGCTGAGCGCGCCCTGGACGATGAGGTTCCAGAGGCTGTCGCGCACCGGCTGGGCGAGCCAGGGGATCAGCATCCCGAAGCGGTCCTGTCCCCAGTAGAAGGGCGTCCACGCCTCGAGGCTGACGAAGATGGGGACGAGCGAATCCGAGTCGATGAGCCGCGAGGCGGGCCCGAGGGTTACGAGGAACGAGGCGGCCACGATGGCCAGTGCGCCGGCGAGGAAGCGGATCCGCGTGGGTGTCGCCGTGCCTGCTCTCATGCGTGTCACGGTGCGGGGCGGCGACGCGGGTTCGTGTGGCAGGGAAGGGGCGGCGGTGTTCATCGAGGCGGCGAGGGGGCCGGACGTGTGTCTCGAGCGCAGGTCATGAAGGAGGCGCCGGGTCGGCGGCGACTCTGCACTCTACCTCATCCGGAGCGGCGGGGCAGGCGCGCCTGGGGCGCGTGGGCGCGGAGACCTGCGGCAGGCGCGCCTGCGGCGCGTGGGCCTTGCGGTGGGCCTGCGGTAGGCGGCGCCTGTGGCGCCGTGGGGGGAGATCTTCGGTAGGCGCGCCTG
>CAZUGF010000042.1:0-37376 GCA_964619705.1 uncultured Bifidobacteriaceae bacterium
GTGGGCATGACGGGCGACCCGTCGCCCCTCTGGTCAGCTGCTCTGCGTGCTCCGGACTGCTCGGGCGCTCTGTGGCTCTGTGACGACCGTTGGTGGGCATGACGGGCGGCCCCGCCGCCCCTCTGATCAGATGCTCTGCGTGCTCCGGGGTGCTCGGGCGCTCTGTGGCTCTGTGACGACCGTTGGTGGGCATGACGGGCGACCCCGCCGCCCCTCTGATCAGATGCTCTGCGTGCTCCGGGGTACTTGCGTGTCTCTGTGGCTCTGTGACCACCTTCGTGGGCAGGACGGCAGCCAAACAGATGCCCTACGACCGCAGGAAGCGTTCGATGTCGCGCAGGTCGTAGGTGATCGGCGCCGGCGGGAAGGAGTCCAGGAACCGCCGGCCGTAGGGCATCGTCCGGAGCCGGGGGTCCAGCACGGCCAGCACGCCGCGGTCGTCGCGGTGCCGGATCAGGCGCCCGAGCCCCTGCAGCATCGCCAGCACCGCGAGCGGGATCTGGTAGTCGTGGAACGCATCGCCGCCCTCCGCCGCGATGGCCTCCGTGCGCGCGGCCGTGATCGGATCCCCGGGTGATGCAAACGGCAGCTTGTCGATGATCACGCAGCTCAACTGCTCGCCCGCCACGTCCACGCCCTGCCAGAACGAGGCGGTGGCCAGGAGCACGGCGTGCGGCGTCCGGCGGAATCGATCCAGCAGCACGCTGCGCGGCGCCTCGCCCTGCACGAACAGCGGATACGGCAGCCGGCGCTCCAGGATCGCGCGCACGGTCCGGAGCACGCCATAGCTCGTGAACAGGACGAACGCACGCCCCTCGGTCCGCGTCAGGATCTCGATCACCTCTTCTCCCGCCGCATCCGCGAAGGCCGGCGTCTTCGGTGACGGCATCCGCTTCGGCAGGTAGAGCACGGCCTGCGTGGCGAAGTCGAACTCCGATGGGACGGCTACCTCCCGCGCGCCGGTAATGCCCAGGCGTCCGCGCAGGTACGCGAACGAACCCTCGACCGTCAGCGTCGCCGAGGTGAGGATGGTGGCGCGCATGCGCTCGAAGAGCATCTCCTGCAGGACGCCGGAGACGTCGATGGGCGCCGCGCGCAGGAAGATGCCGCGGCCGCGCGTCTCGACGAAGTAGACGTGCGCCGGATCGGATGCGGTCAGCAGGACCCGCAGATCGTCGCGGACCGAGCCCGCCCGCCGCGAGAGGCTGAGGGCGTCCTCGCCGTCCGCGGCTCCGGGCTCCCTGGCGCCGGCCGCGGTCGACATGACGCCCTCCAGGCCGTCGAGCGCGCCGATGAGCGCCACGCCGTCCGAGACGATGTCGCCGAACCAGTCGGGGCCGATGCGCAGCCGATCCTGCGCCGGCCCGCGGGCCGCGCGGGCCGCCATCAGCCCGCCGAAGAACGCGCGGGCGTGATCGTCCACCCGGTGCGCCTGCCGCCGCAGCGCGCCGTCCGCATCCTCGAGGCGGCCGCTGTTGAGGAGCCGCTCTGCATCGCGGACGAGTTCATCCACGCGGTAGTTGCTCACCGCGATGCCGAAGTACTGCGTGGCAACATCCTCGAGCTGGTGGGCCTCGTCGATGACCGCGTAGTGGCACGTCGGGATCACCTCGCCGTAGGAGCTCTGGCGCACGGCCGCGTCCGCGCACAGCAGGTGATGGTTGACGATCACGACGTCGGACGCCGCGGCGCGCTGGCGCATCCGGGTGACGAAGCACTCCTGGAACTGCGGGCACTCGCTGCCCAGGCAGGTATCGGCCGTGGCCGCCAGGCGGTTCCAGAGCGGCGACGACTCCGGCAGTTCCTCCAGTTCGGCGCGATCGCCCGTCTCCGTCGTGCCCGCCCAGCGCCGGATCTGGTCCAGCCCCGGGCCTGCCTCGTACAGGGGGAGGCCGTCGAGAACGTCCGTCTCCGCCGGAGCGCCTGCGGCCACCTGGTCGAGCCGGTGCAGGCACAGGTAGTTGGACCGGCCCTTCATGCACGTGGCGGTGAACGCCACACCCAGCGCCTCGCGCAGCGCGGGCAGGTCCTTGAAGAAGATCTGCTCCTGCAGGTTCCTGGTGCCCGTGGACACGAGCACGCGCTGCCCGCTCAGGATGGCAGGCACGAGGTAGGCGAGTGTCTTGCCGGTGCCCGTGCCGGCCTCGACGAGCAGCACGCCGCCCTCCGCCAGCGTCTCCGCGGCGGCCATGGCCATGGCGCGCTGCCCCTCGCGGGGCTCGAAGTGCGGCATGGCCCGGGCCAGCGGCCCGCCGTCCGCGAAGGCGGCGTCGATCGCCGCGGTCAGGCTCGCCGTTCCGGGTACAGCGGGAACTTCCGGCACAGCGTTTCCACCTCGCCCTTCACCATGGCGGCCACGCCCGCATCCTCCGGCGATGCCAGGACGCGTGCGATGAGCGCCGCCACCGTGTCCATCTCCGCCTCGCGCATGCCGCGCGTCGTCAGGGCGGGGGTGCCGAGCCGGATGCCGCTCGCGACCATCGGCGGGTTGGTGTCGAACGGGATGGCGTTCTTGTTGACGGTGATGGCGGCCTCGCCGAGCGCGTGCTCGGCTGCCTTGCCGGTGATGCCCTTCGAGAACACGTCGACGAGGACGATGTGGTTGTCCGTGCCGCCGCTGACGATGCGGAAGCCCGCGGACTGGAGGCCGTCCGCCAGCCGCTTCGCGTTGGCGACGACCTGCCGGGCGTACTCCTCGAAGGACGGCTCGGCGGCCTCCCGGAAGCAGACCGCCTTGGCCGCGATGATGTGCATGAGCGGCCCGCCCTGGACGCCCGGGAAGACGACGCGATCCAGATCCTTCGCATGCGCCTGCCGGCACAGCACCATGCCCGCCCGCGGTCCCCTCAGCGTCTTGTGCGTCGTCGTGGTGACGAAGTCGGCGTGCGGTACGGGGCTCGGGTGGGCCTTGCCGGCGACGAGCCCGGCGATGTGGGCCATGTCCACCATGAGCGTGGCGCCGACGGCGCGAGCCACCGCGCCCGCGCGTTCGAAGTCGATGATGCGCGAGTACGCGCTCGCGCCCACGATGATCAGTTTCGGCCGGTGCTCGTGGGCGAGCCGTTCGAACTCGTCGTAGTCGAGCCGTTCGTCCTCCTGGCGGACGCCGTAGGGGACGATCGTGTAGAACTTGCCCGAGAAGTTGAGCGGGTGCCCGTGCGTCAGGTGGCCGCCGTGCGCGAGGTTCATGCCGAGGATGGTGTCGCCGGGCTTGAGCACCGTGATGAGCACGCTCATGTTGGCCTGGGCGCCGGAGTGCGGCTGCACGTTGGCGTGCTCGGCGCCGAAGAGCGCCTTCGCGCGCGCGATGGCCAGGGATTCCGCCACGTCCACGAACTCGCAGCCGCCGTAGTACCGCTTGCCGGGATACCCCTCGGCGTACTTGTTCGTCATCACCGACCCGGCGGCCTCGAGCACGGCGGCGCTGACGAAGTTCTCGGAGGCGATGAGCTCGAGCCCCTGGAACTGCCGGTCGGTCTCGCTGGCGATGGCGGCAGCAATCTCCGGGTCCGTCTCGGCCAGCGTGCGTGACATGAGGGGAGAGGCGTTGGTGAGCATCCGTGGAATTGTACTGCGACTGGCGGGCGGGACCGCTGCGGCACGGACACCTGCTACGATGCGCTGGCCGTGGCTGCCCGTGGCTGGCAGGGGGCGGCGCGGTCGACCGGCCATTGCAGGAGGAGACGACCGTATGCGTGTGACGATGATGGTGTGCATCCTGTCGGTCGCGGCGATGGCGGCACAGTTGACCAGCCAGGCGCCCGGCCAGGCGACCAGCCAGCCTTCCGGGCCGCTGCAGCGCCTGCTCGAGGGCGAGCTGTCCCGCATCCCGGCGCGGGCCGGCATCCACGTCAAGCACCTCGGGACCGGCGAGGAGGCGGCGGTCGGGCCGGACGAGCGCTTCAACAGCGCGAGCGTCATCAAGATCCCCGTGATGGTGATGGCGTACCAGATGGCGGCGCGAGGGGAGCTGGACCTCGACGCGCGCGTGACGATTGGCGCGGCCGACAGGCGCGGCGGATCCGGCGTCCTGCGCTATCACGACACGGGCCTCCAGCCCACGCTGCGCGACGTGGTGATGCAGATGATCATCACGAGCGACAACACGGCCACGGACATCGCGATTGCGCGGGTCGGCGGTGTGGACGCCGTCAATGCCTGGCTGGCGGCACACGGGTACGCGCCGGGGCTGAAGCTCACCTCGACGATCCTTGACGTGTTCCGCAACCGGTACACGCTGGTCGACCCCGACGCGCGCACGCTCAGCGCGGAGGACGTCTACGCGCTCGGGTCGGCCGACCTGTCGGGGGCGACATCCCCCCGCGCGCGCCTGGAGGCGCTGCAGACGGCCATGCGGGCGCCGGCGGTGCAGGAGGCGTCGCTGAAGCGGATCAACGACGAGCCGGCCACCTGGCTGGGGGAGATTACCCCGCGCGGCGTGGGGCGCCTGCTCGAGGCCATCGAAACCGGCGCGCTGGGATCCGCGCCGCACACGGCGGAGATGCGCCGCGTGTTCCGGGCGCAGCAGTCCGGGGCGCGCCGGCTGCCGCACTTCGTCACCGTGCCGGTGGGGCACAAGACGGGCGACTTCCCGCCCGCGGTTGCCAACGACGTGGGCGTCATCTACACGCGGTCAGGCCCGGTGGTCGTGTCCCTTCTGCTGAACGCCATCCGCGAGCCGTACGGCGAGGCGGAAGACCGCATGGGCCACGTCGCACGCCTCATCGTCGAGTACTTCGACGGGCGTCCCTGAAGGCCTCCCGGCCGGCGCTCACACCTGGTCCTGCAGGAGCGAGGCCACGACCTCAGCGGCCCGATCCGCGAGGCTGCGTGCGGTCCACGCCTCGAGCGTCACGCGTTCGCTCACGTCCCGATCGGCGAGGAACGACTGTTCCAGGGCGAGGATGAGGTCCGGGTCCGTGAAGGAGATGTTGCTCTCCTCGTTGAAGGCAAAGGACCGGTTGTCGAAGTTCGTCGTGCCGATCGTCGCCCACTGGCTGTCCACCACCATCGTCTTCTGGTGGAGCATCGTGCGGTTGTACTCGTAGATGGCGATGTCGGCCTTCAGGAGCCGTCCGAACAGCCGCACGCTGTTGCGCCGGGCCAGCCAGTTGTCGTTGCACCGTCCCGCGACGATGATCGTCACGTCCACGCCGCGGCGCCTGGCATCGACCAGGGCGTCCACGGCGGCGCCGTCCGGGACGAAGTACGGATTGGCGATGAGGATGGAGCGGCGGGCGCAGACGATCGAGAAGTAGTAGAGGATGCGCGCGGCCGAGGCGCCGGTGGACGGCGAGCTGAGCATGCCGTGCAGCGCCACGTGGCCCGCCGGCGCCACGATCGGGAAGAAGCGCGGCCCGCTCACGAGCTCGCTGGTCGTGCGCATCCAGTTCTGCGCGAACCCTGTCTGCAGCGTCGTGGCGCCCGGGCCCTCGACGCGGATCTGGACGTCGCGCCAGTGCTCCTCGTCCTGCGCGTGCCCGCTCCACTGATCCGCGATGCCTGCCCCGCCCGTGAAGGCCACGCGGCCGTCCACGATGAGGGACTTGCGGTGCGTGCGGTAGTTGAAGCGGCCGATGGAGTACCAGCGGATGGGGTTGAACCACGCGAGTTCGCAGCCGCCCCGTTCGAGCATCGTCAGGATCTCCGTGCCGATGGCGGAGGAGCCCACCGCGTCGAGCAGGATCTTCACCGTGACGCCGGCGCGCGCCCGGTCCGCCAGGGCGGATGCGAACGCCATGCCGACCTCGCCCTTCCAGTAGATGTAGGCCTCGATCGTGATCGAGTGCACGGCGCCGCGAATCGCGTCGAGCATCACCGGGTAGAACTCGTCGCCGTTGTTGAGGATGCGGACGCGGTTGCCTTCGATCAGGCCGGTGCCCGTCAGGCCGGTGACACTCGGAAGGAAGAGGGCGGAGCCGGCCGTCGTCTCGTGGTCGAGGCCGTAGGCCGGCGGATGTTCGTACGGCGCGCCCAGGTAGGTGATGACGGCCAGCAGGAACGCCGTGCCCGCGGTCACGGGTGCGTCCAGGTATCCCGCGGCCAGTGCGATCGCGGCCCAGAGGATCCACGACCACAGCAGGCGCCGGGTGCGCGTCCACAGGCCCGGAATCCCGCGCGGCCGCCGCCGGCGTGTCTCGAGCGGTTCGAGCCGGTGGCGCCACTGGCGGGGCACGCGGCGGAGCCGGATGTGCCGCACGCGGTGCGGCTGGCGCTGGGGCATGTCGTGGGCCTCGCGTCAGGGTTGGATCGTGAGGGTCAGCGCGCTTCGCACCTCGAGGGCGAAGCGTCCGCGGGCGAGCGGCACCAGCCGGATGTCCGGGCACTTCTGCTCGAGGCGCCGGCGCAGGAGCAGCAGCCGGCTCTCGAGGTTGTCCTTCCACTCCGGCAGGTTCAGGGACTTGTCGAGCCGCAGCTCGCGGTTCGTGAACGCGGCGCGGTGATCGCGCTCGCGAATCGTGAGGAGCTTCCACAGGATCTTCGCGGGGAGGCTGCGGATCAGGTACTCGCCGTCGACGGTGATGGTCTCGTCCGCGGCGTGGTAGGCGACGGACCTCGCCTGCGCGGCCGGTGCGGCGGATGCCGCGGCGTCCGGCGTGGATTCCGCGGCGGCGGCCGGTTCGGCTTCGGCCGCGCGCTCGCGGAACTGGACGTTCTGGATCGCGATCGCCACGTAGCTGCCGAGCAGCTCGATCGACACGCGATCCGCCTCGTGGAAGCGGTACGGCTCCGGGCTCTCGATGCAGAGCACGCCGACCAGGTCGTCACGCACGAGGAGCGGGATGCCGAGCTGGCTCTCGGGGTCCGGGAGGCCCGGCAGCGGGATGCGCCGATCCGCGTCCATCCCCTGCGCCGTCGCCCGCGTGTGGACCGCGTGGGCGTAGAGCATGGCACGCAGCAGCCCGGAGATCCGGATCGGCTTGCGCGCCTCGGCGACCAGCCCGATGATGCCTTCCCCGAACCGCGCTTCCGCACCGGCGCCGTTCTCCGTGTAGCCGCGGCTCGCGATCGTGACGAGCACGCCCGGTTCTTCGGCCGGGATCAGGATCATCGCGTGGCTGAAGCCGAAGACCTCCTCGAGCCCGGCGAGGATGGACTCCAGCAGGTCCTCCAGCGAGCCGGCGCGCTGGATGCGCTCCACGAGATCCTGGAGCGCCCGCATCGTGAACCGCGCGTCGCCCTCGCCGCCGCGCGCGACGCGCGCTTCGGCCCGTGCCGGGATGCCGATCTCGTCGGCCGCCGGTTCGATGGACAGCACCTCGTAGATGTCCGCCGCGAGCAGCCTGAAGATGCCCTTGAGGCCGGAGTAGGACGCGATCGCCTCGATGCGAAGCGCCATGCGCTCGAAGACGGCGCCCTCGGTCTCCGAGCGGACGAGCCGCAGGCGGAGGCTCCACGCCTGCAGCGTGTCCGGATCGATCACGCGCACGAGCGCCGTCGGGTTCTCCGCGATGTTCCGGCGGCTCTTGTTGAAGAACTGGAACGAAAGCGCGACGTGCGTGGGGTCCACGTAGTCCACGTGGCTCAGGTACGCGGCATTCGGCACGCCGTCGCAGGAGCACGTGTACAGCGTCGCCGGGATCAGCCCCTGGAAGCACGAGGCCAGCGATTCGAGCGTCTCGCTCACGAGAGCGGCGCCCCCGCGCCCGGTCCCGGCGTCTGATCGAACGCCGCCGTCACCCGCATGCGGATGGCCACCGAGGGCCACGCGATCCACGCGCTCGACGCGCCGTGCGGGACACCGACGAGGCCGAGCACGTCGCGAAAGCGCGCCCACTGCGCGAGGACCGGCGCGCGCTCCGCATCGCTCGCCGGCCGCGACGAGACGAACACGCCCTTCACCTGGCAGCCGCGCTCGTCCGTGGGGCGCGCGAACACGACGGCCGCCTGGCCGTTGGCCTCCAGATCCGCCAGCAGCGGGGGCGCGGCAACAGCGGGGACGAAGGCGGTGAGGTGCGTGCCGTCCCCGTCGACCAGGACGGCGGTGACACAGGCGGCGTGGGTCTCGAGGTGCCGGTCGCGCGTGGCGATGTGAACGGACAGGCCCTCTTCGAGGAACGACGCCAACTGCCTGTCCAGCATGGAGGTGCCGAGTATAGCGCGGCGTTAGGAAATTCTTAAGGTGCCGGTAGGAAACCTTTAGCGTCGGCGGACGAACCCGGTCCATGCCATTTCCGTTTCCTCTGAATGAGGAGATGAGATGACGCGATCGACCCGCACCACCCTGACCTGGATTCTTGCAACGGGCGCCGTGGCCGGCGCCATGAGCACCGCCGCCCGTTCCGTGTCCGCCTCCGGCGGCACACCGCCTGACATCGCGCGCGGCGCGTACCTCGTGAGGACCATGGGCTGCAACGACTGCCACACGCCCTGGACGATGGGCCCGCGAGGCCCGGAGCCGGACATGACGCGCGCGCTCACCGGACATCCCGCGGATGTCGTGCTGCCGCCCCCGCCCGTCCTGCCGCCGGGGCCCTGGATCTCGCTCGGCGCCGCCACGAACACCGCGTTCGCCGGACCGTGGGGCGTGAGCTTCGCCGCCAACCTGACGCCGGACACGGAAACAGGCCTCGGCGACTGGACGGAGGCGATGTTCATCGCGACGATGAAGACGGGCCTGCACCAGGGCAAGGGGCGCGCGCTGCTGCCGCCGATGCCGTACCCGGTCCTCGCGGCCCTGGACGACGCGGACATCACGTCGCTGTTCGCGTACCTGCAATCGCTGGCGCCGGTGAGGAACCGCGTGCCGCAGCCTGTCGATCCCCCGGAGCCGGGCCGGTGACGAGCCCCCAGCGCACGGCAGCCGTCGTCCTCGCCGTGCTCGCCGGAACGGCGATGCTGGCGGCGACCGGTCTGCCGGCGGCCGGCGCCATCTCTCGTGTCGAGGCGCCGGAGACGCTCGCGGCAACGGGGCTCTATCTGCCCGGCCCCGCCGGCGTGGTGGATCCGGCCAACCGTCCGTTCGCCCCGCAGTACCCGCTCTGGAGCGACGGCGCGGCCAAGGCGCGCTGGGTCTACCTGCCCGAAGGGCGCACCATCGATGCGTCCGATGTGGCCGCGTGGGACTTTCCGACGGGCACGAAGTTCTGGAAGGAGTTCACGTTCGGCGGCCGCCGGGTCGAGACGCGGTTCCTGTGGAAGGCCACACCCGGACACTGGGTCTTCGCCAGCTACCTGTGGAATGCCGACGGCACGGCCGCGATCAGGGCGCCGGACGCGGGCGCGCCCGGCGTTGCGGAGATCGTGCCGGGCAAGCGCCACGCGATCCCGTCCGTCACCGAGTGCCGGGCGTGCCACGACGCCGGCCGTACCGAGATCCTGGGCTTCAACGTGCTGCAGCTCTCCACCGATCGCGATCCCAACGCCATCCACGGCGAGCCGCTCACGCGGGACATGGTCACGCTCGCCACGCTGAGCGCGGAAGGCCGGCTCGCGCCGGCGCGCCCGGACCTGCTGGCGCGGCCGCCCAGGATCGACGCGGCGACTCCCGAGGAGCGTGCCGTCCTGGGCTACCTCGCGGCCAACTGCGGCGGCTGCCACAATCGCCGCGGCGACCTGGCGCCGCTCGGCCTGCACTGGCAGGCCGCGGAGCTGATGGCCGGCGGGCGCGAGATGGCGCGGGCCATGGCGGCCGGACACCGGACGAAGTGGCAGGCGCCGGGCACGCCGGACGGCGAGAGCCTCCTCGTCGACCCCGCGTCGCCGGACCAGAGCGTCCTGTTGCGGCGCATGCGCTCGCGCGGCCCCGCGTCGCAGATGCCGCCGCTTGGCACGGTGATCCGCGACACGCGCGCCGTCGAGGCCATGTCCGGATGGGTCGCGGCCGGCGCCGCGGGATCTCCGCGGCCTGCGCGCGGCGCCCCGTATGGGCGATAATCTCGGCCTCATCGCTTCCGGAGGAGTCATCGATGGCCGAGGCTGCACGAGACGAGACGAGACGACGGTTCATGGCGCACTTCGCGGGCGCCGGCCTGGGTGCGACGCTGGTGCCGGGCGTGCTGTGGGCGCGCATGCAGGATGCGGGCGCGCAGCGGGTCACGCTGGCCATGGTCACCGACGCCCTGCACCTGTCCGGCATCGAGGTGTCCGAAGAGGACCGGCAGGCGATGGTCGACGCGGCCAACAGCAACCTCGAGCGATACGAGGACCTGCGCGCGATCCACATCCCGAACGACGTCTCGCCGCCGTTCCACTTCAGCCCGATGGTCCCCGGCCTGTCCGTGAACAAGGCGCCGCGGCCGTTCCGGCTGAGCGACGCGCCCGCGGTGACGCGGCCCGCCAATCTCGAGGACGCGGCATTCTGGCCGGTCCGGCACCTGGCGGAACTCCTGCGCACGAAGCAGGTGTCCTCCGTGGAGCTGACGGAGATGTACCTGGCACGGCTGCACCGCTACAACGCGGTGCTCAACAACGTGGTGACGTTCCTCGACGACCACGGCCTGGCGGAGGCCAGGCGCGTGGACGCGGAGATCGCGGCCGGCCGCTACAAGGGACCGCTCCACGGCATTCCCTGGGGCGCCAAGGACATCATCTCGGTCAAGGGCTTCCGGACGACGTGGGGATCGCCGGCGTTCACGGGGCAGGTCTTCGACTACGACGCGAGCGTGGTGGAGATGCTCCGCGCGGCGGGCGCCGTCCTCATCGCCAAGCTGACCACCGGCGAGCTGGCGGCCGGCGACAACTGGTTCGGCGGGCAGACGAAGAGCCCGTGGGACCCGGCGCAGGGATCGAGCGGATCGTCGGCGGGCCCTGCGTCCGCGACGGCGGCCGGCTGCGTGGGCTTCGCGATCGGGACGGAGACGAGCGGATCGATCCTGAGCCCGTCGGCGCGCTGCGGCGTGACGGGCCTCCGGCCGACATTCGGACGCGTCAGCCGATACGGCGTGATGGCGCTCTCGTGGACGCAGGATCGGCTCGGTCCCCTGTGCCGCCACGCCGAGGACTGCGCCATCGTCATGCAGGCGATCGCGAAGCCGGACGGGCGCGACATGAGCGTGACGGACTTGCCGTTCAACTGGACGGCCGCGCTCGATGTCCGCGGGTTGAAGGTCGGGATCATCCAGGAGTCGTTCGACGAGCTGACGCATGCGTCGGCGCGCGCCAACGCGGCGGCGGCCCTCGGCGTGCTCAGGGACGTCGGCGTCGGTGAGCTCATCCCGGTCCACGTGCCGGACACGCCGGCCAACGTCAGCGCCATCAGCGTCGAGTCGGCGGTGTTCTTCGACGAGTACGCGCGCCAGGGGCGGATGAAGGAGGCGCGCGGCGGCGGACGTCCCACGGGGCGGCTGGTGCCGGCGGTCGAGTACCTGCAGTCCCAGCGCGTCCGCATGATGATGATGATGGAGCTGGCGAAGGCGACCGCCCACGTGGACGTCTACGTCGTGGCGTCGAACAACACCGGCGTGGCGGGCCCCGGCGGGCCGCGTCCCGGCGCTGCCGGCGGACCGCGGCCTCCACAGCCGCCGCAGACGCCCGCGCAGCGCCACTTCGGCATGGCGAACCTCGCGTGCTACCCGGCGCTCAACCTGCCGAATGGCCTGGCGGACACCGGCACGCCGACCAACGTGACGCTCTTCGCCCAGCCCTACCGGGAGATGGAGATCCTGGCGCTGGCGCGCGCGTGCCAGGAGCAGGCCGGCTGGCACCTGCGGAAGCCGGAGCGGCTCGACGCCGCGTCAGCCTCCGCCGGCGCCTGAGATCATCGAGCGCCCGGCTGCCGCGTGGCCTACTGCGTGCCCGCCGTCGAGGCGGGCAGCGCCAGCGCCGTGTACCCGCCGCTCATGGGCACGACGATGTACTGCCGGCCCTCGTGGAGGTACGTCATCACACCGTATTGGCCCATGCGCGGCGTGCGCACCTGGCCGACGCGCCTGCCCGTGGCCTTGTCGATCGCGAAGAGGTGCGGCGCGTTGTCGGCCGTCATGCCGGACGCGAAGAGCAGCGTCGAGGTGGCGGCCATCGCCGGATGCCCGCGGCGGCCCCAGTTCGTGTCGATCTCCAGGCCCTTCAACAGCGGGTTGTTACGGAACGCCTCCTGCTGCTCCGCGCCCATGTCACCGTGCGGGATCATCCACAGGTGCTCGCCCGTGTTGAGGTCGATGGCCGTGATGCGGCCCACCGGTCCCTTGAAGAGATCCGGGATCCCCTCGAGCGGATCGTTCGGGACCGGAGCCGGCCGCGGCACGCTGCCGCGCATGGAAGCCCAGTCCGACAGCGTCTTGCCGGTCATCTGATCGTTGTCACGCTCGCTGGCCGGTGCCAGCATCGTCGGCGAGCAGCCCATGGTCGACGCGATGAAGATGACGCCGGTCGCGGGGTCCGCGGCAGGCGGGCCCGTGATGTTGGCGCCGCCCCCGCCGCCGGGGCAGATGTTGGCGGGTCCGTCCCCGTCGGGGTTGTCGCGATGGGTCGGCGGCGCAAAGAGCGGCGCCAGCAGGTTGCGCTGGCGCGCGCGTTCGAGGGCGAGCTTCTTCACTTCGGGCGTGAAGTCGATGAGGTGATCTTCGGTGCGGCCCTGGAGATCGAACGGCGCCGGTCTCGTCACGTGCGGCTGCGTGGCGGCCAGCTTTTCGCCGGGGACCTTCGACTGCGGCGCCGGCCGATCGACGAACGGCCAGATGGGCTCTCCCGTCTGCCGGTTGTACGAGTAGACCCACGATTGCTTGGTGACCTGGAAGAGCCCGGGGATCCGGTTGCCGTCCACCGTCACGTCCAGCAGGACGGGCGCGGTGGGCGTGTCGTAGTTCCAGATGTCGTGGCGCACCAGCTGGTGGTGCCAGACGCGTTTGCCCGTCTTGACGTCGAGCGCGATGACGCTCGTGCTGAACAGGTTGTCGCCGGGCCGGAACCCGCCGTAGTAGTCCATCGTCGCGCCGTTCGTGGGGATGTAGACGAGGCCCCGCGCGGGGTCTGCCGACATCGGGGCCCAGGACGAGACGTCGCCCGTCCACTTCCAGGCGTCGTTCTCCCACGTCTCGTGGCCGACCTCGCCCGGACGGGGAATGACGTGGAACTTCCACAGGAACTTGCCGGAGTTGAGGTCGTAGGCCAGGATGTCGCCCGGCACGTTCTCGACCCGCGTCTGGTTGTAGCCCTGCTCGGCGGAGTTGCCCACCACCAGCACGTCGTTGACGACGATGGGCGGTGAGGAGGTGGTGATGTAGCCGAGCTCCAGCGGCAGCCCGCGAGCCGGGTCGTACTGGAGGTTGGCGGACGTCCACGGTTCCCAGTCCGCGATGAGGTCCTCGAGCATGTCCACGGACCCCGAGCCGGGGAAGCCGTCAACGGGAACCGCGCTGCCCCAGCCCTCGAGGGGCTGGCCCGTCTTCGCATCGAGCGCGTGCAGGAAGAAGCCGGGTGTCGTCACGAAGACGACGCCGCGGCCGTTCAGCCGGGCATAGGCCACGCCCTTCCCGTGGTTCGAGCGCATCGAGTACTCGTGGCGGGGCGTCAGCGGCTCCTGGAAGCTCCAGAGCGTCTTGCCGGTGGCCGGGTCCATCGAGACGACCGTGCGCCTCGGGCCGGAGGTGGTGATGAGCATGCCGTCGACGTAGATGGGCAGGCTCCGTGCGTTGATGTCGCCAACCTCGACACCCGGTCCCGCATCGCCGCTCCACTCCCACGCCACCTGGAGGCTGTTGAAGTTGGCGGCGTCGATCTGATCGAGCGCGGAGTACCGCGTGGAGGTATCGCCGCCGGTGATGGCCGGCCAGTCACCGGTGTTGGCCGGCAGTTCGACAGGTGCGCTGGACGGCCCGCAGCCCGCGCCGGACAGCGCCGCGGCGAAGAGGCCGATCACTGCCAGGGATGCTGCGTTGGGAAGGAGTCGATTCGTCATGGGCGGGGCAAGGATGCTGTGGGCGCATGGGTCTTGTCAACCGGCGCCGGATCCCGATCTGTCCACCTGCGGGCCGGCCCGGTCGCGCGGGCGGGGACTCGCATGATCGCGCCCCGGCGCGGGGCCGCTGTTGCGTGCCCCTCCGGGAGGTGGTACAAGACGATGGTTCCAATCGTGAGCTCGTCCACATCCGCGTCCCGGCGCCGCGAGCGCCGGCAGGTTCCCCCCCGATCTCCCCGGCATTCATCGACGGCGGGGCCGCGCTTCGGCGGCGCGGGGCGCGTGTTCCTGGTGCCGTTGTTCTTCACGGCCGCCCTGCTGGCGGTCAGCGTCCTGCCGCGCGTCCGGGAGGGCACCGCGCTCACGTGGTCGTTCTGGGGCGCCGCCGCCGTGCTCCTGGCGTGGACGGCCCTGCTCGCCTGGCGCGCCCGCCGCGAGGGCCCGCCCGTGCTCACGCTGCCCACGCCGCGGCCGCAGCACTACGTCCAGAGCGTGTGCCACCTGGCGATCTTCGGCTACTGGGGATGGTACTGGCCGCCGGTCTACGACTTTGCCCCGCTGCTGCTCGGGCAGCTCGTGTTTGCCTACGCGTTCGACATCCTGCTGGCGTGGACGCGGCGGCAGTCCTACGCGTTCGGCTTCGGGCCGTTCCCCATCGTCTTCTCGACGAACCTCTTTCTCTGGTTCCGGGACGAGTGGTTCTTCCTGCAGTTCGCGCTGATCGCGGTCGGGGTCCTCGGCAAGGCCTTCGTACGGTGGCACCGCGACGGGCGGCTCGTGCACATCTTCAACCCGTCGGCGTTCACGCTGGCCCTCTTCTCCATCGGCCTGATCGTGACGGGCTCGACGGGCATCTCGTGGGGCCAGGAGATCGCGACGACGCTGGGCCTCGGGCCGTGGATCTACGCGGTCATCTTCCTGACCGGCCTGATCGTCATGTACGCGTTCTCGATCACGCTCGTGACGGCGGCGGCGGCCGGGACGCTGTTCGGGCTGAGCGCCCTCTATCTCGCGATTGCGGGCGTGCCCTACTTCGTCGACTCGCACATCCCGTCGGCCGTGTTCCTCGGCCTCCACCTGCTCGTGACGGATCCGTCGACGTCGCCGCGGACGCCGCTCGGCCGCGGGATCTTCGGCGTGCTGTACGGCGTTGGCGTGTTCGGGCTGTACGGCCTGCTCAGCGCCATGGGCGTGCCGACCTTCTACGACAAGCTGCTGTGCGTGCCGCTGCTCAACCTGATGGTCCCGTCCATCGACCGGATGGTCGCGGCCATCGGCGAGCGTCCGTTCCTGCAGCGGCTCGGGCTGGACCCGCCGCTCGGCCGCGCCAACCTGGCGCATATGGCCGTGTGGATCGCGGCCTTTGGCGGGATGACGCTGGCCGGGGCCACCGACGGCATGCACAAGGGGGACGCGGTCCCGTTCTGGCAGCAGGCGTGTTCCGACAACCGGTTCGGGGCCTGCGATCGGCTGCTGCGGATCGAGGCGTCCTACTGCGGCGACAATGCCGGCTGGGCCTGCAACGAGCTCGGGCGGCAGTATGTCGAGGGCGCCATCGTGCAGGCGGACACGGAAACGGCCCTGGCCTACTTCTCCCGCGCGTGCGAGGGACGCTTCCAGGCCGGGTGTGTCAACGTGCTGAACCCCGAGGCGCCGATTGCCGCCGAGCCGCGCGTCCTCGACCTGCGCCTGCTGCTGCGCGAGGGCGGACCGAACCTGCTCGACATGCCCGAGCCGGCGCTCTATCAGCGGGCGTGCCGACACGGCTGGGCGTTTGCGTGTGAGAAGGTGTCGGCGTCACGGTGAGGCAACCCCGCGTACTGAGTGGATCGTGGCGCAGCGGACCGCGCCGCGTGGCGCTGGCCGCGGGCGTCGCGATGGTCGTGTGCTTCGCCTTCTGGACGAGCCTGGCGGACGGCGCCGCGCAGGCGCCCGCCGCCGCGCTCCAGGTTCCCGAGTTCATCGAGATACCCGCGGGGCCGTTCGAGATGGGCGCGAGCCGCGCCGGCGATCCGGAGGCGTTCGACAACGAGCGCTGGCCGGGAGGGGGCACGGGCACCGTGGACGTGGCGGGCTTCTACCTCGCGCGCACGGAAGTGACGGTGGCCCAGTTCTCGGCGTTCGCGGATGCCGGCACGGCGTGGCGCATCGACCCGCGGTCCCTCACGGGCCCGCCCGCGCATCCGGCGGCGTTCGTCTCCTGGACCGATGCGCTCGCGTACTGCCGCTGGCTGGACGCGAGCCTCCGGACCTCGCCGGACACGCCGGCCTGGTTGAAGGCGCGGCTGGAGGACGGCTGGCGCGTGACGCTGCCGACCGAGGCTGAATGGGAGAAGGCGGCGCGCGGTACCGACGGACGCCGCTTCCCCTGGGGAGACACGCCGCGCCGCGACCGGGCGAACTACGAGGGCACGGCGCCGGCGGCGGTGGGACAGTTCCCGTGTCCCGAGTGCCCCTACGGCCTGGCCGACATGAGCGGCAACGTCTGGGAGTGGACCCGAAGCCCGCTGCAGCCCTACCCCTACGACCCGGCCGGCGTGGCCGCGAACCTGCAGGAGGATGCGCTGTGGGTGATGCGCGGCGGCCACTTCGGCGACCCCGCGCGTCTCGTCCGCGCCACCACGCGCGGCGCCGCCGAGCCCGGCGCCCGCAGGGCCTTCATCGGCTTCCGCGTGGCGCTGTCCCGATAGCGCGACGTACGCACTTCCCCGCACCTTCCTCGGACCTTCGCCTACCACGTCACCCTCACCCGGTACTTCAGCACTGCCTCGCCGTCCGCCGCGACAGGCACCATGAACTGCGCCGCGAAGGCGGCCGTCTTCGTGGGGTCGTGGGATGCGCGCACGATGCGCCAGGTGCCGCCGAGCGGCTCGTTGACCTCCACGGTGATCGGCGTCGCCTTGTGGTTCCGCAGCGTGATCTCGTACTCCATCTCGTAGACGCGGTCGCTGATCTTCTCGAAGTCGATCTGGTTCCGCTCCGCGACCACGTCGAAGGCGTTGCCGATCTTCAGGTTCAGCGTCTCGTCCTTCGGCGTGTGGCCGATGCGATCCTCGCCGACGAAGTGCACGCCGCCGCGCGCGTCCTGCTGGTACACGCGGACCGTGCCGGCGGGCATCGGGATGCCGAGGCCGCCCTGCTCCGCGTTCTTCATCTGGTAGAAGACCTGCACCAGGTCCTTGATGGGCGCGCCGGGCCGCTGCGCGTTCCGGTAGTAGTAGGACTGGCCGTTCACGACGTAGCGCTTCTGCACCGGCACGCCCGTACCCTCCAGCATGCTCACCTGCTTGGTCTGGCTGTTGTTGATCGTGGTCTTGCGGCCGAGCGTGTAGAGGTGGTACTCGGAGAACGCCTCCTGCGCCATCGGCGCCGAGGCCGACACGTTGATGGTGTCCGCTTCGCGGGCCATCATCGGCGCGAGTTCGCGGCGCACACGGTTCAGGTCGCCGGCGACGAGCTGCAGGCGGGCGTTGCGGAAAGCCGTGCCGCTGTTGTTGGTCAGGGTGACCCAGCCGTCCACGCCGGCCGTCTTGTCGTCCCGCGCGACGGTCAGCACGTAGTCCGCGCTCCAGGCGAGCTGGCCTGCCAGGTAGGACGCCTCCACCTGGTGGCTGGCGGCGCCGCCGTTCTCGATGGTCCAGATGAGCGTGGGCCTGGAGAAGAGGCTGTCGGGCAGCTCGGGGAACCGGATGTGGTCCGCGTGCAGGCCGGTGACGATCTCGTTCCCGATGCGCCACACGGGCGCGCTGTTGTAGCTCAGGAGGTGCGCCGTGACCTCCTCCTGCCGTGTGGTCCCGCCCTCCTGCCGCGTGCGCACGAGCGTGACGTCACGGCCGACGTACTTGCGCAGGAGCTTGTCCGGTTCCAGGAGGTCGTACTCGTAGTTCTGCTCCAGCACGCTCACGCGCGACGGCTCGGTGAGCGAGCGGAAGTGCACGGTCGCGGGATTGACCGTGGCCGCGATGTCCATGAACCGGAGGCTGCCCGTGCCCGGCGCGAGCCGCAGCGTGCGGACGTCGCGGATGAGCGCGATATCGGAGTTGTAGACGGTGATGGAGAGCTCCGTCTGGTCGTCGAGCGTCGTGGTCAGGTCCGTGGACGGGGCCTGCTCCGCCAGGATCACGGGGGTGCCGGGACGGGCCGCCAGGGCGCCGCCGGCGAGAACGAGCGCTGCTGTCCAGGTGCGTGCAGTCATGTGAATCCGCTCCTCGGTCAATGGGGCCGGCATCGGCCCCCTGGTCTTGGAACGAGGGAAGGGAGGAAGCTTGCAGGAAAGGGGAGATCTGGTGATGCTCGCCGGGGCGCTCAGGCCAGGTCGTCCAGCGATCGCGTGAGGGCCCGGAGGCCTCGTTCGAGCGTGGCGGCCGGGAGGCCGACGCCGATCCGGATGTGGTCCGGGGCCTCGAAGAAGTGGCCGGGGACGACCAGCGTGTCGTGGTGCTCGAGCAGGTGTGCGGCGAACGTGGCGCCGTCGAGGCCCGGGGGCAGCTTCGGGAAGACCACCGTCCCGCCCGGCGGCACGACGGCCGAGAGGCGTGGTTCCGCGTCCAGGTACCTGATGACACGCGCGAGGTTGGGCGCCAGCAGCGCCTGCGCACGGCGGCGGATGGCCGGCAGGCGGCGGAGGGCGGCGAGCGCCAGGCGCTCGCCGGGGGCGACGCCGTTGTTGGTGATGAGATCGTTGATGCGCGCCGCCCGCTGGATGACGGCCGGGGGCCCGAGCATCCAGCCCGCGCGCAGGCCGTCGAGCCCGTAGGCCTTGGTCAGGCTGTTCGTCGTCACGACGTTCTTACCGAGGTGTACGGCCGAGGCCGTCGTCCTGTCGAACAGGCACTCCGCGTAGACCTCGTCCACGAGCAGCATGGCGCCCACCCGGGCGAGGCGGGCGGCCAGGGCTGACAGGTGTTCCGGCGCGAGGCGCGCGCCGGAGGGGTTGTGGAGCTGGCTGACGATGGCCAGGGCCGTGCGCGGCGTGATCAGGCGCTCGACGCGATCGGGATCGATCGCGTAACCGTCGGCGAAGCGGCGCTCCACGCGCCTCACCGTGTGACCGAGGGCACGCGGGATGAGGTGGAGGGGCTCGTAGGCCGGCCGCTCCACGATGACCTCCGCCCGGGGCGAGAACCCATCCAGGATGGCCGCGCAGGCCAGCCAGGTCGCGAACGTCGTCCCGCCGGACACGGCGAACACGCGCGGCCGATCCACGCGGTACCGCCGTGCGAGCGCATCCAGGAGCGGTGCGTAGCCGTCGTGTACCGGGAGGTTGACCACGAGATCCGCGGGGCCCAGGCCCAGCAGGCCGGGCGGACACGCGGCCACCCCGCTCCGGGCCATGTTGACGGCCGCACGGGGCAGGGCCTTCGCCCAGCGGATGTAGTGGACGTCAGGCGTCTGCATCGCGTGCCCTCCGCGTCACCATCCAGTATGCCGCCGCGGCCAGGCCGAGAATGGCGGACCCGGTGAGCGACTGCGTGGGATAGGCGGCGAAGCTGTTGAGGACCACGCCCGCGGCGATGGCCACGAAGAGGCCTGTCGTCCACGGGTGCCCCGGCGTCTCGTACACACCGTCGACCTTGCGCTGGCGGCGGCGGAAGATGAAGAGCGCGGCGGCCGTCAGCCCGAAGAAGAGCCAGTCCGCGAAGACGACGTAGGACAGCAGCTGATCGTAGCTGTTGGTGGCGATGAGCAGCACCGCCACGGCCGTCTGGAACCACAGCGCGAAGACAGGCGTGCGGTAGCGGGGATGGAGCGTCCCGGCCTGCCGGAAGAACAGGCCGTCGCGCGCCATGGCATAGCAGAGGCGCGGCCCCGTCATGATGATGACGGCCAGGAACCCGAGACTCGAGACCACGATGAGCGCCGTGACGAAGCGCGCCCCCAGATCGCCGGCCACGGCCCGTGCGACGTCGGCCGCGAGCGCCGGCGACGCGGCCACCTCCGCCGGCGTGAGCACCCACAGGTACGCCACGTTGAGCGCGAGGTACAGCGTGATGACGACGACCACGCCGAGTACCGTGGCGCGCGGGAGGTCGCGCGCCGGGTGGCGGAGCTCGCCCGCGATCGACGCGCAGCTCTGCCATCCGCCGTAAGCGAAGAGCACCGGCACGAGCGCCGTGAAGAGCGTGGACACCGCACCGCCGTCGAGCGGCACGGCCGCGATCACGAAGTCGCTCGCCGGCACCGGGCGTCCGCCGAACGCCAGCGCCACGAGCGCCAGCATGCCGATGACCTTGGCCGCCATGAACAGGTTGTTGGTCCACGTGCCGGCCTTGACGCCCGCGGCGTTGACGGCCGTGAGGATGACCAGCGTCAGCGCCGCCGCGATCTTGATGCCGGCCGGGCCGATCGGCACGAAGGCGCGGTCCACGTAGCTCGCAAACAGGATGGACACCGCCGCCAGACCGCCGCCGTTGATGATGAACAGCAGCGCCACGCCGTAGAGGAAGCCGACAATCGGCGGATAGGCCCGCGTGAGGAAGACGTACTGGCCGCCGACGTGCGGCAGGCGCGATCCGAGCTCGGCCCACACGAACCCGCCGATGAGCGCCACCAGCCCGCCCAGCGCCCAGACGAACAGGATGCCCGACGGCTCCGGGATGATCCGGGCGACGTTCGACGGGTTGGCGAAGATGCCGACGCCGATGATGCCGCCGGCGACGACCACGGCGGCGTCGAAGAGGGAGAGTTCCCGGCGGAAGCCCGGGGGCCCGGCAGCAGGGTCGCTCACGCGCGCCGAGGCTACCACACCCGCGCGCGAACCCTCCGGGCTACGGCGTCCAGGTGTGCCCCGCGTCGGTCGTGCGGAGACTGCGCCCATCGCGGGTCGTGACCGACGCCGTCACCGCATCGGCGGCGTCCACCGCCACGAGATCGTCGGTCCCCGGGAAGGGCAGGGCCTGCCACGTCGTGCCGTCCGCCGTCAGCAGGACGAGCCCGTTCCGGCCGACCAGCCAGCAGACGTTCGCGGACGGCGCGGCACCTGTCGTCACCGGGAACTGTGCGCCCGTGTCCACTACCCGCCACGTGCTCCCGCCGTCTGTCGTCCGTTCCACCTCACCCGATGCGAGCACGCGCCAGCGGATGGCCGGATCAGGGGAGACGATCTCCACCGGCGGCCGGTCCTGCGCCGTGCGGTTCAGCGATTCCACCTCCGCCGTCGCCGTCTGCACGGTGGGCGACGTCCCGGTGACGATGATGGTCTCGCCCTCAGCCGGCTTCTTCGCGGCGATGTCCGCGGCCTCGGACCGCCGGGCTGTGTCCTGTCCGGCCTCCTCCGGTGCGCGCGCCGGCGCCGGAGCGGGCGCTGCTTGCGCCGTTTGCGACGCCGTTTCTGACGACGGTGTCGCCGGTTGCGGCGCCGATTGCAGTGCCGCTTCCGATGACGGTGTCGACAGGCGAGCCGACATGTCCGGCTCTGCCGGCGCGACGGCCGCACCAGATGCCTGTTCCGGAGCCTGCCGATCGCCTGCCTGCTCGGGGGAAGCCGGCGGACGGGATGTCTGTGGGCTCGACACTGGCGAGCCGGGCGCCTCTGGGCCCGGCGTCTGCTGCCCCGGCACGACCATCCACAGCAGCGCCGCGGCCGCGCCGGCGGCGAACGGCGCCATCCACCGGATGCTCCCGCCGCGCCACCATGGCCGTGCGGCCGCGTCCACGCCCGCGGGCTTCTCCTCTGGGGTGTCCGCGTCCGCGCGCGCCATCACCGCCACGAGCGCCTGGCACCGGGCGCAGTTCGAGACGTGAGCCTCCGCCTGTGCCATGGCGCCGGCATCGAGGCCCGCGTCCCACCACGCGGCCAGCGTCTCCGCATCCAGGCACGACGCGGTCGGGCCGGGCGCCGGAACGTCCGGCTGCCGGCGCAGCGCTGCCTCGACGGCACGATCACGGTCCGGTGCGGTGCTCACGAGACATCCCCACTCGTAGAACGCGCGGGCTCGGTCCTCTTGCGCGGCTCGACTGTGTCGAGCACGGCGTCGAGGTCCAGTGTCCCGGCATCCTCGCCGAGGCTCGCGAAGCACTCGTCGATCTCGGCGCGGCCCATGCCGTGGTCATCCTGCAACTGGCGCTCGACGTCCTCGCGGATGGCCCGGCGTGCCCGCGAGAGGTGCCGCGACACCGTGGCCTCGTGCTCCTTCAGCACCCGCCCGATCTGCGCGAGCGTCATGTCCTGCGCATAGTACCAGCCGAGGCGGAGCCGATCGCGCGGCGGCAGGCGTCCGACGGCCGATCGAAGCACGTCGCGCACGAGCGCGGCCCGGCCGGCGCTGTCCACCTCCGGAGCGGGTGCCGCCACTGGTGCTGCCGGGCCGTCCTCCTCCGGCAGCGGCGCCCAGCGGCGGCCGTCGCGGATGCGGTCGATGTGCCGCTGGGAGAGGATGGCCCGCAGCCACGTGGCCAGGCTGCTCCGCCCGTGGAAGTACCGGAACAGCGACGTGCGTGTCTCGCCCCGCCTGCCCACGCCGAAGAGCTCGCCGTAGATGGAGTCCGCCAGGTCGCGATCGCCGCCGGACCTGTCGATCGCGGCGGCCGCGCGGTAGAGGACGGGCCTGATCTCGCGGACGAAGTGCTCCCACGCCCCCTCGTGCCCGGCCGCGCACGCGCAGGAGAGCGCCAGATCCCGGAGATGGAGCCCGCGCAGGTAGTGCTCGACGCTCGTGCCTGCCGGGCAGCGGGCGGCGCTTTGCTCCAGCGCGGTGCCGAACGCCGCGGCGGTGACGTCCCATCGGCCGGCATCCGCCTCCCGATGCAGGTCGGCGATCAGGTCATCGTCCACGGCGGGCATGCCTGCGGTGATCCTACTGCGGCGCCGCGCGCGTTGAAGATCTCCTTTCGTTTCGGCAGCCCAACCGCTAGAATCGCGCCGACCCCGCGGCCGATTGCCGCGAGGTACCGCCGGGAGGCGCCCCTATGGAAATCACTCGTCGTGACATCGGCACGGTGACGGTCCTGGATCTCGCGGGAAGGTTGTCGGCCGGAGAAGGGTCCGGCCACCTCAAGGAACAGGTGAGCGGCCTTGTGGCCAACGGCCGGCCGCACATCGTGCTCAACCTCTCGAACCTGAGCTACATGGACAGCGGCGGGCTCGGCGAGATGGTCTCGTGCTATACGACGGCGTCCAAGGCGGGGGGCGCGGTCAAGCTGGCGCACCTCACGACGCGCATCAAGGACCTGCTGTCCATCACGAAGCTGCTGACGGTCTTCGATTCGTTCGATACGGAAGCCGGCGCGATCGCCAGCTTTCCGGCCTCGTCCTGATCCGCGGGGGGCGTCAGCCCGCCCGGAACTCGTCGATGGCCGAGTGCATGTCGAAGCCGCGCTCGGCCAGGCGCGGCAGGATGTAGTCGAGGACGTCGAGCACGCGCTGGTTGTTGTCGTGCAGCAGGAGGATCTGGCCGGGGGCCACGCTCCGGTCCAGCGCCACGGCCGCCGCGTGCGCCTCCGCGGCCGTCTTGCAGTTCCAGTCGCCGACGCTGAGCGACCAGTGCATCAGGCGCATCCCCGCCAGGCGTGAGGCCGCAATGGCCGTGGCCGTCAGGTGCCCCTTCGGCGGCCGGAAGAGACGCGGGACGGGCGCGTGCGCCGCCACCACGGCCTGGCAGCGCCGCAGGTCGCGCAGGTACGGCACGAACCACGGATCGCGATCGTTCCGGTGCTGGTAGGTATGGTTGCCGACCACGTGTCCGCGATCGAGCATGGCCCGCAGCAGGTCGGGCGTCCGCTCGGCGAACTTTCCGACGACGAAGAATACGGCGCGTGCGTGGTACTGCTCGAGGCGATCGAGGACGGCAGGCGTGACATCCGGGCTGGGCCCATCGTCGAAGGTGAGGAGGATGCGCTGACCGACGGGCGCTGTCAGCGTGCGGCGCGCGAGTGCTTCCGGGACGAGGGACTTGATGCCCTTGCGCACGCCGGCCACGATCAGCATCGGGCGGTGCTCCGGCAATCGCAGGAGTGACCTGGTGGTGACGTGACTCGCGGAGCCGATCGGACGCCTGCGTGGGAGGGCATCGCCTGATTTGGACGGCCGATTATACGGCGGATGCCGGCTCATCCGTAAACACTATTCTCGCGCGGTCAGCAGTGTGTTTCCCGCCGCCGCGGCCGGCCGGCGGGGCGCATCGGCGGCACGGGCTATAGTGTCGTTACCCCGTGTCCAATATTGTCAGCATCACGCCCCGCGGCGAGGACCGTCTCCGGTCCGGCCATCCCTGGATTTATCGCTCGGATCTCCGGCACGTCGAGGCCGGGCCGGGCGTCGTGGTTCGCGTCATGGGCCCCAAGGAGCGGCTCCTCGGCCACGCGCTCTACAGCGACCGATCGCAGATTGCCCTGCGCATGATTGCCAGGGGCGATGCCACCATCGACCGTGCGTTCTGGCGTCAGCGGCTCGAGACCGCCATCGCCTACCGCGCGACACTCGATCTCGACGCGACGGCCGTGCGCCTGGTCCACGGCGAAGCGGATCTGCTGCCGTCGCTCATCGTGGATCGCTACGGCGACTACCTGGTCGTGCAGACCCTGTCGCAGGGGATGGACCGGCTGCTGCCCACGATGGTGTCGCTCCTCGTGGAGATCACCGGCGCACCCGGCGTCCTGGCCCGGAACGATCCGAAGGTGCGCGTGCTCGAAGGCCTCGAGCAGTCCGTGGAGGCGGTACACGGTGAGGTCCCCTCCGCGATCGACGTGCGCGAAGGGCCCATCCACTACACCGTGGACGCGTGGCACGGCCAGAAGACCGGGCTGTTCCTGGACCAGCGCGAAAACCGTGAAGCGGCCGCGCGCTACGCGCACGGCCGCGTGCTCGATGCCTTCAGCTACCACGGCGGCTTCGCGCTGCGGCTCGCGGCGGCCGCGGACAGGGTCGAGGCGCTGGACAGCTCCGCCGAGGCCGTGGCGCAGATTGCCGTGAACGCGGCGCGCAATGCCGTGACGAACGTCGAGGCCCGCGAGGCGAACGTCTTCGACGAGCTCCGGCGCCTCGAACGCGACGGCGCGCGCTACGACACCATCGTCCTGGATCCGCCGGCCTTTGCGCGGAACAAGGCCGCCGTCGGCAAGGCGCTGGCGGGCTACAAGGAGATCAACCTGCGCGCGCTCCGCCTGCTCAACCCCGGCGGCTACCTGGTCACCTGCAGCTGCTCCTACAATGTGGACGAGGCGGCGTTCGGCCAGGTGGTCTACGAGGCCTCGGTGGACAGCCACGTGCCCGTCGCCGTGGTCGAGAAGCGCATGCAGGGCCGCGATCATCCCGTGCTGCTCGGCGTGCCGGAAACCTACTACCTGAAGTGCCTCATTCTCCGGAAACTCTCGTGAGGGCCTCTCCATGACGCGCTTGACGGCCGGTCTCCCGCTGGCATTTGCCACCGCCCTGATCCTGACGTCCACGCCGCACGCGCAGGCGCCTGCGCTGCGCGGCTTCCCCGACGATGCGGTGGCGGCCCAGCGCGAGCGGGAGGAGCAGTTCCGCCGCGTGCCGGACAGCGCGCGGCTGAAGGAGTACATGTCGGTGATGGCCGCCGAGCCGCACGTGGCGGGACGCCCCGGTTCGAAGAAGGTGGCGGACTACGCGCTCGAGCAGTTCCGGTCGTGGGGGCTCGATGCGCGCATCGAGACCTTCGAGGCGCTGATGCCCTGGCCCACCGAGCGGGTCGTCGAGATGACGGCCCCGACACGCGCGACCCTGAAGATCGAGGAGCCGGCGCTGCCGGAGGATCCGGACACGAGCGACGCGGACATGACGCCCGTCTTCAACGCGTACTCGAGCGATGGGGACGTCACCGGCGAGGTGGTGTACGTCAACTACGGCATGCCCGCCGACTACGAGCGCCTCGACGAGATGGGCATCAGCGTCAAGGGCAGGATCGTCCTCGCGCGCTACGGCGGCGGCTGGCGCGGCATCAAGCCGAAGGTGGCCTGGGAGCGCGGCGCCGTGGGCTGCCTCATCTACTCCGACCCGCGTGACGACGGGTACTTCCAGGGGGATGTGTATCCCGCGGGGCCCTACCGCCCCGAGCACGGCGCCCAGCGCGGCAGCGTCATGGACATGCCCGTCGCTCCCGGGGACCCGCTCAGCCCGGGATGGGCGTCCGAGCCCGGCGCGAAGAAGCTGGCACGCGAGGACGCGCCGACGATCCTGAAGATTCCGGTGCTCCCGATCTCCTACGGTGATGCGCTGCCGCTCCTGCGCGCGCTCGGCGGGCCGGTGGCGCCGGCGGAGTGGCGCGGCGCGCTGCCGGTCACCTACCACGTGGGCCCCGGTCCCGCGGAGGCGCGCGTCAAGCTCGCATTCGACTGGCAGTCGCGCCCGCTCCACAACGTGATCGTGCGCATCGAGGGATCCACGTTCCCCGACGAGTGGATCATGTTCGGCAATCACCACGACGCGTGGGTGAACGGCGCGGACGATCCGATCAGCGGCGCGGTGTCGCTGATGGAGACCGCTCGCGGGCTGTCGGAGCTCCTCAAGAGCGGCTGGCGGCCGAAGCGCACGATCATCCTCGCGCTGTGGGACGGCGAGGAGTGGGGCCTGCTCGGATCGACGGAGTGGGCGGAGAAGCACGGCGCGGAGCTCCGCGACAAGGCGGCTGTCTACATCAACACCGATGGGACGGGGAAGGGCTGGCTCGGGACGGGCGGATCGCACGGCCTGCAGCGGCTCGTCAGCGAGGTCGCGATGGAGATCCCGGATCCCCGGACGGGCAAGCCGATCGCGGAGGAGTCCCGCCGCCGCCAGGTGATGCGCACGCCCGAGGCCGAGCGCGCGGCCCGGGAACAGGATCCGGGCCTCTGGCTGGATCCGCTCGGGTCGGGCTCGGACTTCACGCCGTTCCTGCAGCACCTCACGCTGTCGGCGCTCAACCTCGGCTTCGGCGGGGAGAGCAGCGGCGGGGTGTATCACTCCGCCTACGACACCATCGCGTGGTACAGCAGGTTCTCGGATGCGGACTTCGCCTACGGCCGCACGCTCGCGCAGACCACCGGCACGCTCCTGCTCCGTCTTGCCGATGCCGTGGTCCTGCCGTTCCAGTTCACGGACACGGCGGACACGCTGATGCGCTACGTCGTCGAGCTCGAGGCGCTGGCCGCGGAGCGGAAGGAGGCCGGCGTCGATCTCGCGCCGGTGCGCGCGGCCGTGGAGTCCCTGCGCCGTGCCGGGCAGGCGTACGAGAAGGCCTATGCCGGCGTCACGAGCGTGCCGTCGGCTACGCTGCTCGGCCGCGCGGAGCTGAGGACGCTCAACACGCTGCTGCTGCAGTCCGAGCGGAAGCTCGGCAACAGCGACGGCCTGCCGCGCCGCGACTGGTTCAAGCACCAGATCTACGCGCCGGGTTTCTACACGGGCTACGGCGTCAAGACCATGCCGCAGATTCGCGAGGGGCTGGAGGAACGCCGATTCCCGGAGGCGCAGGGCGGCGTGCGGACGGTGTCCGCAGCGGTCTCCGCGCTGGCCGCGCAGGTCGAGGCGGCGGCGCAGTCGCTCCAGAAGGTGGGGCGGTAGGCGACGTCGGGATCGGGCCCGTCAGCGGGCGGGGCCGCCGGCTTCCGTGATCTTGCGGAAGACCCGGTCCTGCATCCAGTGCGGGTCCCACCACTCCACCGGGTTGACGGCCGTGCCCTGCAGCAGGACGGTGAAGTGCAGGTGGTCGCCGCCGGCCAGGCCCGTGATGCCGGTGCGGCCGAGTTCCTGTCCGCGGGTCACGCCGTCGCCGGGCGACACGGCCATGGACGACATGTGTGCGTACAACGTCTGCACGCCGAGCCCGTGGTCCACGATGACGCAGTTCCCGTAGATGCCCAGGTAGTCGGCAAAGACCACCACGCCCGTGTTGGCCGCGCGGACCGGCGCCTGCTGGACGGACGCGAGATCGAAGCCCAGGTGGACCTGCCGATCGATCTCCCGACCCTCGAAGAAGTAGGTGCGCTGGTCCGCGAAGCGGGACTCGACCTGCGATCCCCCCATTGGCGCAAATGCTTCCCGCCAGAGCATCTCCGGGCGCGTCGCCGCGGCCAGGCCGGCAATCGTGGCGGCGTTCTTCTGCCGCAGGTCGCCGTTGACGGCGAGGAACCCGTCCAGCAGGCCTTCCGGCGAGGCCGTGTCCGCCGTCAGCCCTGGGGTGCTCGACACGATGGCCGGGACCACGCGATCCAGGAAGCGCTGGTCGATGTTGATGCGCGACCGCACGAACACCTTGTTGAAGGGCTGGTGGGGGACGGGCGTCGTCACTTCGTTGCCGGCCGGGTCCTCGGCGAAGGCCACCACCGGCGTCGTGACAGGCTGGTCGTGGCGGAGGGCGAAGAACGCGACGCGCAGCAGCGGATCCTGGAGGCCGACGGCCGTGCCCGGGTAGGCGGGGTACTCCGCGTCGCCGACGCGGATGCCGGCACGCACGTCCTCGGGGCTGGCGCGCAGCACCACGAACTCCGCGCCGCCGAGGTTGACGAAGTGGTGCAGGGACGTCACGGACACCCGCGGCGGATCGAGCCGGACCTGCAACTCGCGTGAGACGGTGGTCTCCGCCGTGCGGAGGCCGAAGAACACCGTCCGCGCGGCCGTGATGGTCAGCGTGGCCGGCCCCGCGGCGATGGCCGGGTGCGATTCCTTGCCCAGGGGCTGCGAGACGGACAGCCGGGCGGCGGTATCGCCGGCGGGCGCGTCTTCGGCGCCCTCCAGCGCGTAGACGGGAATCGTCTGGCCCTCCTGTGCGAGGTGCGCCTCGACACGCGCGAGGCGTCCGTCCGGCGAGGCCACGACGAACTCCAGCAATCCGGATCGGCCGATGAACCCGTCGGGCGACGTGATATCGATGGCCGGCCCGGCTTCGCGTCCGGCCATGAACCAGCCGGCGGCGCCGGCGACGACAGCGAGCACGATGACGGCGAGGAGCGCGCGGCCGAGGAATCGCATGCAGAGATGATAGACGGAAGCACGGGGACGATGGCGCGTCGATCGCGCGAATCCGCTATCATGGCGACATACCGTCAGGGGTATCCGCCTTCGCCGCGTCGCGGCGTCCGGCGCGATTGAGAGAAACCCTTGGAACCTGCCCGCCTGCGCCTGTGCGCAGCGGGTCCGCCACGCTCCACGCGAGAGGCGGAGACCGGTTGACACCGGCGGAGGGAGAGCGGCCCATGCAGTCAGACGTTACGTACAAGCCTGTCACCACCTACGCGGACGCGTTTCCCAACTCGACCAAGGTGCACGAGGAGCGGGTCGTCCAGACCCCGAATGGACCGGTGACGATCCGCGTGCCGATGCGCGAGGTCGCGCTGGCCGGCGGTGAGCCGCCCGTCCGGCTCTACGACACGAGCGGACCCCAGGGATACGATCCGCGCACCGGCCTGCCGCGGCTGCGGGAGTCGTGGACGGCGGCCCGGCGCGGGCAGCCGGTCGTGACGCAGCTCCATTACGCGCGCCAGGGTGCGATCACGCCCGAGATGGCGTTCGTGGCGGCGCGCGAAGGCGTGCCGGCGGAGCTCGTCCGGAGCGAGATTGCGCGCGGCCGCGCGATCCTCCCGGCCAACATCAACCACCCGGAACTCGAGCCGATGATCATCGGCCGCCGCTTCCTGGTCAAGATCAACGCGAACATCGGCAACTCGGTCGTCTCCTCGTCGATTGACGACGAAGTGGAGAAGCTGCGCTGGGCCACGCTCTGGGGCGCGGACACGGCCATGGACCTGTCCACCGGACGCCAGATTCACGAGACGCGGGAGTGGGTCATCCGCAACTCGCCGGTGCCGATCGGCACGGTGCCGATCTACCAGGCGCTCGAGAAGGTGGGCGGCCGGCCGGAGGACCTGACGTGGGAGGTCTACCGGGACACGATCATCGAGCAGTGTGAGCAGGGGGTGGACTACTTCACCGTGCACGCCGGCGTGCTGCTGCGCTACATCCCGATGACGGCCGCGCGCGTGACGGGTATCGTCTCGCGGGGCGGGTCCATCCTGGCCAAGTGGTGCCTGTCGCACCACAAGGAGAACTTCCTCTACACGCACTTCCGCGAGCTGTGCGAGATCATGCGCGCCTACGACGTGTCCTTCTCGCTCGGCGACGGGCTGCGGCCGGGGTGCATCGCGGACGCGAACGACGAGCCGCAGTTTGCGGAGCTCCGGACGCAGGGCGAGCTGACGAAGATCGCCTGGGAGTACGACGTCCAGGTGATGAACGAGGGGCCGGGGCACGTGCCCATGCACCTCATCCGCGAGAACATGGACAAGCAGCTCGACTGGTGCGGCGAGGCGCCCTTCTACACGCTCGGGCCGCTGACGACGGACGTGGCGCCGGGCTACGACCACATCACCTCCGCGATCGGCGCGGCGATGATCGGCTGGTACGGCACGGCCATGCTCTGCTACGTGACGCCCAAGGAGCACCTGGGCCTCCCGAACCGCGACGACGTCAAGGCCGGCGTGATTGCCTACAAGATCGCGGCGCACGCCGCGGACCTGGCCAAGGGCCACCCGCAGGCGGCCGTGTGGGACACCGCACTGTCGAAGGCCCGCTTCGAGTTCCGCTGGCAGGATCAGTTCAACCTGTCGATGGACCCGGTCACCGCCCGTGCGTACCACGACGAGACGCTGCCGGCCGACGGCGCCAAGGTGGCGCACTTCTGCTCGATGTGCGGGCCGAAGTTCTGCAGCATGGAGCTCACGCAGCAGCTCCGTGCCGAGGCGCAGCAGGGGATGGCGGCGAAGTCCGAGGAGTTCAAGAAGGCCGGCGAGGTCTACGTCGCGGCCGGCTCGACCGGTCCCGCCTGACGATGGTCGGTCTTGTGTCCAGAAGCAAGGGGGTCGCTTGATGTCTCGACGGAAGCGTTTCTGGCCACCGCGGCGCTACGCGAGGTTCGGGATCGTGTGGCTCTGCCTCCTCGGGGCCGCGTGCTCATCGCCGGGCGGGACTGAGCATGCTGGTGCAGCCGCGTCAGGCCAGGCCCCACCCCCATCAACAGTGATCAATGTCGTGGCGCCCGAAGACGGCCCGCCGATTGGTCTGGTCGCGAGCGGTCCCGTCTGCGATGGCACGGCCTACTTGCCCGACCCGAGGAATGGCGTCGTTCACGTCATCAGCCTCGACGACGGACAGCGGCGGCTCGTGATCGGAGGCAGGAGCGCAGCCGGCGGACTCAGGGCGCCGGAGGCGGTAGCGGCCAGGTGCGACACGTCCGAGCTGTACGTCCTGGACGCGCAGCAGGTGTACCAGTACAACGCCGCGTCCGGCGAGTTGATCAGCAGCGTCCCCCGTCCGGAGAACGTCGGGATGGGGACTGGTGGCCCTGGCGTGGCGACGGCGGAGGATATCGTCTTTCCTGCGTTGTGGCTACCCCATCGAGAAGCGCTCCGGGAGAACGCGGAGGCAGAACTGTTGCGCGGCGCGCGCCTCGGGTATGTGCAGCAGGATGGCAGCGCTCGTTCGCTGTTGCCAATCGTGACCGAGCAGTGCCGGAACGCCACGCCGTGCGGCAGGGTCGGCTTGGACAGGGTGCGCCTGAGCGCCCGTGAGGGTGCCATAGCCGCGGACGGATGGATGGCGTGCCAGGGCGCTGGGCGCGTCGTCGGGCTCTTCGACGACGCGGGTGCCCCGATCCGGCAGATCGACGTCAGGTCGCCGGCTTTCCTGGACGACGGGACGAGCGTGGGTGCCACCGAGCCGATCCCAGAAAAAATGAAATGGCTCCAACGGAACAGCGTGGTGATGTGGTGCGGCGGCTTCGGCGACGTGGTGGCCGTGGTGCACTCGTCGCTCGAGAATCGAGATTGGCAGCAGGGCATGGCCTTGGCTCCACGCCCGTTCATGAACTTGTACCGAACCGATGGTGCCGTCGTCAAAGTGGACGTGCCGCTGAGCGATCTTCCCATCGCCAAGGACCGTCATGCACTGTACGTGCTGAACTATGGGAATTCACGCAGTACTAATGGCGGGCATCGTCTTTCAATGCAGCAAATCGCGATACTGGAATCGACTGGCGAGTTGAGCGACTGGCTTACGAGAACACAGTGAGACTGGAGCGGACGATGCATCCGATTGCGATTCGGACAATTGTGCGTGGTGTTCTGATGGCCTATCGCGGTGGTGGCTCAGTGGATCGTGGCTGTGGAGAAGCCGGAGGCAAGAGCCATGGTCGGTCCGGCCTGTCAACTACCATCGAGTTACGATCTGCCACCGAAGTGAGCAGCTGACTCGTGCGCGGCCTTCGGCGCATCGCACGGAGCTGGCTGGCGCATCCCGTGTTGACCGGGGCGGCGTGCCTGTCACTGGCCGTCGGCACCGCCGGCGCGGGCGCGCTGTGGGCACTGGCGGACTCGCTGTTCTTCCCGGCGTGGGGAGTTCGCGAACCACAGTCCCTGGTTCGATTGTCGCTGTCGAGGACGGACCTCCCGGCGCCCGCCACCACCATGCCGTCGGCCGTGTGGGATCTCGCACAGTCACGGTTGACAGCCTTGGACGGCCTTGCGGCCGCCGGCGCGGATCGCCTCATGGTGGAGGCAGGGGGCGACGCACGCCTGACCGACGTGCTGTTCGTCAGCGGGACGTTCTTCGACGTCGTGGCGCCGTCGATGGTCGCCGGGCGGCCGTTGATCGCGAGCGACGACCGGCCTGGCGCAGAGGTGCCGGCCGCTGTCATCGGAGACTTGTTCCGGCGCGATGTCTTCGGCGGAGACACGGACCCGATTGGCCGTTCTCTCATGGTCGAAGGACGACCGGTTACCGTTGTCGGCGTCGTGGACGCGGCCTTCTTCGGCATCGAGGTCGGAAAACGGACCGACGTGTTCCTGCCGCTCGCCTGGGAGGCGCCGCTCAAGGGGAGTGCCAGCCGATTGGCCGGAGGGCGCGCGTGGTGGCTGAGCGTCCTCGGGCGAGCCCCGCAGGACAGGGGCCTGGCGTCCGTGACCGCCCAGGCGAACGTGGAACTGGCGAGTATCGTGGACGCCCCCGGGTTCGAGAATGCACAGTCGGTCGCGTTCGAACTACTGCCGACCGGTGCGTGGCCGTCGGCGTTGAAGGGGCAGTACGGCGAAGCTCTCCTCCTCCTAGTCGCGGTCACGGCGCTCATTCTCTGCGTCACCTCGATCAACGCGGCCGCCGCCATGGTCGCGCGATTCGGCGATCGGCTTCCCGAGATCGCCGTGCGCTACGCGCTTGGTGCGCGCCGGCGGCAGGTCATCGGGGGGCTGCTGGGGGACACGCTGGCCCTCGCGATCGTGGGGACGATCGGCGGCATGTGCGTGGCCGTGTGGATCGCGGTGGCAACCGTGCCGTCCCTGACACTCTCCGGCGACCGGGGCATCATCCCGCACGTTGCCGTGTCCCCCTCGTGGAGGCTCATCGCGATCAGCGCCGCCGCCGCCGTTGCCACAGGGCTCTTCATCGGGGCATGGCCGGCCGTCAGGGCGTCCAGGGAGGCGCTGCGCGCGCACGTCGGTTCGTCGTCGGTGACTGGCGGTGGGCATCGCGCGGTGATGTGGCTGGTGGCGGCGCAGTTGGCCGTCTCTGTGGCGCTGGTGGGTGTTGGCGCGGTGTTCGTACGTTCGTACGTGGAACTCACGCGGCAGACCTCGACGAGTGTGAACGAGGTGCTCCTGCTGTCCCTGTCGGGATCGTCGAGCGAGGGGCTTCCGCTGGCCCGCATCGAGGATCTGCTGGACAGGGTGAGGGCCGTGCCCGGCGTCCAGGCGGCGTCAGTCTCCACGTACACCCCGCTCAGCGGCCTGATTGCCCTGGCGAAGGTGGATGTCCCAGGCTTCCTGTCATCGGATATCAGGGATGCGCATGCGACGGTGAACAGGGTGGCGCCGGGGTTCTTCGACGTGTTTGGTCCGGGCCTGCTCGAGGGGCGGGCCTTCGGTGAAGGCGATCGCGCGGGAACACCCCTGGTGGCTGTGGTGAACCGCGAGTTCTCGAGACACTATCTCGGGGACACCAGCGCCGTCGGTCGAGCCATCACCCTCAATGGCGAGCAGGTGACCATCGTCGGCGAGGTCGAGACGGCGAAGTACCGGAACCTGCGCGAGCCGCCGATGCGATTCGTGTACCTGCCGTTCGCGCAGGGGAGGGACATTCCACAGACGTTCCGATTCGGGGTTCGAGCGGACGATCCCCTCGCCATGAGAGGCCCCCTGCTGCAGGCAGTTCGCGCGGGGTTGCCGGACGCATCGGTTCGGTTCCAGACGCTGGCGGAGGAGATCGGGGAGAGTGTGGGCCGCGAGCGGCTCGTGGCACGGCTGTCCGGGTTCTATGGAGTCCTGGCCCTGCTGATGTCGATGACGGGCTTGTACGGCACGTGCTCCTATCTCGTGACGCGCCGGCGAAAGGAAATCGGCGTGAGGATGGCCCTGGGAGCGGGCTCGCTCGACATCGTGCGGATGGTCCTGCGGGAGACGATGTCCGTCCTGGGCATCGGCACCATCGTGGGCCTGATGATAGCGGCCGGCGTGAGCCGTGCGCTCGCGTCCCGGCTCTTCGGCATCGAGGGCGGTGACGACGTCACCCTTACCGTTGCCGTGGCGATGTTCGCGCTGTGTGCCCTTGTGGCGACGATGGTCCCGGCCAGGCGCGCTGCGCGAGCCATGCCGATCGCCGAGCTGCGCTGTGACTGACGCTGCGTGCCGAGAGGTTCAGCCAGCCGCTACCGCGGTACACCGGGCGGCGGGACCACCTGGATGATCGTCGGGAAGCGCTCCGGCTGGCTGCCGGCATGCGGATTCAGGTAGCCGGCCGAGCCGCCCCACGTGAAATCCTTGACGGTGATGCTCGGCGGGAACGCCATCGTGTTGTCGTTGAACCGTGCGGTCTCGAACTGGTGCGTGGGCGGGGACTCGAAGAGCTGGTCGCCGCGCTGCTTGAGCACCGTCCGGTAGTACTGCACGGCCTCGGCGTAGGACAGCGAGACGCCGAAGAGGTAGAAGCGCTGCCCGCGGCCGGCGTCGTAGGACGTCAGGTACACCGCCGAGGGGTAGAGCGGGACGCCGAGATCCGGCGCGCCGGCCGGTACGGCCGGTTGGGTTGCCGGAGCTTCTGCCGGGGCGGCCGGCGCCGTGGGCGGCGGGGCGGGCGGTGCCGGCTGCGGCGTCGAGCTCCGCGGCATCGGGAAGGGCTGGGGCGTCTGCGCCGAGAGCACAGTCCCACCCGCCATCATCACGATGGCCACGCCGATGGCGGCGGTGATCCCCGCGTTGATCGCCGTGTTGATGATGGGGCCAGCCGCCTGCCGCTGCCCGTCACGCGTTCCCGGCCGGAGCCACACTCGCATTGCCGTTATTATAGGCCCGCGCCTATGACGACGGCACTGTTGAAGTACTGCGAGGCCGAGCGCGACTGGATGCTCGAGCTGGTGGAGACGCTCGCCGCCATCGAGTCACCGACCGATGACAAGGCGGCCGTGGATCGATGCGGCGCCGTGCTGGCGGATCGGCTCGCGGCGATCGGCGGCGCTGTGACGCGCATCGGCGTCAGCGGGGCCGGCGATCATCTCTGCGCGAGGTTCGGCCGCGGCCCGAGGCAGGTGCTGCTGCTCGGCCACTTCGACACAGTGTGGCCCATCGGGCAGATGGCACGGATGCCGCTCAGGCGCGAGGGCGGGCGGCTCCACGGGCCCGGCGTGCTCGACATGAAGGCCGGCATCAGCCTCGGCATGCTGGCCACACGGGCCCTGTTCGAGCTCGACGCGCCCGCGGACCTGCAGATCGTCATGCTGTGGACGACAGACGAGGAAACGGGCAGCCGCACGTCGCGTGCGCTGATCGAGGCGGAGGCCGCCAGGAGCGAGGCGGTGCTCGTGCTCGAGCCGGCGCTGGCCGGCGGCGCGCTCAAGACGAGCCGGAAGGGCATCGGGCAGTACGAGGTCACCGCGCTCGGCGTCTCCGCCCACGCGGGCGTCGACCCGCGCAAGGGCGTCAACGCCATTCGCGAACTGGCGCACCAGGTGCTGGCGATCGACGCCCTGCGGGACCTGGACCGAGGCGTGTCGGTCAACGTGGGCGTCATCGCCGGCGGGACGCGCTCGAACGTCGTCCCGGAACGCGCGACGGCCAGCGTCGACGTGCGCGCGCAGACGCTCGCGGATGCCGGCGCGCTTGACGCACGGATGCGCGGCCTCGCGGCTCTCACGCCAGGCGCCCGCCTGGAAGTGTCCGGCGGGTTCAACCGGCCGCCGATGGAGCGATCCACCGGCGTCGTCCGGCTCTTCGGTATCGCGCGCACCGTGGCGGCGGAGATGGGGATCGACCTGCAGGAAGGCGGGACCGGCGGCGGATCGGACGGCAACTTCACGGCCGCGCTCGGTATCCCGACCCTGGACGGCCTGGGCGCGATCGGCGATGGCGCCCATGCGCTCCACGAGCACGTGGAACTGGATCAGCTCGTGCCGCGCGCGGCGCTCATCGCGGGGGTGCTGTCACGCCTGGCACGGGATCCCGCCGGCTCGTGAACCCGTAGCGGGCCTTGAGCATCCCGGCCGTCTCCTGCACCCGGCCGACGTAGTCCCGGCTGGCGTACTTGGAGGCGTAGAGCGTCCCGTACCGGTCCGAGAGCTGCGGGTACTCGCGGGCGAGGAAGCGCAGGAAGTGGTCGCGCGTGCCGCCCTCCAGGTGCATGACCATCACGCCGACGGAGCGGGCCCCCGCATCGGCAATCGCCTTGATCGTCCGTTCCAGCTTGCCGGGATGCGACGTGATGCCCGGGACGATCGGCGCCATCAGCACGCCCGCGTCGATCCCGGCGTCCACCAGCCGCCGCACGGCGCGCAGCCGCTGGGACGGGTGCGCGACGCCCGGCTCGAGCTTCTGCCACGCGTCCTCGTCGACCGACGGGATGCTGATGTGCACGCGGCACCGCGCGCGGCGGGAAAGTTCCTGCAGCAGGTCGACGTCCCGCATGATCATCGGGCCCTTGGTGACAATGCCGACGGGGTTCGAGACGCGTACGAGACAGGCGAGTGCGCCGCGGGTGAGGCGGTAGGTGCCCTCGATGGGCTGGTAGGGATCGGTCGCCGTGCCGAGGGCGACTGTCTCCCTGGTCCACGAGGGCCTGTCCAGCTCGCGCGCGAGCACGTCCACGAGGTTCGTCTTGACGAAGATCACGCGCGCGAACGCGTCATCCGCGTCGAGCTCGAGCTGCGTCTGGTAGCGCCGCGCGAAGCAGTAGTGGCAGCCGTGCGTGCAGCCGCGGTAGGGATTGAGCGTCCACGTGAACGGCATGCCGCGGACGGCGTTGAGCGCGGACTTGCAGCGGATCTCCTGGTAGGTGGCGGCATCTCCGCGCCGGATCGCGTGCGGCAGCGCGGCAACGCCGCCGCCCTTGACGAGCCGCGCGATGTCGCGCGTGGTGGGGAGCGCCGGCGGCAGGTCGAAGAGGGGCACCTGTTCCATGGATTTTCCGGTGTAAAACGGACGATCTCATTGTTTCGCTATTTGTTCGCCCGCGTCAAGCGTGGCCGTTCTACGACGAATGTCCAGTCACGGCCCGAGAGAACACGACTGAAGGTCACGGAGACGAAGAGACACGGAGGACACCGAGAAGAAAGGCGAGGATCCGGATCAGTGA
>CAZUGF010000043.1:0-37297 GCA_964619705.1 uncultured Bifidobacteriaceae bacterium
GCCGTTGGCGTCGATGTCGAAGGTCACCTCGATCTGCGGCACGCCGCGCGGCGCGGGCGGCAGGCCCTCCAGGTGGAACCGGCCCAGCGTGCGGTTGTCCCGCGCGAGCTGACGCTCGCCCTGGAGCACGTGGACCTCGACGCTGGTCTGGCTGTCCGCCGCCGTCGAGAACACCTCGCTCTTGCGCGACGGGATCGTCGTGTTGCGCGGGATGAGCGTCGTCAGCACGCCGCCCAGCGTCTCGATGCCGAGGGAGAGCGGCGTCACGTCCAGCAGCAGCAGATCCTTGACGTCTCCCGCCAGGACGCCGGCCTGGATGGCCGCGCCCACGGCCACGACCTCGTCAGGGTTGACGCCCTTGTGCGGCTCGCGGCCGAACAGCTCCTTGACGATGGCCTGCACGCGCGGGATGCGCGTCGACCCGCCGACGAGCACGACCTCGTCGATCTTGGAGGCATCCAGCCCGGCATCGAGCAGGGCCTGCTTCGTCGGCCCCACGGTCTTCTGGAGGAGCGCCTCCACCAGCGACTCGAACTTGGCGCGCGTCAGCTTGCGCGTGAGGTGCTTCGGCCCCGTGGCGTCCGCCGTGATGAACGGGAGGTTGATCTCCGTCTCCATCACGGAGGAGAGCTCCATCTTCGCCTTCTCCGCCGCCTCGCGCAGGCGCTGCAGCGCCATGCGGTCCTTGCCGAGATCGATGCCCTCTTCCTTGCGGAACTCGTCGATGATCCACTCGATCACCTTCTGGTCGAGGTTGTCGCCCCCGAGGTGCGTGTCGCCGTTGGTGGACTTGACCTCCACCACGCCCTCACCCACCTCGAGGATCGAGATGTCGAACGTGCCGCCGCCGAAGTCGTAGACGGCAATCGTCTCGTCCTTCTTCTTGTCCAGGCCGTAGGCCAGCGCCGCCGCCGTCGGCTCGTTGACGATGCGCATGACCTCGAGGCCGGCAATCTGTCCCGCCTCCTTCGTGGCCTGCCGCTGCGCGTCGTTGAAGTACGCGGGCACGGTGATGACCGCCTTCGTCACCTGCTGCCCCAGGTAGTCGTCCGCCGCCTGCTTGAGCTTCTGCAGCACCATGGCGGAGAGCTGCGCCGGCGCGTACTGCTCGTCCTTGCCGCCCGCGCTCACGCTGACCACGACGCGCTCGCCGTCCTTGACGACGCGGTAGGGCACCATCTTCATCTCCTCGTTGACCTCGTCGTAGCGCCGCCCCATGAAGCGCTTGATCGAGAAGATGGTGTTCTCGGGATTCGTCACGGCCTGGCGCTTGGCCACCTGGCCGACCAGGCGCTCCCCCGCCTTGCTGAACGCGACGACCGATGGCGTCAGGCGACTGCCCTCGGCGCTCTGGATGACCGTCGGCTGATCGCCCTCCATGACGGCCACCACCGAGTTCGTTGTCCCCAGATCGATTCCGATGATTTTGCTCATGTCGTTAGTATGAAATGTGAGTGCCAATGTGTCAATATTGACCTTTCCGGGGACTGCTTGACCGGTCCCTCGACTCCGTGCCGCACCGCTCACCATCAGCACATGCCGGCGAGCGCGCCGCTATACTGTCTGCATCGCCCTGCTTCCGAGGTTGACCATGGCTCCGCTCCTCGCGCTTGCCATTCCGGCCCTGTTCCTGGCGGCCGGCACGCTTGACGCGGCACCGCTCCGCGCCACGCACACCGAGGGTGTCGTGTGGGTCGCCTACGACGGGATCCGCGCCGGTGCGGGACGCGCCGAGGCCGTGCTCGCCGACGGCGCACTCCTCCACGTCGATCGACACACGGACGTCCGCATGGACGCCACGGGCACGCTCCGCGTGGTCCAGGGCCGCGTCCTGATCCGGACCGCCGCCGGTACGCCGACCTCCGCCGCGTTGGGCATCGCCGGCGTGCTGCTCTCGCCGGGCGGGATCTACGGCGTCCTCGTCGACGCGCCCGGCGGCCGCGACCTCATCACCGTGTTCGCCGGCGGCGCCGAAGTCCGGACCGCCCGGGCCGCCGCGTTCCTGACGCCCGGCCAGATGACACTGATCCTGGGCGCGGGTTCCGTGCCGGTCCCGACACGGTTCGACGCCGATATCCCCGACGCCTTCGCGCAGTGGTCCGACCAGCGCGTGACCGAGCGCGCCGCCGCGCGCACGATCCCCGGGCCCGTGGACATCCCGGCCCGCGCCGCGCCCGGCCGCTCCGCGGAATCGGAGGCATGGCCTGCCGACGGCGTGTCCGGCGACGCCATCTGGTTGGCCCCGGGCTACGGCTACGGCCCGCGGCGCGGGTACGACCGCCGCGATCCCTACGCACCGCGCTACGAGCCGCGCTACGTCCCGCGGTACGACGCCCGCGATCCTCGAACCGATCCGTCCCGACCGGACCCGCGCCGCGGCGCGGAGAGTGACTCGCCTCGCTCGCCGGAGGGCCGGCGTGGCGCGCCGCCCCGCCGCGAGCTGCCGCCCATCGTGCCGCCCACCGGGGGCACGCAGCCCGGAGTCCCGCCGCCGGCGCCGGCCGTCTCCGGCACGTCCAGGGGCAAGCCCGCGGCCTCGCCCGGCACCCCACGCGCATCCTCCCCAGGAAGGCCTGAACCCCGATGAGAGTCGTCGTCCGCTTCGCCCGCCACGCCGTCCTCGCCTCCCTCTTCGTCGTCGCGGCGCTGCTCGGCACGCTCAGCGGCGTGCTCTTCGCCTACTCGGACGACCTCCCGCAGGTGAGTGCGCTCGACGACTACTCGCCGAATACCATCACGCGCGTGCTCGGCCGGGACGGCGCGCTCGTCGGTGAGTTTGCGGTGGAGCGCCGCGTGGTCCTGACCTACGAGCAGATCCCGGAACAGCTCAAGCAGGCCGTGCTCGCCGCCGAGGACTCCGGCTTCTTCACGCACTTCGGCCTCAGCCCGACGGGCATTGCCCGCGCGATGATCAGCAACATCAGGGCCGGCCGGATGGCCGAAGGGGCGAGCACGCTCACCCAGCAGCTCGCGCGGAAACTGTTCCTGACGGACGAGAAGAGCTGGGAGCGGAAGGTCAAGGAGCAGCTCCTGACGCTGCAGATCGAGAAGCGGTACACGAAGGAAGAGATCTTCACGATGTACTGCAACCAGATGTACTTCGGCCACGGCGCCTACGGCGTGGAGGCGGCATCGCAGCTCTACTTCGGCAAGCCCGTCAGGGACCTGGCGCTCGACGAGACGGCGCTCATCGCCGGCATCCTCCAGGGCAATGCGCGGCAGAGCCCCTACGTCAACCCGGACGCCGCGCTGCGGCGCCGGAACTACACGCTCGGCCGGATGGCGGACGAAGGCTTCCTCACGAGCGACGAGGCGCAGGCCGCCATCGCCCGGCCGATCGTCACGCGTGGCGACCCGTCGCAGCGGCCGACGATTGCGCCCTACTTCGTGGAGGAGGTGCGGAAGTACCTGGAGGCCAAGTACGGCGCCAAGGCGCTCTACGAGAGCGGCCTCACCGTGCGCACGCCGCTCGACATCCCGCTGCAACTGGCCGCCAACAGGGCCCTGGACCGCGGCCTCCGGCGGATCGACAAGCGCCGCGGCGTGTTCCGCGCGCCTGCCCGCAACGTCCTGGCGGAGAAGTCCACCGTCGAGTCCTTCCGCCACGAGCGCTGGGCGCGGCCGATCGAGGAGGGTGACATCGTTCCGGCCGTGGTGACCACGGCGGGGCCGGACGGCACGCGCGTCCGGATGGGCGCGCTGACGGCCGAACTCAGCAAGGCCAGCGTGCAGTGGACGCGGCGCCCGGCTGCCGCGGGCCTCGTCAAGGTGGGCGACGTCGTGGAAGTGGGGATCGTGTCCCTGGACGCCGCCGCGGGGACCGCGGTCGTGACCCTGGAACAGCCGCCGGCGCTCGAAGGCGCGATCGTGGTCATCGAGAACCGCACCGGCCACGTCCTGTCCATGGTCGGCGGCTACAGCTTCGCGCGCAGCAAGTTCAACCGCGCCACGCAGGCGCACCGGCAGATGGGCTCGACGTTCAAGCCCCTGCTCTACACGGCGGCCATCGATCGCGGACTGACGCCGACCACGATCCTCGTCGACGAGCCCACGGCGTTCGACGCGGGCGCGGGCCAGCCGCCCTACACGCCGCGCAACTACGACCGGCGCTACCAGGGCGCGATGACCCTCCGCCATGCGCTCGAGCAGTCCCGCAACGTCCCCGCCGTCAAGGTGATGGACATGCTGGGCCCGAGCCAGGTGGTCGCCTACGTCAAGAAGTTCGGCTTCCCGGAGGAGTTCCAGCCGTACCTCTCGGCCGCGCTCGGCGCGCAGGAAGCCACGCTCATGGAAGTGACGAGCGCGTTCTCGGCGTTTCCCAATCACGGGATCCGGATGCAGCCGTACTCCGTCCTGTCGATTGCGGATCGTGAAGGCGCGCTCCTCGAGGAGGGGCGTCCGAGCCCGCGTGACGCGATACGCGCCGACACGGCGTTCGTGATGACGAACCTGCTGCGCGGCGTGATGCTGCGCGGCACCGGCGCCGCGGCCAATGCGCTCAAGTGGCCGGTGGCCGGCAAGACAGGCACGGTGGACGACTACACCGACGCGTGGTTCATCGGGTTCGATCCGGACGTGACGGTCGGTGTATGGCTGGGCCACGACGAGAAGAAGCCGATCGGGCCCAACGAGACGGGCACGACCGCGGCGCTGCCCATCTGGATGGACTTCATGCAGGCCTACATCGATCTCCGCGGCGATCGGGAGCACGTGCCCGAGTTCGAGCCGCCCGGAAACATCGTCTTCATGGCCGTGGACCGCAAGACGGGCGAGCCGGCCCTCGACGGCGACACGAACATCGTGACCGAAGCGTTCCTGTCCGGGACGCAGCCGATCAGGCAGTAGGCGCCGGCCGGCGCAGGCGGCCGCCTACTCGTCGTCGGTGCCGGCCGCACCGAGCGTGCCGGAGGACTTCTGCATCAGGTACGTCTTGATGAAGGGATCCAGGTCCCCGTCGAGCACCTTCTGCACGTGGCCCTCCTCGTGCTTCGTCCGGTGGTCCTTGATCATCTGGTAGGGCTGGAGCACGTAGCTCCGGATCTGCGACCCGAACGCGATGTCCCGCTTCGCGCCGCCGATGCTCGACAGCTTGTCCTGTTGCTCCTTCAGCTTGAGGTCGTAGAGGCGCGCCTTGAGCACCTTCATCGCCACGTCGCGGTTCTTGTGCTGCGACCGCTCGTTCTGGCACGACACGACAATGCCCGTCGGCAGGTGCGTGATCCGGACCGCGGAATCCGTGACGTTGACGTGCTGCCCGCCCGCGCCGCTCGACCGGTAGGTGTCGATCCGGAGGTCCTTGTCGTCCACCTCGACGTCGATGTCATCGTCGAGTTCCGGCCAGACGTACACCGAGGCGAACGACGTGTGGCGGCGCGCCGCCTGATCGTAGGGCGAGATGCGGACGAGGCGATGGACGCCGGCCTCCGCGGACATCAGGCCGAACGCATACTCCCCCGTCAGCGTGAACGTCACGCTCTTGAGGCCCGCCTCCTCGCCCGGCTGGTAGTCCAGCACCGCGCGCTTGAAGCCGCGGCGCTCGGACCACTTGATGTACATGCGGAGGAGCATCTCCGCCCAGTCCTGGGACTCGGTGCCGCCGGCGCCGGGATGGATGGAGACGATGCAGTTGCTCCGGTCGTGCTCGCCGCCGAGCATCTTGGTGATCTCGGCGGCCTCGACCTCGCGCTCGAGCGCATCGAGGGCGTTCTGCAGGTCCGCGGCGACGTCCTCGCCGGCCCCGGCCCACTCGATGAGCACGCCGATGTCGTCGATGCGGGTCGCCAGCGAGTCCCGGAGTTCGGCATCCTCGCTGAGCCGCTGGCGGCGCTGGAGCAGCGCCTGCGCCTCCGACTGGTTGTTCCAGAAGTCAGGCGCCGCGACGCGCGCTTCTATCCGTGAGAGCTCGTCGGCAGGATGTGCCCCGTCAAAGATAGCTCCGGAGATCGGTGGCCCGCGCAAGCAGGCCGGTGGAGCGGCGGATGAGTTCGTCGAGGGCGAGCGTCATGGTTTCCTGAAGGTTGCGGCGAGCGCGAGCACCGTCAGGATGATGGCGGCGTCGGCAACGCGGTCTCCCATTGTGGCATAGAGCGTGCGCGCCTGCACGAACCGGGCCTCGCCAACCACGACGGTGGTCTCGCCGAGGCCGGTGCGCGCCAGGACGCGGCCGTACGGGTCCACGATGCCGGTGATGCCGGTGTTGGCCGCGCGCACCAGGTACCGGCCGTTCTCGATGGCCCGCATCGCGGCCATCTCGAAGTGCTGGAACGGCGCCGACGACTCGCCGTACCACGCGTCGTTGGTGATCGTCGTCAGCAGCTCGCTGCCCTGCCGGACGCCCTCGCGCATCTGCGACGGGTAGGTCACCTCGTAGCAGATGGCCGTGCTCGCCATGTGCCCGTCGACCGGCAGCATCGTCACGCGCACGCCGGGCGTGAACGCGGAGACGGCTTCCACGAGCGGCTTGACGAAGAACAGCAGCCCCTCGAACGGCACGTACTCCCCGAACGGCACGAGGTGCATCTTGCGGTAGACCGCCGCGGTCAGGCCGGAGGAGTCCAGCATGAACGCCGAGTTGTAGAAGCGGTTCGGCGAGCCGCGCTCGACTTCGTCCGTACCGAACAGCAGCGGCCGTCCGACGGACCTGACGACGTCCCGCACGAGCGCCTGGCCCGTCGGCTCCTCGTCGAAGTAGAACGGCGTGGCCGACTCCGGCCAGATGACGAGTTCCGCGCCGCGCTCCGCGGCCTCGCGCGTCATCGCGAGGTACCGCTCGACGATGTCGCCCGCCAGGGCGGGGTTCCACTTGTCGGCCTGCTGGATGTTCGCCTGCACGAGGCCCACGACGATCGGCGTGCCGCCCTCGACCAGCGTGTTCGCCGCCAGGCGCTGCCCGCCCCAGACCGACACGGCCGCCAGAACGGCGATCGACGTGCCCGCCGCGGCCAGGCGCGTGCGGCCGGAGGAGACGAGCACGATCGCCAGGCCCGCGTTCATCAGCGCCACGAACAGGGAGAGCGCGTAGACGCCGCCGAGGCTCGCCAGTTGCGCCACCGGGAGCAGCGTCACCATCGTGTTGCCGAGGGGAATCCACGGGAAGCCGCCGAAGAGGAAGCCGCGGACGTACTCCGCGCTCACCCAGGCCGCGGCCCCGAAGAGCAGCCCGGTCCGCCCGTAGCGCCGGACGAGCACCCCCGTGATGCCTGCCGGCAGGGCGACATACAGGGCCATGTAGAACACGAGGAGGAATGCGGTGATGACGGCCACCGGCAGCGGCAGCCCGCCGAAGGTGCGGACCGTGGCGCCCGTCCAGTACACCGTGCCGGCGAAGTGCACGACGCCGGTGATGAGACCGAGCACGAAGCCGCGACGGAACGTCACGCCTGGCAGCGGGCCCGGACGGCCGCGCCAGCCGGATACGGCCACCCACAGCGGCGTGAGCGCCACGAACGCCACGACGCCGTGGCCGTACCGGGGGAACGACAACGCCAGCAGGATGCCGGCGGTGAGTGCTAGCGCACGATCCAGGGCTTGAACTGCTCTTCCTTCTGCAGGCGCGCCGCCACCGTATCGGCCTCGCGTCTCTCCTTGAACTTGCCGACGCGGACCCGGTAGACCGACGGCGTGCCGCCGCCCGGCGCCATCACGTACGCCTGGTAGCCCTTGCCGACGAGACGCCGTGCGATGGCATCCGCCTCCGCACGTTCACGGAACGCGGCGACCTGAATCGCAAAGCCCGGTCCTGCCGGCTCGCCGGATGCCGCGTTCGCGGCCGCTGGCGCGGGTGCGGCCGGCGTTGGCGCCGCGGCCGGAGGGGTAGTCGCGGCCGGCCGGGGGGCCGGTGGCGGAGCAGGCGGTGGCGGCTCGGGCTTGACGGTCTCCGCGGGCGGCGCGGGCGGCTCCGGATCCTTGCGCAGGTCCTCCGAGGCTGCAATGCCCTCGCCCAGGCGCTCGGCGTAGGTCAGCGTCTCGTTGAGCGTGGTCGGCTGGTCGCTCGTCCCGGAGATGGAGGCCGGCGGGGGCGGCGCCTCCGCGGACATGCCGGCCATCTCGGTGACGGCGGCTTCGCTCGCGGCCAGGGCCGTGCGTGCTCCCACGTCGCGCCCGACGAGGACGCCGAAGAGGAAGATCACCACCGACACTACCGTGACCGCCATGAAGAGGAACACCAGCTGCTTGAAGTTCAGCTGGATCTCGTGGACGCCGTCGTCGTGTGCTGTTGAGGCCATAAGCGTCTGACAGGGCTGATTTTAGCACTACTTGAGGGTCGAGATCCGCTCCCGGAGGGCGCGCGCGGCCTGCGACCGCGGCTCGAGCACGAGGGCCCGATCCACCTCCGCGGTGGCGCCCGCCACGTTGTCCATCTCCAGGTAGGCTTCCGCGAGGGCCAGGTGGGCCGGCACTGTCTCATCGCTCCAGAGCGCGATCTTGAACGCGTTGACCGCCTCCCCCGCCTGTCCGCGGCGCATGTGCAGGCGCCCCATCAGGAGGTGCGCCTCGCCGAGGTAGGGCGACAGGAAGAGCGCGCGCCGCAGTTCGCCGAGCGCTTCCCGATCGTCGGCCCGGTCGAAGGCCCGCCGTCCCGCGTCCAGATGGAACCGTGCGAGGGCGGTCTGCTCGCGCTGGCCGGCGGTCGTCCTGATGGTGTCGACCCGCGCGGACGCGCGCTCGAGCCTGTCGTGCAGCCTCTCCAGTCCGCGCGGCACGGGCGCCCCGCCGCCCGCGGCGCGCGCGTCCCACGCCTCGTACCGCGAGGACAGGCGGCGCGCCAACTCACGCTCGCGGACCGCCTCCGCCGGCGCCCCGCTCTGCTGCAGCGCCGCGCTCAGGACGAAGTGCGCGTCCCCGTCGGCCGGATTGCGCCGGACGGCTTCGCGGAGCCAGTAGATCGTGGCCGAGGCGTCCTTCTCGAGCCAGTAGGCGTACCCCAGGTTGAAGAAGTAGTCCGCGTCCGCGGGGTCCAGTTCCGTGGCCTGGTTGAAGTAGTAGGTCGCGCGCCCGGTCTGTGCCGTCCCCCCGCGGCGCAGTTGCACGACGCCAATCGCGTTCGCGATGGCCGGCAGCGCGTCCTCGCCCTGCAGCCGCCGCAGCGCGACGAACGCGTCGTCCAGGCGCTGCAGGCGGATCAGCGAGATGGCCGCGGAGAACCGCGCGGCCTGTTCGAGCGGCCCGCCGGCAGCGACGTCGCTCGCGACGGTGAAGGCCTGCTGGTGCTCGCCCTGTTCCGTGTGCAGGTGCCACAGCGCGAGGCGCGCGGCATCGTAGGCCGGAGACGCCTCGAGCGCCTCCTCCAGCGCCGCGCGCTGCTCCGCCGCCGACTCGGCGGTCAGGCCGTTGATGTACTGCTCGAACGCCTCGAGGGACGGCGGCGGCGCCCAGTCCGCCGGGGCGTCAGTCCCGAGGAGCGCGCCGGCCAGCCGGGGCACCATGGCAAAGACATCCGGGACGCGGGCCTGCTCGCGCACTTCCGGCAGCAGGCGTCCCGCATCCAGCCGCACGGCACGCAGGGACGCCGTCACCTCCTCGCCGTCCACGTCCAGGCGACCCGACACGACCACGGTCGCGCCCACGGCTTCGCCCACCTTGATGGTCGACGCGCGGCTGAGGCCCGCGCCCTGCGGCAACTGCAGGCGCTCGTAGGCCAGAAGGCGCTCATCGCGCGCGACGACATCCGCGCCCGTCGACTCGATGGCTTCGGACAGCAGCACCGCGATCCCCTCCCGCAGCCACGCGAGCGCGGGATCCGAGGACGGATACTCGAGCGGCAGCACGACGACAACGGCGCCATCCGGTACCTGCGCCGCCGGGGTGGCAGCGGGTGCGGCACAGATGAGCGCCGCGAGCAGCGCGGCGGCGTGGACCCTCATGTCACATCAAAGATAGCCTGTGACGGCGGCTTCTCGCCCTGGAACGTGACGATGAGCCGGCACGGCAGCGCGGCGGCATCCACCTCCACGGAACCCGCGATGTCGGACAACCGGAGAATCTCCGCGAACGCGGCGGCATAGAAGCGGCGCATCGGCGTGGACGCGGTCTCGCGCAGGTAGTCGAACAGCGACGAGCGCACCTCGACGACGCCGGTGCCACCGCGCAGGCTCGTCGTGATCCGCGAGTCCGCGACGGTCTCGCGCACCAGCGTGCGCCCCAGGCGGAGCGCGGAACGCGTGCGCACCGACAGCGGCATGCGCCGCACCATGCGCTGGCGGACGCCGGCCGCGCTGGCGTAGGTCCACTCCGCCGCGCACGTTCCCGCGCGCTCCGGGATGCGATCGTTGTCGGGCGGGGTCTCGCGGTGTACGAAGCTGAGCACGGCGCCGAGCGGCGCCATCCCCAGGCGGCCGTCACGCAGGCCCGTGGGGCTCAGCCAGTTCTCGTAGAAGTCCAGGCGCGTCGGGGACACGTCCGCAATGCCCTGGTGGAGGCTGGCAATGAGGAGGCGGCCTATTCCGGCGTCAACCATGTCCTCTGTTCACTGTAGAATGCCAAGTGTCCGCGGACATGACCCGCATCGACCGCGCGTGACCCGGTAGGGTACTGCACCGCTACGGTCGAGTCAACGAATCGACAACCAGGACCCATGATTCTCCCTCTGCACGACGCTCTCGAGAACCGTGTGCGCGCGATTCTCGCCGAGACGCACGGGCTCGACGCCACGGCCGGCGTGGCCGTGGCCATCGAGACGCCGCCCAACCGCTCGCTCGGCGACCTCGGCACCCCGGTGGCCTTCGACCTCGCGCGCCGTCTGCGCCAGGCCCCGCGTGTCATCGCGCAGGACCTCGCGGGACGCATCGGACCGCTGCCCGGCATCGCCCGTGTCGAGGCGGCGCCCAACGGCTACCTGAACGTCTTCGTCGACCGGCGCGCGTTCCTCCTCGCGCGCCTGGGACTCGGCGCGGGCCTGCCGGACCGCCCCGTGCACGCGGAGAAGACGATCGTCGAGCACACGGCCATCAACCCGAACAAGGCGGCGCACATCGGCCACCTCCGCAACTCCGCCCTCGGCGACACGCTCGTCCGCGTGCTCCGCTTCCGCGGGACGCCGGTCGAGGTCCAGAACTACATCGACGACACCGGGGTCCAGGTGGCGGACGTCGTCGTCGGCTTCCGCGAGCTGCTGGGCCTGGACCTGGCTGCCGTGCAGGCGATCGCGGACACCGAGCGCTTCGACTACTACTGCTGGGATCTGTACGCCCGGGTCACGGAGTGGTACGAGGGGGACAAGACCCGCCTCGCCATCCGCGCCGCCACGCTCCACGACATCGAGCACGGCCTGGATCCCGCCGCCGGGCTGGCCGCCTTCGTCGCGGATCGCATCGTCCGCTGCCACCTGAAGACGATGAGCCGCCTGCACATCGACTACGAGCTGCTGACGTGGGAAGGCGACATCCTCCGCCTGCACTTCTGGGCCCGCGCGTTCGAGGTGCTCAAGGAGAAGGGCGCGGTGTTCCTGCAGCCGGAGGGGCGCCTGGCGGGCTGCTGGGTCATGGCAATCGACGACGAGGCGCCCGACGCGGACCCGGCGTCCGACGAGGACGCTGCAGAACAGCGCGAGAAGGTGATCGTGCGATCGAACGGCACCGTCACCTACGTCGGCAAGGACATGGCGTACCAATTCTGGAAGTCCGGCATCCTCGGCCGCGACTTCGAGTACCGCCAGTTCGCCACGCGCGCAAACGGCGAGCCCCTGTGGGCGACGACGAGCGATCCGGAGCTGGCCACCGGCCCGCACCCGCCATTCGGCGCGGCGGCCGCGACCTACAACGTGATCGATGTCCGCCAGTCGTACCTGCAGAAGCTGCTCAAGCAGGCGCTGGTCGCCGTCGGTCACCCGGCGGAGGCCGGGCGGCTCACGCACTTCTCGTACGAGATGGTCGCGCTGTCCCATCCCACGGCGCGGGAGCTGGGGTTTGCCCCGCCGGAGGGCTCCGAGGAAGCGCGGAAGCCGTTCGTGGAGGTGTCGGGCCGCAAGGGGCTCGGCGTCAAGGCCGACGACCTGATCGACCGCGTCATCGCCAAGGCGCTCGTGGAAGTCCAGCGGCGGCAGCCGGACCTGCCCGACGCGGACCGCGGGGGCATCGCCGAGGCCATCGGCATCGCCGCCGTCCGCTACTTCCTGATCAAGTACTCGCGGACCAAGGTCATCGCGTTCGACATCGACGAGGCGCTCAGCTTCGATGGCGAGAGCGGCCCCTACCTGCAGTACGCCGTCGTCCGGGCGAACAACATCTTCCAGAAGCTGCACGAGCGCCATGGCGTGACGGAGGCGGACCTGCTCGAGACGCTGCCGCAGACGCCCGCCGACGCGCTCGACGCGGCCGATCACGAGCTGTGGGCGCTGGTCCTCGAGTGCGGGCGGCTGGACGAGGTCGTCGAGCAGGTGGTCCGGTCGCTCGAGTTTGCCGTGCTCGCCAAGTACGGTTTCGGCCTGGCGCAGATGTTCAACGCCTTCTATCACAAGGCCTCGATCCTGAACGAGGAGCGCCAGGACGTGCGCCGCTGGCGCGCGGCGGCGGTCGTGTACTTCCGTCAGCAGCTCACCGCCGTCCTCGACCTGATGGGCGTCGCCGTTCCACCGCGGATGTAGAGTCGGAGACACACATGGCCCTGATCGCGGTGGCGCAGAACCGTCGCCTGGCCGACTATCTCGAGTCGATCCGGCGCGCGGGCGGGGAACCGCTCGAAGTAGGCGCGGGGGGCGAGGCGCCCGCCGACATCGTGGCCCGCGTGGACGCCGTCGTGCTCACGGGCGGCGACGACGTCGATCCCGCGCTCTACGGGGCGACGCCCCACGCCACTGTCGTGCCATCGGAGCCCGGGCGCGATGCGTTCGAGATCGCGCTGGCCCGCGCGGCCATCGAGAAGGGCGTGCGCCTGCTCGCCATCTGCCGGGGGATGCAGGTGCTCAACGTGGCGATGGGCGGCACGCTCATCCAGGACATCCCGTCCGAGGTGGTCGGCGCGCTCAACCACGCCGTCGCCGAACCGCGCGCCGCCATCGCGCACGAAGTGTGGGTGACCCGGGGCTCGCACCTGTGGACGCTGATGACCGATCACCTCGACGGCGAGAGCCTGCAAGTGAACAGCCGCCACCATCAGGCGGTCAGGCAGGTCGCCGAGGGCTTCGAGGTCACCGCCACCGCGCCGGACGGCGTGATCGAGGCGATCGAGCGGACGGGATCCGCCTACTGCCTCGGCGTGCAGTGGCACCCGGAGAACTTCTGGCGGACAGGAGAGTTCCGCGAGCTGTTCGAGGGGCTGGTCCGCTAGCTCACGCCTTCCGGCGCTCGAACACCAGCACCGTCTCCATGTGCGCCGTGTTCGGGAACATGTCGAATCCCTGCGCACTCGCGATCCGGTAGCCGGCATCCACGAGGACACGCGCGTCGCGCGCCAGCGTCGCCACATCGCAGGACACGTAGATCAGCCGCGGTGCGGCAAGCGCCATCGTCGCGCCCAGCGCCTCGCGCGACATCCCGGTCCGCGGCGGATCGACGATGACGGTCCCGGTCCCGCGGAGCGCGTGATGATCCGCCAGGCACGCCTCGACCGGCTCCGCCCGGACATCGACATCGCCGTCCGTCCGGGCGGCATTCTCCCGGAGATCAGCGGCTGACACGGCGTCCCCCTCCACGGCCACGACCGGTCCCTTGCCAACGGCGGCCGCCGCCACGCTGAACAGCCCGACGCCCGCGTAGAGATCCAGGACGGGCGCGGCGCCCACCGCTTCCACCACCGCACGCGTCAGCGCATCCACGAGGTAGCGGTTGGCCTGGAAGAACGAGCGGGCGTCTCGCTCGAGCGTCCAGGTGATGCCGTTCCACTCGAACCGATCCGAGACCCGCGCACGGCCCCACAACTCGCGCGTCCGCGCCGAGCCGGCGTGCGACGCCGAGACGCCATCCAGCCCGTCGATGCGGCTGAGGGTCGCCAGCCGTGACGTGTCCGCCTCGCGCGCCAGCGTGAGGTGAAGGGCGCGCCCGGTCCCCTCGCGATCCTCAGCCAGTTCCACGTCCGTCACCACGCCGGGAGCGCTCGACAGGGCGTCCGCCAGCGTGGCGAGCACGTCCAGCGTGGCCGGCAGGAGCTGTCCCGTCGACGCCGCGTCACAGAGATCGTGCGTGCCCTCGTTGTAGAAGCCCAGCCGGCCCGGCCCCGCGTGCAGCCGCGCCCGCATGCGGTAGCCGGTGGGCGGCGATGCCGTCATCGGCACGGGCGCCTCCAACGGCATCCGGGCGATGCGCGCGAACGCGTCGGCGAGGATCTGCTGCTTGAGGCGGAGCTGCGCCTCGTGGCGCGCGTGCGCGAACACCGACCCGCCGCACGGGTTGGGCTCCCCCACCCGGTCCGGCGACGCGGTGAGGACATCCGTCACCACCGCCCACGCCGTGCCACGCTGTACGCGCTCGATGCGCGCGTGGACGACCTCCTCCGGCAGGGCGCCCGCCACGAGCACGATGGCGCCTTCGTGGCGTGCCAGCATCCGGCCGCCCGCCACGGGTTTCTCGATCGTCAGGGTGATGGCGTCGCCGGGCTTCATGATCAGAACGTCAGCACGGGAATGCCGCAGGCGTCGCGCACGAGGCGCGCGAACGCCGCATCGCGGGCGCGTGCGTGGGTCTCCGGCGCCATGCGCGCCTTGAACGGAGCGATCTCGCGCTCCGCTTCCTCCAGCAGCGTGCGCCGGCGTTCCTCGCCGATGGCCGTGCCCAGCGCGGCCACGAGCGCCGCGTCGACGGCGTGCAGTTCCGCGATGGCCGCGTCGCGCTCGTCGCCGCGGGCACGGTGCGCGCGGCCGCGCAGGCCATCCAGCCGGCGGACGGCCTCGTCGAGCGCGGCGTCGGCCACGGGCCCGAGCCTGTCACTGCCCCGCAGCCCGGTGAGCCGCGCCGTCACGCCCTCGATGTGCTTCTCGAGCGAGCGGCGCGCGCGCGCCGGCGGCTCCACGGGCTCCTCCACCGGCGGCCCGCCCTCCACGTCCGCGGCGACAACACTGACACCCACCGCGCGCCGCCAGTCGTCGAACGCATCCAGGACGTCCGCTTCGCAGAACTCGATGCGGACGGGGCGGCGGCGCGGCCCCTTGCGGTAGTAGCGCTCGAAGTACCGATCGATGCCCGCCTCCGCCACGCGGATCGGAATTCCCTGCGCGGCCCAGCTCAGGACACGCTCGAAGGCAGGACCGACGATGCGGATGAGATGGCCGTCGTTCTTCCGGCAGAGGTGGGCTTCCAGCTCGCGGCAGTAGGCGTCGCGGTCGATCACGTCCGCCGTTCCCAGATCAGCCGCAGCCCGCGCAGCGTCAGGTCGTCGTCCACGTGATCGATGACGCCGGACTCCGGGGCCACCACCGCGGCCAGGCCGCCCGTCGCCACGACGACAGCCTGCCCGCCGAGCTCCACCTTCATGCGGCGCACCAGCCCCTCGACCATGTCCACGTAGCCCCAGAACAACCCAGCCTGCATCGACGCGACGGTATTCGTCCCGATGACCGTCGCCGGCTTCTTGACGTCGATGCGCGGCAGCCGTGCCGCGCGCTGGAAGAGCGCGTCCGCGGAGATCTGCGGTCCCGGCGCGATGACGCCGCCCAGGTATTCGCCCTTCGCGGAGATGGCGTCGAACGTCGTCGCGGTCCCGAAATCCACGACGATGATCGGGAGCCCGTTCCCCCAGGCCTCGAAGGCCGCCACGCCGTTGACGACGCGGTCCGCGCCCACCTCCGCCGGGTTCTCGTAGAGGATGGGCATCACGCGGCTCGCGGCCGGGTTGAACATCAGCGGCGTGTGGCCGAAGTACTCGACGGCCATGCGCAGCAGCGTGTCCGTCAGCGGCGGTACCACCGATGCGATGACGATGCCCTCGATGGCGTCCAGGCTGACGCGGTGGTACCGGCAGAGGCTCGTGACGATAATCCCCAGCTCGTCCGACGTACGCTCGCGCGTCGTCGCCAGCCGCCAGCTGTGGATCAGGTCGGCGCCCTGGAAGGCGCCGATGACGATGTTGGTGTTGCCGACGTCGAGGGCGAGGAGCATAGGGGTTCGGTCTCACCGCCAGCGCACGTCGCCGCCGACAATCCGTTCGACGCCGTGTGCGGTCCGCACGAGCAGGGCTCCCGAGTCGTCCACGCCGGCGGTGACACCGCTGGACCGACCGCCGGGCCCGTCCCATTCGACGCGAGCGCCCGAGGCGGACGGCGCGGCGTCGCGCCACCCTCGCAGGATATCATCCGCGCCGCCCCGCTCCAGCGCCGCCAGCCTGTCGGCCAGGGCCTCCAGCGTGGCCGCCAGCACCGGCCCGCGGTCCACGGAACGCCCCAGCTCGGACTCGAGGGACGTCGCGCGCGCGTCCACGTCCGGGGGCAGCGGCGCCGCGCGCACGTTGAGGCCCACGCCGACGATCACCGCGGGCGACGCGCCGCCGATGCCGAGCCCCTCCGCGAGGATGCCCGCCAGCTTGCGGCGGCCGACGAGGAGGTCGTTGGGCCACTTGAGGTCCGCGCCCAGGCCCGTCGCCTGCAGGATGCCGCGGCGCACGGCGTCTCCGGCCGCCAGCGTCACCAGGGACACGTCGCGCGTCGGGCGGCACAGGAACGAGTAGTACAGGCCGCCTTCCACCGGCGACGACCACGCGTGGCCGCGGCGTCCGCGGCCAGCCGTCTGCGCGTCCGCGCCGATGACCAGTCCGCCGGCCGCGCCCTTCTCCGCCTCCGCCATCGCCAGGTCCATCGTGGACGGCACCGAGGCGTGCCAGCGGACGTCCAGCGCGAGATCGGAGCGCCGATCCTGGAGATCGAGAACCGCGTCCGCGAGATCGGGCGGCAGCGGCGAAGGAGGCGTGCGCACGGGGACCCTACTCCGCGCGCGCGTCCATCTGGAAGCTGATGTCGACGGCCGGCGCGGAGTGCGTGAGCGCGCCGACGGAGACGAAGGCGGCGCCTGTCGTCGCGAGCTCCGGGATGCGCTCCAGCGTGACGCCGCCGGAGATCTCCACGGCCGCGCGGCCGGCGATGCGCGTCATCGCCTGGCGGATGTCGTAGGTGGTGAAGTTGTCGAGCAGCAGGCGCGTCGCGCCCGCCTGCAGCGCCTCGTCCACCTCCTCGAGCGTCTCGACCTCCACCACGATCGGGAGGCCGTGATCGGCTGCCTGCGCGGCCGCCATCGCCGCCCGGATGCCGCCGGCCAGCCGCTTGTGGTTGTCCTTGATCAGCACGCCGTCGTCCAGGCGCTGCCGGTGATTCGTGCCGCCGCCGCAGCGCACCGCGTACTTTTCCAGCGCGCGGTAGGTGGGCGTCGTCTTGCGTGTGTCGAGGATCGTGATGCGTCCGGCGGCCGCGTCCACGAAACGGCTGGTGAGCGTCGCGATGCCGCTCAGGCGCTGCAGGATGTTGAGCGCCGTCCGCTCCGCCGTGAGCATCGCGCGGGCCTGCCCGCTGACGCGGGCGATCACGTCACCCGCCTCCACGTGGGACCCGTCGCCCCAGCCGACTTCGACGACCACGTCCGGATCCAGTTGCCGGAAGACCTCCGCGGCCACGTCGAGCCCGGCAACCACGAGCGGCGCCTTGGCGACGAGGCGTCCGTGGGCCTGCTGCTCCGCGCGGACGGTGGACGTGCTCGTGTGGTCGCCCGCGCCGATGTCCTCGGCCAGCGCCCGGCGCACGATGTCTTCGTAGAGGGATCGATCGAGCGGCTGCAGGGTCACGGCACCACCACCGGTTTGAGGACCACGTCGGCGCGGCGCTCCTCGGCGCTCGCGACGCTGGCCAGCGTCAGCGTGCCGGTCCGGGCCGCCGCCCTGAGATCACGTTCGACGAGGGCGAGCGCACGCGCCTCCGCCTCCGGGCCGGCATACGTGATGGCCAGCACCTCCGTCCCGACAGACACCTTCTGGTCCGTCTTCGCCTTGCGGATCTCCGAGAGCGCCACCGACAGGCACGTGTACGCCGCCTGCGCCTCGGCGTCCGTCCCGGAGACGGCACGCACGGCCTCCGCCGCCGGCCACGACGCGGTGTGCACGGATCCCGTCTGGAACCAGGACCAGACCTCCTCGCAGGTAAACGCGAGGTAGGGCGCGAGCAGCCGGAGCAGGACGGAGAGCGCCAGCCGCATCGCGGTGGATGCCGACGCCGCGGCCTCGGCACCGAAGTCGCCGTATCGGCGCGACTTGGCGGCCTCCACGTAGTTGTCGCAGAAGTCCCAGAAGAAGGCTTCGATCTTCGCCAGCGCCTTCGCGTACTCGTACTGCCCCAACTCGCGCGTGGCCTCGTCCACCAGTGCGGCCAGGTTGATGAGCATCCCGCGATCCAGCGCCTCGGTGACCGCGCCGTCCTGGTGGTCGCCGGCCAGGACGAACCGGGACACGTTCAGCACCTTCATCGCGAGCTTGCGGCCGATCTTCATCTGGCCGACGTCGAACGCCGTGTCCACGCCCGGTCCGCCGCGCGCGGCCCAGTACCGGACGCCGTCCGAACCGTACTCCTGCAGCAGCCCGAGCGGCGTCACCACGTTGCCCTTGGACTTGGACATCTTCTTCCGGTCGGGATCCAGCACCCACCCGGAGATGGCCGCGTGCGCCCAGGGCAGCGAGTCGTTCTCGAAGTGCGCGCGCAGCACGGAAGAGAAGAGCCACGTCCGGATGATGTCGTGCGCCTGCGGGCGGAGATCCATCGGGAATGTGCGCGCGAAGACGGCCGGATCCGATTCCCACCGGCTCACGATCTGCGGAGACACGGACGAGGTCGCCCACGTGTCCATCACGTCCGGATCGCCGACGAAGCCGCCGGGCCGGCCGCGCTGATCCGCCGTCCAGCCGGGCGGCACGTCCGTGGACGGGTCCACGGGGAGTGAGTCCTCCCCGGCCACGATGGGGTGCGCGTAGTCGATCGCGCCGGCGGCATCGAGGGGGTACCAGACGGGGAACGGCACGCCGAAGAAGCGCTGCCGGCTGATGCACCAGTCGCCGTTGAGGCCGGTGACCCAGTTCTCGTAGCGCGACTGCATATACTCCGGGTGCCACTGCAACTGCCGCCCGCGTTCGAGCAGCGCCTCACGGTGATCCACCGTCCGGATGAACCACTGCCGGCTCGTGACGATCTCCAGCGGGCGATCACCCTTCTCGTAGAACTTCACCGCGTGCGTGATGGGCTTCGGTTCCCCCACCAGATCGCCGCTGGCCTTGAGGGCCTCGACGATCGCCGCCTGGGCCTTCTTCGCGGAGAGGCCGGCCAGGGTGTCGTACGCGGCCTGCGCGCGCGGCGCGTCCGTGGACTCCCATCCCGGCGTGCCCCAGGTGACCGGGCCCAGCGTGCCGTTCGGCCGGATGATGGCCCGCACCGGCAGCTTCAGCTCCCGCCACCACGTGACGTCCGTGAGATCGCCGAAGGTGCAGATCATCGCGATGCCGCTGCCCTTCTCCGGGTCGGCCAGCGGGTGCGCCCGGACCGGCACGCGCGCGCCGAACAGCGGCGTCACGACGTCCGTGTCGAAGTACGGACGATACCGCTCGTCGTCCGGGTGCGCGACGAGTGCCACGCAGGCGGGAATCAGTTCGGGGCGCGTCGTCTCGATCTCGAGGGCGGCCGGCCCGCCGCCCGCGTCCGCCGGCGACGCCAGGGCAAACCGGATGCGGTGATAGGCGCCCGGCTGCTCACGGTCTTCCAGTTCGGCCTGCGCGACGGCCGTGCGGAAGTCCACGTCCCACAGCGTGGGCGCCTCGAGCTGGTAGGCCAGGCCCTTCTGCACCAGGCGCAGGAACATCATCTGGGAGACGCGCTGCTCGCGTTCGCCAATCGTGGCGTAGGTCATGGACCAGTCCACGGAGAGGCCCAGGTAGCGCCACAACTGCTCGAAGACCTTCTCGTCCTCGGCGGTGAGCGTGCGGCAGAGCTCGATGAAGTTCGGCCGCGAGACGGAGATCGGGGGCCTGGGCGGCGACGGCGGCGCCTGAAACGACGCGTCGTACGGGAGCGACGGATCGCAGCGGACGCCGTAGTAGTTCTGGACGCGGCGCTCGGTCGGGAGGCCGTTGTCATCCCAGCCCATCGGGTAGAAGACCGCCTTGCCGTTCATGCGCTGGAACCGCGCGATGATGTCCGTGTGCGTATAGGAGAACACGTGGCCGACGTGGAGGGAGCCGCTCACGGTGGGCGGCGGCGTGTCGATGGCATACACGTCCGCGCGCGGGCGCGTGGCGTCGAACCGATAGGTGCCGTCGGCGTCCCATCGCGCCGACCACTTGTCTTCGAGGCCCTCGAGGGCGGGTTTCTCCGGGACTGACATCGGATAATGATGACACGAATGCCCTCATCAGCCGGGCCGCCGGCCACGCGCGCACGCGCTCCGTTCCCGCCGCCCGGCCCGCCCGACCACGCGCCCGGGCCGGCGACCGGCCTCTCCCCGGGTGTTGCCACCGCGCAGTGGGTCATCGGACTGCTCGCGGCCGCCACGGCCATCGCCCTCAGCATCGCGGCGCGCCTGCCCTTGCCCTACCGGGACGACTGGGCGCTGCTGCTCGGCCTGCTTGCCGGGCCCTCGTGGGCAGGCCTGTTCGTGCCGCACAACGAACACGTCATTCCGGTCGTCCGGCTGCTCCTCACACTCCAATACCGGTTGGAAGGCAGCAACGGATACACGATGCTGTTCGCCGCTCTCGCCTCTCTCGCGGTCGTCGCCGCGCTGACACTCGGCGAGATCCGGCGCCGCTGGCCGGACGACACGCGCCTGCGGCGTTGGACTGGCGGCGTGGCGCTGACGGTCCTCTTCTTTGCCTGGCAACTGCAGTCGATGGTCTTTCCGACGGCGATCGTCTTCCCCCTCGTCGAGATGTTTGCCGTGACCGCGCTGGTCAGCCTGTTGAACGCAACCGAGCCGGGAGCGCCCCGGCGGGCCCTGTGGATGGCCGCGGCCGCACTCGCCAGCCTTGGCGCCATCCTCACCACGACGAACGGCCTCGCCGTCCCCATCATGCTGGCCATGGTCGCCGTGGGCCGACGGGCCGGCTGGCGCGTCATCCTGGCCTTCCTCTTGATGGGGATCATTGGCGGCGCGGCGTACCTGGTGACGGTCCTGGCCGGGCCCGTGCGCGGAAGCCTCGCGTTCGATCACATGCCGTCGCCGGTGCTGGTACTGGCGTTCTTCCTGGCCTTCTACTCATCGCTGATCGCGCAGGCGAGCAGCGTGGCCGGCGTGCTCATCGGCACGCTCCTCTTCGCGAGCGGCGTCGCCATCGTGCTCACCGTCACCGTCCGGGGCCCGCGGCGTCCGCGCCTCGAGCACTTCGCTGTCGGACTGCTGCTCTTCACGATGGCCGCCGCAGCCCTCGCGGCGCCGACCAGGGCCGACTTCGGCATCGTCCAGGTGGCGCAGTCCCGCTATGCGTCGTTCGTCCTGCCGTTCTGGGCCGCGCTGATGCTGGCCGGCGCCAGCTGTGCCCGCGGCGAGTGGCTGCGGCGCCTCGCGGCCCCCGCGGTCGTCGTCAGCGCGGCGGCCCTGATGGCACACCTCGGGATTGGCGTCGTCTGGATCGCGAAGGCCGACAACGTGGCGACGGCGGGCCTGGCCCTCAACTCCGGCGCGCAGGACGACGAGTGGGTGCGGACGCTCTACCCCGTCCCCGAGGTCCTCTACGACATCGCCGCTCGACTCCGCGCCGCCGGTGACCGATCGCTCGGGCCAACCCTGCCGGCCGTGCCCGCAGGCTGGGATGCCGCCGCGACATGCGCCGGCGAGATGCGGTGGACCGCCGTGCCCGAGGGCTCGGGCCTGCGGATGAGCGGCACCACCACCGAGTCGAGCGCATCCGGCCTCATCGTGGACCACGGCGGCCGGACGGTCGGCCTGGCACGCCCTGCGCCCATCGCCGCCGCGCCGAACCCGTCGCCGATGGACGTCGCGCGTGCCGTGGGGCATGCGCTCCTCTCGCCATCAGCACGCGCCGGCACGTGGATCGGGTTTGCGGGTGCAGATGGTGGGGGACCAGGCGACGGCGCGCCGTACACGCTCGTCCTGCTCGGCCCGTCCCTCACGCCCGCCTGTCGCGTCCTGATTGCAGGGCCGTGAGCATGGGCCCCGAGCACTCCCGCACGCTGAGGGCGCGCGACGGGGCGCAGCAGGCTACGCCATACCGCGAATGCGCGCGATCTCGTCCCTGACGAGCCGCTCGGACGTCTCCAGGACGACGTCACGGACGGAGGCGCCGAGCGGCCCGGCCGAGGCCTCGGCGACGGCCGCCGGGATCGCGGCGGCGACGGCCGAGGCCACCTGCGCGCGCACGTCCTCACGGACGGCGTTGGTCGCCTCGGCGAGCGCCGCGGGCAGCACGGACGCGATGCTCTCGCGGATCGCGTGCTCCATGGCCGGGTGAAGGGCTCGGAGGGCCGCCCCGACCTCGGCCGCCACGCTCTCGCGCAGGGCCGCGGCCACGGCGTCGTTGACGGCCACCGTCATCGACTGCTGCATCTCCTGCCGGATCTCCGGCAGGCGCAGGCGCTCCTCGAGACGCGCCGCCATGTCGTCGAGGTTCTCGGCGCCCTGCTCCTGCGCGAGCAGCGATGCAAAGGCATCGGCCGCACCGGTGCCGATCGCGGCCTCGGGCGCGAGCGCAGCCTCGAACGAGGCCGTGTCGTCCATGACGGGCGCTTCCGGCACACCGGCGGCGGCTACCTCCGGCGATCCGTACGCCGTTCCGGTGGGTGCTTCCGGTATGCCATACGCCGAGATCGACGCCGCAGGCGCGGGTTCCGTGCCGGACGAGACACGCGTCTCGAGGGAATCGAGCGCGGCGCGGAGGTCGGAGACGGGCTCCTCCACCTTGGATCCGGCCGGGGCCGGCACCGCGGACGGCGCCCCCAGGTCGAACACCGGCGCCTCCGGGACGGGCTCCGGTGCCGGGACCGCCGCGGACGCGGCAGGCTTCTCCGGCGGGCGGACGACCTTGATGGGCGGGGCCGTGATCAGGCGGCCGCCTTCCGTGGCGGGCGCGCCGCTCTTGAGACCGAGGAGTTCCTTGACGCGATCAATCACGTGAGTGGGCTCAAAGGGTTTCTCGAGGACCCCCGCGGCCCCCGACGACTGAAGACGCTGCTCGTCCACCGGATCCGGGGCGCCCGCCAGCAACAGGACGGGCACACCTGCCAGGTGCGGCTGCTGCCGCACCCACTGCGCGACGCCGTAGCCGTCGACGCACGGCATGTTCGTGTCCGCGAGGACGATGTCCGGGCGTACGTGCGCCATGCGATCGATGGCGTCCTGCCCGTCCTTCGCAACAATGACGTCGAAGGGCTGACCGGCAAAGCTGAGCGCGAGCACGCGCTGAACCGTCACACTATCGTCCGCCACCAGCAGTGTGTGCATGGGGGAATGCGACACGGCCTAGAGGATACTTCAATCGGCCGCCGTACCGCGCCCGTCGCAGCTGCCCCAACCCATGCGCTGCGCGCATCGATCGAATACCGAATTGACATCCGACCGCGCGCAGGGCTACGCTTGGCCGTTTGTGTTTGCGACAGGAGCGCACGCATGGCGGACCACGGCAACGTATTCAACGCAATGCTCCAGGAGTTCGAGGGAGCGGCGCGCATTCTCAATCTCGACAAGGGTCTCTGGAAGATGCTGACGCACGCGAAGCGCCAGATCATCGTCTCGTGTCCGGTGCAGATGGACAACGGCGAGATCGAGGTCTTCACGGGCTATCGCGTCCAGTACAACGTCACGCTCGGGCCGGCGAAGGGCGGCATCCGGTACCACCCGTCGGTGTCACTGGACGAGGTCACGGCCCTCGCGGCGTGGATGACGTGGAAGTGCGCCGTCGCGCAGCTGCCGTTCGGCGGCGGCAAGGGCGGGGTCATCTGCGATCCGACGAAGATGTCGCGGCGCGAGCTCGAGGCGCTCACACGGCGCTACACGGCCGAAATCATCGATGCGATCGGCCCGGACAAGGACGTGCCGGCGCCGGACGTCAACACCAACGAGCAGGTGATGGCGTGGTTCTCGGACACCTACTCCATGCACGTCGGCCACACGTCGACGGCCGTCGTCACGGGCAAGCCGGTGGAGATGGGCGGATCGCTGGGCCGGCGTGAGGCCACGGGGCGCGGCGTGATGATCACGGCGCGCGAGTCGGCGCGGCACCTGGGCTTCCCGCTCAAGGGCGCGACCGTCGCGGTGCAGGGGTTCGGCAACGTCGGCAGCGTCGCGGCGGACCTGCTCGCGGAGCAGGGCGCGCTCATCGTCGCGGTCTGCGACTGGAAGGGCAGCGTCTACAACGCGAAGGGCCTGGACACCAAGGCGCTCATCGCGCACGTCGCGCAGCACAAGACGGTCGCGGGCTTTGCCGGCGGGGAGTCGCTCGGCGACACGGACATCTTCGGGCTGGACGTGGACATCCTCATCCCCGCCGCGCTGGAGAACCAGATCACGGCCGCCAACGTCGGGACCATCCGGGCGCGCATGGTGGTCGAAGGCGCGAACGGACCGACGACGCCCGAGGCGCACAAGGCACTGCACGATCGCGGCGTGTTCGTCGTGCCGGACATCCTGGCCAATGCGGGCGGCGTCACGGTCTCGTACTTCGAGTGGGTGCAGGACCGGCACGGGTACTTCTGGACCGAGAAGGAAGTGAACGAGCGGCTGGAGGCCAAGATGGTCCAGGCCAACGCGGCGGTGCTGGAGACGGCACGGCGCTACAAGGTCGACATGCGCACGGCCGCCTACATCGTGGCCATCAACCGGGTGGCGGTGGTGACCAGGCTGCGCGGTATGTACGCGTAAGTGGAACGGTCGGCAGATCCTGAGTGTCTCCTCCGGGCCGGTCCCGGAGGAACACTCGCGATCTGACCCCGGTTCAACTCGTCAGCCGGAAGGCGACGAGCTCGGTGGCCGGGTCGTGTCCCTCGGCGGCCGCTGACAGTTCCAGCAGATACTCCCCCGCCGCCAGGCTGGCCAGCGGCAGGTCCACGACATACGGCTCGCCCGCGCTCTCGGATGCGGCCACGGGTACGTCCGCCATCGGCTGTCCCTGCCGGTTGAGCAGGCGTGCCGTCACCGTCACCGGGCTGCCGGGCCGGCCGAACGCGTCCACGCGCACCAGCAGCCGCTGCGTGCGGCGGAACTCGCGCGCCGCGGCGGGCGTCGGCGAGGGGTCGGCCTTGATCTGCTGGAACTCGCGCGCGTTGCGCGCGACGAACAGCCGGGGCGTCCCCAGCGTGACGTCCGTGGACGTCAGGTCCGGCACCGTGAGATCCCGCTCCTCCGTATCGAGCGGCGCCCCGTCGCCGCTTTCCCCCTCCACCGCCATGCGCAGGCGCAGCCGTCCCGGCGGGGCGTCGAAGCTCACGGACGCGCCGCCCTGGGCCGCCGCCGGCACGCCGCCACTGAACACCTCGTCGCCTCCCGCTGACGTCGCCACGAGCCGCACCTGCGCCGGCTCCTCGCGGCGCACGCCCGGCGTCGGCGGGATCGGCTCCCAGACGAACGTCACCCGCGTCCGCCCCTCCTCGCCCGGCGCCGTGCCAACCCAGGTCCGCACCAGCCGGCGGCCCGACGCCGGCGCAATCGACGCAATCGCCCGCGCGACCTCTGGCGGCGGCCCCGCCGCTTTCGGCGGCGCGACGGCGCGCGTCGTCTCCTCCGCGGTGAGCGCCCAGTAGCCCTTGCGCGCGCGAATCTGCACGCCCGGGCGCTTCGCGCGCACGCGAATCGCGTGGAACTTGCCGTCCTGCGGCGCCGGCGTGGAGTTGTACCCGAGGAGGTAATAGGCGCTCGAGTCGCGGACGATCTGCTGCAGCCCGCGCGCGAGGTCGTTGCTGTTGACGATGGCGCGGCCGTCGGTGTTCTCGGCGAGCATCTGGATCGACGCCATCGTCGATCGGAGCGCCTCCTGGCTCTGGCGGATGCCGATGTTGTCCGCGATGTCGAACTCGCCCGTCGACAGCCCGCGGGGGTCGACGGCGTAGATCGAGGTGTTGGCCCGGTTCGCCGCGTCGAAGACGTCCTGCAGCTCGCGCTGCATGTCGAACTCCGCGAGGTTGCGGGCGCGCTCCTCGTTGGGGTTGTTCTCGCCCGCGAGCGGGTTGTTCCGGCTGCGGTTGCCGAACCCCGGCATGGCCGCGCTCATGTCGCGCATCTGCGGCGGCAGCAGCGCCGTGTACCCCTCGCTCAGCAGCACCACGGCCTTCCGGCCCTCGCGCAGCGCGCCCAGCTTGATCGACAGTCCCCGCAGCGCGGACAGCGACACCTGCCGGCGCAGCCGTTCCACGACCTCCGTGGGCTGGTGCGCGTACTGGTGCTCGACCGAATTCCGCGGCTCGTAGTTGAACTTGCGGCCCTCGAACTGATCGATGGTCCGCGCCACGCTCTCGTGATTCCGCGTGAGCACGACCGCGTCGAGCGGCGTGAGCGGGTACATGACGGCGACGAGATCGCCGGGCGCGAGCGCCGTGCGCACGAAGTCCGCGAGCGCGCGGCGCGACGCCATGCTGCTCCCGAGCCGGACGTGGTAATCGTCGAGGAAGAACACGAAGATGCGCGCGTTCTCGTCCGCGGCCGCCGTCTCTTCGTCCTCCCGCGTGCGAATCCCGCGCGTCGCGTACTCCGACGCCACCGGGTCGATCCGCACCAGGCGGAACGTTTCCACCGCCTGCGGCTTGTTGTCCTCGAAGACCTCGAAGTCGTCCTTCGTCAGGTCCACGACCGGCGCGCCGGACCTGTCCGTGGCGATGACGTCGACCCGCACGAAGTTGATGCCCGTGCGGAAGATGGGCTGGCCGTCCGCGTCCACCTCCGGCGGACCGGCGGGGACCTGCGCGGCCTCCCCCGGCGCGGGCGCCTGCGGGGAGGGCGCCGGTTCCTGCGCGCCCGCCACGACGACCAGGGCGGAGGCAATGACAGCGAACAGCGCGCCGGCGGCAACGGACTGGGGACGCCTCATGGTCTACATCCTTGTCTCGAGGTTCGATGATACCATTGCTGTTTTCGTGTCCCTGTCGGCATCTGCGCCTTCCGTCCGCGGAGGCCGCCTGCGGGGAAGGCCCGACCCGTCCTGATATCCAACGAGGCTGCACGCATGACTCACACGGAAGCCACCCTGCCCGCCCTCACCCGGCTGGCGGAAGACGAAACGCTGTTCCGCGACAGCGTCTACGAGTTCGCCGACCGGGAAGTCCGGCCGCTCTCCCGCGAGATGGACGAGCACGCGAAGATGCCCCGCGAGCTCATCGACAAGCTCTTCGCCCTCGGCGTCATGGGCATCGAGATCCCGGAGACCCACGGCGGCGCGGGCGCCTCGTTCTTCCATTCCGTCCTCGCGGTGGAAGCCCTCTCGCGTGTGGACCCGTCCGTCGGCGTGCTCGTGGACGTGCAGAACACGCTCGTCATCAACGCCCTCGTCCGCTGGGGCTCGGAGGACATCAAGCAGCGCTTCCTCCCGAAGATGGCGGCGTCGACCATCGGCGCCTACTGCCTCTCCGAGGCCGGATCGGGCAGCGACGCCTTCGCCCTCACCACGCGCGCCGTCAAGCGCGGGGACGACTTCGTCCTCACCGGCCGCAAGCTCTGGATCACCAACGGCAACGAGGCGGACCTGTTCATCGTCTTCGCGACCGTCAACCCGGAGGCCGGCTATCGCGGCATCACGGCGTTCCTCGTGGAGCGCGGCACGCCCGGCTTCACCGTCGGGAAGAAGGAAGACAAGCTCGGCATCCGCGCCAGCAGCACCTGCGAGCTCCTGTTCGAGGACTGCGTCGTCTCCCCCGCCAACATCCTCGGCGAGGTGGGCAAGGGCTACAAGGTCGCCATCGAGACCCTCAACGAAGGACGCATCGGGATCGGCGCGCAGATGGTCGGCCTGGCGCAGGGCGCGCTCGATCACACCGTGAAGTACGTGAAGGAGCGCAAGCAGTTCGGGAAGGCCATCGCGGACTTCCAGGGCATCCAGTTCCAGATCGCGCGCATGGCGATCGAGGTGGAGACGTCCCGCCTCCTCGTCTACAACGCCGCCCGCCTGCGGGACGCCGGCCTGCCCTTCCTCCAGGAAGCCGCGATGTGCAAGATCGTCTCGTCCGAGGCGGCCGAGAGCGTGACCTCGATGGCCGTCAACCTCTACGGGGGCTACGGCTTCGTCAAGGACTACCCCGTCGAGAAGCTGTACCGCGACGCCAAGATCGGCCAGATCTACGAGGGCACGTCGAACATGCAGCTCGTGACGATCGCGAAGAACCTGCTCGGATAGCCGGGCCCGCCGCATGGGCGCAAGGACCGGGACACGAATCCCGGCCTTCGCCCGGCCGGCCCGCTCACACCCCTGCTACCGCAGCCGCCGCACGTCCCTGATCCACGGCACGCCCAGGCGCCCGATTGCCAGATCCACCTCGTACCGCGGTCCGGCGGACGACGGGTCTCCCTCCACCGGCTGGCCTGGCGACATCCCCCGCAACCGGTCCCGCAATCCCGGCGGCACGGACACCTCGTCGGTGACGAGCCGCGCCACGAGTCCCCAGACAATCGGGCCCTGACCCGCACGATCGGTGAAGACCAGGTCCACGACCGCGCGCATGACCACGATCGAGGGCCCCGGATGACGACGACGCAGCGCCTCCACGTCCAGGCCCGCGTCGATCGGGACCAGCCGGCTGGCGACAACCGGCACGAACGACGGGGACTCCGGCCGGGCGGCCACGAGCGCGCGCTGCTCGATCACACGCCACGCGGGACCGTCCAGCTCGAAGACCACCCACGCCACCCGCGGCAGCGTGCGCCGATAGAAGTCCGCCGCGCCGGGCGTGCCGGGAAGCACGCCGGTGTTGAGGCCCAGGGACCCGAGCGCATCGCCCGTCAGCCAGCTCCGCGCGTCGTCGGGATCGTTCCGGCGCTGCCACTCGAACCGGAGCCGGAGGCCGCCGCCCTCGTCCCGTCCGCTCTCCCACGTCCACGGCAGCGCCAGCTCGCGCTCGGTCAGCGTGATCAACTGCTCCGTCCCGGCCCGGTTCCAGGCCGCCACGCCGACGAGCCCGAGCACGGAGGCCAGCAGCACCACGGCCGCAGCCGCGAGCCGAATCACGCGGCCTCCAGGCGGCGGCGCCAGCGGCCCAGCACGGCCATGCTCACGAAGGCCAGCACCGCCAGCGCCAGGAAGAACGCCCACGCGGGGACCACGTCCCAGAACCAGTCCACGTAGCGAATCAACAGGAAGAGGCCGAGCGCCGTCGCGCTGATCGTCACGGTCGGCGACGCGCCCGTCCGGAGACCGTGCGCCAGGCACGCCAGCGCCGCCACGAGCATCACCCCCTGATAGACCCGCGCGGCCGCGGCCGCCGGGAGCGGCAGCAGGCTCGTGCCCTGGATGCTGGCGAGCACGAGCAGCGCGCCGAAGCCGATGAGGAGCCCGGTGGTCCGCGCCGTCTCGCCGAAGCGATCGCCGGCGCCGGCCAGGAGCGGCGCCAGGACGACCAGCCCCCACGCCGAGACGGCCAGCGGCTCGAGCCGCTCGACAACGACGGTCCAGGGCGCGGCCGCGGCCTCGAAGAAGGCGCCCGCCACGGCGGCGACGAGCGCGGTCAGCGTCACGGCCAGTACGAGACGGAACCCGTGGCTCGTGGCGAGGGCCAGCCCGAAGACAATCCCCGGCCAGAGGAGCCAGACGGAGAACGGGAGATCCAGGAGGCGCGCGGTCATCGCCACCGCCAGCCAGGCGGTGCCGCACGCCGTCAGCGCGAAGAGCGACGAGACATAGAGCGTCCGCTCGCGCCGCGCCGCCACATCCACGCCCGCCAGGGCGGCGAGCGGAAACACGATCAGCAGGGTGACCTGCGCAGGCAGGGACAGATCGCCCCAGGTGCGGGTGACGAGGGCCGCGATCGCGGCGACGAGCGTGGCGCCGCCGAAGAGCGACGCGAGGCGGAGCCCGCGCGACAGGTGGCCCGCCGACTCGGATCGATCGACGTCGAAGCGCCGCGCCAGCACGGCCAGGACGCGGTCGTGGTGGGCGGCCACGCTGGCCACCTGATCCGCCGTCAGCGGGTTGGCGCCCTCGATCTCGAGCGTCGTCAGTTCCTTGCGGAACGCCCGGATCCGATCGACGCGGCGCTGGGCTTCCAGCCGGGACGGCATGGCCCATCGTAGCAGCAGGCCCGCCTGCGGCGGCGCCATCGGCGGCAGGGGATCAGCAGGGATCAGGAAGCGGTGAGGAGCCGATCCGCCGCAATCGCACGCGTCGCGTCCTCGGTTCCCACGATGAACAGCGTGGCCCGGGCATCGCGCGCACACCGCTCGAGCACGGACCCGGCGCGGAGCGCCTCGGCGCCGACCACGCGCGCGGCCGCGTCCGCGGCGCGCACGGCGGCGCCGCCGGCAAACACGAGCGCCGCTGCCGCACCGGACAGATCCGCGGCGCCCGCGGCCGCACGGACGATGAGCCTGGCCGCCTCGATCTCGGTCGCCGCGTCCGCGAGCGCCCAGTACGGCGGGTCCGCGGGATCGCCCCCGGCACGTCCGCCATGGGCCTTGACCGCGCCCAGGGCCTCCGCCACGGCTCGACGTCCCAGGCCCACCGCGACAGCCGCCAGGCCCAGGCGATGCGCATCGGTCGGGTCGGCCGCAGCGGCCACGCCGCGGAGACCGGTCAGCCCTGCTCCTTCGGCGGCGTCCCCGGTACCGAGAGCCGCTCTCGCCGCGGCCGAACCGCTGGCCGCCGCCAGTTCCTCGAGCGCGAGGACGGCGTCCATCGCGCCGTGACGCCAGACGTCGAGCGCCTCGATGGCGCGCGCCACCGCGTCCGGGATCGTCCCGGTACTGTCGATGGCCGACGCGGCCGGTCCCACGGTGCGCTCCCCCATCTCACGGACGGCATCGAGCCGCGCGGTCTGCTCGGCGGTCAGGTCGAAGGTCAGGGTGGCGGAGACGGAGGAGGACAGGGCGCTGCTCATGGCGTATAACGACTGATTATACAGGCTGCGGGCCGGCGTTATACAGGGGACGGCGTGCGCTCGGCCGCTCGGCGGCGGGACCGCGTCGTCGCAGGCAGGCCGGCGCGCGAGCTACCCGGCCGTGCCGGACGTCAGGCGGGCGAAGACCGGCCGGAGGCGGGCCGCGGTCTCCTGCAGTTCCTCGGGCAGGACCCGCACGTCGCCGATGACGGTCATGAAGTTGGTGTCGCCGCTCCAGCGCGGCACGAGATGGGCGTGGAGGTGATCCGCAATGCCGGCCCCGGCTGGACGGCCGAGGTTCATCCCCACGTTGATGCCCTCCGGCCGATAGGCCTCCGTCAACACGCGCTCGGAGACCTGGATCAGCTCGCCGATCTCGCGGAGCTCGTCCGGCGTGAGCACGGCCAGCGTGGAGAGGTGCCGGCGCGGGACGACCATCAGGTGTCCGGAGGTATAGGGGAAGAGGTTCAGGATGACGAATGCGGACCGGCCTTCGTGGACGATGAGCGCCTGTCCGTCGGGCGAGGTGGGCGCGGCGCAGAAGACGCAGGCGCCCGGATCAGCGGCCCGGGTCACGTAGGCATGCCGCCACGGCGCAAAGAGCCGCTCCACGGCTCACGCCGCGGGTTCGGTGGTCGGCGACGGCGACGCATCGTCGTCATCGTCGAACGACGTGCCCGGGTCGCGGTTGATGAGATCCTTGAGCTCCTTGCCGGGCTTGAAGTACGGCACGCTCTTGGGCGGGACGTCGACCTTGTCGCCGGTCTTGGGGTTGCGGCCCTTGCGGGGCTCGCGCTTGCGGAGCCGGAAGCTGCCGAACCCGCGCAACTCGATTTTCTCGCCGCGGTGCAGGGCATCGATGATGCTCTGGAACACCGTGTCGACAATGACCTCCGAGTGCTTCTTCGTGAGGTCCGAGACGCGTGAGACTTCCTCGACGAGTTCGGCTTTCGTCATTGGGAGAACGAGGGAACGGGCTCTGGGCTCTGGACTTCGGGCTCTAAAGCCCAAAGTCCAAAGTCCGAAGCCCAACCCCCTACTTGATCCGCAGTCTCTCTCCGAGCGTGGCGCCGCCATCGCCCTGAGACGAAGAGTAGGTGTCCCAGTCCGACCGGATCTCGTCGGACTTGAGCGCACGGATGCTCAGGCCGATCTTCCGCTCCGACGGGCTCAGCTTGATGATCTTCATCGGCGTGGTCTGGCCGACCTCCAGGGAGATCTTCTCGCCGCCCTGGGTGTCGTCGAACTCGCTGACGTGGATCAGGCCCTCGATGCCCTCGTCCAGCTCCACGAAGGCGCCGAAGTTGGTCATGCGGACGACCTTGCCGTCAATCGTGTCGCCGACCTTGTGCCGGGCGAAGAAGTCCTCCCAGATGTCGGTGGCGAGCTGCTTGAGGCCGAGGGAGAGGCGCTGGTTGTCGGCATCGATGCTGAGCACCATGGCCTCGACCACGTCGCCCTTCTTGAGGACCTCGCTCGGGTGCTTGACGCGCTTGCTCCACGACATGTCCGAGATGTGGATGAGGCCGTCGATATCCTCCTCCACCTCCACGAACGCGCCGAACTCGGTCAGGTTGCGCACCTTGCCCTTGATCCGCGTGCCCACCGGGTACTTCTCGGTGAGCTCGTTCCAGGGGTTGCTCTCGACCTGCTTGAGGCCGAGCGAGATGCGCCGCGCCGCCGGGTCCACGCCGAGGACCATGGCTTCCACGGTATCGCCCACGTTGAGGATCTTCGACGGGTGCTTGACGCGCTTGCTCCACGACATCTCGCTGACGTGGATGAGGCCCTCGACGCCGGGCTCGAGCTCGATGAAGGCGCCGTAGTCGGTGAGGCTCACGACCTTGCCGCTCACGCGCGCACTCGCGGGGAACCGGTCCATGACCGTCGTCCACGGGTCGATGATGAGCTGCTTGTGGCCGAGGGACACGCGCTCGGTAGCGGCGTCGTACTTGAGGACCACGACGTCGATCTCGTCGTTGACCTTGAAGAGCTCCGACGGGTGCCCGACGCGGCCCCACGACATGTCCGTGATGTGCAGCAGGCCGTCGATGCCGCCGAGGTCGATGAACGCGCCGTAGTCGGTGATGTTCTTGACCACGCCCCGCAGGATCTTCCCCTCGGCCAGCGTCTCGAGCGTCGTCTTCTTCTTCTCGGCGTTCTCCTCCTCGAGGAGCACCTTGCGGGAGAGGACGATGTTGCCGCGCTTCTTGTTGACCTTGATGACGCGCATCCGGAGCTCCTGCCCCTTGAGCGCATCGAGGTTGCGGACCGGCCGCACGTCGATCTGGCTGCCCGGCAGGAACGCGCGGACGCCGATGTCCACGGCGAGCCCGCCCTTGATCCGCTCGACGACGCGGCCGATGACGACCTTGCGTTCCGCGAAGGCGCGTTCGACCTCGTCCCAGATCTTCATCTTCTCGGCCTTCTCGCGCGACAGCACGATGTGGCCTTCCCGGTCTTCCGTGCGCTCGAGCAGCACGTCCACCATGTCGCCCTCGCGGACGATCACGGCACCGGTCTCGTCGAGGAACTCATCGACGGAGATGACACCTTCGGACTTGTAACCGACGTCAATCACGACTTCGTTGGCCGTGACCTTGAGCACCGTACCCTTGACGACTTCGCCTTCCGCGATATTCCGGAAGCTGTTATCGTAAAGGTCCAGCAGGCGGGCAAACTCCTCGGGGCTCACCGACTCATCGTCGCGGCCCCAGAGTGCCGTAGTCTTGGCTGCCTGCCGCCCCGGCGTGGAAGCCGTCGGGGTGGGGGCGCCCTTCGGCTCGGTGGCCGGGTTATGCTCGTCGTGCGAAATTGCCATTGTCGTGCGCGTCCTCCTGACTGCAGAATAGCCGGCCGATCCCGCCGGAGCGGGTCAGCTGCGCGGGAGCCGGCATCCCGCGTAACCAATAGACGTTACGTTACTTAGCGCGGACTGTCAAGACGCCGAAAGGAACCGTGATGGCGAAGAAGAAGGCCGCAAGGCCGACTGCCAGACAGGTCGGAAAGTCCCTCCGGGCCGCCGCACGCAAGGCGGAGGCCGCACGACGCTCCGCGGCGCGCGCCGTCAGGAAGTCCGCCCGAAAGGCCGGCAAGTCGGCGCGAGCCGTCGCGAAGTCCGCGCGAAAGGCCGTCGCATCCGTCCGGAAGTCGGCCCGGAAGGCCGGCAAGGCCGGGGCCGCCCGCGTCAGCCAGGCGCGCAAGACAGCGGCCCGGACGGTCAAGACGGCCAGGAAGAGCGTGCGCAAGACCGTCAAGGCCGCAAAGGCCAGAGCCGCGAAGGTCAAGACGGCCAGGCCGCGCAAGCCCGTCGCGGCCGGCAGAAAGGCTGTCAAGAAAGCCGTCAAGAAGGCGGTCAAGAAAGCGGCCCGGAAGACGGCCGGCGCCACCAGGGCCGCCGGCAGGACGGTGAAGAAGGCCAGCCGCAAGGTTACCGCCACGGCAACGGCCGTCGTCGCGGCCGCCGCGCCGAAGCCCGCCGCCCGGCCTGCTGCCCCGAAGCGTGCCGCCCCGGCACCCAGGCCGGCCTCCGTCCGCATCCCGAACCTCGATCGGCCCCGCAAGACCGTCGCCGACATCCACGGCGTGCCGTCCACGCTGGATGCGTTCCCGTCGGCCTCGGCGGCCCGCACGGGTCGGGCGGAGACGGAGCAGAAGCTCCGGGAGAACACCGCCACGAGCCCGGCCCTCACCGCCGGGGACGTCGACGCCGACTGGCAGTCCGCGGACTCCTCCGGCGACGAAGCGCCGGGCGGCGACAACCCGACGCCCGATCAGGACGTCGTCGACGAGATCGGCCGCGCGCTCGGCGTCGAGTACGACGATGACGAGGAACTGCAGGGGGGCGACGAGATCGCGGCCCGCGACCGTCACCGGTGGGAGCTGGACCCCAACTCCAAGGACGACTTCGACGACGAAGTGTAGGCGCGGGTAGGCGCGGGGGCTAGGCGCGCGGCGCCCTGGCGGAGACCAGCGCCCGGACCTTCCGGAAGACCTCGTCGAGCGGCATGCCGGTCGTGTCGACGTACTCGGCGTCGGCCGCCATCTGCAACGGCGCCACGGTGCGCGTCGAGTCGCTCTCGTCGCGCGCGGCCATCTGGGTGCGCAGGCCCTCGACGCTTGCCTGGGCGCCGCCCGTGTGCGACGCATCCGACGCGCGCCGCCGGGCACGCTCATCCGGTGACGCGTCCAGGTACACCTTGACGTCGGCGCCGGGGAACACGACGGTGCCGATGTCACGCCCCTCCATCACCACGCCGCCGCCCTCTCCGAGCGCGCGCTGACGCGCCACGAGCGCCGCGCGCACGCGCGGCAGGCGCGCCACGCTCGCCGCGGCGCGATCAATCTCCGGCGTCCGGATGGCGCGCGTCACGTCGTGGCCGTCGATGGTCACGGCCTGCGCGTCCTGCGCAAGCGCCGCCCGGTCCGCCAGTGCGGCAATCGCCGCCTCGTCGTCCAGCGCCAGCCCGTCGTGCAGGGCCTTCCAGGCGACCGCGCGATACATCGCGCCGGTGTCCACGTGCCGGTAGCCCAGGTCCTCGGCCAGGCGCCGGGCCAGCGTCCCCTTCCCCGCGCCCGATGGGCCGTCGATGGCAATCGTCAGTGCAGACACAACCCCTGAGTGTAGCATCCCGTTCCCGCGCGGCCGGTCCACGGACGCGTCCGGACAGCGGGGCAGGAAGCAGGTATACGATCGTCCGGTGACACGCGCGCGACGGCTGACCGTCCTCGCCCTGCCCCTGCTGGTCGTGGCGTCCGCCGGCGTCTGGGCCATGCCGTACGTGGATGCCGTGGCGCTCATCGCACGCGTCGCGGATCTGCCGGGCGCACCGGGCACGCTGGCCGCGTGGCGCGCCGTGCCCGTGGCGCCGACCACGGACGTGCACGTGCCGACGCGCGGCGGCGACATCCCCGGCCGCGTGTACCGGCCCACACCCGGCTTCACCCGTGCCATCGTCCTCATCCCCGGCGTGCACCGCGACGGCATCGACGAGGCGCGCCTTGTCGGCCTTGCCCGAGACCTCGCCGCCACGGGCTACGGTGTGCTGACCATCGCCGCGCCGGACCTGCAGCGGTTCCGCATCACGCCGTCGGTGACCGACGTGATCGAGGACGCCGTCCTGTGGGCGTCGCAGCAGCCGGACCTGGCCCCGGACGGACAGGTGGGCGTGCTCGGCGTCAGCTTCTCCGGCGGGCTCTCGATCGTCGCCGCCGGCCGGCCCTCCATCCGCGACCGCATCGCGTTCGTCGTCTCGTTCGGCGGCCACGGCGACCTCGCGCGGGTGATGCACTACCTCTGCTCGGGCCAGGTTCCGGCGGATCTGGTCCGCGCACGCGCGAGCCGCACGGTCCTCGGCGCCGATCACGTGGACGTGCAGCCGCCGCACGACTACGGCGTCGCCGTCGTCCTGTTGACGCTCGCCGATCGGATCGTGCCGCCCGGACAGGTCGCGCCGCTCGAGGAGGGTATCGACACCTTCCTGCTCGCCTCGTCGCTCGACATGGTGGACACGCCGCGGGCCGCGGACGCGTTCGAGCGCGCGCGCGAGATGGCGGCCGCACTGCCCGAACCGGCACGGACGCTCATGGATCAGGTCAACGATCGCGCGGTCCGCGATCTGGGCGCGCGCCTCCTCCCCATCGCGGACGCGCTTGCCGATCATCCGGCCATGCCGTCCCTCTCGCCCGAGCGTGCTCCGTCGGCGCCCGCCGCGCCCGTGTACCTCCTGCACGGTGCGGACGACAACGTCATCCCCTCGATCGAGAGCGTGCTGCTCGGCGAGTACCTCGACGGCAAGGTGGAGGTCCACGGCCTCTTGAGCGGCCTCATCACCCACGCGGAAGTCGATCGGCCGCCGACGGCACTCGAGGCCTGGCGGCTCGCGTCCTTCTGGCGGCAGGTCATGGGGAGCTGAAACGTGAGAAGGTGGAGGCGGAACGTGCGGACGACGGCGCGGCGCGAGCAGCGCGAGCAGAGAGAGCAGAGAGAGCAGAGAGAAGCGGGACCCTCGACGTGAAACACCACAAGACAGGCCACAAGCAGGACAGGCGCCGGACCCCGGCAGACGGGCGCCGCCCGACCGACGAGCGCACCGGCGGACAGGGCGACCGGCGGCCAACAGGCCCCAGGGCCGCACGGCCAACGTCCCCCGGGGCCGCCTCGCGGCCCGGTGCGCCTCGAGGCGCACGCCCCGCGTTCGGACGGCCCGCGCCGGACGACGTGCGCCGCGATGCGCGACCAGGATCGCCGCGGGACGGCGGACCGCCGCCCAAGCCGGCCGGTGCGTTCACGCGCGACAGGCCGTCTCCGCGGCCCTCCGGACCCAGGCCGTCCGGGCCACGGCCCGAACCGCGCGGCCAGAAGCCCTTCACGCCCGGCGGGCCAAAGTC
>CAZUGF010000044.1:0-15796 GCA_964619705.1 uncultured Bifidobacteriaceae bacterium
TGCGAGTCAGTCCGCCCTGAGCACGACAGCCGGATCCACCCGTGCCGACCTGCGTGCGGGGATCAGGACGGCAGAGCCGCCGAGGACCACGAAGAACACGCCGATGGCCGCGTAGGTCACGAGGTCGCCAGGGGACACGCCGAACAGCAGCGTGCTCAGCAGGCGCGCGGCCATGCCGGCCAGCGGCACGCCCAGCGCAATGCCGAGCAGCGTCAGGCGCAGTCCGTCGCCGAGCACGCCGCGGGCCACGGATGCGGGCGTCGCGCCGAGCGCCATCCTCAGGCCAATCTCGCGATGCCGCCGCGCCGTGGCATAGGCGAAGCCGCCATAGACACCGATGAAGGCCAGGACGACGCCGAGGAGGCCGACACACGACGCGACCATCGCGCTCATGCGTTCCGCCGAGGGGCCCCGGGCCAGCAGCGTCGCGATCGGGACGACCTCGAACACGTAGTCGCGGCCGAAGGCGTCCACGGCGCGCCGGACACCAGACGCGGCGGCGGCGCCATCCGCGGCGGAGATGAGCAGGCTGGCGTTGAACGCACTCGCGTTGGCGGACTGGAGCAGCGGACGGTACACAACGTAGGGGCGCGGCTGACGAGGATCCCCCTGTGTGGCATCGTCGACGACGCCGATCACGTCCACGCGCTGGTCGGACGGCAGGGTGCGCAGCGTCAGGTGATGGCCGACGAGCGTCCCTTCGGAAGCCAGGGCCTGCGCCAGGCTGCGGCTGACCACGGCCACCGGGCGCGTCTCCACGGTATCGGACCACGTGAACGTCGTGCCCGCGAGCACGGCGATGCCCATCGTCGAGAAGAACTGCGGCGACACGTAGTCCGTGGACGCGGAGACGCCCGAGGGCTCACCCTCGTCCACGGTCACCGGCATGCCCCGCGGTGTCGTCGTGACCAGCGGGAAGCGCTCTGCGATCGCGACGGCCGAGACGCCCGGCTGCGCGGCAATACGATCCAGGAGCGGCGGATAGTAGGCAGCGCGGCCGCCGTCGCTGGCCGCAGGGTTCGGCCGTGACTGGAGGACCGCGACCAGCACGCCGCTCGTTCGGATGTTCTGGTGAGAGGCCTGGAGGAGGTAGAGCGATCGCGTCAACAGGACCGCGCCGGCCAGGAGCACGACCGACAGCGCGACCTGCGCGATCAGCAGCACGCGGACCCATTGGCTCGTGGCGCCGACGATGGTCCGATCCCAGGTGAGGATCTGCCGCGATCCGCGCCGGACCGCCGCCCAGATCGGCACGGCGCTCATGAGCGCGCTCACCGCGAGCGCGATGGCGGCCGTGACCGCCAGCACACGCCGATCCGGCGTGAAGGACATGGCCCAGGGGACGTTCGGCGGCACGATGAACGCGGCCAGGCTGGATGAGACCGCGTAGGCGATGGGCACGGCCAGCGCCGCGCCCGCTGCGGACAGCAGCAGGCTCTCGCTCAGCATCTGTTGCGCGATGCGCCACCGCGTCCCCCCGAGCGCCAGGCGGATCGATAGCTCCGATCCGCGGGCGGTGAGGCGCGCCAGCAGCAGGCCGCCCAGGTTGACGCACGCGAGGACCAGGAGCACGCTCGTCAGCCCGAAGATCAAGGCGAGCGGCTGGGCGTACCTGGCGCGGTTGCGCGAGGTCCCCGTGCCCATCTTCAGCAGGCGCGGCGCCGAGTCCAGCAGTTGCGCGCGCTGCGTCGCTTCGAGCCCGGCGGGGATGACGGCCTCGAGAACGTCCGGCCACCGGGCATCGAGCTCGGCGGCCGCCTGCGCCATCGTCGTCCCGGGTGCGAGTCGCCCGAGCAGGTAGCTGGCGAGCTGCCGGCGGTCCCTGGCAGCCGGGATCACGGCATCGAACGGCGTGAAGACGTCGATGCCGCCGTCCGCTTCGAGTCCCGTAAACCCGGGTGGGGCCACGCCGACGATCTCGACCTCGACGTTGTTCACGAGCAAGGTGCGGCCGACCGCGGCGGGGTCCGCCGCGAAGTGACTGGCCCAGAGGCGATGGCTGATGACGGCCACGCGGGCGCCGGTGCCGTAGATGGGGGCGTCCGCCTCCCCGATCGCGCGGCCGTGCAGTGGGGTCACGCCCAGGACGTCGAAACAACGCCCTGTCACGAACGTGACACTGCTCCACGCGGGCGTGTCGTTTGCCAGGAGCGGCAGGGAGACGCCGCCGAGGTATCCGCAGAGCGGCTGGAGCGGACCGTCCCGGAGCACGTCCACCGCCGACACGGGAATGCTCCGATCGTCACCCCGCGCGTTCATCGGGACGATCGCCAGCAGCGAATCGGGGTCCTCGACCTGGAGCGGGGTGACCAGCAGCGCGTTGAGCAGGCTGAACATCGCCGTGTTGGCGCCGATGCCCAGGGCCAGGGTCAACAGTGCGGCGGCCGAGAATCCGGGCGAGTGCGCGAGGTGTCGCCACGCGTACCGGACGTCCTGGATCGCCGATTCGATCCAGGTGCCGGCGCGAACCTCCCGCCTGCGTTCCCGGGTCATCGTCGTCCCATCGCTACCTGCCGTTCTGGTCCATGCCGACGTTGGACAGCCGATCGGCGTCCTTGTTCTTCTCGCGCGGGACGTGCTCGAAGGAGACGCGGCCGATCCGCGCGCAGAGGTGGCGCGCCTCCCGGTAGAGGGGCAGGAGGCCGGCGTTCTTGACGCGGTAGTTGCCGCGCATCTGCTGGATGAGGAGGAGCGAGTCGCCCCTGACGTGGAGCGCCGTGACACCGTTGTCCGCCGCCCACTGGAGCGCGGCCAGGAGGCCGTGGTACTCCGCGACGTTGTTGGTGGCGACGCCGATGCCGGCGGCGAGCTCCGCCAGCACCTGTCCGGTCTCGTCGACGATGTACGCGCCGTAGCCGGCGGGGCCGGGGTTGCCGCGCGAGCCCCCGTCGAAGTACGCGGTGATCACGACTGGGCGGGCGCCGTGGGCGCGGGCGGATCCGCGGCCCCGGGGGCGGGCGGCACGAAGTAGAGGATGCGCTGGCACGAGTCGCATTGCACGATCGCGTCGTTCCGCATCACGGCGGAGAACACCATCGGGCGCAGCCGCACCTGGCAGACCACGCAGCGCTCCTTCTCCGCGCGCGCGACGCCGATGCCGCCGCGATGCCGGGCAATCCGCTCGAACGTGGACACGACACCCGGATCCATCCGGGCGACAATGGCCGCGCGCTCGGTCGCCGTGGCCGTGGCTTCCGCCGCGGCGGCCGTCGCGGACGCCTCGATGGCCGCGCGTTCGGCGGCCACCGCGGCCTCTTCCTTCCCGAGCGCGGCCTCGGCCGCCGCCAGCCCCGCTCCCAGCTCGTCAGCCCGCATCATCACCTCGAGCACCGTGCTCTCGAAGCGGTCGATCTCCGCCTTGACCGCCTCCATCTGGTGCTGCATGGCGTGGAACTCCACGTTCGTCTTCACGGCCATGGACTGTTCCTTGTACTTCTCCAGCCGCTGCTGCGAGGCGAGCAGATCCTTGTCGACGGTGCGGCGTGCCACCTGGTTGTCGGCAATCGCGGCCCTGGCGGCGTCCACCGATCCGCGAGCGGCCACGAGGCGGGCGTCGAGGGCGGCAATCCGTCCGGGTGCGTCGGCGATCACCTGCTGCGCCGCCGCGCTTCGGGTTTCGAGTTGCTGAAGGTGGAGGAGATGTTCGAGGTCGGGCAGCATGGGGGGAAGGGTCACCGGTCAGGAGCAGGGTGTGTGAAGGAGGGTCTGGGAATCACACCCCATTCTAGTCCGCTGGGCGCGTCTCGCGCCCGGCGCCCCGCTGACGGCTCGTCGCCACGTCTGTCCCGGGACCAGCGCGACCCCTGCACGGAAGGCAGGAGTCACGCCGTGCCCGCTTGTAAGAGTGGGCCCACCTGGATTCGAACCAGGGACCAACCAGTTATGAGCCGGCCGCTCTAACCGCTGAGCTATGGGCCCGCCTTCGCTCGCTGACGCGAGCTGCGGCGCGGCAAGCAGGCCTACGAACGTCCTTCCAGGAACGCCCGCAGCTTGCGCGAGCGCGAGGGGTGGCGGAGCTTCCGGAGCGCCTTGGCCTCTATCTGGCGGATGCGCTCGCGCGTGACGGCGAAGTTCTGGCCCACCTCTTCGAGGGTGTGCTCGCTGCCGTCGCCCACGCCGAAGCGCATCTTGATCACCTTCTCCTCGCGCGGGGTCAGGGTCTTCAGGACCGACTCGGTCTGTTCCTTCAGGTCCAGGTTGATGACGGCCTCCGAGGGGGACACGGCGGTCCGATCCTCGATGAAGTCCCCGAGGTGCGAATCCTCTTCCTCGCCGATGGGCGTCTCGAGGGAGATGGGCTCCTGCGCGATCTTGAGGACCTTGCGGACCTTGGAGACCGGGATGTCCATGCGCCGCGCGATCTCCTCGGAGGTCGGCTCGCGGCCGAGCTCCTGCACGAGCGCGCGCGACGTGCGGATGAGCTTGTTGATCGTCTCGATCATGTGGACCGGGATGCGGATGGTCCGCGCCTGGTCGGCAATCGCGCGCGTGATGGCCTGCCGGATCCACCACGTGGCGTAGGTCGAGAACTTGTAGCCGCGGCGGTACTCGAACTTGTCCACGGCCTTCATCAGGCCGATGTTGCCCTCCTGGATGAGGTCCAGGAACTGCAGGCCGCGGTTCGTGTACTTCTTCGCGATGGAGACGACGAGCCGGAGGTTGGCCTCGACGAGCTCCTTCTTCGCCTGCTCGGCCTGCGCCTCGCCGCGCATGATGACCTCGAGCGTGTGCCGGAGGTGGTCGACGCTCTCCTCGAGATCCTCGGTGCGCTGCTTGATCTCCGCCGCGAGCAGCTTGCGCCGCTGTTCGAGCGTCTTGCGCTCCTCTTCCTTGAGCTTCGGCCGGCGCGTCTTGAGGGCGAGGTTCTTCTTGATGTGGTCGAGCTCGCGCTGCATGCGCGAGACGCGCTCCACGATCTCCTTGACCTCCTCCACGAGGCGGCGCTTGACCGGTTCGGTGAACTCGATCCGGCGGATCAGCCGCGACAGCTCCACCTCCGCGCGCATGGCCTTCCACTTCGCGCGGCGGTACTTGCGCTTGTCGGACTTCAGGATCCCGACGCGCTTCTCGGTGAGCTTCTCGACGGTCAGCCGCGCCTTGCGCACGCCGTCCACCTCGCGCAGGAACTTCTGCGCGCGCTCCTCGATGCGATCGTCCGTGATCTCCTCGTCGTTGAAGATGACGAGTTCACGAATCGTGCGCTCGCCCGCCTTCAGCGCATCGCCCATGCGGATGACCGCCTTGGCAATGGCCGGCATCCGCGAGATCGACTTGATGACCGAGAGCTTGCCCTGCTCGATCCGCTTGGCGATGGCGACCTCGCCCTCGCGCGTGAGCAGCGGCACGGTGCCCATCTCGCGCAGGTACATGCGGACGGGATCGTTGGTCTTGTCGAGCGCGCCCGGCGTGAGGTCCAGCTCCATGCCGTCTTCACCGGCTGCCGGGCCCTCGCCGCGCTCCATGCCCTCACGCTCGCGGTACCCCTTTTCGGAGTCGACCAGGTCGATGCCGGCCGCCGCGAACATGCTCATCAGCTCGTCCAGGTCCTCCGGGGACGCGGTGAGCTCGGCCGGGAGGACATCGTTCACCTCGTCGTAGAGGAGATAGCCCTTTTCCTTGCCGGTGATGATGAGCTGACGAACTTCATCGAACTTGTCTTCGAGGGACAAGGTCCAACCTCCTGCGGAATGATGGCGGAATCCCCTTTGAGGGGAAGCTGTCCATTGTAACCCGGTTTTTACCCGTCGGCCGAATCGAGCCGCCGGCCCAGCGCCTGTTTCCGGTGCAGCAGCTCGGTCAGGGCCTGCCTGCTGTTCCCATGGGTGTCCCCTTCGGCCTGGAGCCGGTCGATTTCCCGCTGCAGGCCGGCACGCTGACGCTCCAGTTGGAGCCGCTTGAGGGAACGGACCGAGAGGGCGGCCTCGGCCACCGGCGGCAGGGCCTCGGTTGCCGTCGCCGCCAGCCACCGGGCTTCTGTAGTACTTAGACGCTCCATCAGCGCATTCGGTACGTCCTCCGGCGGCCGGTCCGCCAGATCCCGGGCCGCACGGAGGATGCCGGCCGTGCTAAGTCCTTCCAGGTCTTCATCTTCCAGCTCGGCAAGGGACGGCATCACGGAGGCGGGATCGTGCACGAGCGCCCACAGCAGCCCCTTCTCGGCCTGCAGGATCTTGGCCTTGAGGCTGGGGAGGCGGTCCGTGGGCAGTTCCGTGCGCCTGGCCACCGCGGCCTTTCGAATCTCGGCCCGGACCACCTCCTCCGTGACGCGGGCCTTGTGGGACAGCCGGTCCGCGAACTGGTCCCGCGCCGCCGGGTCCGGAATCCGCGCCGCCACCCCCAGCATCTTCCGCAGGAACTCCCGCCGGGCATCGTCGCGGCTGAGGTCGTGCCCGGCCGCCGCCCGGTCCAGCAGGAACGTCAGGTAGGGGCGCGACTGACGGAGCGCCTCCACGAACGCCGCCCGTCCGCGCTCCTGCACGAAGGTGTCCGGGTCCTCCCCCCCGGGGAGCAGGACGACGTTCACGTCGAAGCCCTCGGCGACCAGCAGCTCGGAACTCCGCTCCGCGGCGCCCTGCCCGGCCGCGTCCGGGTCGTAACAGAGCACCGCCTTCGGCGCGAAGCGCCGCAGCACCTGCGCCTGTGCCGTGGTGAGGGCCGTCCCGCAGGTGGCCACCACCGGCAGACCTCCCGCCTGGAACACCTGGGCGAAGTCGAAGTACCCCTCGACGAGGATGACGAAGCTGGCCTTTCGCACGTCGGCCTTGGTCAGGTTGAGGCCGTAGAGCGTCCGGCTCTTGCTGTAGATGGACGTCTCCGGGGAGTTCAGGTACTTCGGGCCCTGATCCGTCTCCAGCGCCCGTCCGCCGAACGCCACAATCGTCCCGCTGTCCCGCGCGATGGGGATCATGAGCCGGTTCCGGAACCTGTCGATCACCGCGCCGTCGTCGCGCTGGCTGACGAGGCCGCTGCTGACGACAAGCGCCGGCGCGAAGCCGGCGGCCAGCAGGTGCTGGCGCAGGGCGTCCCGCCCTGGCGGCGCGAACCCGAGCTGGAGGCGCGTGATGGTCTCCGGCGTCAGCCCGCGCGGCCCGAGCAGGTACTCGCGCACGCGCGCCCCCGACGGCCCGTCGAGCTGCGCGCGGAACCACGCGGCCGCCACCTCGTGGATCTTCAGCAGCGTCTCGCGCTCGGCTGCCCCCTCGCCGGGTTTGTCCCCACCCTCGAGCTCCGGAATCGGGATCCCGAACCGGTGCGCGAGCTGCCGCACCGCATCCTGGAACCCGAGCTGATCGTGCAGCTCCACGAACTTGAACACGTCCCCGCCCACGCCGCACCCGAAGCAGTGGAAGAACCCGCGCTCACGGTTGACGTTGAACGACGGGGTCTTCTCGCCGTGAAACGGACACAGTCCCTTGTAGCTGGTCCCCGCCTTGCGCAGCGACACGACGTCCGAGATGACCGTGACGATGTCAGCCGCGGAACGGACCTCGTCGATGAAGGGCTGCGGGAATTTCACGATCTATCCCTTGAGCGTGACCACGGTCGCTCCGCCGCCGCCCTGGTTGTCCGGCGCCGGCGCGTAGCCGGTGACCAGCGGGTGGTCCTTGAGGAACGCCTGGATGCCGCGGCGGAGCTGTCCGGTGCCGTGTCCGTGGACGATCCGCACCTCGTCGACATCCGTCACGAGCGTGTCGTCCAGGAACCGCGATACGCGGTCCACGGCCTGCTCCACCGTGCAGCCGATGACGTTGATCTCGCTCCGCATCCCCTCGCGCGGCTCGAGGTTCACGTTGACGCGGACGCGGTTGGCCGGCCCGGCGGCGCGCGCGCCGGCCGGCGCGAGGACGCGCACGTCCCGTGCCTTCGCGCGCATACGCTTGCCGCGGACGTCGATCTCGATCGTGGACCCCTGGATGGCCATGACGATGCCCTCGAGGCCCAACCCGCCGACGGCGACGCGCGCCCCGACGGAGATCTTCTCTTCCTGCGACCTCTGTGGAGGGGATCCCTGTAGAGGCGACCCTTCAGGGTCGCCTGTCCCGGCGCCTGTCTCTGCAGGCGACCCTGCTGAAGGGTCGCCTCTACGAGGGTCGCCTCTACGGACACGGTCCGCGATGCGCTCCACGGCGCCACGCGCCTCGGCGCGGACGGCACCCGCTTCGCCGGTGTTGATCAGGGCTCCGGCCGCGCGCAGCGACGCCTTCTCCACGATGGCATCCGACTTCTGCCGGAGCTGGTCGATCACGCCGTCGATCTCGCGACGCGCGTGGCGCAGGCGCTCGTCCAGGCGTTCGTTGAGCCGCTTGCTGAACGCCTCCTCCCTTTCGCGAAGCGCCCGCTCCCGCTGCTCCAGCCCGGCGCGCTCCGTGTGGAACGTGCGCCGCTCGCGCTCCAGGCGCGCGCGGTCCGCGTCGAGCGCCCTGGCCTGCGCATCGATGCGATCCAGCCGCGCCTGCACGCGCTTCTGGTCGTCGCCCAGGAAGCCGCGTGCCGCCGCGACGACGGCAACCGGCATGCCGAGGCGCTGCGCCATCTCGATCGCGAGGCTCCGTCCCGGCGCGCCGTAGACCAGGCGATAGGTCGGCGCGTAGGTCTGCGGATCGAACGCAAAGGCGGCCACCGTCACGCCGTCCGCCGCCATGCCCCACCCCTTCACCGCGTCGAAGTGCGTGGTGGCGACCAGGTGCGCGCCCCGCTGCTGGAAGTGGGCGACGAGGGCCGTGGCCAGCGCGCCGCCCTCGTTGGGGTCCGTCCCCGTGCCGACCTCGTCCAGCAGCACGAGCGCCGGCAGCGCCAGGGATCGGTCCACGGCCACGAGGTTGGCGATGTGCGCCGAGAACGTGCTGAGGCTGGCCGCGATGGACTGCTCGTCGCCGATGTCCGCGAAGACGGAACGGAAGACCGGAAACCGCGCGGTGTCCGCCGGCACGTGCAGGCCGGACTGCGCCATCAGCGACAGGAGCCCCGCGGTCTTGAGCGCCACGGTCTTGCCGCCCGTGTTGGGCCCCGTGATGAGCAGCACGCGGGACGGCGGCTCGAGCACCACGTCGATGGGCACGACGTCGGGGACCTGCAGCAGTGGGTGGCGCGCCTTCCGCAGCTCGAAGGATCCGTCGGCGACGAACGTGGGCTCGATGCCGCCCACCTGCGCGGCGTAGCGCGCGCGGGCCTGCAGGACGTCCAGCTCGGTGGCCACGGCCTCCACGGTGTGCAGGTCGCCGCGCCGTGTGCGGAAGCGCTCCGTCAGCTCCAGCAGGATCCGGAAGATCTCCTCCCGTTCCCGCTCCTCGAGCTCCACGACGTCGTTGTTGATCTCGACGCTCGCCGCGGGCTCCAGGAACAGGCTCGCGCCGCTGGCCGAGCTTCCGTGGACGATCCCGGGCACGTTCGCCCGGTGCTCCGCGCGCACCAGCAGCACGAACCGCCCGTTCCGCTCGGTGACCACATCGTCCTGGAGGTACTTGGCCGTGTCCCTGCCGTGCGCAAACTGCTCCAGCGTCTGCCGCAGCCGCTGGCGGAGCCCGCGCAGCCGCTCGCGGATGCCGCGGAGCGCGGGGCTGGCGGAATCGAGGACCTGGCCGGAGACATCGATGGCATCCTGGACCGCCGCCACCTCCGATCGGAAGCCGGCCAGCCGCCCGGCAGCCGCGGTGAGGATCGGGAAGTCGCCCGCCGCGGCCATGATGCCCTCGCGCGTGCGTTCCACGGACGCCACGAACTCGGCCAGCGCGCGGAGGCCGAGCGGATCGAGCGGCCGCCCCTCGATGCCGAGTCCCTGAAGGGCGCCCACGAGCCCCGGGCCGGCCCGCAGCGGGAACGCGGCGTGGTGCTCGAGGAAGCGAACGGTCTCGCTCGTCCCCGCCTGGAGCGCGGCCACTTCCCGGACGTCAGACGAAGGCTCCACCACCTCGAGCCGCTCGCGCCCGAGCGGCGTGGAGGACAGCGCCGCGACGTCAGCGACGATGCGATCGAACTCGAGCGTGCGGGTGGCGAACATGTCTGTGAGCCTCGCCTCCGGTAGATCTCGCCAGGTCGTGACTCGGATCCTGCGCGGCCGAGGCGTGCCGGCCGCCGGCCGTCGATCCTGCGCGCCGAAGGCGCCGCCCACCGCAGGCCCACGACGCCGTCAGGCGTCGCCTACCGAAGGCCTAGAGGTGATTGATCATACTGGCGATACATCCCGCGCCGAAGCCGTTGTCGATGTTCACCACCGTCACGCCGTTGGCGCAGGAGTTGAGCATGGCCAGCAGGGCGGCCAGGCCGCCGAAGCTGGCGCCGTAGCCGATGCTGGTCGGGACCGCGATGACGGGGACCCCCGTCAGGCCGGCCACGACGCTCGGCAGGGCGCCTTCCATCCCGGCGGCGACGATGATCACGCGCGCGGCTTCGAGGCGGGGACGTTCGTTCAGGAGGCGATGGATGCCGGCGACGCCGACGTCGTAGAGCCGGTCCACGTCGTTCCCCATCAATTCGGCCGTCACCGCGGCTTCCTCCGCCACGGGGATGTCCGACGTGCCGGCGCTGGCGACGAGGACGATGCCGCGGCCGCGGGGGACGTCACGCGGGCGGGTGATGGCGCGTGCCTGAGGGTGGTGCCGGGCATCCGGGACCCTGGCCTTCACGGCATGCCACGCGGCCTCGTCGGCCCGGGTGACGAGGAGGGGGTGGTCGCGATCGGCGATGGCGCCGGCGATCGCGGCAATCTGTTCCGGCGTCTTGCCGAGGCCGAGGACGACTTCCGGGAAGCCCTGACGCGTGCCGCGATGGTGGTCGACGCGGGCGAAGCCGAGGTCGTCCATCGGCGCCGCGCGCAGCGCCGCCAGGAGCGTTGCGTGGGCCGCGTCCGCCGATTGCGTCCCGTCGCGGACCTGGTCCAGGAGCCGCCGCAGCCCGTCCGGAGTCATCACGCTATCGCCCCTGTTTTGTTGACTTTAGAAGACGTGAATGTACAATACGAGTTTGTGTTCGCCTCGGTGTGCCCGGGTCTGGCATGACGCCGATTGAAACCTTCATCCTCGCATCGTACTTCTTCGTTCTGCTGATCCTCGCGGTCTACGGGTGGCACCGGTACTACCTGGTCTACCTGTACATGAAGCACAAGCACGAGCAGCCGGTCCCGGTTGCCCGTTTCGAGTCGCTTCCGCCCGTGACGATCCAGCTGCCCCTGTACAACGAGATGTACGTCGTGGACCGGCTGGTCGACTCCGTCTGCCAGATTGACTACCCGCGCCACCTGCTCGAGATCCAGGTGCTGGACGACTCGACCGACGAGACGCGGGAGATCGCGGAGTTGGCCGTGCGGCGTCATGCGGCGCAGGGCATCGACATCAAGTACCTGCACCGGGAGGACCGGACGGGCTACAAGGCGGGGGCGCTCGAAGCCGGCCTGGCCGTGGCGAGCGGGCGCTTCGTGGCCATCTTCGACGCGGACTTCCTGCCCAAGCCCGAGTTCCTGATGCGGACGGTGCACTACTTCACCGACCCCAAGGTGGCCATGGTCCAGGCGCGGTGGGGCCACATCAACGAGGAGTACTCGCTCCTCACGCGCATCCAGAGCATCCTGCTCGATGCACACTTCGTGCTCGAGCACGGCGCGCGCAACCGCGGCGGCTGCTTCTTCAACTTCAACGGCACGGCCGGAATCTGGCGGCGCGAAGCCATCGCGGATGGCGGCGGCTGGCAGCACGACACGCTGACCGAGGACCTGGACCTGAGCTACCGGACGCAGCTCAAGGGCTGGCGGTTCGTGTTCGTCCAGGATCACGTGGCGCCGGCGGAGCTGCCCGTGGAGATGAACGCCTTCAAGTCCCAGCAGCACCGCTGGGCGAAGGGGTCCATCCAGACGTTCCTCAAGCTGATGCCGCGCATCCTGCGCTCGGATCAGCCGTCCAGGGTCAAGGCCGAGGCGTTCTTCCACCTGTCGGCCAACCTGAACTACCCGCTGATGTGCGTGCTGTCGATCCTGATGGCGCCCTCGATGATCATCCGCTACAACATGGGGTGGTACGAGATGATGCTCATCGACATCCCGCTCTTCATGGCGGCGACTGCGTCGGTGGCCAACTTCTACATGGTCTGCCAGCGGGAGCTCTATCCGCGGACGTGGACCGAGCGGCTCCGCTACCTGCCCTTCCTGATGTCGATCGGCATCGGGCTGGCCGTCAACAACACGCGCGCGGTGTTCGAGGCGCTGTTCCACAAGCCGAGCGAGTTCGCCCGCACGCCGAAGTACGGCGTCGAGGGCCGGGCAGACGACTGGACCCAGAAGAAGTATCGCCAGAACGTCGCCATCCAGCCGCTCATCGAAGTGGCGCTCGGCGTCTACTTCACGGGGACGCTCTTCTACGCGCTGGCCAACGGCATCTACGGCACCGTGCCGTTCCTCATGCTCTTCCAGGTGGGCTTCCTCTATACGGGCCTCCTGTCCCTCTTCCAGCAGTTCGGCGGCGACGCCGTCGTCGAGGTGGCGCAGAGCAAGGAAGCGTAGACCCGCCGTTACGCTTCCCGGGTAAGATCCCCGCATGTCCGCCCCCGCCAACGCCGGCCTCCAAGACATCGTCGCCACCTCGTCACGCATCTGCTATCTCGACGGCGATCGCGGCGTGCTCGCCTATTGCGGGTACGACATCCACGACCTGGCGCGGCACGCGACGTTCGAGGAGACGTGCTTCCTGCTGTGGCACGGGCGGCTGCCGACGCGGGCGGAGCTGGGGGACCTCCAGTCGCAGCTGGCGGCCGCGCGGCCGCTGCCCGAGCCGGTCATCCGGCTGATGAAGATGCTGCCGCCGTCGCGCGGGAGCGGGGACGGCATGGACGCCCTCCGCACGCTGACCTCCGCGCTCGGCCACTACGACCCGGAGGCCCAGGATGCGTCGCCGGCCGCGTCCTACCGGAAGGCCGTCCGGCTGACCTCGCAGATTGCCAGCCTCGTGGCCACATGGGGGCGCATGCAGGAGGGCGGGAGCCCGGTGGCGCCGGACCCGGCCATGGGCCACGCCGCCAACTTCCTGTACATGCTGTCGGGCACGCGGCCGGCGCCGACGTCCATCCGCGCGATGGACGTGGCGCTCACGCTGCACGCGGATCACGAGCTGAACGCGTCCACCTTTGCCGCGCGCGTTGCCGCCGCCACGCTCACCGACATCCACTCCGCCATCGTCGCGGGCATCGGCACCCTCAAGGGGCCGCTCCATGGCGGCGCCAATGCCGATGTCATGCGCATGCTGATCGACATCGGCGAGGAGGCCACCGGCGAGCGCATCGACGCCTACGTCATGGGCCGGCTGGCGCGGAAGGAGAAGATCCCGGGCTTCGGACACCGCGTGTACCGCACGGAGGATCCGCGGGCGACGCACCTGCGGCGGATGTCGAAGCAGCTCGGGGAGCAGGCCGGAAACCTCCGCTGGTTCGGGATGTCCGAGCGCATCGAGGCGCTGGTCAGCGGCGAGAAGAAGCTGTACCCGAACGTGGACTTCTACTCGGCGTCCACCTACTACACGATGGGGATTGCCATCGATCTCTACACGCCCATCTTTGCCGTGAGCCGCGTCTCGGGCTGGACCGCGCACGTGCTGGAGCAGTACGCGAACAACCGGCTCATCCGCCCGCGCGCCGAGTACACGGGTCCCACCTACCCGCAGACCTGGATGCCGGTCGAGTCGCGATAGCGGCGAAGCGGCGCACGCGGGCGCGGCGGATCGCCTCCGTCCTGGACTCGCTTGTCAGCCGGGCCACGTCGGCGGCCAGCCGTTCGACCTCGGCATTCTTGATGTTCAAGGCCACGGCATCAGTGTAGAGGACAGGGTGTAAAGGTGTGATGCGCTACCTGGCGGCGCCGGCGCCCCGCAACTGCTCGATCTCGTCCTCGCTGTAGCCGGCGGCGCCGAGCACCTCGTCGGTGTGTTCGCCCAGCATCGGGGCGCGCCGTGCCGGGTCGAGCGGCGTCCTGGACATCTTGATTGGCGTGCCGATGGACTGCAGGCGGCCGAGCACCGGGTGATCGACGGACACGGTCATCGCGCGGGCCTGTGCCTGCGGGCTGGCAAAGGCCTCCGCGTAGTCGCGAATGGGCCCGCAGGGGACGCCGGCCGCTTCCAGCCGGGCGAGCCACCCGGCTCGCGTGTCCGTGACGGTGACCTCCTCGATGAGGGCCGCGAGCTCGCCGCGACAGGCGACGCGCCGATCGCCCGTCGCGAAGCGCTCGTCTGTCTTCCATTCCGCGCGGCTCAGCACGTCGCACAACCGCGCGAACGTGCGGTCGTTCGCGGCGCCGATGGTGATGAACCCGTCCGCGCAGCGGAACGCCTGGTAGGGCGCGACCATCCGGTGTGCCGATCCGAGCGGTCCCGGCACGCCGCCGCCCGAGAAGTACTCCGTGGCCTCCCACACCGACAGCGCCAACCCCGCCTCGAAGAGCGACGTGTCGACATGCTGCCCCTGTCCCGACGTCGTCCGCCAGTGCAGGGCGGCCAGGATGCCCGTCACCGCGAAGAGGCCGGCGCCCAGGTCCGTGAGCGGTACGCCGGCCTTGACCGGCGGCCCGTCCGGCGTGCCGGTCACCGACATGATGCCCGTCGCGCCCTGGGCGACGAGATCGAAGCCGCCCGTCGATGCCTCGGGGCCCGTCTGACCGTAGCCGGAGATCGACGCGTAGATCAGGCGGGGGTTGGCGGCGGCCAGCGTTGCGTAGTCCAGCCCGAGCCTGGCCATCACGCCCGGCCTGTAGTTCTCGACGAGGACGTCCGCGGCGCGCGCCAGGCGGACGAACACGTCCCGTCCCGCCTCGCCGGACAGGTCCAGTACGATCCCCTGCTTGCCGCGGTTGACGGCGTTGAACGCCGCGCTCTCGCCGCTCCGTCCGCCGGGCATGCCGCGCGTGGAGTCGCCGGCCGGGGGTTCCACTTTGATGACCCGCGCCCCCATGTCGGCAAGTAACATCGCGCAGTACGGCCCGGCCATCACCTGGGTCACATCGAGAACGACTATGCCGTCGAGCAACGCACGCTGGGACATCACGGATTCCATCGGGACACTGACATTCAACCGGCCGCAGTCGCGGAACGCGCTGACCTGGGACATGTACGACGCGCTGGCCCGCGCCTGCGACGCCGCATCCGCGCCGGGCGTGCGCGTGCTCATCATACGCGGCGAGGGCGGCGCGTTTGCCGCCGGCACGGACATCTCGCAGTTTGCGGGCTTCCGCACGGGCGAGGACGGTGTGGCGTACGAGCAGCGGCTCGACGCGCTGGCCGGCCGCCTCGAGGCGCTCCCGATCCCCACGCTGGCCGAGGTGGACGGCCCCGCCGTGGGTGGCGGCTGCCTGATCGCGCTCGCCTGCGACATGCGCATCTGCTCGGACCGCGCCCGCTTCGGCGTGCCGATCGCACGCACGCTGGGCAACTGCCTGTCGATGGCCAACCTGGCGCGCCTGGCGGACGCCGTCGGTCCCGCGCTGACCCGGGACCTGATGCTCACCGGACGCCTGGTCGAGGCGCGTGAAGCGCTGGCCGTGGGATTGGCCACCCGCGTGGTGCCCACCGCCACTGTTACAGAGGAGACGCGCGCCCTGGCGATGGAGCTTGCGACGCGCGCCCCGAGCACCATCCGCGCGGTGAAGGGGATGCTGGCACGCCTCCACGCGCATCGCCGCCCCGCGCCCGGCGCCACCGACGATCTCGTGGCCGCCTGCTATGGGAGCGCCGAGTTCCGGGAGGGCGTTGCGGCGTTCAACGAGGGTCGCAAGCCGCGCTGGGAAGAGTAGGCGGCGCTCGCGGCGGAACTGAAGTTCCGCCCTACG
>CAZUGF010000044.1:15896-27339 GCA_964619705.1 uncultured Bifidobacteriaceae bacterium
AAGTTCCGCCCTACGGCCCGAGGGCCTGGCGAAGGCCCATTCAGAACATCAGCCAGCAGATCAGCGCGCCGACCACCGTCATCGACAGGCCCCACGCCAGCAGCTGGTTGAACAGCTTGCGCGGATCCTCGCCCGCGGGCAGTGCGGCAATGCACAGCGCGCCAATCGTGGAGAGCGGGGACAGGTCCACGAGGTGTCCGCCCACCATCATCGACGAGGCGATGGCCAGCGCATCACCGCCGCCCAGGCGCTCGACGAGCCCCGGTACCGTTGGCAGGAACGCGGGCAGGACCACGCCGGACGTGCTGCTGTACACGGACACGACGCCCGTCACGAGCGCGACGACGCCGGTCACCGTGCCCGGCGTGGAGATGCTCGCCAGCAGGTCGGAGAAGAGTGCCATGCCCTGCGTCTGCTCGAGCACCCCGATCAGGACGGTGACGCCGCACACCATCAGGACCACACCCCACGGCATGCGCTTGATGGCCTCCTTCTCGTCCGCGGCCTGGATGAGGGACAGGAACGCCGCGCCCGTCAGTGCCGCCATGCCGATCTGCAGGTTCCACCCGATGACGCCGATGACCAGCGCCGCCAACACCGCGATCGTGACCCAGTGCATCGGCTCGAACGGCTCCGGCGCGATGACCTCCGCGGCCGCCGTCCGCTGGCGGTGCTGCGCGAAGAGCTTCCACCCGCCGAAGAGCAGGTAGGCGACAAAGGTCACCGCGACGTGCGCCAGCAGGTTGTTGACGTAGGTGTTCCACTCCACGCCGCCGAGGCCGATGCGGTCCATGATGCCGTTGACGATCACGCCCGTCGGCGCGAAGGGCGAGAGTGCGCCCGCCTGGGCGCCGTTGCCGACCATCAGCGCCATCAGGAAGGGCGGCACCGCCGCCCGCGCACCCACCGCCATGCCCATCGGCGCCATCAAGGCCGAGGTGGCGATGTTCCCGGGCCCGATGGACGACAGCGCCGCGGACACGCCGAAGAACATCACCGGGATGAGCCCGGCATTGCCCCGGCAGACCCGCACGCCCCGCACGGCAATCCGTTCCAGCGTGCCGTTGGCGCTGGCCATGCCGAAGAGCAGCGTCACGCCGGCCAGCGTGAGCAGGAGCTGCACGGGGAACCCCCCGATGACCGCGTTCAGCGGAAGCCCGCCGATGTAGACGCCGACAATCCACGCAAGCGCGAGCGAGACGACGCCCACGTTCACCTTGGTGACGATGCTGAGCCCGACGGCCAGGGCGAGGGCCAGAAGCGAGATCCACGCAAGGCTCATGAGGTCTCCTCGAGAAGCGACCGGAGCAGAACGGCGGGGTGGACGGCGCGCACGCCCGCGAAGTGCTCGACCTGGTGCCGGCAGGACGTGCCGGCCGCGCAGAGCACGGCATCCGCCGGCAGCGCACGAGCCGCCGGCAGCAGCCGGCGCTCGCCGATGGCGCGCGAGATGTCGTAGTGGTCACGCATGTACCCGAACGATCCGGCCATCCCGCAGCAGCCGGCGTCGAGATCCACGACCGTGGCCGCCGGCACGCGCGAGAGCAGCCGCACTGCCGGCGCGGCCAGGCCCATCGAGCGCTGGTGGCAGTGCACGTGCAGCATCACCTGCCGGGGCCCCGCCACGAGCGCGAGCCCGGCTCGGTTCGCGTCCAGTTCGCGCTCGAGGTACTCTTCGAACAACACGGCGCGCGCCGCGACAACGCGCGCCTTGTCGCGCATCGGCCCGGTCAGCAGGTCCGGCACGTCCTCCCGAATCGCGGAGAGGCAGCTCGGCTCCACAAAGACAATGGCCTGGCCGCGTGCGGCGGCGGGGTAGAGGAGCACGGTGTTCCGCGCCGCCAGGTCGCGCGCATCGCCGAGCAGGCCCTGCGAGATGAGGGGACGGCCGCAGCAGACGTGCGAGACCAGCTCCGCGCCGAGACCCGCGTGGTCCAGCACCTCGAACGCGGCCACGCCCGTCTCCGGCTCGACATGGGAGGTGAAGGTGTCCGCAAAGAGCACCGCGCGCGGCTGCGGCGTGCGCGCCCGCACGCCGTCCAGGCGCTGGCGGAGGGTACGGCGCGCCCAGCGCGGCGGGATGCGCCGACGATCGACGCCGGTCAGCCACTCCATGGTCCGCCTGCCAATGGCACTCGCTCCCAGGGCATTCGCGAGCGGCGCGAACCGGCTGCCGAACGCCGCGAGTTCATCGATGCGGCCGAACACGCGCGCGGCCAGCGGCGTGCCGTGGCGCTGCCAGTAGCCCGCGAGGAACTCGCTCTTGTACCGGGCGACGTCCACGCCGACCGGGCACTCGGATCGGCACGCGCGGCACTCCAGGCAGAGGTCCATCACGCCCTTGACGCGCTCGTCCGCGAGGCCGGCGTCGCCGAGCTGTCCGCTCATCGCGAGCCGGAGCACGTTGGCACGGCCGCGGGTGGAGTCCGCCTCGTCCCGCGTAACCATGTACGACGGGCACATCGTCCCGGCCAGGGTCTTGCGGCAGGCGCCGACGCCGCTGCACATCTCCGCGGCGCGGCCGAAGCCGCCGTGGGCGCCGTAGTCGAAGTGCGTGGCAGGATCGGGCGTCAGGTAGCCGGCGCCGAAGCGGAGGTGCGCCGTGATGGGCGGCGTATCGACAATGCGCCCGGGGTTGAAGAGCCCGTCCGGATCGAACATCCGCTTGACGGATCGGAACGCGTCGTAGAGCGGCGTCCCGAACATCTTCTCGGTGAAGGCGCCGCGGACCAGCCCGTCGCCATGCTCGCCGGAGAGCGCGCCGCCGAACTCCAGCACCAGGTCCGCCACCTCGGTGGCGATGGCCTCGAAGCGGCGGACGCCCTCCGCCGTCTTGAGGTTGATGACCGGCCGCACGTGCAGGCACCCGACGGAGGCGTGCGCGTAGATGCCGGCCCGGGTCTGGTGGCGCTCGATGATCTGCTGGAACCGTGCGATGTACTCCGCCAGGCGCTCGGGCGGGACGGCCGTGTCCTCCACGAAGGAGATGGCCTTGCCGTCGCCCTTCATCGCCGTCGAGAGGCCGAGCGAGGCCTCGCGCAGCCCCCAGATACGCGCCTGCTCCGCGGCCTGCAGCCAGCGCCTGGCGCGGCAGCGGAACCCGGCGCCCTGCAGGTCCCGTTCGAGCGCCTCGAGCCGCGGCGGGAGATCGCCGGCGTGGTCCCCGTACATCTCGACGCACAGGAGCGTGGACCCGTCCGCGGCCACGGTGCGCCGCAGGGCGTCCAGCGCGGCGTTCTCCCGGGAGTGGCCCAGGATGAAGGCGTCCATCACTTCCACCGCCGACGGGTGATGCCCCAGCACGAGCGGCGTCGCCGCGAGCGCGTCGAGCAGGTGCTCGAACTCCAGCGTCACGAGTGCCCTGGCCGCCGGCAGCGGCACGAGGCCCAGCGTGGCCTCGACGACGAAGCCGAGCGTGCCCTCGGAGCCGACCATGATGCGGGTCAGGTCCACCGGACGGGACGGGTCGACGAACTGGTCCAGGTTGTATCCACCCACGCGCCGCAGCACGCGCGGGAACCGGCGATCGATCTCGCCGGCCTGCGCGCGGGCCAGCGCGGGCAGGGACCGGTACACCGCCGCTTCGATCCCGCGGCCCGCCGCCATGCGCCCCACATCGGCCGGCGCGACGGGTGCGAAGCGGGCCAGCGTGCCGTCCGCCAGCGCGACGTGCTGCGCGTGCACGTGGTCGATGGTCTTGCCGTACAGGATGGACCGCGCCCCGCTGGAGTTGTTGGCCATCATGCCCCCCACCGTGGCGCGGCTGGAGGAGGACACGTCCGGTGCGAATCGCAGCCGATGGGGCAGGAGCGCGTGGTTCAGCTCGTCGAGCACGACGCCCGGCTGTACCCGCGCCGTACGCGCGTCCGGGTCGATGGCGAGGATCCGGTTGAGGTGCTTCGAGGTGTCCAGGACCAGGCCGGCGCCGATGGCCTGGCCGGCCTGCGACGTGCCGCCGCCGCGCGGCGTGACGGGCACATGGTGCCGCGCCGCAATGGCCAGAGTCGCGACCACGTCGTCCGCGGAGCGGGGAATCACGACACCCCGCGGCTCGATCCGATAGACGCTCGCGTCCGTCGAGTAGAGCGCGCGCGACACGCGATCGAAGCGAACCTCGCCATCGAGGGCCGCCTCGAGGTCGCGTTGCAGCAGGTCACTCATCCGTGGCGTCGCGATTGTATGACAGCCCGGGAGGCCAGGGTGCAACGCGCACGGCCCGCGGGCTGGAGAAGACGAGGCTAGCTGCCGAGTGCCCGCCGGACGGCGGCCACCACGTCATCATCCTGCGGAAAGCCGGACGCGTCCTTGCGCGCGACGATCTCGTCACCGACGCGGACGGAGAACTCGCCGCGGCTGCCTTCCGTGATGTCCACCGCGGCGCCGGTCGCCTCGGTGATGCGCGCCGCCACACGGGCGGCCCTGGGCTGGTAGTTTCACACCCGGCAGTAGCGGATCTGCACGCTGGTCATCGCACGGCTCCCTTCATGGCTCCTGCCACGGTACACCGGGAGCACCAGGTGGTGCACCGCCGGCGGCTCGCAGGGCGGGTCTTCAGACCGCCCCTGCGTCGGCGAGGCTACTGGCTCCGTCCGCGCGCGGCGATGGGCCAGACGTCCTCGACGCGGTCGCCGCGGACGGCGTGGATGACGTCGTAGAGGTTGACCGTCGGATCGCAGTGGGGCGGGACGAACTCCAGCCGGTCGCCCACCCTGATGTCGCGGCTCGCCTCCGCCAGGTCCAGGCGCCCGTGCTCGTCGCCTGCCCATCCGTAGGTGATGCCCGGCGCGTCCACCGCGCGGGGAGGGAACGGCCGATCCGTGGCGAACGCCTTGTAACCCGCGTCGACGATCGCGTACCCGGGCGGGCGGGAGACCACCGTGCAGACGACGGTGAGGGCCTGACGGAAGTCCGTGTACTCGCCGCCGTCCGGTCCGCCGATGCCCGCGTACTCCGCGTCCATGAAGGCAAAGCTCCCGGGCTGCAGTTCGGTGATGCCGTCGACGCCCGCGTCGATGCGGTACGTGCCCGTCGACCCGGCGCTGACGAGCGGACACTCGATGCCGTCCCGCTCGATCATCCGGCGCGTCTCGACGGCGCGGGCCAGGCTGCCGAGCGTCCGCGCGCGCCGCGCCTCGAACGGCGTGGTGTGCGCCGCCATGCCGTCGTAGGCCTGGAGACCCGCGAAGCGGGCATGGGGGATCCGGCCGATGGCCCGCGCGAGGTCGAGCGCCGGCGCCCCGCAGGCCACGCCCGTGCGTCCGAAGTACAGGTCCACGGCCAGGTTGAGGATGATGCCCGCTCCGGCGGCGGCCTCGCCGAGGTCGCGCGCGTTCGACGCGTGGTCCACGCAGAAGATGGTGTCGGGTGCCCGCAGGGCCAGGCGGACGGCGCGCTCGATCTTGGGTCCCCCGATCACGGCCGTGGTCACGAGCAGGCCGGGGATCCCGTGATCCGCGAACACCTCGGCCTCGCTCAGCCTCGCCGTGCCGCTCCCGACGGCGCCGGCCGCGATGAAGCGCCGCGCCACTTCCGGGCACTTGTGCGTCTTGCCGTGCGGGCGGAACGCCTTGCCGTGCTCCCGCAGGACGCCGGCCATCCTGGCGGTGTTCGATTCGAACGCGTCGAGATCGAGGAGGAGCGCCGGTGTGGGGATGTCGTCGCGGATCTGCATGGCACGGGAGGAGGCCGGCCAGGGGAGGCCCGCCCCGACCGTCGATGGTAGCAGAAGCGGGACGAGGGGCGTCTGCGGCTACGAGGTCCCGGCCGCGCGAATGTACTCGTCCACGTTGGCCGCGAGCACGTCGAGCGGCACGTTCCCGCCGAGGACGAGCGTGTCGTCGAACGCCTTCAGGTCGAAGCGCGTGCCCAGCGCGGACCGTGCCCGGTCGCGCTGGCGGTTGATCTCGGTGTGCCCCACCTTGTAGCCGCAGGCCTGTCCCGGCCATGAACAATAGCGGTCCACTTCGCTGGCGACCTCATCGTGGTTGGAGCCGTTGACGTCCACGAAGAACCGGACGCCCTGCTCGCGCGTCCAGCGCTTGGCATGGATGCCGGTATCCACCACGAGGCGGCACGCGCGGAACGCAATCGCCTGCAGGTACCCGACGCGGCCCACGGGGTCGTCCGCGTAGGCGCCGAGCTCGTCGGCCAGTTGCTGCGCGTAGAGTGCCCACCCTTCGGAATAGGCGTTGAAGGCCAGCAGTTGCCGGATGCGCGGCATCTGGTGCGTGTACTCACCCTGCCAGATGTGGCCGGGGATCGCCTCGTGGAAGGTCAGGTCCGCGAGGCTGAACCGGCTGTGGAGGTTCGTCATCCGGAGGTTGATCCAGAAGCGCCCGGGAATCGTCCCGTCGATGGACCCCGCGCCGCCGTAGGCCGTCGGCGCGCCGGGCTCCTCTTCCGGCGGCAGCCGCTTCACCTCCATGTGTGGATCGACGAGGGTGTTGAACGCGCGCGGCAACTGGGAGCGGATCCAGGCCAGGCGCTCGTCGATGAAGGCCAGGATCTCCGCGCGGCCCTTGTCCCCCTCGGCAAACTGGTACCGCCGATCCGCCGCGAGCGCCTTCATGCGGTCGCCCACCGAGCCCTGGCGGTAGCCCAGGCCCTGGAGAATCGTGTCCATCTCCGCGTGCAGCTCTTCGAGCTCGGCCTGGCCCATGGCGTGGACCTCGTCCGGCGTCATGTCGGTGGTCGTGGACGCCTTGAGCGCCCAGCGGTAGAACTCTTCGCCCCCCGGCCGTGCCCACATCCCCGCAGCGTCGGTGGCCACGGCACGTCCGGCCTCGAGCTCCGCGATCTGGCGATCGAGCGCCGGCGCGACTTCCTGCGCGGCAATCTGCGCCGCGCGGGCGGCCCATGATCCGGGGATGTCCTTCGTCCGGCGCGCGATCGAGTCGACGAGCGAGCCGCCCTCGCGTGCGCTCCTGGCCGACAGCCGCAACTGGTCGAGCGCCTTGTCGATCAGGAACGCCGGCGGGACGAGGCCCCCGGCGCGTGCCGCCTGCACGCGCTCCAGCTCGCCGTCGAGCTGCTTCGGGTACGACTGCAGCCGCGCCAGGTACGCTTCGGCGTCGGTGGAATTCCCGATCGGATGATCGCTGTCGAGGAATCGCGGGATGTCCAGGTAGGCGCCGACGTTCTGGATGACGGGGTACGGCGTGTTCCGCCAGCCGCCGACGGTGATGTCGCCATAGGGAAGCGCCAGGCCTTCGAGCGAGGTCGCGTAGGCGCTGCGGACCACTTCCACGCTCGTGCGCAGCGCATGCGAGAGCCCCGAGGTGTCGACGGCCCGGACGCGCTCCAAGTCCGCGCGAAGCTGGTCAGTCAGGCGCTCGACGCCGCCGGCGGAACGGTCCGCAAGCTGAGAGCGCAGTGCGGCCCGGTCGCCCGTGTCGATGCCGAGGGACGTGGCGTTCTCCGGCGTCAGGCGCAGCAGGTTCTCCGCCACGTCATCGAGGAGGGCCAGCGTCTCGGGCTCCGAGGCCGCGGACGTCCCGGGCGTTGGCTCTGCCCGGCATCCGGCGACGAGGGGAAGCGCCGCAGTGGCGGCAATCGCGGCAACGGCTTCTCGACGGGTCATGTCCATAGGCTCATTCTGGACGATGGACGGGGCAGACGGCTACCGGATTGCCAAAGCGATCCGCCGCGCCGGCCTCAATCGTAGAGCGCGACGATCCCCAGTTGTTCCATGCGCGCGAAGTCGCTGTCCAGCGACCAGACCAGGCCGTCGATGTCGGCGGCGAGCGCCGCGATCACGAGATCCGTCATGGCGAAGTGCTGCCCTGCATCCGCGGCCCGTTCGATCCAGCGCGGGATTCGCTGCCAGGTCTCGTCGGTCGGCCATACCTGGATGAGCGCGCCGAATCCGCGCGTGAACGCCTTTCGGTCCAGCTTCGGGGTTCCCGACAGAAGCTCCAGGCGCACGGGCAGCGCGAGACCGACCTCGTCGGCGTCGATCAGTTGATTGAGACGGTCGCGCACGTCGGCGTGACGGCGGGCGGCCACCCAGACCGACGTGTCGACCACAATCACGCGCGCCGTTCCTTCTCCCTGGCGCGCAGCTCGGTCGGATCGAACGCGAAGTCGATCCGGGCGACCAGCGCCTTCAGGTCGTCCAGCCGGCTGCGGCGAACGACCTCCTTCAGCGCAAAGACGACCGTGTCGGTCTTCGACTTGAAGCCGACGGCGTCACGCGCCTCCTCGACCAGGCCAATCGGCAGATCCAGTGTCGTGCGCATATAAAAACACTAAATGATATGCCTGACGAATGTCAAGGTCTGGCTTATTCAGGCATCCACTGGATGGGCGTTTACCCCCGTTTCGTGCGAAGAGAGGGCCGCGCCATCGGGGGAGGCGCGTCGATGTGCGGGGAAGCCTCCAGCCGGTTCCGGAAGGATCGGGGAGGGGCCCGCCTCCTGAGGGATAATCGGGAGATATTTTCCCGAGACCGCATTGATACAGAGCAACATTCGTAACTTCTCGATCATCGCCCACATCGACCATGGGAAGTCGACGCTGGCCGACCGCTTTCTCGAGACGACCGGGGCACTCCAGGCGCGCGAGATGGAGGCGCAGGTCCTCGACACCATGGACCTGGAGCGCGAGCGGGGCATCACCATCAAGGCGCACCCGGTCCGGCTGACCTATACGGCGGCGGACGGGAAGGAGTACGTGCTCAACCTGATCGACACGCCGGGCCACGTGGACTTCGGCTACGAGGTCACGCGGTCGCTGTCCGCGTGCGAGGGCGCGCTCCTGCTCGTCGATGCCTCCCAGGGCGTCGAGGCCCAGACGCTGGCCAATGCCTACCTGGCCGTCGAGCACAACCTGGAGATCATCCCGGTCATCAACAAGATCGACCTGCCCAGCGCGCAGCCGGACGAGGCCCGCCGGCAGATCGAGGAGATCATCGGGCTCGACCCGGACACCGCGATCCTCGCCAGCGCCAAGGAAGGCCGCGGCGTCACGGAGGTCCTCGAGGCCATCGTCGAGCGCATTCCGCCTCCCGCGGGCGATCCGGCCGCGCCGCTGAAGGCGCTGATCTTCGACTCCTGGTACGACTCCTACCGCGGCGTGGTCGTGGTCGTGCGGGTGCTGGAGGGGACGATCCGCACCGGGACGAAGGTGCGGCTGATGAACACGCTGCAGGACCACGAGGTGGAGCAGCTCGGCGTGTTCACGCCCAAGCCGGTCGTGGTGGCCGCGCTCGGTCCCGGCGAGGTGGGCTTCGTCGCCTGCGGGATCAAGCGCGTCGCGGATGCGCAGATCGGGGACACGGTCACCGAGACGGCGCGCCAGACGGCGGAGCCGTTTCCCGGGTTCAAGGAGCTCAAGCCGATGGTCTTCGCCGGGCTGTACCCGGTGGAGAGCCACCAGTACTCCGAGCTGCGGGAAGCCCTGGAGAAGCTGCGGCTCAACGACTCCGCGTTCTTCTTCGAGCCGGAGACCTCGGTGGCGCTCGGCTTCGGGTTCCGCTGCGGGTTCCTCGGGCTGCTGCACATGGAGATCGTGCAGGAGCGGCTCGAGCGCGAGTACGGAATGGACCTGGTGACCACGGCGCCGGGCGTGCTCTACCGGGTGACGACCACCGCCGGCGAGGTGCGCGAGATCGACAGCCCGGCCAAGCTCCCCGATGCCGGGTCGATCGCGAAGATCGAGGAGCCGGTCATCACGGCGATGATCCTGACGCCGGCGGAGTTCGTCGGCGGCATCCTGCAACTCTGCCAGGACAAGCGCGGCGTGCAGAAGTCCCTGGAGTACAAGGCCATGGACCGCGTGCTCGTCACCTACGAGCTGCCGTTCAACGAGGTGGTACTGGACTTCTACGATCGGCTGAAGACGATCTCCAAGGGGTACGCGTCGCTCGACTATCATGTCACCGGCTACTGGGAATCGCCCCTGGTGAAACTGGACATCATGGTCAACACCGAGCCGGTGGACGCGCTGTCCATCATCGTGCACCGCGACCGCGCGTACGATCGCGGCCGGATGCTCGCGTCGAAGATGCGCGAGCTCATCCCGCGGCAGATGTTCGAGGTCGCCATCCAGGCGGCCATCGGGCAGCGCATCATCGCGCGCGAGAGCGTCAAGGCGCTCCGCAAGAACGTGCTGGCCAAGTGCTACGGCGGGGACATCTCCCGCAAGCGCAAGCTGCTCGAGAAGCAGAAGGAAGGCAAGAAGCGCATGAAGCGCGTCGGCCGCGTCGAGATTCCGCAGGAGGCGTTCCTGGCCGTGCTCAAGGTGGGGGAGGATGGCTGAGGCGACGTTCCGCAAGTCCACCGCCCGCGAGTACTTCGAGTCGCTGGTCGTCGCCGTCATCCTGGCGCTGTTCGTCCGCACGTTCGGGTTCCAGGCCTTCAAGATCCCGACCGGCTCGATGGAGCCCAACCTCCTCGTGGGCGATCACCTGCTCGTCAACAAGTTCATCTTCGGACCGTCCAGCGGCCGGGTCGAGCGCGCCCTGCTGCCGATGCGGGACGTGGAGCGCGGCGAGGTCCTGGTCTTCAAGTTCCCCGAGGACCCCGAGCGGGACTTCATCAAGCGCGTCATCGGCCTTCCGGGCGAGACCATCGAACTGCGCAGCCAGACCATCCTGATCAACGGCGCGCCGCTCCTCGAACCCTACGCCCGCTACACGCTGCCCCGCTTCGATGATGACGACGGGAGCCAGGACCCGCGGCGCCGGTACGGACCGGTGACCGTACCGGCCGGCCACTACTTCATGATGGGCGACAACCGCGATGACTCGGAGGACAGCCGCTACTGGGGCTTCCTGCCGCGCGAGTACGTCAAGGGCCGGGCCCTCTTCATCTACTGGTCCTTCGAGCGCACAGGCGGATTCCTGGCCGGGACCAGGTGGGGTAGACTCCTCCATCAGATCCACTGAGCCGACGGGATGCGGGACGTGGGACGCCCGGGAACGACAGAATTGAAAGCGGCACGGGACACATCCCCCGCCCGATCTGCACCGATCGGCGCGTCACGGACCACCGCTGCAACCGGGCCGGCTTCTTGCACCGGCCGCCGCACGGACACATGAAGACGATTCTCAAGCTGGTTCTCGTCGCCGTTGTCCTGACGGTCACCGTGCAGGCGAGCCGCGCGGCCATCCGCCACTACACGTTCGTCGACGCCCTGCAGGAGGCGCTCCTCTTTGCGGGGAGCCGGTCCGAGGAGGAAGTGGCGGAGCGCGTGATCGCGATCGCCGGGGACCACGAGATTCCGCTGAATCCGGACGACGTCTCCGTCCGGCGCGAGCAGTTCCAGGTGGCCGTCGAGGCGCCGTATGTGGATGACATCGACCTGCTGCCCGGTGTGTACAAGTACCGGTGGACGTTCGACACGTCGGTCAGCGTCAGGCTGCTCGAGGACACGCGCCCGCGGAATCGGCGCTGACCGTCTGCGCTGGAGCGGCTGAGGCGGACCTGAAGGTCCGCCCTACGGG
>CAZUGF010000044.1:27439-37179 GCA_964619705.1 uncultured Bifidobacteriaceae bacterium
CTGAAGGTCCGCCCTACGGGACTACGGCGCGGGCCTTTGCGGCATCGGCCGCGGCGCGCGCCAGCAGGTCTGCCGTCTCGGCCTCCGCCCGCTCCCGGAACGCCTCGTCCGTCAGGCTGCCGAGATTGATGCGGACGTTCGCCGCCGCCCCTTCCGCCGCCGCCTGCAGCAGCCCCGCGGCCACGCCCACGTCACTCGACGCGGAGCTGACCCCGTGCCGCCCCACGGCCGCGGCTTCCGCGATCGCGCCCGCCGCCAGGCGGAGCGTCTGCAGCGGCACTTCGGTCGCCTCCCGGTAGGCCTCCTGCACCCGCACTTTCCTCGCCGCCTTCTCGTCGTCTGTCGACTTCGGGAGGCGGAACGCCGCGATGACGCGGTCGAACGCGGCCGTGTCGCGATCGGCGGCGGACTGGAAGGCCTCGAGCAGCGGCGACAACGCCGTGCGGGCCGCGGCGAGCGCGGCCGTGTCCTCGTCCGTCCCGTGACGGGACTTGGGCAGGCCCGACACCATGACGAGCAGCGCCGTCCCGAGCGCGCCGACAATGGCCGCGGCACTGCCGCCGCCTGGGGTGGGCGCCGCGGATGCGAGCTCGTCGATGAACTGGCGGACCGTGAGATCGGAGAAGGAGGACATGGTCAGACCACCTGGCCGCGCGCAATTACGGCATGAATGACCGGTGCGCCCACGCGCACCAGGTCCGAAAGGGCGCCGTCGATGATGACGGCGTCGAGCGGCTTGCCCGGTTCGAGGCTGCCGGCCACCTGCTGGCGATCGATCGCCGCCGCGGCGTTGATGGTGGAGGCGACGAGCGCCTCCTCGAGCGTCATGCCCATCGCGAAGCACCCGAGGGCCATCACGAAGGGCATCGAGGGCGAGAACCCGCCGCCGGGGTTGAGGTCCGTGGCCAGGGCCACCGGCACGTCCCGGCTGATGAGCATCCGCGCCGGCGCGTAGCGCGGCAGCTTGAGGAAGAAGGCCGCCGCCGGCAGCAGCGTCGCGACGACGCCGGAGGCCGCCAGGCGGTCGGCGTGCGCCTCGTCCACGAAGATGAGGTGATCGGCCGATCGCGCGCCGACATCCGCGGCCACCGTGGAGCCGCCGCTCAGCCCCAGTTCGTCCGCGTGGACGCGCGCCTTGAGGCCGTGGGCCGCCCCCGCCTCCAGGATCGCGCGCGACTCCTCCGGCGTGAAGACGCCCTGCTCGCAGAACACGTCACACCACTCCGCCAGGGACTCCCGCGCGACGGCCGGAATCATGTCGCGGATGACGTGCTCGACGAACGCCTCGCGGCGGCCGCGGAACTCCAGCGGGATCTCGTGCGCCCCCATGAACGTGGCCGTCAGCGCCACCGGCTGGATCTCCCCGAGCCTCCGGATTGCGCGGAGCATCCGCAGTTCCGTCTCCAGGTCCAGCCCGTACCCGCTCTTGGTCTCCGCGGTCGTCGTGCCGTGGCGCAGCATGGCCGCGAGCCGCGGCAGGGCCAGGCGCACCAGTTCGTCCTCGCTCGCCAGCCTCGTCGCGGCGACCGTGCTGACGATGCCGCCGCCGGCGGCAGCGATCTCGGCGTAGGTGGCGCCGGCCAGGCGCCGCTGGAGCTCATCCCGCCGATCGCCGGCGTAGACGAGGTGCGTGTGCGGATCCACGAAGCCGGGGACGATCGTGCGGCCGCGTGCGTCGATCACCGTGGCATCGGCTGTCAGCGCGAGCGCCGCGCGCGCGTCCCGCGCCGGGCCGACGAAGACGATGCGGCCGCTCGCGGCCGCGATCGAGGCGCGCGGGATCGCGCCGATGTCGCCCTGTGCCCTGCCGCGCCGCGGCGCCGGCCCCGCGCAGGTGGCGACGAGGTCGGCGTCCTCGATGAGAAAGTCTGCGGAGATCACGGCGTCGTGAAAATTATAGACCGAGCGCGGCGAGGGCGGCCTCGCGCGTGAGCCCGTCGACGCGCACGCGCTTGGTGCGCGTCGTGGCGCCGCCGGCAATGGAGAGCGCACGCTTCGGCAGGCCGAGCGCGCCGGCCAGGATGCGGATGAGCTCGTCGTTGGCGGCGCCGTCCACGGGCGGGGCGCCGACGCGGACGAGGACCGCGCCGTCACGCGTGCCCGCGACGCCCGGTTTGGAAGCGCGCGGAATCACGCGAATGGTCAGCTCGCAGGGCACCGCTGTGCGGTCAGCCCTGCGAGGCCCGCTCGCCTTCCTGCGCCGGCGTGTCCTCGGCGCCGGCGGCCGGGCCGGCCGCGTCGGGCTGCTTCGGCCGGTGGAGCAGGATCTTCTCCTCGCGGGCGCGCGCGTCCTGCTCGCGGACGAAGGTGATGGTGTTCTGCAGCGTCGCGATAAGGCTCTCGAGGCCCGTCTCCACCTCGCGGCGCTTCATGCGCAGGCCGTCGATCTCGCGCTGGATGTCCTCGAGCCGGGCCTGGCCCTTCTGCAGGAGCAGGTCGGCGCGGCCCTCCGCTTCGCGGACGATGCGCTGCGCCTCGTGGGTCGCGGTGTCCTGGATGCCGTCGGCCAGTTTCTGCGCCGTCAACAGCGTGTTGCGGAGGTTCCGCTCCTGCCCGCGGTGCTCGGTGAGCACGGCCTCGAGCTTCGCGACCTCCTGGCGGAGCCGCTCGTTCTCGCGGACGGCGTTCTCGTAGTCATCCGCCGCCTCCTGGAGGAGGGCGTTGACCTCGCCGCGGTCGTACCCGCGCATCACGGTCTTGAAGTTCTGCTGACGCAGATCGAGCGGTGTCACCTTCATGTGGCCCAGGACCTTTCCCCGAAAATCGCGCTACCGACCCTCACCATCGTCGCGCCTTCCTCGATGGCGACCTCGAAATCGTGGCTCATGCCCATCGACAGGTGGGCGAGCCGCTCCGCCGGCACGCCGCCCTCCACCCACCGGTCCCGCTGCTCGCGCAGCCGCCGGAACCAGGGCCGCGCCTCCTCGGGGTCGTCCACGAGCGGCGGCAGCAGCATCAGGCCGACGAGCCGCGCCGCACCGAGAGACGACGCGGCGTCGATGATCCCCGGTACGGTGTCCACTGGGGCGCCGTGCTTGGTGGCCTCGAGCGCCAGGTCCACCTGAATCAGGACGTCCACGCCTCGTCCCGCCGCCGCCGCGGCACTGTCCACGCGGCGCAGCAGTTCCGCGTTGTCGATGGCGTGAATCCACCCGACGCGGCCCGCGGCCCGGCGGGCCTTGTTCGACTGCAGGTGGCCGATCAGGTGCCACCCGATCTGCATGTCGGCCCCAGCCTCGATCTTCTGCAGGGCTTCCTGCACCTTGTTTTCGCCGAAGTCCCGCTGTCCCGCGGCCCAGGCTTCCCTGATCGCCTCGATCGGGAACGTCTTGGACACCGCGATCAGCCGCACGTCGCCCGGCTGCCGGCCGGCGCGGAGGGCCGCCTCGCCCATCCGGTCCCGGACCGCGGTCAGCCGTCCGGCAATGCCCGCGTCACCCAATCAGGCGTCCTGTCGTCTCGGTTCCAGGGGGCCGGGCTCCCATGCTCACTGCTTCAGCTGCGCCACCATGGCCTTGGCCTGCGCGGCAAACTGCCCGTCCGGATCGAGCTTCAGGTAGCTCTCGAACGCCTCGACGGCGCCGGGCAGGTTGCCCTCGTTGAGCAGCGCCATGCCGAGCTGGTAGTGCGCGTCGGCGTAGTTTGCATCGGTCTTGATGGCCTCCTCGAACTTCGCCCGGGCCTCGGGGATCTTGCCCTGGTTCCAGAGGATGATGCCCTGGTTGTAGATGGCATCGGCCGATCCGCCGGTGCCGCCGCCCGCCGCGGCCGCGCTGGCGCTCATGGCCGCGGCCTCATCGAAGCGCTTCTGGTTGTTGTAGAGGGTCGAGAGCGCGTTCATCGCCTCGGCGTAGTCCGGCTTGAGCTCGACGGCCTTCAGCCAGGCGGTCTCCGCCTGCTTCTCGTCCTTCTTCGCCATGTGGGAGACGCCGATGTTGTAGTAGCAGTCGAAGCAGTTGGGCACCAGGCCCGCGGCGTCGGTAAAGCGCGCGATGGCCGCATCGTGGTCACCGGCCTGGCTTGCGGCCACGCCCTCCTCGAAGGTCTTCTTGAGCGCCGCGCCGGCCGCGGCGTCCGGCCCGCCGGTGGCGCCGCCGGGCGCGAGCGTGATGTCGATGTTGGAGGGCTGTCCCAGCCGGACGGGCACTTCCGCGGACTGGGCGCCGAGCTTGTCGGCGGAGACGGTCACCAGGTAAATGCCGGACTCGGTGATGAGCTGCACGAACTCGCCGCGCCTGTCCGTCTTCGTCTGGTACTTCCGGGCGACGCCGGTCTTGAACTCGATGACCACCTGGGCGCCCTGGACGGCCTTGCCCTCGGCGTCGGAGACCTTCCCCTTGATCACGGTGGTCTGCGCCGCCGCGGCGGATGTGAGCAGGAGCGTCATCGCGACGCTCGCGGCAACCGTTGTCAGTGTCTTCAATGTCTTCACCATAGGGCGTTCCTTCGAAACCGGCAGACCGGACGCGGCACGCGCGATGCCGGCGGTACGGCCATTCCGGGCCGGAATCCGCCTGGCGCCCGTCGCGCAACCTCAAGGACAAGTCTACTCCTCCGGCGCGCCGGAGGGCAGCCCGCGGCCGCGTTCGCCGGGGGGGCGCCCGGGGTCAGATCACGGCCTCCTCGCCTGATGGGTCGGCGGCGTCAGGATGATTGTCGTGAATCCGGATTCGCTGGCGGCCACGGTGTCGACCAGCTGCGGATCCATCGGGAAGCCCGCATCGATTTCCGGCGCGGCAAGCAGGGAGATCGTCAGTCCAAGGCTGCGATAGTAGGAGAGGACGTCAATCGGCCGATCGCCCAGATCCTCGATGCCGCGCGGCCAGAACTCGACGAGCAGCACCGGCGCGCAACGCGCCAGAAGGCCCTCCATCCCGACCACCGCGCGATGGTCGGCGCCCTGGATGTCGATCTTGATCACATCGACGCGGGCATCCCGATCCAGCATCTCGTCCACGCGAACGCCCACGACCTCGAGAACCTGCTCGAGCGGTCGCTCCAGGAAGCTGCGGTGGTCGCCGCAGTTCTCGCGAGACACGGACAACGAGATCGGCCCGTTGAAGCTGCTTGCTGCGGCCCTGATCGGCTCGACGTTGCCGGCCCGCGCCTCCCACAGGTTCGCGCAGAGAAGCGCATAATTCGCCGGCTCCGGCTCGATCGCGACGACCGTTCCGGTTGGTCCAACGCTCCGTGCGCCGAGGATGCTGAAATAGCCGACGTTGGCGCCAATGTCGAGCAGGGTCATCCCGGGTGCGAGACGGCTTCGGAGGAATGCGGATTCATCCGGTTCCCACGTGCCGTGATACGCAATCCACGGCATCATCACCGCGTCGTACGCCGGCAGCCAGAGCGGGCCGATATCGGACGCCACTCGCGTGGCCGGCACCTGGGTCAGCGTGTGGGCAAGGTCGATGAGCCCGGGGCGAAGGTGGTCCATTCTGAAGCGCCGCCGGCTTATGGCGTGATGTCCGCGTGCATGGCTTCGGCGATGCACCGCGCGTCGTCGTGGCCGATCTCGAACATCCCGCGGCGCAGGGACATCTCCCAGGCCGCCTTGTCGCGGATGAAGTCCAGCCGGGGGACGAGTGGGGCGATGGCCGTCTCGTCGCACGGGAGCGACGTGACTCTCCGGCGCCACTGCCGGGCTCCCGCCGGCATCTCCGTCGAATAGGCCTCAGCGTCGGCCACTCGCGCGAGCGCCGTGAAGGCCTGCAGGATCCTTCCGCCGCGGAACAGCGTGCCCGGCGCATAGGAAAAGATCACGTCGCCCTCCGCCAGCGCCTGGATCGGGCCGGCCTTGTCCTGAGGCGCCTGAATGAAGCCCCCCTCGACGCCCGCCTGTACCTGATCGTTGGAGAGAACGCGAATCCAGTACTTCATGATTCAGATGTGCCCCACGGTCGTTTGCGGGCTGGAGGCCGTATTGGCACGGACGGCCCAGCGGAGTTTGGCGGCGGCCGCGCGCCGGTTCGAGAACGTCTCGTCCTTGCCGGATCGGATGACCTCCCTGGCGATGGAGGAGTACATCCCGTCCTTGTGGCCGGCCTGGAACGCCTTCTTCACCCGGCGGTCCTCGCCGGAATGAAACGTCAGGATCGCGACGCGGCCACCAGGGGCGAGACAGCGAGGCAACGATCGCAACAGCGCATCGAGCGCCGGGAACTCATCGTTGACGGCAATCCGCAGTGCCTGAAAGGAACGGCGGATGGACATCTTGATGCCGGCGTTGTCCAGGTGGGGAAGCGCGGCGGTGAGACCGGCACGCAAGACCCGATTGGCGGCGTGTGTCGTGTCCAGCGGCTGTTGCTTCAGCAGCCGGGCGATGAGGCGCGCATACGGCTCATCTGCGTTCTCCTCGAGCAGGCCCGCGAGCTCGCCCTCGCCGGCGCGGGCGATCAACTGCGCCGCGGATTCGCCTCCCTGCGGGTCCATCCGCATGTCGAGTGGGCCCACGCCTTTGTAGCTGAAGCCGCGATCAGGATTGTCGAACTGCATCGATGACACGCCGAGGTCGGCGAGAATCAGGTCCACGCCAGCCCGTTGCCCGTCCGCGAGCACGGCTGGAAGCTCTGCGAAGGTTCCTCGACGCGCGACAAACACCTCCGGTCCGAAGCCCGCCGCGCGCAGCCGGGCCTCGGTGCGCGGCAGTTCGATCGGATCCACGTCGAGTCCGATGAGCCGGCCGCCGGGCCGCAGGCGTTCGAGCAGCGCGCTCGCGTGACCGCCTCCGCCGAGCGTGCAGTCCACGCCCACCTCGCCGCCGACGGGGCGGAGGCACTCCAGGACTTCGTCCACCATGATGGGACGGTGCGTGCACGCGCGAGTGCGACCGGCCGCGAGGACCTGCGCCACGCGCCCTGGATACGGCGGCGCGTCCGGTGCCTGGTATCCCTGGTGATACTCGCGCGGAGGCGGCTGTTCCTGGGGACTGTCGTGCACGCCGTATTGTACTGGCCTTGTACTGGCCGGTCAGCGATCTCCGCTGCCGGAGAAGCGGCGGCCGGGACCGACGACACGTTGAGGGTGCTCCTGCCCCCTGGGCCGACCGGTCTGCGGCGTCAGGCTCGACCCAGCCAAGGTGGTGCCGCGGGGGCAGCCGGCGCGTGGCACGGCGAAGCGCTCCGGTCGTTGACACCGGGCGTGGCCGCCGGTAGTCTCGCCACGGGACGAGCGCGGCCGACGTGTGAGCACCCGTCGATGTCCCGAGGAGCAGACGACATGAGCAGGACCCACCGGATTCAACCCCTGGCACTGGCGTGCGCCCTCCTGGCGTGCCTGGCATTCCCGGCCGCCGCACAGAAACGTCCCCTGGTGCCCGCGGACTACTACCGCCAGGTCAACGTGGGCGAGGTGGCGATGGCCCCTTCGGGCGCGCTCGTCGCGTTCACCGTCACCACGGTCGTGGAGAAGGAGAACCGGCGGCATCGCGAGATCTGGATCCAGCGGTTGAAGGACGGCCGCGCGGACGGCGCCCCGACGCGCTTCACGGATCCGACGGAGGACGCCTCCGGCCCCGTGTGGTCGCCGGACAGCACGACGCTCTCCTTCACGTCGCGGCGCGGCAAGGACCCCAACAGCACCTGGTTCGCGCGCGTCGTTGCGCCGGGCGGCGAGGCGTACCACATCGACGGCGTCGACGGCCGGCCGATCTGGTCGCCGGACGGGCAGTGGATTGCGTTCACACGCGCCCCGGAGGCCCCGGCCGCAGCCGAGAGGGACCCGCGCGAGGGCTGGGTGGCGAAGGACGCCATCAGCCACACGCTGGATCCCAAGCGCTTCGACGGGCGCGTCATCACGTCGCTCCGCTACAAGCGCGACGGCACGCTGCAGTTCATGCCGGACCCGTCCATCCGCGCGAAGTCGCAGTTGTTCGTGGTGGCGGCCGGAGGCGGCGCGCCCACGCAGGTGACGCGGACGGCGTTCGACGTCGGGTCGCCGCGCTGGACCAGCGACTCGAAGGCCCTCATCTTCACCGGCGACGAGGAAGCCGACGATGAGCTGAGCGCGGAGCCGACGGTGGACCTGTATGTCGTGGCGGCCGCGGGCGGCGAGCCTCGCAAGCTGACGACCAACCCCGGATCGGAGATGGCGCCGGCCATCTCGCCGACGGGAGACAGGCTGGCCTTCCTGCGGACGCCCGCGCGCGGGGCGGAAACGGACGTGATGGTCGTGGACCTCGCGCCGGACGGCACCTTTCGCGGCCAGCCGCGCAACCTCACCGAGTCGTGGGATCGGAGCCCGGGTGCGCCGTCGTGGACGGCCGACGGCGCGGCCATCCGCTTCGGCGCCGGCATCGACGGTGATTCACATCTCTTCGAGGTGTCCCTCCAGGGCGCGGTCCGTCAGGTCACGACCGGGGCGAGGAACGCGGCGGCCTTCTCCGCGTCGGCCTCCGGCGACGTGCTCGCGTTCGTCGCGCACGAGGTCGTGCGGCCGACGGAGCTCTACGTGGCGCGCGGCGACGGGAGCCAGGAACAGCGGGTCACGACCTTCAACGACGCGCTGCTGGCCGAGGTGGACCTCGTCATGCCCGAGCGGCTGACGTGGACGGTCAAGGACGGCACGACGATCGAGGGCTGGCTGATGAAGCCGGTGGGCTATACGCCGGGCCGGAGCTATCCGATGGTGCTCAAGATTCACGGCGGGCCGCACAGCTCGTACGGGAGCGGGTGGTTCGACACGTTCCAGGTGCTGTCCGGATCCGGGTTCTTCGTCCTCTACCCCAACCCGCGGGGATCCAGCGGGTACGGCCACGCGTTCACCTACGCGACGCGCGGCAAGTGGGGCGAGATGGATCAGGAGGATTTCCTCGTGGGCGTGGATACCGTGCTCGCGAAGTATCCGGACATCGATCGGCGCCGCGTGGGCGTGTCCGGCGGGAGCTACGGCGGCTTCATGTCCAACTGGCTGACGGCGCGGACGGACCGGTTCGCGGCGTCGGTGACGTCGCGGTCGATCACCAACTGGGAGAGCTGGTACGGCAGCTCGGATGCGCAGGGGCTGACGGATTACGAGTTCATGGGTCCGCCCTGGGAACAGCGCGAGCTCTACCGGCGCCTGTCGCCGATCTCGTATGTCGAGCACGTCACGGCGCCGACGCTGATCATCCTCGGCGAGGAGGACTACCGCACACCGATCTCCGACAACGAGCAGTGGTTCGTCGCGCTCAGGAAGCGCGGCGTGCCGGTCGAGCTCGCCCGGTATCCGCGCTCGGCGCATGGCCTGTCGCGGGATGGTGAGCCGTGGCTGCTTGTCGATCGCCAGGAACGCATCCGGAGCTGGTTCGTGCACTGGCTCATCGAGCAGCCGGCCCGTTCCACGGAGAGCGCCAGGAACCCGCGCCAGTAGTCCGAGGAGAGGACCAGCATGGCGCGCGCCGCACGAGCGAGATCGTTGCGTCGATCGGTTGAGACCAACCAACGATAACGGGAACACAGAGACACGGAGAACACAGAGACACAGGACGCGCATCGGCGCGAAGCGCCGATCGGTGGGGTCGCAGTGCCGGATCTCCATGAGCGGATCGGCAGAAACACTGACGCTCATGGAGATCCGGCACTGCGACCCCGCCGAGGGCCGGTCGTGCGACCGGCCCTGCGCGTCCCTCTGCTCAGATGCACTGGTGCTCTGATGCCTTGCGTCCTCTGCTGCTCAGGTGCTCTGCGTGCTCTGGAGTGCCCGAGTGCTCTGTGGCTCTGTGACCACCGTTCGTGGGCATGACGGGCGACCCGTCGCCCCTC
>CAZUGF010000045.1:0-3349 GCA_964619705.1 uncultured Bifidobacteriaceae bacterium
ACGTCGGCAACTCGGTGTCGCGCGTCGGCGGCTCGGCGCAGATCAAGGCGATGCGCCAGGTGGCCGGCACCCTGCGGCTGGACCTCGCGCAGTTCCGCGAGCTGGCGGCCTTCGCGCAGTTCGGCAGCAGCGACCTGGACAAGGCCACGCAGCAGCAGCTCAACCGCGGCGCGCGCCTGGTGGAGATCCTCAAGCAGCCCCAGTACCAGCCCCTGCCCGTCGAGCAGCAGGTCGTCATCGTCTATGCCGGCACCAACGGCTACCTGGACCAGATCCCGGTGGACGCCGTCCGCGACGCGGAGACCGAGCTCCATCGCTTCATGACGACGAGGTTCGGGATGCTGCTGTCGGCGATCAAGGAGAAGAAGACGCTCGACGACGAGCTCAAGGGCCAGCTGAACGCCGCGCTCACGGAGTTCAACGAGACGTTCGCGGCGGCGCAGGCCGCTGGAGCGCGGGCCTAGACAGACCTCGCCGAGCGCGCCGGGCACCCGGCGGGCGGAGGCGGGCTGATGTGAACCATGCCCTCACTGATTGACATTCGCCGGCGCGTCCGGGCCACGAAGTCGACGCAGCAGATTACGAAGGCCATGAAGATGGTCTCGTCCTCCAAGCTGCGCCGTGCCCAGGAGCGGATCGTGCGCAGCCGCCCCTACGCCCACGAGATGCTGCGCGTGTTCAACAACCTCGCGACGCGCGTCGAGGCGTCGTCGCATCCGCTGCTGAACGACGATCCCCTGCGGGCGCGCACCCTGCTCGTGGTCATCACGGCCGACCGCGGCCTGTGCGGCAGCTTCAACACCAACGTCATCAAGGGCGCCTCCCAGTACGTCGTCGAGCACCCCACGGATGCCGGCCACGAGGTGGCGCTGGCGCTCGTCGGACGCAAGGGCCGGGACTTCTTCGTCCGCCGCGGCTTTGACGTCAAGTACGAAGAGGTGGGGCTGTTCCAGAACGTCAGGTGGTCCCACGCGCAGGCCATCGCGCGCACGTGCATCGACGAGTTCATGGGCCCGGACATCAGCTCCGTGTACCTCGTCTACAACGAGTTCAAGTCCGTGATCGCGCAGCGGGTCGTCATCGAGCGGCTGCTTCCGATTCCGAAGCTCGAGGCGCCGTCGCCGGCGATCGCGTCGGAGGCCATCGACTACCTCTTCGAGCCGGACCCGGACGCGCTGCTCAACACGCTGCTGCCCTACCACGTGGCGGTGCAGGTCAACCGCGCGCTGCTCGAGTCGTCGGCCGCCGAGCACGCCGCGCGCATGACGGCCATGGACAGCGCGTCGCGGAACGCCAAGGACATGGTGGATCGGCTGACGCTCTACATGAACAAGGTGCGGCAGGCCGCCATCACGCGCGAGATCATCGAAGTGGTGTCGGGAGCGCAGTCGGTATAAGGCACGGAAGTCGGGACCCCGGAGACCGGACGCCGGGCGCCGGGGAAGACGGCAACGCCGGGACATCGAGCGAGCGAAGCGGGAGATATGGCTACAGCAACTGAGCAGAACGTCGGCAAGGTCATTCAGGTCATCGGTCCGGTCATCGACATCGAGTATGCCGAGGGACGGCTGCCCGCCATCTACAACGCGGTGCGGATTGCGACGACCAACGAGGCGGGGGAGACGGTCGACATCATCGCGGAGGTCGAACAGCACCTCGGCGAGAACCGCGTCCGGACGATCGCGATGAAGCCCACCGACGGGCTGCAGCGCGGGATGGACGCCGTGGACACCGGCGCGCCCATCTCGATGCCGGTCGGCGCCGGCACGCTCGGGCGCGTGATGAACGTGCTCGGCGAACCGGTGGACTTCCCGGATCGGCCCGTCGCGTCCACGGAGCGCTGGTCCATCCATCGTCCCGCGCCGACGCTGGAGGATCAGTCGACCGAGCTCAAGATGTTCGAGACCGGCATCAAGGTCATCGACCTGCTCGAGCCGTACCTCCAGGGCGGCAAGATCGGGCTCTTCGGCGGCGCCGGTGTCGGCAAGACCGTCATCATCATGGAGCTCATCCACAACATCGCCCTCAAGCACGGCGGTGTGTCGGTGTTCGGCGGCGTCGGCGAACGCACGCGCGAGGGCAACGACCTGTGGCTGGAGTTCCAGGAGTCCGGCGTCATCGACATGAACGACATGTCGAAGTCCCGTGCCGCGCTCGTCTACGGCCAGATGACGGAGCCGCCGGGTGCGCGCCTGCGCGTCGGCCTGTCCGCGCTCACCGTGGCGGAGTACTTCCGCGACGCGGAGAACAAGGACGTCCTGCTCTTCATCGACAACATCTTCCGCTTCACGCAGGCGGGCTCGGAGGTCTCGGCGCTGCTCGGCCGCATGCCGTCCGCGGTCGGCTACCAGCCGACGCTCCTCACCGAGATGGGCGAGCTCCAGGAGCGCATCACCTCGACGAAGAAGGGCTCCATCACCTCGGTGCAGGCCATCTACGTGCCCGCCGACGACTACACGGACCCCGCGCCGGCCACCACGTTCGCGCACCTCGATGCGACGACCAACCTGTCGCGGCAGATCGCGGAGCTCGGCATCTACCCCGCGGTGGACCCGCTCGCGTCCACCTCGCGCATCCTGGACCCCCGCATCATCGGCGCCGAGCACTACGGCGTCGCGCGGCAGGTCAAGCAGATCCTCCAGCGCTACAAGGACCTGCAGGACATCATCGCGATTCTCGGCATCGACGAGCTGTCCGAGGACGATCGCCTGACCGTCTCCCGCGCGCGCAAGATCCAGCGCTTCCTCTCGCAGCCCTTCTTCGTGGCATCGCAGTTCACGGGCCGCGAGGGCAAGTACGTGTCCATCGCGGACACCATCCGCGGCTTCAAGGAGATCGCGGAAGGCAAGCACGACGGCGTGCCCGAGCAGGCGTTCTACCTGCAGGGGACGATCGAGGAAGTGCTCGAGAACGCCGCGCAGATGAAGCAGTAGGTCACCGTGGCCCTTCCAACCAAGCTCGCGCTCAGCATCGTCACGCCGGACCTCGCGCTGTCACACGAGGTGGACGAGGTCTCGCTGCCCGGGATCGAGGGGGACTTCGGCGTCCTGCCCGGGCACACGCCCTTCTTCACGTCGCTCCGGACGGGCCAGATGTGGTACCGGCAGGGATCGGAGAAGCACGTGCTCGCGGTGTCGATCGGCTTCGTCGAAGTGCTGCCGGACACGGTGACGGTGATTGCGCAGGTGGCCGAGCGTGCCGAGGACCTCGACGAGGCCCGCGCGCAGGCCGGCATGGCCCGCGCCGAGGAGATGCTCGGCCCCTCCACCCACGACGTGGACTTCGAGCGGGCCCGACTCGCCCTCCTGCGGACACTGCAGCAGATGCAGGCCGAGTCGAGGCGCGGGGG
>CAZUGF010000045.1:3449-14525 GCA_964619705.1 uncultured Bifidobacteriaceae bacterium
GAGCCCCCCGTGTTTTCCAGCCTCGCCAACCTCTTCCGGTATCGGAGCCTCATCCAGACGCTGGTGGCCCGCGACCTGAAGGCACGCTACCGGGGCTCGGTGCTCGGGTTTTTCTGGTCGTTCGTCAACCCGCTGCTCCTCCTGCTGGTCTACTCGTTCGTCTTCACGGTCATCATGCCCGCGATGCACCCGGAGGCGATCCGGCCGTACGGCCTGTTCTTCTTCTGCGGCATCCTGCCCTGGACGTGGTTCTCCTCCTCGTTGTCCGAGTCGGCCAACGTGCTCATTGCCGGCGGCAACCTGATCAAGAAGGTGCTCTTCCCCGCGGAGGTGCTGCCCATCGTCGCGGTGCTCGCGAACATGGTCCACTTCTTCCTGGGCCTGCCCATCCTCGCGGTGTTCCTGCTGTACTACCAGCGGCCGCTCGACCCGCTGGAGCTGCTCTGGTTTCCCGTGATCGTCGCCGTCCAGCTGCTCTTCACCGTCGGGCTGGCGCTGCTGCTGTCCGCCCTGACCGTGCACTTCCGCGACATCAAGGACCTGCTCGGCAACCTCCTGACGCTGTGGTTCTTCTCGACGCCGATCATCTACTCGATGCAGATGGCGCCGGAGGAGTATCGGTGGGTGCTCAACCTCAACCCGATGACGCACCTCGTGATCTCCTACCAGGAGGTGCTGTTCCACGTCGGTCCGCACGGCCACTGGAAGTGGCTCCTGGCGATCGGCGCCCTCTCGATCGTCCTGTTCCTCGTGGGCTACTTCGTCTTCGATAGACTCAGGGACAGCTTCGCGGAGGAGGTATGAGCCCCGCGCGGCCCTGAACATGACACCCGCCATCGACGTCGTCAACGTCTCCAAGGTCTACCGGCGCTTCGCGCGGCAGAAGCAGTTTGCCACGCTCAAGTCGGCGCTCCTGAACGGCAGCCTCATCCGCGACCTGCAGCCGGACGAGACCTTCCCCGCGCTGCGCGGCGTGTCCTTCTCCGTCCCGAAGGGGTGTACCTACGGGGTGGTGGGCCGCAACGGCTCGGGGAAGAGCACGCTGCTCAAGTGCGTCGCCGGCATCTCGCGGCCCAACAGCGGCACGATTGACGTGGACGGCCGCATCTCCGCGCTGATCGAGCTCGGCGCCGGCTTCCACCCCGAGATCTCGGGCCGCGAGAACATCTTCATCAACGGCATCATGCTCGGGCTGACGAAGAAGGAGGTCCAGAAGCGGTTCGACGAGATCGTGGAGTTTGCCGAGCTGCAGGACTTCATCGACGCGCCCGTCAAGACCTACTCGTCCGGCATGTACATGCGGCTCGGCTTTGCCGTCGCCATCCACGTCGATCCAGACGTGCTGCTCATCGACGAGGTCCTCGCCGTCGGCGACCAGGGCTTCACGCTCAAGTGCCTGGACAAGTTTGCGGAGTTCCGCCGCCGCAACAAGACCATCCTGCTCGTCACGCACTCGCTGGACCTGGTCGAGAAGTTCTGCGACCAGGCGCTGTGGCTCGACAAGGGCCGGACGAAGGCCGAGGGCGAGCCCAAGCGCGTCGTCGCGGCCTACATCATCGACGTGGAGCGGACGGAGGAGCAGGAGCTGTCCCGGGCCGAGTCGGCGCGCCTCGCGGCGTCCGCCTCGGGGTGGAGCGAGGCCCCCGGCGAGAAGCGCCCGGACAACCCGGTCGAGACGGGCGAAGCGCCCACCGACATGTTCAAGGCCACCGAGGGCCGCTGGGGCACGCGGGAAGTCGAGATCACGGGCGTGAGCATCGTCGGGGAGAGCGGCCAGCCCGGCCACGTGTTCCAGAGCGGCGAGGCCGTGCAGGTGCGGATGCGCGTGCGCGCCCACCAGCCGATCCAGGACTTCGTGTTCGGCTTCGGCATCTTCAACGCCGACGGCGTCTGCTGCTTCGGCACGAACACGAACCTCGAGGACTACCAGCCGGAGGAGATCTCCGGCGAGGGCGAGGTCACCTTCGCCATCGAGAGCCTCAAGCTCGTCGAGGGGACCTACAGGCTCGACCTGGCCGCCCACAAGCTGGACGGGTACCCGTACGACTATCACCGGCTGCTCTACTCGTTCCGCATCAAGTCCAGGACCCGGGACGTGGGCGTGTACCGGCCCGACCACCACTGGTCCTTCTCGGGCCCCATCCGGTTCAAGCCGGCAAAGTAGGCAGCCGTGGTACTGTCGCGGCTCGAGGCGGAGGACTGGGTCCGGACGGAGCGCCGCGAGACGCGCGTCATCGTCTTCACGAACGGCGTCTTCGACCTGATCCATCCGGGACACGTGCGCTACCTCGCCGAAGCGGCGCGGCTCGGCGATCGGCTGATCGTCGGCCTCAACTCGGACCGCTCGACACGCGCCCAGCAGAAGGGCGACGGCCGGCCCATTCACCCGGACACGGAGCGCGCGGAGGTGCTGGCCGCCCTGTCCGCCGTGGACGCCGTCGTGATCTTCGACGAGGACACGCCGCACGCGATCATCACCGCGCTCCAGCCGGACGTGCTCGTCAAGGGCGCCGACTGGGGCGCCGATAACATCGTCGGCCGCGACGTCGTCGAGGCCCGCGGCGGCCGCGTGGTTCGCGTGCCGATTGCGCCGGGCTATTCCACGACCACGCTCGTCGCGCGCGCTCGAGAGACCTGATACCCGTGTCCGCCACCACGTCCCTCACGCTCCGCTCCGTCCTCGTCGACACGATCGGCGCGCTCGGGCTCGGCCAGGCCGTCACCCGCGTGGCCGGCGTGTCGGGCAGCGCCCGGGCGCTCGTCGTGGGCGCCACGGCTCATCGCCTCCGGACCGGACCGGTCCTCTACGTCGTGGCCACCGACGCGCTCATCGAAGACGCCGTCGATGACACGCGCTTCTTCCTCCAGGCCCTGGAAGGCCTGGCGGATCCGGTGGTCGAGCAACTCGTGCTGCCGTTCCCCTCGCTGCAGGTGGACCCCTACCGCGGGCTCGCGCCGCACTTCCGCGCGACATCGGTCCGGGCGCAGGCCCTCCATGCGCTGGCAAGCGGGCAGGCCCGCGTGCTCGTCGCCTCCGCGCCGGCCCTGCTCCCACGCCTGGCGTCGCCCGGCGAGGTGCGCGCCCTGTCGATGGCCATCCAGCCCGGTCAGGACGTCAATCCGGAGACGCTCGTGGCGATGCTGGCCGCCGGCGGCTTCGAGCGGCAGGACCCGGTCGACGAGCCCGGGGAGTTCTGCGTGCGCGGCGGCATCCTGGACGTGTTTGCCGCCGGTGACGCCCTCCCCGTGCGCATCGAGTTCATCGGCGACACCATCGAGTCCATGCGGCGGTTCGATCCGTCCACGCAGCGATCCGTCGAGACGCTGGATCGCTTCGCGCTCGTCCCTGTCCGGGACTTCTCCGCCTCCGTCACGGAGCCGTCCACCTGGTCTGCCGGCACGATCGCCGAGCACCTCGGTGCGGCGCCGGTGATCGTGGCCGAGCCCGAGGAGGTGCGGGCGCAGGTCGAGCAGGCATGGACGCAGGTGGCGGCGTCCTTTGCCGGGCGATCGCCGCGAGAGGGAGCGGGCCCGCTCCCGCCTCCGGAGCAGTTGCTGGCCGGCTTCGCCGACCTCGCGCCCGTCTTCGATCGTGCCGTGCCGCTCGAGGAACTGGTCGTCGGATCGACACCCGGCCGCGGTCTTGTCGGCCTGGCCTACCAGCCCGCGCAGGCCTTCAAGGGACGCATCCCGGACTGGATTGCCGACATCCGGCAGGCCCTCGAGCGCAGCGACACGGTGATCTTCGTGGCCGGCACGCGCGGGCGCGCGGAGCGGACCGTGGAGCTCCTGCGGGACTACGACGTGCGCGCCTCGTGGGCGGGCCACACCGACGAGCAGCGCGCCGCCGGCGCCGTCATCGTCGTCGAGGGCTACCTGTCCCGCGGGTTCCGCCTGGCCGATGCACGCCTGGTTGTCTACACCGCCGGCGATGTGTTCGACGAGGAACGCCGCCGCCCGCAACAGGGCGGGAACCGGCGCTCCGTCGCGGCCACCTTCCTCTCGGATCTCCGGGACCTGAAGGTCGGCGATCTCATCGTGCACGTGGACCACGGCATCGGGCAGTTCGTGGGCCTCAAGCAGATTGCGGTCGGCGATGACCCGCGTGAGTTCCTGGAGCTGCGCTATCACGGCGAGGACAAGCTCTTCGTACCCGTCGAGCGCCTGGACCTCATCCAGAAGTACAGCGGCGGCAGCAAGCCGCCGCTCGATCGCCTGGGCGGCACGACATGGGAACGGGCCAAGACGCGCGTGCGCAAGGCCATGCGCGACATGGCCGAGGAGCTGCTCAAGCTCTACGCCGCGCGCCGCGCCGTCACGGGCCACGCGTTCTCCGCCGACATGCACTGGCAGGAGGAGTTCGAGGATGCGTTCCCCTATCCCCTGACGCCGGATCAGGCGACGGCCGTGGCCGATATCAAGCGGGACATGGAGTCGCCGACGCCGATGGATCGCCTGCTCTGCGGCGACGTCGGCTACGGGAAGACGGAGGTCGCGCTCCGCGCGGCGTTCAAGGCCGTCATGGACGGCAAGCAGGTGGCGGTCCTCGCGCCGACCACGGTCCTGGCCTTCCAGCATGCCAAGACCTTGCGCGAGCGCTTTGCCGCGTTCCCCGCGCGCATCGACATGATCAGCCGCTTCCGGACCCGGCAGGAGATTGCGGAGGCGCTCGAACTGCTGGCCGCCGGGCGCCTGGACATCATCGTCGGCACGCACAGGCTGCTCTCCAAGGACGTCCAGTTCCGCGACCTCGGCCTCCTCGTCGTCGACGAGGAGCAGCGATTCGGCGTCACCCACAAGGAGCGCATCAAGCAGATGCGCAAGAAGGTCGACGTCCTGACGATGACGGCCACGCCGATTCCGCGGACGTTGAACATGTCGCTGGTGGGGATCCGCGACATGTCGGTCATCGAGACGCCGCCCCGCGATCGGCTGGCCATCCAGACCAACGTCGTCCGGTTCGACGCGGACGTCATCGCCCGGGCCATCCGCGCCGAGATGGCCCGCGGCGGACAGGTGTACTTCGTCCACAACCGCGTGGAGTCCATCTTCTCGATGGGCAACCTCCTGCAGCGCCTGGTCCCCGAGGCGCGCGTCGTGATCGGCCACGGCCAGATGAACGAGCACGTCCTGGAGCGCGCGATGCTCGACTTCGTCGGGCACCGGTTCGACGTCCTCCTCTCCACGACCATTGTCGAGAACGGCCTCGACATCCCGAACGCCAACACGATCATCATCAACCGCGCGGATCGCTACGGGCTCTCGCAGCTCTACCAGCTCCGCGGCCGCGTCGGCCGGAGCGACAGGCCGGCCTACGCCTACCTGCTGATCCCGCCGGAGCAGTCCCTGTCCCCCGTCGCGCGCAAGCGCCTGGCGGCGATCAAGGAGTTCAGCGACCTCGGCAGCGGGTTCCGCGTGGCCGCGCTGGACCTCGAGATCCGCGGCGCCGGGAACCTGCTCGGCGGCCAGCAGAGCGGTCACATCGACGCCATCGGCTTCGAGATGTACACGAAGCTGCTCGAGGACACGATTCGCGAGCTGAAGGGCGAGGATCTGGAGGACGACGTCCGGGCCGTCGTGAACCTGAAGGTGGACTTCCGCCTCGACGAGGCCTACGTCCCGGACATGAACCAGCGCCTGACGATCTATCGCCGACTGGCCGGATCCAGGAGCGAGGCCGAGATTGCGACCATCGTGGAGGAGGTCCGGGATCGCTACGGCGCACCGCCGACCCCCCTCCTCAACCTGGCCGACTACGCGCGGATTCGGGTGCTGGCCGATGCCCTCGGCGTCGAGACCCTCGACCGGGAAGGCTCCGCCGTCGTCCTGAAGTTCAGGGAGAACAAGGGCACGGTGGATCCCATCCGTCTCATCAACCTCGTCCGTGAACGCGACGACCTGCGGATTTTCCCGCCGGCGACGCTCAAGCTGGACCTGGCGGTGCCCAGGACGGGCGCCCCGGATACGCCGGGCCCGGGGCCGCAGGGCACGGGCAAACCCGCGGGAACCGACCCGCGCGGTCAGCGCCGGCTCCCGCGGTCCACCCGTCCCCCGGCGTGGTGGGCGGCGCGTGCCACGGCGGGAGAGGTCCGGCCGGGCTTCACGAAGAGCGAGATCCTCAAGGCGCCCGCCGTGGATCCACGGGCCCCGGACGGGGTGCTCGAGCGGGTCACGGGGTTGTTGCTCGCGCTCGCCGACGAGCGGTAAACTAATGGATTGCAGGGACTTAAGCCTATGAAGAAACGCACGGCACTCGTGGCGGCGCTGCTCCTCGTCGCGGGTCTGGCCGCGCCCCATGCCGACATCCTCGAGCAGGTGCTGGTCAAGGTGAACGGGGACATCATCACCAAGACGGACCTCGAGCAGCGGCAGATCGCGGCGCTCCGGCAGAAGGACCCGAACCTCCGCCCCGACAACGAGGCGGCCCTGCAGAAGCTTCTCGCCGAGGTGACGCCGGAGGTCATCGTCGACGCGGTGGACGAACTCCTCATCCTGCAGCGGGGCCACGAGCTCGGCTACACGATGACCACCGCGCAGTTCGACGACATCATCGCCAACATCAAGAAGGAGAACAAGCTCGAGGACGAGGAGGCCTTCCAGGCCGCCCTCGCGGGCGAGGGCCTGTCGATGGCCGATCTCCGGAAGCAGCTGGAACGCACGATGATCATCCAGCGCGTCCAGCAGACGGAGGTGATGAGCAAGCTGCAGGTCACCGACTCCGAGCTGAAGATGTACTACGACGCGCACCCGGAGTCCTTCACGACGCCGGCGCAGCTCACCCTCCGCGAGATCCTGATCACCGTGCCCGCGACCGACCGCGGCGTCAACGTCGCACAGGACGATGAGGCGCGGGCGAAGGCGGAGGACATCCGGAAGCGGCTCATCGCGGGGGAGCCGTTCGCGCGCCTGGCGGCCGAGCTGTCGGACTCCCCCTCCAAGGCCAACGGCGGCCTCGTGGGCCCGGTCACCCGCGACGTGCTCGCCCCCGAGCTGCAGAAGGCGCTCGACGGCCTCGCCGCCGGCGACCTCACACCCGTCATGCGGACGACGCGCGGCTACCAGGTGGTGAAGCTGGAGACGCTCGAAGCCTCCGCGGTCAAGCCGTTCGACGAGTCCAGGGGGGAGATCGCGGATCGCCTGGCCACGGACAAGCGGCGCGGCGAGTTCGGCAAGTTCCTCGAGCGGCTGCGCGCGCAGGCCATCATCGACTGGAAGAACGACGAGATCAAGAAGGCGTGGGAGCTCGGGATCAAGCAGGTGGCCGCCTTCGCGGAGACCGGAGTGCCCTGATGGACGGCGGCGTGATGGCGGAGCCCGCTCCGGAGTGGTACGCCATCTGGACGCGGTCGCGGCACGAGAAACGTGTGCGCGACCAGCTTGTGCAGAAGCACATCGACGCCTTCCTGCCGACGATCGGCAAGTGGAGCCGGTGGAAGGATCGGCGGAAGAAGATCGACTGGCCGCTCTTCCCCGGCTACTGTTTCGCGCGCTTCGATACCGCGTCGCGCCTCTCGGTCCTGACCTGCGACGGCGTCGTGCAGATTGTCTCCACCGACGGCGTCCCGTCGCCGATACCGGCGGGTGAGATCGAGGGCATCCAGCAGCTGGTCCTGAGCGAGCTCGCGTGCGATCCGTGCCCGCTCATCAAGGAAGGCGAGATGGTCAAGGTCGTGTCCGGTCCCCTCCGCGGCGTGGCCGGCCGGCTGCTGCGCAAGGGCGCCCACGCGCGCCTCGTGCTTTCCGTCAACCTGATCGGCCAGGCCGTGAGCGTCGAGATCGATGCCGCGGACGTCCGTGCCCACTGACATGAAGATCGGCGCCGTACAGCTCGCCTCGCCGTTCGTGGTCTCCCCGATGGCGGGGATGACGGATACGGCCTTCCGCCGCCTCGTCAAGCGCCAGGGCGGCTGCGGCCTCGTCGTGTCCGAGATGGTCAGCAGCGAGGGCCTGATCCGGGGCATCGACAGGACGCTCGAGTACGCGGAGTACACCGAGGAGGAGCGCCCGGTCTCCATCCAGATCTTCGGCGGCGATCCGGATCGCATGGCGGAGGCGGCGCGCGTCGTGGAGTCCATGGGCGCGGATATCGTGGACGTCAACATGGGCTGCCCGGTCCCGAAGATCGCGAAGCACCAGGCCGGCTGCAGCCTGATGCGGGAGCCGGCGCACGCCGCCACCATCATCGAGGCGATGACGAAGGCCGTGTCCATTCCCGTGACGGTCAAGATGCGCAAGGGATGGGACGAGGGCGACCTGAGCGCGCCCGACGTGGCCCGGCGCGTCCAGGACGCCGGCGCGGCCGCCATTGCGATCCACGGCCGCACGGCCAGGCAGTCCTACAGCGGCCAGGCGGACTGGGACTTCGTCGCGCGCGTCGCGCACGCCGTCAGCATTCCGGTCTTCGGGTCCGGCGACCTGATCGAGCCGGAGCAGATCGTGGCCCGCATGAGCGAAGGCGTGGCCGGCGTGTTCGTCGGCCGCGGTGTGCTGCGCAACCCCTGGATCCTGGCCCAGGCCCGCGATCTCATCGAGGGGCGCCCGGCTCGCACCATCGCGCTCGAGGATCGCGGACGCTTTCTCCTCGAGTACATGCAGCTGCTGCTCGACGAGGGCGAGGACGAGGCCGCGGGCTTCCGTCATCGCGCACCGCGGCAGCCCGTGGACGCCGTGCCCGCGCGGGGCCGCGATCGATGGGTCATCAACAAGCTGCGCGCCCTCTGCACGTGGTACACGAAGGGGCTCGACGGCGGATCGCACCTGCGCATCGCGGTCAACGCCGCCGACTCGCTCGACGGCCTCCGCGACGCGATCGAGGGGTTCTTCTTCGGTGAGACGGCGGGCATCGCGACGGCGCGGGCCGCCGGATGAGCCTGCGGATCGCGTTCGACCTCGACGGGACGGTCGCGGACATGCTGAGCGCGCTCGGCCGCGAGGCCGATGTGCTCTTCGGGCCCGAGAGCGGACGACGTCCCGCGGACGCCGCCGGCGAGGTCCCGGCCGATGTCCCCGAGCGCGAGCCGGCCACCGTGGCCGCGACCATTGACGATCTCCACCTGACGGAGGGACAGCGGCGTCAGCTCTGGGACCGCGTCAAGGGCATCGAGGACTTCTGGACCACGCTCCCCGAGCTCGAGGCGGGCATCATCGAACGCCTCGGACGCATCGCGGATCAACGGCGCTGGGAGGTGCTCTTCATCACGGCCCGTCCCGCCACGGCCGGGGACACGCCGCAGCGCCAGTCGCAGCGCTGGCTCGAGCAGCACGGCTTCCGCCTGCCGTCGGTCTACGTGGTCCCGCGATCGCGCGGCCGCCTGGCGGCGGTGCTCGGGCTCGACGCCGTGGTGGACGACAGGCCCGAGCACGTCGTGGAGGTGGCCGCCGACAGCCAGGCGCGCCCGTTCCTCGTGTGGCCCGGTCCGCGGAAGGTGCCCTCGGAGATCCGGCGGCTCGGCATCCAGGTGCTGCCGTCGATCGGCGAGGCCGTGAAGGCGCTCGAGCGGATGGACGAGTCGCGCCGGCAGTCGCCGGTGATGCGATCGATCAGGAGGATGTTCCGCCGGGACTGACGTCCAGGAGCGACCGCACGGCGCTGCCGTCCACCATCTCGAAGTCGTGGACCAGCATCGTCTCGGCCGAGGCGAAGAAGCGGCGCCCGAGTTCCAGGTGCGCGGGATGGTCGAGGTAGGTGCGCAGGTCGGCCTCGGCGGCAAACTCCAGCACGGCCGCGAACTCGTAGTGCTCCGCTGCCGCCGCATCGTAGGCCCGGCCGAGCACGCGCCGCCGGCCCACGCGGGCCCGGGCAATCACCGGAATCCCGTCCAGCGCGTTCTCGAGCGACGCGACGAACTGCTCGCGCTCCTCCGCACCCATCTCCTGCCTCGGGCGGAAGAGCACGACGTGCGCAATCACTCCCCCTCTCCCGGCTTGCGTCGCCGCGCCTCGGTGGCGGACCGCACCTTCTGCTTGAAGCGCGTCCACTTGGCCTTCTTGGCGTCGATGTACTTCTGCCGGGGATCGCGGTGCGTGCCGCCGGGCCGCCACTTCCGATCGCGCGGCGGATGTTCGGCGGGGCGGGCCTTGCGGTCCGCGGCACGGCGCTCGGCCGTGTACGCCTCGCGTGCCTCCGTCCGCGAACGCCAGAGCTTGCCGTTCTGGAACCACATCAGCACCGCCGCAGGGTGCTTCTCGCGGATCCGGTTGAAGGTGGGACGCAGCTCCTCGAGCTCCGCCGCGCGGAACGCCGTCGCCTGATCGTCGACGATGATCGTCCAGTACGCGAATCTCGGGGGCACGAAGGTTATCCTATCCTGAGATGGAGCTCATGGTCGCTACCGTCGACGAGCTGCGCGCCGAGCTCGGATCGACGTTCCGCACGCTCGTCGAGAACGGGCCCGTCGCGTGCGGCATCTCCGGCGGCGGCGCGGCCCTCATCTTCCTGCCGGCGCTGCGCGACTCGCAGGCGGACTGGTCGCGGGTCTCGCTCTTCTGGACGGACGAGCGCGCCGAAGGTCCGGCCAATCCGGGATCGAGCTTCGAGGTTGCCCGCCGCATGCTCCTGGACCCGCTGGCGGACACGGACCAGGCGCCGCGTGTCTTCCCCATGGGCGGCCGCGGAGACGACTCGCTCGAGGACGCAGCGGCCGCGTGCGACCGCGATCTCGAGACGGCGCTCGACGGCGGTCCGCTCGATCTCGCCATCCTCGGCGTCGGCGACGATGGGCACCTGGCGGCATTGTTCCCCGGCCATCCGGCCCTGCTGCGGGAGGACTCCCGCGTCATTGCCATCGACGACGCCCCGCGCATCCCGCGCCGGCGGCTGACGCTGTCCCTCCCGTTCCTCGCGCAGAGCCGGCAGGTCTGGGTGATCGCCGTGGGACCGCGCAAGCGCCAGCTCGTGCAGGCGGCGGTCTCCAGGCTCGGGATCGGGACGCCGTTCGACCTGCTCCTCGAGCAGTGCCGCCACGTGACGATCTACACGGATCAGATGACGAGCCGCTGAGGCGGACCTGAAGGTCCGCCCTACGGGCTCCGCTTCAGTTTCTCCACGAGCGTCGTCCGCTTGAGCCCGAGCAGGCG
>CAZUGF010000045.1:14625-37005 GCA_964619705.1 uncultured Bifidobacteriaceae bacterium
GCGCCGCGGTTCCCGCCGGATCGCGCGAGCGCCTGCTGAATCAGGTCGCGCTCGAACCCCGCCAGGAGCGCCGGCAGATCCAGGCCCTCCTCGCCGAGGTCCGGGGCCGCCGCCCTCACGCTCTCCTGCTCCCGGAGGTCCGGCGGCAGGTCCTCCGCCTCGATGCGCGCGCGTCCACCGCCGAGCGCCAGCGCGCGCTCGATGACGTTCTCGAGCTGGCGGACGTTGCCGGGCCACGCGAACGCCATCAGCCGCCGCATCGCGTCCTGCGACACCACGACGGGCTCGCCGCCCTCGCGCGCCGGATGGAACTTCTCGATGAAGTGCCGCACGAGCAGCGGGATGTCCTCGGAACGATCCCGCAGCGGCGGCAGCTGCACGGCAATCACGTTGAGCCGGTAGAAGAGGTCCTCGCGGAACGATCCGTCCTTGACCATCTTCGCGAGGTCCGCGTTCGTCGCCGCCACGACGCGCACGTCCACCTTCACCGTGCGCGGATCGCCGATGCGCTCGAACTCCCGCTCCTGCAACACACGCAGCAGCTTCATCTGCAGCGACTGCGGCATTGTCCCGACCTCGTCGAGGAACAGGGAGCCCTTGTCCGCCTGCTCGATGCGGCCCTGGCGCGTCCCCACGGCGCCCGTGAACGCTCCCCTCACGTGGCCGAACAACTCTGCCTCGAGCAGCGTCTCGGGAATCGCACTGCAGTTGATGGCCACGAAGCGCTGCTGCCGGCGGTGGCTTGCCTGGTGAATCGCCCGCGCGACCATCTCCTTGCCTGTCCCGGTCTCGCCGGAGATCAGGATCGTGGCGTTGGTCGCAGCCACCGTCTCGATGAGCTGGTAGAGCACCTGCATCGGCCGGCTCTTGCCGACCATGGCCCCAAGGCCGAACCGCTCGTCGAGCTGCTGCCGGAGATAGGCGTTCTCGTCCTTCAGGCGCCGCTGCTCGAGCGCCGTGTTGATCACATGGAGCAGCTCGTCGAACTGAAAAGGCTTGGCCACGAAGTCCGCGGCCCCGCGCTTGATGGTCTCGACGGCATCCTTGACCGTCGCATACCCCGTCACGACGATCGCGATGATGCCGGGATACCTGTCCAGCGCGGCATCGATGACCACCCGGCCGTCAATGCCCGGCAGCCGCAGATCCGAGACGATCACATCGAAGGCGAACCCGTCCAGGAGGGTCAGCGCCTGCTCGCCGGAACCGGCCTCCGTCACCTCGAACCCATGGTCGCGGAGCCGTTCGGCCACCACCTCCCTCAACGCCTCCTCATCGTCCAGGAGGAGGATATGGGCTTTGGAATCAGCCATTTAGCGTATTGTCAAATTGTTGACACGGGTTGTCAAGGCTGCACACCTAAACCCATCGTGACAGAAGACCGATACCTCATCCGAGTGCGAGAGCACAGTGTCGGGGTTCTGGCCGCAGGCCGGACGCCGTCGCGAAGGAGGGATGGAGACGTGGAACGGCAAACGGTGAGCATCATGAAGGCGTGCGAGATGGTGGGCGTGAGCCGGCGCACGATCTACAACTGGATCGCCGCGAACAAGGTGGAGTACGTGCGCACCGCGGGCGGCAGCATCCGCATCTTCGTCGATACCCTCTGGCGGCAGCCGGATGGGACGGTCCGCCCGAGCAGCCCCAACGCGGTGGCGTGAGCGCCGGGTCGAGCCGGCCGCCCTGTCGGCCGGCGGAGCAGACACGACAGGCAGGTCGGACCGCGCGACGGGCTCGCGCGGGCGATCGTCCGCGCGGCGCCTGAGGTGCGCGGATCTCCCGGCAAGTCGCACGACAGGTTCACCACATGACGATCATGGCCGAGACCACTGCAATGGCCGAGACACCTTCCAGCACGGACACGGCGGATCTGCGTTCGCTGATGCACAGGCTGAACAACCAGCTCGGCGTCATCCTGGCTCACGCGGAGCTGCTCGAGGCCAAGTCCTCGGACGAGATCCATCGCGCCCGCGCCACACAGGTCGTCTCCGCCGCTCTCCAGGCCATGAGCCTCGCGCGCGAGATCCGCTCGACCCTCGCCGACCCCAGCTGATCCGTCCGCCTCGCCAGACCCCCCAGACCCCTCGCTCGCGCGCTCCACGCGCGAGCCCACAACTTCGCAATCTCATGACGAAATCGTGATCGTGTGTCTCAGTGTGCGCGAAGCGACTCGGGACGACACGATGACTGTCGAGCTGGAATCGTCAATATACTGGCGCTTTCGCGCCCGGATCGTCAATACCGTGACGCATCGACAGCCTGACCGGCCGTCGGTAGCCGGGCCGTGCACATTCGTAACTAATTGAAAATACGGCTATTTACACGTTTGCCCCACCGAAAGTGCTTGCCCCGCCGTGCGAGTGCACAATCCTGGCATCGAGGTTGCCTTTTGAGTGGCCGAGCCTGACCCTGGGCTCGGAGGATGTGTGATCGAAATGAGAGCTCAGTCAACCGACGTCGCCAACCCCCGCGTAGAGGCCAGCCTGCCCTTTGTCGAGGCGCTCGCGCGCCGCATGGCCGCTACGATGCCCCACTCGATTGACCTGGGCGATCTCGTGCAGGACGGGGTCATCGGCCTCATCGATGCCGCGCACCGCTTCGACGAGGGCCGGGGCATCAAGTTCGAGACCTTTGCCGAGCGGCGGATCCGCGGCGCCATGATTGACGCCCTGCGGAAGGACGCCTGGCCGCGCGGGGTCCGGCGCGTGCGCCGCGAGCTGGAGGCGGCGCGCGAGAAGCTGCGGGCCGAGCTCGGCCACGAGCCCTCGCTGGCGGACCTGGCGGCCGCGGTCGGCTCCGACGAGAAGCGGCTGGGCAAGACGATCGTCCGCATCAACACGATCGAGTCCACCTCACCGTTCTCTTCGAGCGATCAGGTGGACGAGTCCCAGCTTCCCGCCGTGCTCGCGCCCGCCGAGCCTGCGCGTCCGGATGCGCTCTACGAGCAGGGCGAGGTGCGCGACCGCGTGCGCCGCGCCATCGAGACGCTGCCGGCCCGTGAGCAGCGCGTCATCGCGCTCTACTACTACGGTGACGTCACGATGAAGGACATCGGCGCCGAGCTCGGCGTCAACGAGTCGCGCGTGTCCCAGTTGCACGCGCGCGCCCTCCGGCGCCTGCGCGAGGCGCTCGGCGCGGACAGCATGCCGGCGGTGGCCCCGTCCGAGCTGCGGAGCGCCATCCTGGCCTTCGCACGCAAGCCTTCGATGCTCAAGGCGTCCCTGCGCATGTCGGACACGCGCGTGGATCCGGCCGCCGAGCAGCGGGCCCGGCCCGCCGGAGTCGTCGTGCCTTACGACAGCGTGTCGCGCGCCGTCCGCAGCAAGTCGCCGAGCCGGAACGGCTTGGACAGCCAGCGGCAGCCCGTCTCCTGGAGGAAGGCCTCCGCGTCCGTCCCGGCCACGTCGCCCGTGACGAAGATCACGCGGCGGGCCAGGGCAGGTGTGGCCGCGGCCATGGCGCGGTAGAACTGCATGCCGTCGATCCGCGGCATCTTCAGGTCGCAGACGATGAGCTCGTAGGATTGCTCGGCGAGGCGGGTCAGGCCCTCCTCGCCGTCCCCGGCCCTGTCCACGACGAAGCCCGCGTCCACCAGGGCTTCCGCCACGGCCACGGCCAGCGCCGGCTCGTCTTCCACGACGAGCACGCGGGCCCCCTTGAATTGGTCCAGCGACACGATGGGCGCGGAGGCCGGCCGTACGTCCGTCCGCCGCGGCGTGACGGGCAGCGCCACGAAGAACGACGCGCCCGTTTCCCTCGTCGATCCCAGCCAGATGCGTCCGCCGTGCTCGTGCACGAGCGCATAGGCGACGCTCAGCCCCAGCCCTGTGCCCTTGCCGACTTCCTTCGTCGTGAAGAACGGATCGAAGATCCGCGTCTGCACCTCGTCCGGCACGCCCGGGCCATCGTCGTTCACTTCCAGCACGACGCATGCCTGTTCCTGGTCGTGCCACGTGCGGACGACGAGCGTGCCGCGCCCGCGCGTGGTCAGCATGGCCTGTTCCGCGTTGATCACGAGGTTCAGCAGCACCTGCTTGATCTGGTGGCCGTCGACGAACACCTGGGGGACGCCGGCGGCAAGCGCCTCGATGAGCGTGATGTTCGACACCCGCTGTTCGTAGGCGCGCAGGGCCAGCGTCTCACGGACGATCTGGTTGACGTCCACCATGGCGCGCGTGCTCTGCCGCTTCCGCGCAAACGTCAGCAGGTTCCGGACGATGCGCGCGGCGCGTTCGGCTTCGCCGAGGATGACGCCGAGCCCGCGGCGCGTCTTCTCGTCGGGCGGGTGTTCCGACAGCCGTTCCGCCCAGGACAGGATGGTCGCGAGCGGGTTGTTCAGCTCGTGCGCCACGCCGGAGATGGTGTGGCCCAGGGCCGCCATCTTCTCCGCCTGCAGCAGCTCGGTCTGGAGGCCACGGGATTGATCGTCCAGCTTCCGGCGCTCGCTCACGTCCCGCACCATGGCTTCCACGCGGAGGCCGGGGCCGGAGAACTCCGCGGGCTCGGCGGTGGCGGTCACCTCCACCCAGGCCACGGTGTTGTCCGCGCGCCGGAGGCGCAGCAGGTGATCGCTGAGCGCGCCGGCCTTGTGCAGGTGCTGGAGGAAGCTGGCGCGCGCCTCGGGGTCGACGAAGCGCGCGGGGTCGAAGGGGCGGATGAGGTGCTCGGCTGTCTCCGGTCCGTAGCCGAGGAGCAGCTTCAAATGGGGATTGGCCGCGATCGTCGTCGACCCGGCGGCATCGAGTACGCCGACGTAGAAGCCTTCGTGAATCGCCTCGAAGAAGCGCGCGAAGACCGCAGCGCGGTCCACCACGGGCGAGGCTACGGCTTCTTCGGCGGGTGCGGTGTCGGGGTCTTGGTCTGGAACTGCGGCGTCCATTTGCGTTCGATCGCCGCGCGGATGGAAACCGGGTCCGCGCCCGAGTTGAAGAGCTGCATGGACTCGCGGGCCACGTCGATGCACACCGCGCAGCCGAAGCCGTGCATGTCCCACTCGAGGACGTTGCCGGCCGCATCACGACGCTTGACGAAGCACGACTCGTTGCCCGTGTGGCCCATCGTCTCGCACCCGCAGTAGCAGGGCACGTGCTTCGCCACTTCCGGGTGCTCCCCGACGAAGCGATAGGCGGCCGTGGCGACGTCCATGGGCCGGGCGGCGGCGTAGCCGATGGTCGGGATCGGCGGCATCGAGATCTGCCGGGCCGCCGGCGAGGGCGCGCGCGGAGCCGCCTTCTTCGCGGCCTGACCCGACAGGGCCACCGTGGCGGCAACCGTGACCGCCAGGGTCACCGACAGGGCGGCAATCCACGAGGTTCGTCCGTGCATCCGCCTAATTTAACCCATCTTCGGGTTTGACACGCCTTCCGGCCTCCGAATAGGCTCTGCCGTAGCATGAGGCTTTTTGGGCGGCAGGATGCCTGGCTCCTGGTCGGCCTCACCGCCGCCGTCGTGATCGTCTTTTCCGGGCCCCTCAGCCGACTGCTCGACTACGCGTACGACATCGAGCAGCAGAGCGGCCTGACCCTGATTCCGGCCCTGGTCCTGTTGACGGTGATCTTCTCCCTGCACCAGATGCGCAAGCGGCATCAGGTGCAGGAGCAGGCGGCCGCGGCGGAAGCGGCGCAGCGTGAAGCGGAGAACCGGGCAGAGGAGCTGGAGCGGCTGGTCGGGTTCGGCCAGGCGCTCGGCCGATCCCTGGATTACGACGCGATCCGCGTGATCATCGCGCAGCACCTGCCCACCATTGCCGGCACGGACCGCGTGTGGGTGCTCGTCCGCGAGGGCACGCAGTGGGAGGCGCTCGCCTCCGACATGCGGAGCGGCGAGGACATGCGCAAGTGGGGCGACCTGGCCGAGCAGCTCCTCACCGGGACCGCCAGCCAGATCACGGAGACCCACGCCGTGGGCTTCCCCCTCATCGTCGGCGCGTCCGCCATCGGCGTCATCGGCGTGCGCACGGTCGACGGGATGATGAGCCCGGAACGCCGGCGCGCCATCGAGGCGGCGGCGCCCCTGCTGGCCGTGTCCGTCAAGAACGCGCAGCTCTTCCGGGACGTGCGCGAGAACAGCGTGCGCGATGCCCTCACCGGCTGCTACACGCGCGGCCACTCGCTGGAGATCGTCGATGCGGAGCTGCGGCGCGCCCGGCGCAGCCAGGCGGTCGTCTCGCTGATCATGTTCGACATCGACAACTTCAAGGAGGTCAACGACCGCTACGGCCACCTCTGCGGCGACGCGGTGCTGTCGATGATCGGCAAGCGCATGCGCGAGGTGCTCCGCGGGTCGGACCTCAAGTGCCGCTACAGCGGCGACCAGTTCCTCGTGCTGCTGCCCGAGACGCCGCTCTTCGGCGCGCGGCGCGTGGCCGAGACCCTCCGCCGCGAGATTGCCGAGCGCCCGGTGCCGTGGGCCGGTGAGGCGCTCACCATCACGGCCAGCTTCGGCCTCGCGCAGGCCCTGCAGGGCGAGGTCACCGTCCAGGCGCTCATCGGCCGCGCCGACCACGCCCTCTACCGCGCCAAGGAGGACGGCCGCAACTGCGTGCGCGTCGCCGCGGACACGGTCACCATCGGCGGCGACGAGGATCGCCGTCAGGAAGTCAGCTGACGCCCGCGCGTCTCCGGCAGCCACAGCCACAGTACCGCCGCGACCAGGAACGCCGCCGACGTCAGTGTGAACGCCGGCCCGAACCCGCGCGTCTGCGCCAGCGTGCCGATGACGAGCGGCGCGACCGCGCTCAGCAGGCGTCCCACGTTGTAGGTGATGCCCATGGCGGTGGCGCGGATGGACGTGGGGTAGATCTCCGCCGCGATCGCCCCGAAGCCGCTGAAATAGCCCGTCCCGAAGAACGCGACGAACGGACCGAGCAGCAGGAGGTACATGGGCTCACGCGTGGACCCGTATGCCCACACGAGCGCGGCCGCCGCGGCGAGGTACGTCATGTAGGTCGGCTTGCGGCCGAACGCGTCGCTGATGAACCCGAACGTGACGTAGCCGAACCACATCCCGACCTGCATCGCCAGCACGAACCAGGACATCGCCGTCGTGGAGAGGCCGATGCCGCCGCGGTCCACCGGCAGTGACAGGTACGACGGCACCCACAGGTTGAGGCCCCACCACGCGAACATCGTCGCCGCATTCATCGCGGTGAGGACCAGCGTGATGCGCATCAGCCCGGAGAAGGCGGACCGCCGGACGGCAGCCGCGCGCACGCGAGGCACGCGCGCTTCCGTCCAGATCTCCGGTTCCTGCACGTGGCGCCGGATCCAGAGCGTGAAGAGCGCGGGCAGGATGCCCACGAAGAACACCGCGCGCCAGCCGAAGCGCGGCAGGACGATCCAGTTGACCATCGCCGCCAGCCCGTAGCCGATGGCCCAGCAACTCTGGACCAGCCCCAGAGCCTTGCCCCGGTGGCGCTCCGGCCACGTCTCGCTGACGAGCGTGGCGCCGCTCGCCCACTCGCCGCCCATGCCGAGCCCGAGGAAGAGCCGGAACACGGCCAGGTGCCAGACGTCCTGCGCCAGCCCGCACGCGAACGTGAACACCGAGTAGATCAGGATGCTCAACGTCAGCGCCCGCGTCCGCCCCAGGCGATCGGCAATCACCCCGAACACCGCGCCGCCCACCGCCGACGCCGCCAGCGTGATGGACCCGAGGTACCCGCCCGTCACCAGGTCCAGGCCGAGCGTGGGGTCCAGCACCAGCGCCGAGAGCACCAGCGCGTAGAGCATCACGTCGAAGGCATCGAGCATCCAACCAAGAGAGGCCGCGACAAGCGCCCGACGGGCCTCCGGGGAAGCCTCGTGCCAGAACGTCAGCACCAGCGTTTTGTATCACGACATCCGAGCCCGCCCCCGGAATCGCCCCCGGTGGCCGTCGTCGCGGCCCGGTTCACGGCCGCGTGGGGTCAATACCCGGAGGGGCCGATGGATACACGGTCGCGGTGCCGGCTTGCAGAATAATATTCGTTTGATACAATCATAATCAGAATGTTGGACAGAATCGATACAGAGATCGCGATGATGATTCAGCAGAACGGCCGGAGTACCCAGGCCGAGATCGCCAAGACAGTGGGTCTGGCGCCTTCCGCCGTGCTCGAGCGGATCCGCAAGCTGGAGACCCGCGGCGTCATCCGGGACTACGTGGCGCTGCTGGACCCGGGCGTGTTCGGCCTCGGGCTGCTGGCCTTCGTCGCGGTCCGCACGTCGGAGCACGGCGCGGAGATGGCGTCTGCCGTCACCATGGCCGACATTCCGGAGGTCCAGGAAGTGCACCACGTCGCCGGTGACGACTGCTACCTGCTCAAGGTGCGCGCCCGCGACGCGGAGCATCTGGGGCAGATCCTGCGCCAGAAGATTGCCTCCGTGGACCACGTCACGTCCACCCGGACGACGATCGTCCTCGAGACCGTGAAGGAGAGCGCGCGCATCCCCGTCGCGCTCCGGTCATGACCCGCGATCGCAAGCTCGCCTGGCTCGCCTGGCTGATCGTCTGCGTCGTCTGGGGGACGACGTACCTGGCGATTCGTGTCGCGCTGGAGACGGTGCCGGTGTTCCTGGTGGCCGGTCTCCGGTGGATGGCGGCCGGCCTGCTCCTCACGGCCGTGTTGTACGCCACCGGTCAGCGGCTGCCGGATCGCCGGCAGTGGGCGGGGCTCGCGCTCCTCGGCTTCCTGATGAACGTCATCGGCAACGGCCTCGTCGTGTGGGCGGAGCAGTACGTCGCCAGCGGCCTCACCGCCGTCGTCGTGGCCACGGTGCCGTTCTGGTCCGTGTGCGTGGAGGCGGCGCTGCCGAAGGGTGAGCGCATCACGAAGCCCGTGCTGGCCGGACTGGCCGTGGGGTTCGCGGGCATCCTCGTGCTGGTGTGGCCGGAGATCTCGCTGGGCACCGCGGGCGGCCGTGCCGTGCTGGCGGGCATCGTGGCCCTGCAGGTGGCCTGCATCGGCTGGGCGCTGGGCACGTCGTACACCAAGCGGCACGCGTCGGCCTCGCACCCGCTGGCCGGAGCGGCCATGCAGATGCTGTTCAGCGGCGTGATGCTGCTCGGCCTGTCCACCGCAGCGGGGGAGTGGAGCGCGCTGCACTTCTCCGCCCGATCGCTGGCGGCGATGATCTACCTCACGGTGTTCGGATCGGCCATCGCCTACACGGCGTACGTCTACGCCGTCACGCGGCTGCCCATCTCCACCGTGTCGCTCTACGCCTACATCAACCCGCTGATTGCCGTGGCGCTCGGATCGCTGCTCCTCGACGAGCCGTTCTCGCTGCGCATCGTCGTGGCGTCCGCGCTCGTCCTGGGCGGCGTCGCCGTCGTGCGGGGAGTACAATCGCGTGGTGTCCCGTCTCCCGCGCCTCGCCGCGCTCACGCCTGACGCCGCCGGCTGGGGCTACTTCCTCTGTGTGGGCAAGGAGCTGCGCACCGGGCGCAGCGGATCGGAGTTCCTGATCCTCACGCTGCAGGACGTGACGGGCCAGATCACCGCGAAGCTCTTCGACGACGTGCCCCGGTTCGGCGCGCAGTTCGACGCCGGCGAGTTCGTGCGCGTCGAGGGGCGGGGCAGCCTCTACAACGGGCAGTTGCAGATGGTCGTCACCGGCATCCGCCGGGTGAACCCGGAGCAGGACAGGCGCGAGGGCTTTCGGGAGGAAGACGCCGTCCTGAGCGCGTCCCGGCCCATCGACGAGATGTGGCTGGAGCTCACGGGCTACGCGGCCGCCGTGCAGGACCCGCACATCCGCGTGCTCCTGGCCCGCGTGCTTGCGGACCACGGCGCGCAGCTGCGGGAGTGGCCCGCGGCGCAGGCCATCCATCACGCGTACCGCGGCGGCTTCCTCGAGCACATCGTGAAGATGGCGGAGGTGGGCACGTTCCTCGCGCGCGCATACGCGGCGAATGCGGACCTCGTGCTGGCCGGCGTCATCCTGCACGACATCGGCAAGCTGCAGGAGCTCGGCTACGAGTCCGGCATGACCAGCTACACGCGCGACGGCAACCTGGTCGGGCACATCGGGCTCGGCCTCCTGCTCGTGCACGAGACGACGGCGGCGATCTCCGGGTTTCCGCCGGACCTGCGCGCGCAGCTGGAGCACCTCGTGCTGTCCCACCACGGCACGAGGGAGCACGGCGCACCCGTCGAGCCGAAGACGGTGGAGGCGTTCATCCTGGCGACGGTCGATGAACTCGACGCCCGGCTGAACCAGGTGCGCCGCGCGATTGGCGAGGATGCCGGGGACGGGGAGTTCACGGCGTGGCACCGGCGGCTCGGCCGCGTGCTCTACAAGGGCCCGGCCGCCTGAACCCGCGTCGCTGACCGCTGTGGGCCCGCCGGGTCAGGCCTGCTCGTCGTCCTTGGTCCCGAGTGCGAAGGTCATCGTCCCGTTCACGACGATACGATCGCCGACGGTGGCGCGTCCTTCGAGGACGCCCATCCGGTTACGGAGGCGCTTGACGCGCGCTTCGACGACGACCACGTCTCCCGGGTGGACGGGGCCGCGATAGCGGACGCGTTCGATGCCGCGGAAGAAGATCAGGAGATCCTTGTACTCCGGCTTGGCCAGGATCAGGATGGCCCCCACCTGGGCCACGATCTCCGTCAGGATGGTCGGTGGCAGCGCCGGCCGCTCGCCGGGCAGCGTCGTGGACAGGTAGCGCTCGTTGGCCGACACGTTCTTGATGCCGACGATGCGCTTGTCGGGCTCGAACTCGGTAATCCGATCGACGAGCAGGAACGGGTACCGATGGGGCAGGATCCGCTCGATCGCGGCGTTGTCGAGCGGCAGGACCAGTCCCGGCACGCCCGTCGCGGCTTCCGGAGCGGGCGGCGCCCCGGCTGAATTCGGCCTTCTGGGATTCAAGACTCCCTCAGTATACTTTTCCCGCTCTGGAGGCACCCATGCGGACCATTCTTGCAGTCCTCGCGGTTCTCGGCACGACGCACGTGGCGGCGGCGCAGACCCGGCCCGTCACCATCGACGACGTTCTGGACCTGAAGGCCGTCGGCGCGCCCGCCGTCTCGCCGGACGGCACCCGTGTGCTCTACACGGTTCGCCAGTGGGAGCCGCCCGCGGAGGGCAACCGCGACAGGCGCGAGGCGCGGACCTCCATCTGGATGGTGCCGGTCGACGGCGGCGCCGCGCGGCAGGTCACCTTCGGCCCACGCGGGGATCAGCAGCCGCGCTGGTCGCCGGACGGCGAGTACATCAGCTTCGTCTCCGCGCGCGGACCAGGTGGGGGCGACACGGAACCGAAGCCGCAGGTTCACGTGATGCGGACGTCGGGTGGCGAGGCGCGGAAGGTGTCCGATGCGCCGGAGGGCGTCTCCGCGTACACCTGGTCGCCGGACAGCACGCGCATCGCGTTCGTCGCCAACGACCCGCGTCCCGGCGACGAGGACGCCAACATCAAGAAGCGCGACGACGAGCGCGTGTTCGAGGGGGATTTCCGCTACGGCCACGTGTGGGTGCTGGACCTGGGGACGGAGAAGGCCACCCGCGTCACTCAAGGGACGGACTACACGGTGTCCGGTCCGCCGTCGTGGTCGCCGGACGGCACGCGCCTCACCTTCGGCGCCGGCGTCACGCCGATGCTCCGCGACACCCGCCGTGACGTCTTCGTCGCAGACCTCGCCACGCGCCAGGTCACCGCCATCAGCACTAACTTCGGCAGCGACACGAACCCGCGGTGGTCGCCCGACGGCAAGTGGATCGCGTGGACGGCGGACCTCAACGCCTCCGCGCCCATCGGCGACGGCACGCCACCGGGCGTTGTCGTGCAGGGCCGGCTGATGCTCTACGACACGGCCGCGCGCACCATCAAGGACGCCTCGTCGCCGGACTTCGACGTGGATGCGGGGACGCCGGTGTGGTCCGCGGATAGCACGCGCATCCTGTTCAGCGCGGGCCGGCGCGCCTACAGCGAGGCGTTTGCCTACGAGGTGGCCACGGGGCGCTACACGCGGCTCTCACCCGAGCGCACGCTCCAGCTCGGCACGGCCAGCGCGGATGACAAGACGATCGCCGTCGTGATGGACACGCCCGACTCGCCCGGCGAGGTCTACGTCACGGACGGGTCCTTTGCCGCGTTCAGGAAGCTGACGGACACCAACCCGCAGGCGAACGCCTTTGCGCTCGGCGCCACGGAGGTGATCACCTGGAAGAGCACCGACGGCATGGACGTGGAGGGCGTGCTGCTCAAGCCCGTGGGCTATGAGGCCGGCCGCCGCTATCCGCTGCTGGTGGTGGCCCACGGCGGGCCCGCGGGCGCCTTCGTCAACAACTACCGCGTCGGCGGGCTCGAGGGCGGCCAGCTGTGGGCCGGCAAGGGCTGGGCGGTGTTCTATCCCAACCCGCGCGGCAGCTCCAACTACGGCGAGACGTTCCTGCAGGCCAACGTCAACGACTGGGGCGGCGGGGACTACCGGGACATCATGAGCGGCGTCGATGCGCTCGTCGCGCGCGGCATTGCCGACCCCGAGAAGATGGCGCACATCGGCTGGAGCTACGGCGGCTACATGACGGCGTGGGTCGTCTCGCAGACGACGCGGTTCAAGGCCGCGATGGTCGGCGCGGGCCTGACCAACATGTGGAGCATGTACGGCACCAACGACATCCCCAGCGTCCTCATCGGCTACTTCGGGGGCATCGTCAACCCGAAGACGCTGCCGCTCTACATGGAGCGGTCCGCGATGACCCACATCGACACGGTGGTGACGCCGACGCTCATCCTGCACGGCGCGAACGACGAGCGCGTGCCCGTCGGCCAGGCGCTGGAGCTCTACCGCGGGCTGAAGGATCGCGGGCGGACGACGGAGCTCGTCTTCTACCCGCGCGAGGGCCACCGCATCAGCGAGTACTATCATCAGAAGGACCGTCTCACCCGTATCCACGACTGGGTCACGCGCTACACGCTGGGGGACGGTGGAAAGAACACGATCCAATGACCGATTCGACGGGCCGCCTGCCGCCGAAGGAGGCAGACGACTCCTCGGCGGGGCTGCCCTCCATCCGCAACGCGGCGGAGCTGGCCGTCCTCGCCGAGCTCGGCCGCGAAGTCACCTCCGTCCTCAACCTGAATGAGCTGCTGGAGAAGATCCCGCAGCTCATCTCGCGCCTGACGTCCTTCACGGTCTTCTCCGTGTACCTGCTCGACGAGAAGCGGCAGGACCTGCAGATCGCCTACGCGATGGGGTACCCCGAGGAGGTTGTCCGCACCTTCCGGCTGCAGGTCGGCCAGGGCGTGGTGGGCGCGGCCGTCGCCGACAAGCGCCCGATCATCGTGGACGACGTCGATCGGGATCCGCGCTACCGCGCCGTGGTGCCCGGCGTGCGGTCGCAGCTGGCCGTGCCGATGCGGCACAAGGGCCAGGTGATCGGCGCGCTGAACCTGCTGAGCGATCGGCCCGCCGCGTTCACCGGGCGGGACGAGATGATCCTCCGGCAGTTCGGCGCCCACGTGGCCCAGGCCATCGTCAACGCGCGGCTCTTCGACTCCGAGCGCGAGTACTCCGACACGCTCGAGACGCTGGCCGAGATCGGCCGCGAGATGAGCGCCATCCTGGACCTGGACGAGCTGCTGACGCGGCTCGCGCACCTGGTCAAGCGGATCATCAACTACCAGACGTTCGGCATCGCGCTCTTCAATCCGGACAACGACATGCTGGAGATGAAGATCGCCATCCGCTTCGGCGACGACCCGTCGGCGGCGGCCAGCGTGCGGATGGGCGAGGGGATTGTCGGCCACGCGGCCAAGTCGCGCGCGCCCATCCTCGTCGAGGACGTGACGCGGGACCCGCGCTACATCGACGCCGTCAAGGGCACGCGGTCCGAGATGGCCATCCCCCTGATGATCAAGGACCGCTGCATCGGCGTCTTCGACCTGGAGAGCCCGGAGCTGGCGGCCTTCTCCAAGAAGCACGTGGAGCTGCTCACGCTGCTGGCCTCGCAGGCGGCCGTGGCCATCGAGAACGCGCGGCTCTACGAGGCCATCAAGGAGAACGAGCTGCGCCTCGAGAAGGAGGTGCGGTTTGCGCAGCGCGTCCAGATGGCGCTGCTGCCGCAGGAGCTGCCCAAGCGCCTGCGCGGCGTGGACGTGGCGTGGCACTTCGACCCCGCCCGCGAGCTCGGCGGGGACATGTACGACTTCCTGTCGCCGGAGCCGCACACGCTGGTGGTGTCTGTCGGCGACGTGTCGGGCAAGGGCGTGCCGGCCGCGCTCTACAGCGCGTTTGCCGGGGAGCTCGTCCGCGGGCGCACGTTCCGGCGGCGTCTGGAGACGCGCCGCAGCTCGCCGGCCGTCGTCCTGAACGCGATCAATCGGATTCTCCACGAGCGGCAGCTCGAGGAGTACTACTGCACGCTGTGCTACGCGATGTTCGACCTCAGGCGCCGCCAGGTGACGTTCGCCAACTCCGGCCTGCCGTACCCCGTCCGGTGCACGGAGGGGAAGGCCGCACTCATCCCCATGCCCGGCGTGCCGCTCGGATCGTTTGCGGGATCCACCTACGACGAGACGGTCGTCGAGCTGCAGACCGGCGACGTCTACGTCTTCTGTTCGGATGGCATCGTCGAGACGTTCGACGAGAAGGGGGAGGAGTTCGGGTCCGAGAGACTGATCGAGGTCATCGAACGGACGCACGCACTGTCCGCGCAGGAGACGGTGACCGCCATTTTCACCGCCGTCCGTGAGTTCCGCGGCTACGCGGAGCAGAACGACGATCAGACGGCCGTCGTCGTGCGGATTACCGGCTGACCGCCCTACCCGTAGGGCGGAACTTGTAGGGCGGAACTTTAGTTCCGCCTGGAGGCGGGTCTGAAGACCCGCCCTACATTCCGCCTGGAGGCGGGCCCGAAGACCCGCCCTACGCGTCAGTGGTGCTCGTCGACCGCGACGGCCGCGCTCAGGTAGATCGCGCCGAGGATCAGGAAGATGAACGCCTGGAGCGTCCCCACCACCAGCCCGAGGAACTGGATGGGCAGCGGCATCAGGAAGGGGATGATGCTCGCGATGATGAGCACCACGAGGTGCTCGCCGAAGATGTTGCCGAAGAGGCGCAGCGTCAGCGACAGCACGCGCGACAGGTGGCTGATGACCTCGATGACGAGAATCAGCGGCGCCATCAGGACCGGCACGCCGGGCATGATCGCGAAGTGCTTCAGGTACTTGAAAACGCCCTGCGCCCGCACGCCCTCGAAGTGGTAGTAGAGCCACAGCGTGATCGCGCACGCGAACGGCACGTTGACGTTGCTCGTCGGCGCGCCGAGGCCGGGAATCTGGCCCATCATGTTCCCGATCCAGATGAACACGAACAGGCCGCCGAGCATCGGCAGGAACTTGCGGCCGCCGATGCCGAGCGTGTCCTCGATGGTGCCCACGAAGAAGCCGACGACGTCCTCGAGGACGATCTGCAGCCGGCCGGGATTGTCCACGCTGAGACTGGACCGGACGATGAGGCCCAGCACCAGGACGATCAGGCAGATGAGCGCCGAGAACACGACATGGTCCGGCACGTGGATGTGCAGCGGCGCCAGGAGCGCGTTGATCAGGGCGACGAGTGGAGACGGGTGTTCGAGGGCTTCCAAGGCCCTGAGATTGTACTAGATTTTCACAAGCGCCCGCCACCGGCCGGTGGGCTCGAGCCATCCGGCCGGTGGAACGACGCTAACGCCTGTGTTTACATGAACTTGAGGCTGCGCTCCCGGATGTGCAGCCCGAGTGATCGGCCGCCGATGAGGGCGAACTCCTCGACGTCCCCGCGGACGCGGACGCGCGCCCCCCTGGCCGGCGTGCGCCGGTTGTCGGAGATGACCAGCAGGTCCGCCCGGCCGTCGCTGACGCGGTACATCTTGTAGGGCACGAACGGGATCCCCCACGAGGTCGTCACGACGCCGGTGACGCTGACCTGACGGTCCGCGTAGTAGCCGGGGTTGGCCTGGATCTCGGAGATGGACGCGGAGCGGGCGGCACACCCCGCGGCGAGTGCGGTCGCGATCAGCAGGCCGCCCATCCAGCCGACGCGTCGAGCAGGTACAGTGATCATCCCGTTCCCCCCAATGTCGTGTCTGGCCCCGCCATGCCGCGACAGGCGTGTCGCGCGAGCGGGCCGTCGGGTGAAGAACGGCCGCGGACGGATCGTGAATGTGACGCCGGAGTGCGACGATGCCAGCGCCTGCCTGATAGTGCGCACCCCGGTGATCCGCCGCGGCCGCCGTCCTCTGCTTCAACTCCCGTGCCACGGGAGCGCCGGCGGGAATGACAGGGAAATCGACGCGGTACGCGCGTGCCCGTCCCCGCCGAGGGACGGCGATCGTCCAACGATCAATACACTCCGAGGTAGCGGTCCATCTCCCAGGGCGACACATGCCGGATGTAGTCGGCCCACTCCTCGCGCTTGGCCTCGAGGATGTGGCGGAAGATGTGCTCGCCGAGCGCGTCCCGCACGAGGTCGCTCTTCTCGAACTCGTCGAGGGCCTCGCTCAGGTTGGCGGGCAGGTCGTCGATCCGCAGGTGCCGGCGCTCGCGGTGGCTCATCTTGTAGATGTTCTTGTTGACGGGCGGCCCCGGATCGATCTGCTGATCGATGCCGTCGAGCCCGGCGCGGAGCATCACGGCCAGTGCGAGGTACGGGTTGCAGGAGGGGTCCGGCGTCCGCAGCTCGATGCGTGTCGATGGACCGCGCACCGCCGGCACGCGCACGAGCGGGCTGCGGTTCTTCTCCGACCAGGCGATGGCCGTCGGCGCTTCGTGGCCGGGGACCAGGCGCTTGTAGGAGTTGACGAGCGGATTGGTGATGGCGCAGCTGCCCTTGGCGTGGCGCAGCAGCCCGCCGATGTAGTGCAGGCACGTCGCGCTCAGCGCGCCGTCGCCCTGCTCGTCGAAGAACGCGTTGGCCGTCCCGCGGAACAGCGACTGGTGCGTGTGCATGCCCGACCCGTTGACGCCGAAGATCGGCTTGGGCATGAACGTCGCGTGCAGGTTGTTGCGGAGCGCCACGTTCTTGACGATGAACCGGCAGGTGCTCAGGTTGTCGGCCGTGGTGAGGACGTCCTCGTCGCTGAAGTCGATCTCGTGCTGTCCGGGGGCCACCTCGTGATGCGCGGCGGCGATGCGCATGCCCATCTGCTCGAGTGCCAGCACGATCTCGCGGCGGACGTCCTCCCCGAGGTCGACGGGGGCCAGGTCGAAGTAGCTGGCCGCGTCGTGCGTCTCCGTGGTGGGGCGGCCGTCACGCCGCAGGAAGAGGAAGAACTCCGCCTCGGGGCCCGCCCGCATGGAGAGGCCGCGTTCCGCCGCCAGGGCCATCGCGCGCTTGAGCGTGGAGCGCGGGCAGCCCGCGAACGGCGTCCCGTCCGGGTTCGCGATGTCGCAGATGATCCGGCCGACGCGGTTGTCCGCCGAGGCGCCACCGCTCGTCCCGGCCAGCGTCCCCGACGCCTCCGTGAACGGGAGCACCTGGAACGTCGCGAGGTCCGGCTGGAGGAACATGTCCGATTCCTCGATGCGGACAAAGCCCTCGATCGACGATCCGTCGAACATGATGCGCCCGTTGAGCGCCTCGTCGAACTGCCGATCCGGCACCTCGACGTTCTTGATGACGCCGAGGATGTCCGTGAACTGCAGGCGGAGGAACTTGACGTGCTCGCGTTCCGCGCGTTCCAGAACGCCCGCACGAAGGTCCCCTGAATGCTTGGCCATGCTCAAATGTACCCCACGGGTTCACGCTACCGCGGGAGCGCGAACGCCACCAGCGTATCGCCGACCTCGAGCCCCGCCTTGCCGTGTCCGCCCGCGGCAATCACCACGAACTGACGCCCATCGTCGGCCGCGAAGCTCATGGGCGTGGCGATTCCGGCAAACGGCAGCGCCGCCTGCCAGACCTCCGCGCCGGACGCCAGGTCGAACGCGCGTATCCGCTGATCGACCGTGGCGCCGATGAACACCAGGCCGCCCGCCGTCACGATGGGGCCGCCGCTCGCCGGGAGGCCGATCGGCGGTGGACCGGCGAGCGCCATCATCGGATGGCCGTCCGGCAGGTGGCCGAGCGGCACTTCCCAGGCCAGGCGCCCGGTGTCCAGATCCACGGCGGCCAGCGTGCCCCACGGCGGAGGGCTGCACGGAATCCCGTCGGCCGTCTGCAGCGTCGTCCGGCGCATGCCGAAGGGCGTCTCGCGCTGGGCACCGAACTCCCAACCCTCGGCCCCGGCGGCGCGGGCCGAGTCGAAGCCCCCGCGCGGGATGAGCTGCACCACGGTGGCGATACGCGACGTGTTGAGGATCAGCCGCCGGCGCGCGGGGTCGAAGGCCGCACTGCCCCAGTTGGTCCCGGCGCCGTTTCCGGGATACATGATCGTGCCCTGCACGCTCGGCGGTGTGTAGATCCCCTCGGACCGCAGCGGCGCGACCAGGCGCTGACACTCCGCGCGCGCCTCGTCGGTGGGTCCCCACACGGTCTCCGGCGTGAGCGGGCCGTGCGGCATCAGCACCGGCAGGCCGACGGCGGCCGGCTGCGTCGGCGAGGCGGTCTCTCCGGCGACGTCGCTCGCCGGCACCGGCTGCTCCCGGACCTCGAAGAGCGGCGCGCCGGTCTCGCGGTCCAGCACGAACAGCCAGCCCATCTTGGTCGGCTGAGCCACGGCCGCGATGGTGCGCCCGTCGCGCGTGACGTCGACGAGCACGGGCTGTGCCGCGATGTCGTAGTCCCACAGGTCGTGGTGCACGGTCTGGTAGGACCACACGACCTCGCCCGTCGAGCCGCGCAGCGCCACGACCGAGTTGGCGTGCGCGTTGTTGCCGGGACGCAGCCCGCCGTAGAAGTCCGGGCTCGGGCTGCTGGTCGGGACAAAGATGAGGTCGCGCGCCGCGTCCACGTTGATGACGGACCACGCGTTGGCCGCGCCCAGGCGCCCCGGCTCGTGCGGCACGGGACTCCAGCGCCAGCGCTCCTCACCCGAGCGCGCGTCGAACGCGCGCACGACGCCGTTGCCCGTGTCCGCGTGCCAGTTGTCCCCGATGGACGATCCGACGACGATGAGGTTGGCGATCACGGCGGGCGGCGACGTGACCTGGTAGTCCGGTGCGCTCCGCACGTCGAGCCCGTCCTGCAGGCGGACGGTCCCGTTCGTGCCGAAGTTCTCGCACGGCCGGCCCGTGGCCGCGTCGAGCGCGAGGAGGCGCGCATCGATGGTGCCGGCGACGATGCGCCGCGCGCACGGCGCATCGGCGGACGCGTCGGGGTCGCGCCACGCCGACACGCCGCGCGACGTGACCTCGCTGTACGAGACGCCGCGATCCACGCCCGCGTCGAAGCGCCAGGCCTCCGTTCCTGTCCGCGGATCGAGCGCGATGATCCGGCCGTAGGCCGTGGACAGGAAGAGGCGGCCATCGAAGTGGAGGGGCGTGGCCTCGAAGGTCAGCTTGGCGGCATCGCGGGCGTCCTGTCCGGTCTCGCCCGTGCGATAGGTCCACGCCACTTCCAGCCGCGACACGTTGGCCGGCGTGAGCTGGTCGAGCGGCGAATAGCGTGCCCCGTCCGCGCCCGCATACGCGGGCCACTGGTCGGCGGGGATGTCCTGCAACGGAGGCGGTGCGCCGGGGCCGCACGCCGACAGGAGGAGGACGCCGACGATGGCGGAGGCCAGCCGGGCAAGGCCCTGGCGTCGCGGGTGAGGTGACATCCCGCAACTGTGCCCGAGAATGGGTGGTTGGCTCAAGGAGGCAGGGCGGAACTTCAGTTCCGCCGCACGAGTCACCCCTCAACCGCCGACACGTCAACCCGGCGGAGGCGCTCCGGGTCCGCCAGGATGTCCATCTGGACAACCCTGCCGCCTGCGACCGTGAAACCGATCACCCCAGGTCAGCTCGGGGACCTACCTGCCGGAGGGCGTGGCGGGATACGCCGTCTACGAGGCCGAGAGCATGGAGGCCGCGATCGCGCTGGCCGCACGCATCCCCGCGGCCCGGCTGGGGGGTGCCGTGGAGATCCGGCCGGTGGAGCAGTACTGGTGACGGGTTCGGGAGAGACGTCGGTGACGTGGAGTGCACGGATTCGTCAGACGCACCGGTGGCTGTCCGCGGCGTTCACGGTGTGTGTCATCGCCAACTTCGCCGTGATGGGGCGGGAGTCGCTCGCGCTCTGGGTGGGGCTCCTGACGCTGCTGCCGCTGGCCCTGCTCCTCTTCACGGGGCTGTACCTGTTTGTGCTGCCGTATGCGGCCGCGCGACGGGGAGGGAGGCGTGCCACGGCGACCGAGTGACAGTGGTCGCCGCCTGCGCTGCGCGCCGCCGGCCAGTCGTTCGCGGCATATTACGCTGGCCAGGTTGGCGCGTCTCCACGCCTGGCTGGTGTGACCCCTCCCGACACACCTGGACTTCACAGTGTCGGCATGCGACGACTGCAGGTGAACGACCCGTCCTGGCGGAACGGGTGCTCCGGCGATCTCATCACTGTGCCTGCGGCCTCTCGCGATGGCGCGGAGGTGGAGCGGTGACCCACGGTGACCACTGGTCTGCGGTCTATGCAGACACCGACAGGATCATCGACGAGGTGATCCCCAGGATCGTCGCGGAAGGGACGATCGGCTTGAAGGGCACCGCGCCGGTGGCAGGCGAGGACGGCGTCGTGCGCTCAGAGGAAGTGATTGAGCTTCGGCACGGCGAAGGGCCCCTCCGCTTCATCACGTACATCGCCACGGACTCGAGCGGGACCGACGAGAGCCGGCGCTTTGTCACGGCGTTCCCCTTCTGCTGGGAGGGCACTGCGCGCCTGTTGACCATTGACGAGCCCCGCGTTGCCGAGGGGGACCTCGAGGCGGTTGTCAGGGCACGCCTGGGCACCGGTAGCGGCCTTCTCTGGTTTTTCGATCCCCATCACTTTGCCCATCGCGAGCGCTATCGGCCCGGCACCGAGCAGGACTTCGTGCTCGCCGGCCTGGCGTACGTGCTTCAGCCGGCCTCGACGGACGCGATTGAAGTCACCAGTGGCGACATGCTCCGGCGGCACCGAGAACGGGTGCTCGAGGACGACCCGACCGTCGACCCGGCCAGCATCACGAGCGTCTCCATCTCAATGGAGAGAGCCGCCTTCATGTTTCCCCAGTCCGACCAGCCGGAGAACGCGCAGTTCATGACCACGGTCGAGCGCGTCGACGAGTTCGAGGTCATCGGGCGCCGGTTCTCGCGGATCTGGGCGACCGTCATGCGTCCGATTGACGAGGAAGGCGATCCGCTGCTCCTGCCCATCTACGCGTCCGAGGAGACGCTGGGTGAGTATCGCCCCAGGATTGGTGATCGTATCGAAGGGGTGATGTGCGTCCAGGGGCGGCGAGCTGAGGTCGTCTGAGAACGCCGTCGTGGCCATTTGACACTTGTGCACAGTGTGCGGACACACGAAGGCATGAGCACGGCAGACGTCTTGGTCGGTTGCGCCGCGAGGCCGGCCTTGGTGCTCGTCGCGTTCGACCGCGCCACGCTGCCGTGGCATGCGGGCCAGGTCTGTCCGCGCCTGGTTCGCCGCCGCGAACGCACCCGCCGCCTCCCCCAACCAACCTCCACCTCTGCACGTCTCAACGCCTGGAGGCACCAATGTCGAGACAGGTCAGGTTCTGGTCATTCGTCACACTGCTCGTGGCAGGCGTCAGCATGGGCCTCGCGACGCTCGTCGCACAGGACAAGCCCGCGGAGCCGCGGGAGGAACGGCGCGTCTTCACCCTCGACGGACGCGGGAGCCAGCTCGGCGTGACGGTCCGTGACCTGCCGGCCGCGGGCGGCGTCCGGATCGACGACGTGGACACGGACGGGCCCGCCGCCAGGGCCGGCGTCCAGCCGGGCGACGTCATCGTCGAGTTCGACGGCGAACGCGTGCGGAGCGCGCGCCAGCTCACGCGCCTGGTGCGCGAGACGCCCGACGGCCGCGCCGTCGAGATCGCGCTCATGCGCGGCGGCACGCGCCAGACCGTGACGGCGACACCCGAAGTGCGGAGCTTCGCCTGGAACATGGATATCGACGGCGACCGGATCCGGCGCGACGTGGAGCGCAGCCTCGAGGGACTGCGCGGGTTCCGCATGGAGCCGCCCGTGATGGACTTCCGGTTCGACAACGGCGGCGGGACGATGACGTGGACCCGGCGCGAGGGGCGCGCCGGCGTGACGCTGGAGCCGCTGTCCGATCAGCTGGCGGCGTACTTCGGCGCGGCCGGCGGCGGCGCGCTGGTCTCCGCCGTGACCTCGGGCTCGGCGGCGGAGAAGGCCGGCCTCGAAGCCGGGGACGTGATTACGTCCGTCAACGGCGAGCGCGTGGACAACGCGCGGGACGCGGCGCGCGCAATCAGGCGCGCCGGGGACGCGGAGATGACGCTGGAGATCGTGCGCAACAAGCAGCCGGCGACG
>CAZUGF010000046.1:0-7870 GCA_964619705.1 uncultured Bifidobacteriaceae bacterium
CTGAACCCTACTTCCACCGCATCAGAATCGTCTCCCGCTGGAACACCCGGACGCCAAGCCACAGCAGCAGGACGTCGACGACGACGAGGGCGACGGCCACGATGGCGATCGCGCCTGGATCCAGCAGGAACTGGCCGGCAATCTGGGCCACGAACAGCGCCGTGATGGGGAGAATCAGGACGCCCCCGAGCTGCTGTGCCGTCCGCGCGTCGTTGACGCGTGACGAGACGATGGCCGCCATGCCGAGGGCCGTCAGGGAGAGCAGTGGGCCGATGAGGACGTGCAGCGCGAGCGTGCGCGGCCAGAAGAGCGTGCGCCACACGCCGGGCTCGGCCAGCGCCGCCATGGCCGCCAGGTAGAGCAGGAACGACAAGGCCAGCAGCAGCATCGACAGCGCAAACGGCGTGGCGACCTTGGCCACCAGCAGCTCCGTCGTGGTGATGGGCGTCGCGAGCATCGGCTCGAGCGCGCGGCCCTGCTTCTCGCCGATGATGCCCTGGGCGGCCAGGGACAGCGAGCCGAGCACCGGCACGGCCAGGCTGAACATCAGGAACTGCTGGAGCAGGAAGGCCTGCGCCTGCCCCGCGGGCGACAGGCCGGACAACGCGGCCCCCATCCCGGCCATCCCCGCGGCGCTCGCGAAGTCGGAGTCGGCGAGATCCTCGCCCGTCACTACCGGGGCGACGAACATGACCAGCAGCGCCGGGATGGCGAGTCCGACGACCATCGCCAGCGCGGGCAGGAGCAGGGCCGGCTGGCTGCGGACCTCCTCGAAGTCCTTTCGCGCGATGGCGCGAATCCGACGGAAGGCCTCAGTCATCCTGCCTCGTCAGGGCGAGGTACACCGCCTCCAGTGAGGGCTGGCGCGGCTCGACGCGGCGGACACGTGCGCCGGCCCCGACGAGTGCCGCCACGATATCCGGAACGGATCCCGCGGACGGAAGGTCCAGCGTCAGCACGGCCGCATCTGCGAGCACCGCCTCCGCGCCGGCCTGCCGTGCCGCCTCCACCCACGCGGCGGCGGGACCTTCCACCTCGATGACCGCCGTGACGCCTCCGCCCGCGGCGGCGCGGAGCCGGCCCGGCGTGTCGCAGGCGAGCAGCGAGGTGTTGAGGACGGCCATGCGATCGGAGATCTCCTCCGCCTCCGCCAGGTTGTGCGTGGAGACGAGCACCGCTCGCCCCTCACCGGCGATGGCGCGCACGAGATCGCGCACGCCCCTGGCGCTCCCCGGATCGAGGCCCGCCGTCGGCTCGTCGAGCAGCACGACCGGCGGATCGTGGAGGAGCGCGCGCGCGATCGCCACGCGCTGCTTGAGTCCCTTCGACAGGGTGCCGGTCCGGTCGTCGGCGCGATCCTCCAGTCCCAGGCGTGCCATGGCCGCCCCCACGACGCGGTCCACGTCCGGCAGGCCGTACAGCTCCGCGTAGGTCCGCAGGTTCCAGCGAACGCTGAGCCGCTCCCACAGGCCCGGCGCCTCCGTCAGCAGGCCGACCCGCCCGCGGACGGCGTCAGCGCCTTCCGGAGAGGCGGCGGCGCCGGCCACCTCGGCGCGGCCGCTGGTCGGCAGCAGGAGCCCTGCGAGCATGCGGAAGGTGGTGGTCTTGCCGGCACCGTTCGGCCCGAGGAGGGACAGGACCTCGCCCCCGGCGACGGAGAGGGACACCCCGTCGACGGCGACGCGGCCGTCGAAGTGTCGCGTGAGCGCCGAGAGCTGCACGAGCGGAGCGGCCATGCGCGATCATTGTCGCACCGTGGCGGGCCCGCCGCCGGCTCGTGTCCTATCGGCTCTCGAGGGTTGCGCGGATCGCGGTGAAGAACTCCTCCGCGATGCGCCGATAGCCGGCCTCCGTCGGGTGAAGGCCGTCCGTGCCGATGTAGGTGGTGACGTTGCCGAGGAGCGGCGTGTAGAGGTCCACGTAGACGGCGCCTTCGCCGAGCGTCATGTTGCGGAGCCGGATGTTGAACTCGGTGACGTCGAAGGTCGTGATCGAGTTCCGTCCGCCGGGCCGCGGCGGCGTCAGGCTGCCGATGAGCACGCGCGCGCCCCGCCCGCGCCCTTCCTTGGCCATCGTCTCGATGGCCGAGACGGCCCGCGAGATGAACGAGGTCCCGTAGGTGTTGAGGTCGTTGTAGCCCTCCACGATCAGCACCACGTCCGGCCGTACGGTGCTCATCACGCCGGGGAACCGGACCACGCCTTCGATGGCCGCCTCGCCGCTCCGGCCGGCGTTCGTCATCGCGATGTCGCCTGTCTGCGCGGTGTAGGTGCCGGTCAGGAGCGAGTGGAGCTGCGTGGGGTAGCTGGCCGACGGCACGATCTGGAGCTTGCCGAAGGGGAAGCGCGCCTGGTCGGCGGCGGAAGTGACGGGCACGGTGACTTCACCGAGCGTGATGCTGTCGCCGAAGGCCAGGAAGCGCGTGCGCGAGAGCGTGGGGACGCGCGTGACGGTGACCGCGAACGAGCACGCGGCCGTCGCCGCGCGTGCGTCGGTGGCCGTGCACGCGACGGTGGTGGAACCAAGCGGAAAGATGGTGCCGGAGGCCGGCGCACACGACACGGTGACGGGTGCCCGGCCGCCGGTGGCGGACGGCGTCGCAAACGTCACCGGCATGGACGTCCCCGTCGTGGAGGCCGTCGCCGCGGCGGGGCACGTCAGGCGGAGGGCCTGTCCGGGATCGGGAGACGGCTGCGTGGGACCGCGGGAATCGCTGCCACATGCTGCCGCCACGAGTGCGACGAGTACGAAGACGAACCGCGCCACCATCCGTTGAACTGTCAATGTTACCGTCAGAAGGCAAACTCGTAACAGCCCGGGGTCACCAGCAGCCTGTCCCCCGCGGGAAAGGAGAGGCTCGTCGGCTGAATCACGCCGGCTGCACGGAACTGCACCGTGCGTGCCTTCTCCCCGTCCGGATCGAACACGTAGGTGTACGGGACCACGAAGGAGACCCAGAGCCGGCCGGCCGGATCCACGGCCGCCGCGCGCACGACGGGCGGCACGACCGGTATCTGGCGATCCCCGACCGTCCGCCGCGGCCAGCGGCCCGCCTGTGCGGACACGAGACCGTCGAGCTCGGGCCCCTGGATCACGCGCTCGAACAGGAGGCGTCCCGCCGCGCTGTACTTCCGGAACGCCGGCGTGCCGGCCAGAAAGACGACATAGAAGCCGCCGTCCGGTTCCGGCAGCGCGAGCGCGGCATTGAGGGCGAGGTGCACGTCGGGGTCCGCTTCCTGTCCGGTCGGCCGCAGCGTGCCCATGCTCCGGATGGGCCGGCCGAGCGGTTCGTACTCCGTCAGGAGCCATCCCAGGTTCGGTTCGCTCAGGATCACGGACCGGCCGGTATAGACGAGGCTGCCGACACCGCTCAGCACGAGCGACCCGAGGCTCACGCGCGCCTGGCCGCGCCCGGCTCGCGTGAACCCGCCGGTCCGGATGCCGGCCGCGCCGAACACCTGGACACGCTCTCGTCCCCCCGGCGCGTCAGCTACCGCAAACGAGCCATCGGGCGCGACGTCGAACGCGCCCGGCTCGAGGAGGCGTCCATCCTCGCCGCCAATCTCGACGAGCGTGCGGAAGCCGCTCCCGTCGCGTGCCACGGTATGGACGGCATGGCCGCGGCGATCGAACACGTAGTACGGCCCGCCGGGGACGCGCGTGCACCCCATCGGCTCGCGGAACCGGCCCATGATCTCCGGCGGGAGCGCATCGATGCTGTGCAGCGTCTCCGTGCGGTCCGGTGGCTGCGCGGCGAGAAGCGATGGAGTGGGAAGGCGCGAGGCTGGCGGGAGGGCAGAGAGAGGCGGAGCGGGGATCAGGAATGCGGTCAGGAGCGAGGTCAGGAGGAAGGGCCGGCGCCAGCGGCGACGCTGCATCCGGGTTCCCTCCTCCTGTCCTGTGTCATCACCGGCCGCTCAGTAGGCGGCGGTGTCCTTGATGGCGGCCAGCACGTCCGCGGCCTGCGGCAGGATGGCCTTCTCGAGGTCCGGCGCGTAGGCCACGGGGCAATCCATGGCGGCCACGCGGCGGATGGGCGCGTCGAGCTCGCCGAAGAGTTCGTCGCTGATGCGCGCGGCGATCTCGGCGCCGAACCCGCACGTCAGCGTGTCCTCGTGGGCGATGACCACGCGGTTGGTCTGCCGGACGAGGGCGGCAATGCCGTCCCAGTCATACGGCATGATGCTGCGGAGGTCGAACACGGCGGCGCTGATGCCGTCCTTCTCCGCCTGCTGCGCCGCCAGGAGCGATCGCTGCACGAGCGCGCCCCACGTGAGCACCACGACGTCCGTGCCGGGCCGGCGCAGCGCGCCCTTGCCGAACGGGATCATGAACTCGTCGCCGGGGTAGGCGCCCTTGTTGTAGGTCTGGCGGTACAGGTGCTTGTGCTCGAGGAACATCACCGGGTCGTCGCACCGGATGGCGGTGCGCAGCAGGCCGGCGGCGTCCACGGCATTGGACGGGAAGACGATGCGGATGCCCGGGCAGTGCGCGAAGATGCTGACGCCGGACTGGCTGTGGTAGGGCGCCCCCGTGATGTAGCCGCCGATCGGCACGCGCACGACCATCGGGCAGGAGAAGTTGTTGCTGGACCGGTAGCGCAGCATGGACATCTCGTCCTTGAGCTGCATCATGGCGGGCCAGATGTAGTCGAAGAACTGGATCTCGACGACCGGCTTGATGCCGCGCGTGGCCATGCCCACGGCGCGGCCGATGATGTTGGCCTCCGCGAGGGGCGAGTTGAACACGCGCTCGCCCCCGTACGCCTTCTGCAGGCCGTGCGTCACCTTGAACACGCCGCCCTTGCCGGGCACCTGTCCGAGCACCTCTTCCCGGCTCGCATCCGCCACGTCCTCACCGAAGGCGACGATGCGCGGGTTCCGGCCCATCTCGGACTTGAGCGTGCGGTTGATGGCCGCGACCATCGTGTCCGGCTTGCCCACGGCCTCCGGCTCCGTCTCGAACGCGGCCGAGGTCGGATCGACATCCGGCGAGTAGACGTACCAGTCCGCCGTCTCGACCGGCGGCTTGGCGGCGGCGAGCGCCGCATCGGTGGCGGCGAGAATTTCCCGATCCACGTCCTTGGCGATCGCCTCGAGCTCCGCGTCCGTCACGATCGACTCGGCGAGGAGGAACGCCCGCATCTTCGTCAGCGGATCGCGCGCGGCTTCCGCCTCGCGCTCGGCCGGCGTCTTGTAGAGCCGTTCGTCGTCGGACAGCGAGTGGGAGTAGGGGCGGATGACCTTCGCGTGGACGAAGGCGGGCTTCCGCTCGCGGCGGATGTAGGCGATGGCCTTCTCTAGCGCGCGATAGCTCTCGAGGAAGTCCGTGCCGTCGCAGCGGACGATTTCCAGGTGCGGGAACGACTCGACGAGCTTCGACACGTCGCCGCCGGCGGTCTGCACCTCGACGGGCACCGAGATCGCGTAGCCGTTGTCCTCGACGAGGAAGAGCACGGGCGTCAGGCGGGTGCACGCGGTGTTGAGGGCCTCCCAGAACTCGCCCTCGCTCGTCGCGCCGTCGCCGATCGACATGTACACGACCTCGTCGTCGTGATGCTGCGTGTCGCGATCGGGGATGCCGGCGACGCGCGAGTACAGCATGCCGGCCTCGGCGGCGCCGACGGCCTGCAGGCACTGCGTGCCTGTCGGGCTGCCCTGCGACGGGATGTTGAGGGCCTTGTGTCCCCAGTGCGACGGCATCTGGCGGCCGCCGGAGTTGGGGTCGTCCTTGGCGCCCACCGCCGAGAGCAGCATCTCGAGCGGCGTCATGCCGAGCGCGAGACAGAGCGCGCGGTCGCGATAGTAGGGATAGAACCAGTCGTAGCCTGCGCGGAGCTGCATGCCGGCGGCCGTCAGGACGGCCTCGTGGCCGGCGCCGCTGATCTGGAAATAGATGCGACTCTGGTTCTTGAGCTGAATCTCCTTGTCGTCGATGCGGCGCGACAGCAGCATGGTGCGATAGGCCTGCACCAGGTTCTCGCGCGTGAGTCCTTCCCAGACGCGCTCGCGCGAACGGTCGGCGCGGGCGTCGGCGGCGGGAGTCAGCGTGGATGCCTTCATGACCGGAAAATTATACCATCCGGGCCGATGCTATAATCCGCGCCAATCCACAACACAGACGCATGCCAACACCTCCTGTCCGCCTCCATCGCTGGGATGAGATCGCTCTCGAGAAGGTGACCGAGATGATCTCGCGCAAGCTCATTACCGGGGAGCGCGAGATGATCGCGCACATCCATCTCAAGCGCGGCGCGCTCGTGCCGATGCACTCGCACGAGAGCGAGCAGATGACGTATGTCTTCCAGGGCGCGCTCAAGTTCCTGATCAACGGTGAGGAGATCACCGTCCGCGAAGGCGAGGTGCTGCACATTCCGTCATGGGTGCCGCACCAGGCCGAAGCGCTCGACGACACATTCGAGATGGACATCTTCAGCCCGATCCGTCAGGACTGGCTGGATGGCTCGGATACGTACTTTCACAAGAAATGACATCGCGGTGAATTCGACGGGCGCCGCGCGGTCCGCGGGCCGGCCATGAGCGTGCTCGTCACGATCGGCCTCCTGGCCCTCGTCGGGTTCGCGGCCGCCGTCGTGCACGGCCGCGTCGTGCGCCTGCGGCAGCAGGTGAGGCGCGGATGGGCGGACCTCGGTGCGCAGCTCCGGCACCGGCACACGCTCGTCGCCGAGCTCCAGGGCGTGGCGGCGCGCATCGACGGGGCGGGCGGTGCCGCGGCGCGCGCGGCGGCATCGCGTGATCACGCCGCGTCCGCGCGAGGGCCCGCGCGCGCCGCGCGGGAGGAAGCGCTGCTCGGGGCGGCGATCGAGGAGATCCTCGCGGCGGTGGAGGCCTCAGCCGCGGGCGATGCCGGGGTGCGTGCGATCGGGGATCGGGTCCGCGCCGCGACGGACCGCATCGACACGGCGGCGCGCGCCTACAACCAGTCGGCGCGGGCCTACAACCGCGCGATTGCCGTGCTGCCGATGAGCCTCATGGCGGGGATGGCGGGATTCCGCGCGGCGGACATGTTCAATCAGTGAATGTGCTTCTTCCACTCCCGCTTCCAGTCGTCGTCATCCGACTTGCCCCCGTCGAGGACGTCGAAGCGGCTCCGTGAGCGATCCATGCGCCATCGCAGCCAGCGGTAGCGCAGCTCGTCCAGCGGCCGGCCGCGCAGCGACTTCAGGTACAGGTACCCGACGACGAGCCCGCCCAGGTGCGCGACGTGCGCGACGCCGCTGCCCGGTCCCCCGAGTGAGGAGAGGAAGGCGATGGCGCCGATGATGAGCACGAAGATGCGCGCCGGGATCGGGAAGAGGAAGTAGAAGAGGATGGTGCGGTTCGGGAAGTACATCGCCCACGCGAGCAGCAGGCCGTAGATGGCGCCCGACGCACCGACCGTGACCGAGTAGTAGATCGCGTCCGAGAAGAACGACAGCACGAGCGTGGCCACCGCCGCGCCGACGCCGGTGACGAAGTAGTACTTCGTGAAGAAGCGCGTGCCCCACGTGCGCTCGAGTTCGGTCCCGAACATCCAGAGCGCCAGCATGTTGAACAGGATGTGCGTCACTCCACCGGTGGAGTGCAGGAACATGTAGGTGACCGGCTGCCAGACGGCCAGGCTTTCGAACACGGCCTTCGGCGACAGGCCCAGCTCGAGGGTCATCGCCGGGACGATCAGGTTGAGCAGGTAGGCGCCGACGTTGAGCAGCAGCAGCGTCTTGACGGCGGGTGTCCACCGGCCGGGGCCGAACTGGTACGACATCTGGGACGACCCGTAGCGTGCCACGCGGGAATCGTACTACAGCGGGGATGAACAGTTCATCTGACGGCGGGTCTGAAGACCCGCCCTACGAGAGAAGACCCGCCCT
>CAZUGF010000046.1:7970-12646 GCA_964619705.1 uncultured Bifidobacteriaceae bacterium
TGTAGGGCGGAACTTCAGTTCCGCCTCCCCGCAGGCGGCCCTACGCCGGCGTGTCGGTCCGCGTCCCGCTCGGCAGCGCGGTGGCCAGTGCGGCGGCCAGGAGCGGTACGGCAGCGAGCGCTGTCAGCGTCGCGTTGATCCCCCACCGGTCCGCGGCGGCGCCGATGATCGGGACCGTCAGGCTGCCCATGCCCCAGGCGAAGCCCATCATCAGCGACGAGACCGTTGCCGCGCCGGCCGTGGTGATCGACTGTGCGAACGTCACGCTGACGGGCAGCGTGGACTGCAGCAGCAGGCCGCCGGCGGCGAGCATCACGGCGAAGCCCCATGCGGACAGCATCGGCGCCAGGGCAAGGAACGGGACCGAGGCCACGAGCGTCCACACCATGACGCGGCGCGGGCCGAAGCGGTCCGAGAGCGGGCCGCCGAAGAAGCCGCCGATGCCGCTCGCGAGCAGGTACACGAACACGGCCATGCTGGCCTCGTCGATCGTCATGCCGCGGCGCGCGAGCAGGGTCGGCGCGAAGGTCATGAAGCCGTAGGCGGCGGCCGTGCGGAGGACCACCGTGAAGAACAGCAGCGCGAGCGGCCTGGCGGATGGCCGCAGCGTGCGCCAGCTCGACCGCTCGTTGGCCGCGGGCTTCGAGACAGCGGGGACCTGCCGCAGTGTCCAGGACAGCGCCAGCAGGCCGGGTATGACCATGATGGGCGACCACTGCAGCCCGAATCGCGCGATCAGCGGCACGAACAGGATGGGCGAGAGCGCGAAGCCCAGCGATCCGCCGGAGATGTGCGCCGACATCGCCAGACCCTTGCGATGGTCCGCGAGCCGATAGACGAGCGCCGCCGCCGGCGGATGGAACGCGGCCCCGCCGAGGCCGCCCAGCACCAGGATCGCGCCGAGCGCGACCGGGCTTGTCGCCAGGCCGATCTGGCTGAGCACGATCACCGACACGATGGGCCCGCCGAGGATCAGCGCGCGCGGACGCCACCGGTCCGCGAGCGCACCGAACCCGAGCTGCGAGACCGAGCTCGCCATCTGGAAGCACATGGCCAGCGTGCCGGCCGCGGCCAGCGAGAGGTTCAGGTGCGGGATGAGCAGCGGCAGCAGCGGCGCGTAGAGGTTGTTGTACGCATCGACGACGAGGTGGGTGGACGCCACCTTCCAGATCCGCACGTCCAGCCCGAGCCATCCGCGATCAGTCACGCACGTGTCTCCCCAGGCGCCGCAGCACCATGTCCCTGGCCTCCCCGAACTCCGGAATCCTCAACGCCGCCGCCGCGCCGGCCAGCACGGCCAGCGCCGCCATCACCGTCGCCAGCAGCCGCGTGACCTGCAGCAGCAGCGCCTCGCCGGGGAGCACGGCTTCCAGGGCCGCATGGACGCCCATTGCCGCTCCCGCCATCAGCACGCCGGCCAGGCAGACCCGCACGAACGATCGGGCCAGGGCACGGCCCTCGATGCCGCCGAGCTTGCGCCGGAGCAGCCAGATCTGCAGGCCGGCGTTCACGATGGCGGTGATCGACGTGCCGAGCGCCAGGCCGCGATACCCCATCACCTCCACCAGCACGAGGTTGAGGACGATGTTGATGGCGACGGAGCTGACGCTGATGAGCACCGGGATGCGCGCGCTGCCGAGCGCGTAGAACGTCGGCGTCACGATGCGGACGACCGAGTAGCCGACGAGGCCGATCGCGTAGAACTGCAGCGCGGCCGCCGTCGCCAGCGTATCCGCGTGCGTGAAGCTGCCGCGCTCGAAGATCACGTGGACGATCGGCTCGGCCAGCACGATGAGCCCCAGCGTCGCCGGGATGTTCAGCAGGAACATCAGCGACACCGCGTGCGCCACCGTCGCGCGTACCTTGCCGAACTCCTCCGTCGCCACCAGGCGCGAGATGGCGGGCGTGGACGCCGTGGCGATCGACACGGCAAAGAGCCCGATGGGCAGGTACATCAGGCGGAACGCGTAGTCCAGCCACGACACCGCGCCCGTGCCCTCGCCCGTGGCCAGCACCGTATTGACGAAGACGTTGATCTGCGTCGCCGCCATGCCCAGCGTGCCCGGGCCCATCAGCAGCAGCACGCGGCGCAGGCCCTCGTCGCCGATGTCGATGACGGCGCGGTACCGGAAGCCCTCGCGCCGGAGCGGCGGCCACTGGACCACCACCTGCGCCAGGCCGCCGGCAATGGTCCCGAGCGCGACGATCACAATCGGCTGCACGCCCAGCCGATCCGCGAACGGCACGAGCCCGACGATGACCGCGATGCTCGCGGCGTTGAACATCGCGGGCGAGAGCGCCGGCACGAAGAAATGGCCGAGCGCGTTCAGCATCCCCATCAGCGCCGCCGCCACGGCCACCAGCGTCAAAAAGGGCAGGACGATGCGCGCCAGCGTGATGGTGAGATCGATCTTGCCGGGCACCTCGGCAAAGTCCCCGGCGAAGAGCCGCACGAGCGCCGGGGCGAACACGAGCCCGGCAACGACGAGCAGCGCGGTGACGAGCGTGAGCCCGTTCAGCACGGAGCTGCCGAGCCGCCAGGCGCGCTCGCGCCCGTGCCGCGTCAGGTGTCCGGTGAAGGTAGGGACGAACGCGGCGCTCATCGCGCCCTCCGCGAAGAGGTCGCGCAGCAGGTTGGGCACGCGGAAGGCGACGCGGAAGGCGTCCATCGCGTCGTTGGCCCCGAAGTAGTAGGCCAGCACCTGGTCCCGCACCAGCCCCAGGACCCGGCTGGTCATCGTCGCCATGCCGATGACGCCCGCGGAGCGGGCCAGGCGCGGGGCGGAGTCGGGCATGTGAGACAGGAAGCGTAGCACGCGGGATGGAACGGGGTTCCGGTGGTGCGGCGTGCCGTGTGGCGGTGCCGTTCGAGGCGGGCCGGACAGACGCGTGAGAGGCCGGAAAAAAAGAGGCCTCGGGCTGGAGAGCTGAGGCCCCTAGGAGGATGGTGAGAGGCTGACTAGGCCTTCCAATATGTAGACGTCTCGATCCGGGATTTGGTTCGGTGCCTTTCGGCTGATCCTACCGGCTCAGCCGCTGGCGGACGGCGTCGGACAGGGCCCGGCCGTCCACGCTCTTCCCGGACAGGGCGGTCTTCACTGTCTTCATCACCTTTCCGAGGTCACTGGGCCCTGTGGCGCCGGTCTCCGTCACGGCCGCCTCCACCGCGGCGGCGATCTCGTCGGCCGAGGCGGCCGGCGGCAGGAGCGCCTCGAGCACGAGAATCTCCGCCTCTTCCTTCGCCGCGAGCTCCGGACGGTTCCCGGCGGTGAACTGCGCGGCGGAATCGCGGCGCTGCTTGACGAGCGTCGCCACCACCTGCAGCTCCTCGGCCGGCTCGAGCGCGCGCTTGGTCTCGACGCTCTTGTTCGTGAGCGCCGTCTTCAGCATCCTGAGCGCGGTCAGCCGCGTCGCGTCCCTGGCCTTCATCGCCGCGGCGATGTCGGTGCTCAACCTGGTTTCGAGAGACATGTCCATCCTTCCGTGTGCCGCTGCCGGCGTCAGTGATCGAGCGCGCCGTCGCCGAGCGTCAGGTGCCAGTTGTCGCCCGACGTGTAGAAGTCCTTCGGCACCGGCACCGCATTCACCTTGACGGTCACCTCGATGTCCGACTTGACCACGAAGTACCCGTTCCGCCGCAGCACGCGGCGGAAGTCCGCGTGCGACGTGTAGCACCGGATCTTGTCCGAGTCCGCGAGCCGGGCCTCGCGATCCACCCATCGCGCCAGCGTGGCCAGGCCGCGCTCGTCGGACGGGTCCGCCAGGAAGTCCACGATGTGCGTGACACGGCCCTGGGGTTCGCGGAAGTGGCGATACACGACATAGCCGGACACCGCCTCATCGCGCCGGAGCACGGCCACGTGATACCGGACGTGCGGCGGCTCGATGAACTTCCAGTTGAGGTACCGGGCGTCCCGCCGCACGGCGAGGCCGAACCGGCCGCCGACCGCCTCCCAGAGCGCATCGACGCTCGCATCGAAGCGGCGCACCGTCTGCATCTCCTCGCGCAGCGGCCTGAGGCGCGAGACGACGCGCACGACGGGCAGTGCGAGCGCGGACACGAGCCGGTTGACGGCCACCGGCCACGTCGGCCGCCGGAACGCACGGCGGCTGAGCGGCTTGACCAGGCAGGGCAGCGCCACCGCCTTCGGCCATCGCATCTCATCCAGGCGCTGCCGGGTGGCGGGAGTGAAGCCCCCGCCGAAGGCGACGCCCGTACCGCGGTCCCAGGCGCGGAGCAGCGCGCTGCCGAGCCCCTGGCGCTGACGCTCGGAAACGACGAGCGGTCCCGCACTCCACGTGCCGGACACCTCGGTCCCGCTCAGCGACGCCTTCACCGGGGTCAGCGGCGCCGCCGCGACAAGCGTCGGCCCTTCGCGCACGACCCAGTAGGGCGGCTCGTCGGTGATTGCCGGATTGCGCCTCGCCCAGTCCCAGAGGTGACGGAGCCTGTCCACGGCATCGTTGCCGTATGTCCGCCGGTAGAGCTGTTCGAGGTCGCGCCGATCGTCAGGGGAGAAGCGCTCGATGTCCGCCATGCACGAGAGGAACAACGACACGCGGAACGCGCATCGTCGGTCCATTGTATGACGGACGCCCGGCCGGGCGGCGGTGATCGTGTCGATCGCAGGGCGGAACTTCAGACCGTAGGGCGGAACTTCAGTTCCGCCCGGATG
>CAZUGF010000046.1:12746-36987 GCA_964619705.1 uncultured Bifidobacteriaceae bacterium
CAGTTCCGCCCGGATGACGGTGACCGTAGGGCGGAACTTCAGTTCCGCCCGGATGACGGAACGCCGCGCTACGCGCCGCCGGGCGGACGCGTCCCCGGCGGAGGCGGGGGCTGGACGACGACGCCGGGCATCGGGGCGCCGACGACGCCAAAGCCGGTCGCGGGCTGCTGGCCCGGTTCCCCCGGCTGCTGTCCCTGGAACGGGTTCGGGAACTGGATCGCCGGCGGCTGCGCGGTCGGGTTGATCACGACGCCGGACTGCGACTGATCGTTCGGGTTCAGCGAGATGAACGGCTGCTGGCCCATCCCTGGCGAGATGGGCGTGCCGAACGGCGTCGACTGGCCGACGGGCTGGAAGATGTTCTGCTGGCTGCCGTCGGGCTGCGGGAACGCGAAGGCCGGCTGGTTGACGTTGGCGTCCACCTCCTCCGCGCTCATCGTGTCGCCGTTGGCGAGATCCTCGAACGTGCGCCGCGGGATCGCGCGCTCCGTTCCCGTGGCCGGGCTGCCGCCGGGCCGTGCGCTCGCGGCGGCCGGGGCCGGCGCGGAGCTGGTCGGCATGACCAGGATGCGATCGTAGAGCGATGCGCCGTTGGCCGCGCGGCGCGGGGCGGTCATGTAGCCGGCGACGTTCCGGAGGATGATCTCGAGCGCCCGTGCCTCCGGGACGTCATCGAGTTGGATGGTGATGGGCGCGCCGGCCACCTTCTCGGCGTTGACGACCTCGGTCCCGCCGAGGCGGCTCCATTCGGACAGGATGGTACGGACGGGCACATCCGTGGCCCGGATGCTGACCAGGCCATCCTGGAAGGACAGCGTGAGCTGTTGGGCGCCGGCAGAAGCCGCCAGTGCCAGCACGGCCGTCAGGGCGAGCAATGCGCGCATATGGATCCTGAGACGAATTATACGCCCCGCTGGTCGTCCACGACCCGGCGAATGATCTCGTCCAGCCCGACCGCAGGGCGGTAGCCGATGAGCGCCTCGATCTTGCCCAGGTGGGGCACGCGGCGCGGCATGTCCTCGAATCCGGCCTCGTAGGCCTCGTCGTACGGCACGGTGACGATGGGCGATGCGCTGCCCGTCAGCGTCCTGACGCGCTCGGCCAGCGCCCTGATCGTCACCTCCTCGGTGTTCCCGACGTTGAACACCTCGCCGATGGCCCGCGGTTCCACCATCAGCGCCAGCAGCGCGCCGACGACATCGCCGACGTAGGTGAAGCTGCGCGACTGCTCGCCGTCGCCGAAGACCGTGATCGGCTCGCCCGCCAGCGCCTGCCGGACGAACGTCGGCACCACCATGCCGTACTGCCCCGTTTGCCGCGGGCCCACCGTGTTGAAGAAGCGGACGACGACGACGGGGAGCTTGCGTTCCTTCCAGTGCGCGAGCGCCAGGAACTCGTCGAGCGCCTTGCTGCACGCGTACGCCCAGCGGTGGCGCGTCGTGGCGCCGAGCACCAGGTCCGCGGTCTCGCGGAACGGGATGTCCGTGCTCTTGCCGTACACCTCGGACGTCGACGCGATGAAGACCAGCTTCTTCTTCTTGGCGGCGTGCCGGAGGATGACCTCCGTGCCGTGCACGTTCGTCTCGATGGTGCGGACCGGTTCCTGGACGATGAGCTTGACGCCGACGGCGGCGGCCAGGTGGAACACGACTGCCGCGCGATCCACGAGCTCGGCGACGAGCGGCTCGTTGAAGACGCTGTCGATCGTGTAGTGGAACCGCTCGTGGTTCTTGAGGTGGGCGATGTTGTCGATGGAGCCCGTCGACAGGTCGTCGAGGGCGTAGACCTCGTGGCCCTGATCCAGCAGGGCCTCGGCGAGGTGTGATCCGATGAAGCCGGCGCCGCCGGTGATGAGAATGCGCATGGGTGGTGTTCGGCTGCTTCCTGTCAGGTCGTCGCGCCGGCGTTGACGGCCGCGATGACCACGCCCGCCTGTGCGTCGGTCAGGGCCGGATAGAGCGGGAGCGAGAGCACTTCCCCGCAGATGCGATCCGCCACCGGGCAGGCGGCGGGCCCGGTCGAGGCCAGCGCGGGCTGGCGCGGGATCGGCACGGGATAGTGGACCAGGGTCTCGACGCCGTGGGCCGCCAGGCGCGCCTGGAGGGCCGGACGATCGGCGGCAAGCACGGGGAAGAGGTGGTAGACGTGGCCCGCGTCGACTTCCGCCGGCACGGCAAGGTCCCGCGGCCGGATCTCCGCGCGGTAGCGCGCCGCTATGGCGCGCCGGCGCGCGGTCCACACACCGAGGCGCGGGAGCCGCGCCCGCAGGATCGCCGCCTGGATTTCGTCGAGCCGGCTGTTGGCGCCGGCTTCCTCGTGGTGGTAGCGGTTTGTCTGGCCGCCGTTGCGCAGCCGGCGGATGCGCGCGGCGAGCGCCGCGTCGCTGGTGACGACCGCGCCCGCATCGCCGAAGGCGCCCAGGTTCTTCGTCGGGTAGAAGCTGAACGCGCCCGCGACGCCGATGGTGCCGACGGGAAACCCGCCGCACGTGGCCAGGTGCGCCTGAGCCGCGTCCTCGACGAGTGCCAGGCCGTGGCGCGCGGCAATCGGGACGAGGGCTTCGAGGTCCGCGGACTGCCCGTAGAGGTGGACGGGCAGAATCGCGCGCGTGCGGGCGGTGACAGCGGCGTCGACAGCGGCCGCGTTCATCGTCAGCCGCACGGGATCGATGTCGGCAAACACCGGCCGTGCGCCGGCCATCATGACGGCCAGGGCGGAGTAGGCGGCGGAGAGCGGCGAGGTGATCACCTCGTCCCCGGGCCCGATGTCGAGCGCGCGCAGGATGAGGGTGATGGCATCGGTGCCGGTCCCGACGCCGACCGCGTGCGCGGCGCCCGAGGCCGCGGCGAACTCGCGTTCGAAGGCCTCCACCTCGGGGCCGAGCACGAACCATCCGGAGTCGATCACCCGGCGGATGGCAGCCTCGATGTCCGCGCGGTCCTCGCCGGGCACGAGCGCGTTGAACGGTACGCGGCGGGACGCGTCAGACATAGTCCGCCATGCGGGGCCGGTAGTAGTCGATCGTGCGGCGGAGCCCGTCGGCGAGCGTCACGGCCGGCGCCCACCCGGTGCGGGACTTGAAGAGCGTGGAGTCCGCGTAGAAGCTCCCGATGTCGATGGCCCGCTTTTCCGGCGGCCACTCGACGAAGCGGTGGCGGCCGCTGCCGGCCGTCTCGACGAGCAGCGTCACGAGGGCCGTGTGCGTCACGTGCTCGTCGCCGCCGATGTTGAACGCCTCGCCGTTCACCGCGTCGTTCGCGCCCGCCCGCAGGAAGGCGTCGACCACGTCGTCCACGAAGACGAAGTCGCGCACCTGGGACCCGTCGCCGAAGACCTGGATCTCCTGATCCTCGATGGCCAGGCGGATGAACCAGCCGATGAACCCCTGGCGGTTGTGCCGGAGCAGCTGGCGCGGGCCGTAGACGTTGGTCAGGCGGAGCGCGCACGCCCGGACGCCGAAGACGTTGTTGTAGACGAGGTGGTAGTACTCGCCCGCGGCCTTGTTGATGCCGTTGACGTCGGTCGGGCGCACGAGCTGGCGTTCGCTCACCGGCAGCGAGTCGGGGCGGCCGTAGATCTGCCGCGTGCTCGCGTAGACCACCTTGCAGGCCGGGTTGTGGTGCCGGCAGGCTTCGAGAATCGTCAACTGGCTGCGGCAGTTGATATCGAGATCCGTGAAAGGGTCCCGCATGCTGTCGATGTGGCTGACCTGCCCGGCGAGGTTGAAGATCACCTCGCGCCCCTTCACCAGGTAGTTCATCGTCGCGGCCTGGCGCACGTCGGCGATGTTGACCCGGACCTTGTCCTCGATGCCCGCGATGTTGTGGAGGTTGCCGCCGTAGTCCGGGATCAGGGAATCCACGAGCAGGACGTCCGCGCCGAGGCCGGCGAGGCGATGGGCGAGGTTGCTCCCGATGAAGCCGAGCCCGCCGGTGATCATCACCGGGCGGCCGCGGTAGAAGTCCTCGATCGTCATGACGACGAGGCGCCGACCCGGGCCGAGCCCGCGCGGGCGCGCTGCCCCGCCAGGTGTTCGCGGCGGACGACCAGCGCCCACCACAGCTTGATGACGTCCACGCCCGTGCGGGCCACGCGCGGGAAGTTGAAGAACTGGGACGTGCCGTGCGTGCGGTGATAGTGGTGCACCGGCACCTCCGCCACGCGGAAGCCCGCGTCCTGGAACTTCTTCATCATCTCGAGGCAGATGACGCCGCTGTCCTTCTCGAGCCGGACGACGTCGAAGATGCGGCGGCGCATCAGGCGGAAATCGCAGTCGACGTCGCGGACGCCGAGGCCGAAGAGCCGCTTGACGGTGTGGTGATAGAGCCGCCCGATGACGATGCGGTGCAGCGGATCCGAGCGGCTGATTTTCCAGCCGTTCACCCAGTCCACCTGGTCGGTGAGCGCGGGCCACAGCACGGCAATCTCCGCCGGGTCGTACTGCGCGTCGCCGTCGGTGTAGAACACGAGATCCTTGGAGGCGGTGGAGAACCCCGTCCTCAGCGCCCCGCCGTAGCCGCGGTTCTGCCCGTGGTGGACGATCCGCACGTGTCCGGGATACATGCGCGCCAGCTCGTCGAGAATCTCCGCCGTGTCGTCGGTGCTGCCGTCGTTGACGACGATGACCTCGTAGTCCGGCGTCAGGGTGGACGCGGTTTTCACGGCCGCGATGACGAGGCTGGCAATGGTGCCGCCGTCGTTGTAGGCGGGGAAGAAGATACTGAGGCCCGGCGGCGGTGCGGCGGTCATCGTGAGGAACCCTGCGAATTGTACCCCGCGACCTCATCCGGACGGCCCGCCACGCGGCCGTTCCGGAGGATCAGCTTCCACGGCGTCGTGAGGGACTCGAACAGGACCCCGGACGAGAGCTTGGACGCGCCCTCGCGCCGCTCGACGAAGATGATCGGCGACTCCGCGATGCGGAGCCCGCAGACCGCCGCGAGGAACGTGACCTCCACGACGAAGGCGTAGCCCTCCGAGACGATGCCGTCGAGCGGCAGCCGGGCCAGGCCGGCGCGCCGCCAGCACCGGTAGCCGGTCGTGCAGTCGCGCACGCCGAGGCCGGTGACGGTGCGGATGTAGAAGTTCGCGAACGTGCTCAGGATGATCCGGCGCAGCGGCCAGTTGACCACGCTGACGCCGTGCAGGTACCGCGAGCCGATGACGAGATCCGCGCCGGCCGCGGCGGCCTCGATCATGGCCGGGAGGTACTGTGGGTCGTGGGAGCGATCCCCGTCCATCTGCACGACGAAGTCCGCGTCGGTGCCGACCGCGTGGCGGAACCCGTCGAGGTAGGACCGGCCCAGCCCGCGCCGCCCCGTCCGGTGCATCACGCTGACCCGCCCGGGGTGCGCCGCACTCAGCTCGTCGGCCAGCCGGCCCGTGCCGTCCGGCGACTGATCGTCGATGACCAGCACCTCGGTGCCCGGCACCTGGAGCACCTCGCCCACGAGGACCGGCAGGTTCTCGCGCTCGTTGTACGTCGGGATGAGGACGAGCGTCTTCATGCGCGGTCCTTCATCGGCGCCCCTCGAACCGCAGCGCCGCGATCTGCTCCGAGACGAGGCCGACCAGGAAGACCATGACGCTGAACATCAGCAGGAGCACCGCCCCGTTCGGGATCCGCGATTGCTGGGCCACCGTCCACAGCCCGTAGCCGACGCCCAGGGCGAACGAGGCGAGGCTGATCGGGACGAAGACACGCATCGGGCTGAAGAGGGTGATGACCTTGATCAGGATGAGGAAGAACCGCGCGCCGTCCCGCGCGAACCGGATCTTGGACGCCCCCGTGCGCGGCCGCACGTCCACCGGCTCGAAGACGACATTGTAGCCCGCCTTGATGAACGCCAGCGTCGTCGTCGTGGGCGTGGAGAAGCCGTTCGGCAGCAGGTGGGCGAACTCGAGCAGGTGCGCGCGGCGCGCGCCGCGCAGGCCGGAGGTGAGGTCCGGAATCGGGCGCTCCGTCAGGTAGGACGCCAGGCGGTTGAGGCAGGCGTTCCCGATGCGGCGGCCGGCGCTCGCCTGGGCCGCCGGCGCCCGCGCCCCGATGACCAGGTCGTAGTCGCCGAGGCGGCCGACGAGACGGGCGACGTCCTCCGGCCGGTGCTGTCCGTCGCCGTCCGCGATGACGATCCAGTCGCCCGCCGCCGCGCGGATGGCGGTCTTGACCGACGCCCCGTTGCCCTTGTTGTACGGGTGCGTGACCACGCGCGCGCCCGCCGCCGCGGCCGCGGCGCCCGTGCCGTCCGCCGACCCGTCGTCCACGACGAGGATCTCCCGCCAGGCGGCCATCGCCTGGAGCGCCGTGACCACGGGGCCGATGATCGCGGCCTCGTTGTACGCCGGGATGACGACGGTGACGTCGGCCGGGTCAGCCATGGGCGACCAGCCGGTCGATCACCGCGTCCCACGTGATGGCGCGCGCGCGATCGCGGCCGTTCGCCCCGAGACGCCGTGCCGTGTCGCGATCCCCGGATAGCCGCGCGAGCGCGGCGCCGATGGCGCGCGCGTCCGGGTCCGCCACCAACCCCGTGACGTCGTGGTCCACGAACTCCAGCGTGCCGCCGGAGTCGGCGGCCGTGACGACCGGCTTGGCGGCGAGAAAGGCCTCGAGCGTCGCCAGCCCGTAGTCCTCGTCGAACGGCACGTAGAGCAGCGCCAGCGCGTCGCGGTAGAGGCCGACGAGCGTCTCGTCGTCGACGACGCCGGTGAATCGGACGCGGTCCGCCACGCCCGCGTCCACCGCGGCCTGCTCGATGAGCGGCCGATGACTGCCTTCGCCGACCACGACCAGGGAGAGATCCGGCGGGCCCGCGGCGAGCGCGCCCACGGCCAGGTCGATCCGCTTGTTGCCCTCGAGACGCGCGACCGACAGGACGTAGTTTCCGTAGGTCCCCGGCTCCAGCCGCGGCGCAAGGAGCGGCGGGTGGTAGAGCGGCGTCGAGTCCAGGCCGTTGAAGCGCCGCAGCCGGTCCGAGACCGTCCGCGAGATGGAGTACCGGCCGACGCACTCGCCGAGCATCTCCTCGTCGAGCGCCATCAGCCGATCGGTGAGCCCGACGTCGCGCTCGTCGTACCCGAAGTCGCTGTACCGCGTGCCGGCCAGCTCGTAGGCGGCGCGGTGCTGGTGTACGAGCCAGCACACCTTGCGCGGGTGCCGCGCGAAGTAGGTGGGGAACTTGGTCGCGATGACGAGGTCCACCGGCTTGCCGTTGCTCTCCGTCAGGTCCAGCAGCCGCCAGGCGGCCGCGTGCGCCAGGATCTCGTCCTTCGGATACCACTTGAACGGCACCGAGACGCGGTCGGTCTCGAACCCTCGGAGGCGCAGCTGATCCACGAGCTGCCGGACCAGGAGCTCCGCGCCGCCCCGGACGAACGGCACCTGCGTCTCGCAGACGAGCACGGTACGGATGGCCATCAGCGGACGGTCACGCGGACGCCCGTGTGCCGGCGACGCGCCGGACAGCCGGGGACAGCCGCAGGCACCGCTCTGTCGCCGGAGGGGGCTGGAGGGGGCCGGATGGGGACGGGCCGGTGGCCGGAACGCCGTTCAGGGCCGCGTGCAGCATGCGTCAGGGATCCAAAAGTGGGGATCGTAGCACGCGATCCGTCGCGGCACACCTTCGCACCTCAGGCGAAACAAAGGCGTAAACAACAGAAACTAGACAAGTTGCGGGACTAAGAGATTGACATCGACGGACCCCTCGCCTACCATCCGAGTGGTCCGATGTGGAGCGTAGTGGAGTAAACATGCTGCGTGGCAACGCGCCGGCAAAGATCGACGAGAAGGGCCGGCTCAAGGTCCCGAACGCGTTCCGTGCGGTCATCCAGGAGACCCACGGTACCTCGCTGTTCGTGACGAGCCTCGACGGCCTCTCCGTCCTGATCTACCCGATGCCGATCTGGGAGGACATCGAACGTCGTCTGGCCCAGATGCCGACGACGCACCCGGCCCGCAAGAAGTACGCGGCGCGCACGAGCTACTTCGGACAGGCGGCGGACCTCGACCCGCAGGGCCGCGTGGTCATCCATCCGCGGCTCCGCGAGAGCGCGCGCATGGACGGGGAAGTGGACGTCCTCGGCCAGCAGAACTTTCTCGAGGTGTGGAACCACGAGCGTCTCGTCGCCCGGATCCAGGGGGCCGAGTTCTCGGACGACGACGCGAAGGCGCTTTCGGATTTCGGGATCTAGGCGCCGCAGGTGGACGCGGATCGTCCGTCGCACGTGCCGGTCCTGCTCGACGCGGTCCGGGATCTGCTGGCGCCCGGGCGCGGCGGCGTGTTCGTCGACGGCACCGTCGGGCTCGGCGGTCACGCGCGCATGTTACTCGAAGGCGGCGCGGCCCGGGTCGTCGGGATCGATCGGGATACGGACGCCCTGGCGGCGGCGCGCGAGGCCCTCGCCGGGTTCGGCGATCGCGTGTCGCTCGTACATGGCGACTACCGCGAGATGGACGGCGTGCTCGACGCGCTCGGGATCGGCGAGGTGAACGGCATCCTCCTGGACCTCGGAGTGTCGTCCCTGCAGCTCGAGGCCGAGGGGCGCGGGTTCAGCTTCCGGCGGGACGAGCCGCTCGACATGCGGATGGATCGGTCGCGCGGGGAGACGGCGGCGGAGCGGCTGACGTCGGTGGAGGAGACGGACCTCGCGAACGTGATCTTTCAGTACGGCGAGGAGCGGAAGTCGCGGCGCGTGGCGCGGGCCATCGTGCGGGCGCGGGAGACGGCGGCGATTCGCACGACGGGCCAGCTCGCGGCGATTGTCAGGCGGGCGGCCGGCGGCGGGCGCTGGCAGCGGATTGACCCGGCGACGCGCACGTTCCAGGCGCTGCGGATCTGGGTGAACGGTGAGCTCGACGGCCTCGACCAGTGCCTCGTTCGGGCGGTCGCGAGGCTGCAGCCGGCGGCGGCGGACGCAGGCGGCGGACGGATCGGGGTCATCGCGTTTCACTCGCTGGAGGACCGGACGGTCAAGCACGTGCTGCGCGGACTGGCTCACGGCGGCGAACCGCGGGTCCGCCTGCTGACGAAGCGGCCCATCGTGGCCGGGGACGAGGAAGTGGCGGCCAACCCGCGCGCGCGGAGCGCGAAGCTGCGGGGGGCCGAACGGCTGGAGACGGGGGAGGGTGGATGATGGGCGCCGCGGAATCATTCGAGTACGCGATCCGGAAGGACATCCGCAACAACCCCATCGTGCGCGAGGTGGACGAGCGGCGGCAGCGCCAGCTCTGGCAGTCCGCCGGTATTGGCGTGCTGCTGGTGCTGGTCCTGATGTTTTCCGCCTGGCAGCACTTCGAGCTGCTGCGGCACGGCTACCAGCTCGAGCAGATGCAGCGCGATCGCGCGGCGGAGGCCGAGATCAACCGGCACCTCCGGCTCGAGATCGAGACCCTGCGCGCCCCCCAGCGCATCGAGAAGCTCGCGACGCAGCGCCTCGGGATGGTCGAGCCGGCGGCCGACGAGGCGATCGTGCTCGAACGCGTCGTCCCGACGATTCCGCCGGCCAGGTCCGTGGTCGCGGCCCGCTGACCGACTGAGAGGACTCCGGTGGCCGAACAGCCTGTCTTCAACTGGCGCCCGACTCTGGGCCGCCGCGTCGGCGTGATGGCGGGGATCCTCGCGTTCTGGATCCTGGCCATCGTGGCCCGCCTTGTCTTCCTGCAGGTGGTGAGCCACCAGGATCTCGTCGCGCGGGCCGAGCGCCAGCAGATGCGGACGCTCACGGCGCCCGCCAAGCGCGGCGACATCTTCGATCGCCATGGCCGGCTGCTTGCCTACAGCGTGGATGCGGACACGGTCTACGCCGTCCCCTCCGAGATCGGGGATGCGGCAAAGGCGGCGGCGGCCATCTGCGGCGTGCTCGACGATTGCGCGAAGAAGGATCGGGCGGCGCTCGAGGACCGGCTGTCCCGCTCGCGCTCCTTCGTCTACGTGAAGCGGCAGGTAACGCCCGGGGAGGCCCGGCGCATTGCGGGGCTCGACATGCCCGGCATCGGCTTCATGAAGGAGAGCAAGCGGTTCTATCCGAACCGCGAGCTGGCGTCCCACCTGCTCGGGTACGTGGGCCTGGACAACGTGGGGCTGAGCGGCGTCGAGGCGGCCTACGACAAGGTCGTCCGCGGCAAGGAGGGTACGCTCCTCGTCCAGACGGACGCGCGGCGCCGCGCCTTCAGCCGCATGGAGCGTCCGCCGACGGCGGGCGGGTCCATCGAGCTCACCATCGACGAGCACCTGCAGTTCATTGCCGAGCGCGAGCTGCGCGCGGGGATCACGCAGAACCGTGCCGCGGCCGGGACGGCGGTCGTCATGGATCCGCACACGGGCGAGATCCTGGCGATGGCCAGCTGGCCGACGTTCAACCCCAACGCGTACGGAGGCGCCGCCGAGGCCGCGCGCCGCAACCGCGCGATCCAGGATCTCTACGAGCCGGGATCCACCTTCAAGATCGTGACGGCTTCCGCCGCGGTCGAGGAGCACCTGTTCAACACGTCCGACATGATTGACGTCAGCGCCGGACAGATCCGGTTCGGCGCCCGGGTGATCCGCGACATGTTCCGGTACGGGCCGCTGTCGTTCACCGACGTGCTGGTCAAGTCCAGCAACGTGGGGGCGATCAAGATCGGCGGGCGCGTGGGCGCGGAGCGGATGGGCATGTACATCCGGCGCTTCGGGTTCGGGCGGCCCACGTCCCGCGACTTCCAGGGCGAGAGCCCGGGCATCGTCTGGGATCCGTCGCGCCTCAATGACAGCGCGCTGGCCTCGGTGTCGATGGGCTACCAGGTGGGGGTCACGCCCCTGCAGATGGTGGCCGCCGTCAGCGCGGTGGCCAACGGCGGGTCGCTCTACGAGCCGCGCCTCGTTCGCGCGATTTCCCGGGACGGCGTCCGCACGCTGATCAAGCCGAACCTGATCCGGGCGGCCATCAAGCCCGAGACCTCCGCCACGCTCACGGCCATCATGGAACAGGTGGTCGAGCGCGGGACGGCCACGCGCGCGAAGCTCGCCGGCTTCACGGTGGCCGGCAAGACGGGCACCGCGGACAAGCTCGTCAACGGCCGCTACTCGGCCACGCAGCAGAACGTGTCGTTTGTCGGCTTTGCCCCGTCCCGCAACCCGGTCCTCGCCATCATCGTGATGGTGGACTCGCCGAGCGCCGGGCCGGATACGGGCGGCGTGGTCGCGGCGCCGATCTTCCAGCGCATTGCGGAGGACAGCCTGCGCCACCTCGGCGTGGCGCCCAACATCAACCCGTCGCCGCCCATCCTCGTTGCGCGGCGCCAGGTCCAGAGCCCGCTGCTCCCGGTCAGCGCCCCGCAGCCCGACCCGCGCATCCTGCCGGCCGCGGCCGCGGGCACGGACCCGTCGGTCGTGCCGGACGTCCGCGGGCTGAGCGCGCGTGATGCCATGCGCTCCCTCGCGCAGCTCGGCATGACGCCCCGCCTGCGCGGCACCGGGATGGTGGTCGATCAGAAGCCCGCGCCGGGCACGCGCATCGAGGCGGGCGCCGTCTGCACGCTGACACTCGAGCGCGATGCCCGTCTGGCCGTCACCTCGGGAGCGCGCCCGTGACGATGGCCGATCTGATGCGGACGATCGGCCACGCGGCCGGCGATGGGACCGCCGGTGCCGGGATCGCCGACGCCGGGGCACCCGACCGCATCGTCACGGCCGTCGCGTACGACTCGCGCCGCGTCACGCCGGGCGCCGTCTTCTTCGCGCTGCGCGGACTCAAGGCGGACGGCGCGGCGTTCGCGCAGCAGGCGGCCGCCCGGGGCGCGGCGCTGGTCGTCGCCGAGACCGCCGCCCCGGCGGACGCCGGCGTGCCGTGGGTACAGGTGCCGGACGCGCGCCTCGCGCTCGCGCTGGCGGCGGACCGCTTCTACGACCACCCGAGCCGGCAGATGCCGGTCATCGGCGTGACGGGAACGAACGGCAAGACGACGACCGCGTACCTGCTGGGCGCGGTGCTCGACGCGGCCGGCTTGACGGCCGGCATCATGGGCACGGTGTCCTATCGCGTGGGCCGCGAGGAGCGCGAGGCCGCCCGCACGACGCCCGAAGCGCCGGACGTGCAGCACCTCCTGGCCGAGATGCGGGAGCACGGGTGCCGGTCCGCCGTCATGGAAGTGTCCTCGCACGCGCTCGCGCTCAGGCGCGTGGACGGCATGCGCTTCGCCGCCGGCATCTTCACGAACCTGACGCGCGATCACCTCGACTTCCACGCCGACATGGAGGCGTACTTCGCCGCCAAGCGGCGGCTCTTCGAGATGCTGCCGCGTGACGCGCCGGGCGTGATCAACGCGGACGACCCGCGTGCGGCCGCCCTGTCCGCGGTGTGCGGGCGCACGGTCACGTACGGCATCACGCACCCGGCGGACGTGGCGCCCGGCCCGCTCGACGTGTCCCTGGCGGGGCTGGCGCTCGACGTCCGGACGCCCGCGGGCAGCCTCACGATCCGTTCCCGGCTCGTCGGCCGGCCCAACGTCTACAACATCCTCGCGGCCGCGGCCGCGGCCGTCGCCCTCGACGTGCCGCTCGACGCCATTGCCGAGGGCGTGCACGCGCTCCCCGGCGTGCCCGGCCGCTTCGAGATCGTGTCCACGCCGGCCGATGCCGTCACGGTGGTCGTGGACTACGCGCACACCGATGACGCGCTCAGGAACCTCCTGGAGACCGCCCGGCCGCTGGCCCGGCGGCGCCTCATCACCGTGTTCGGGTGCGGCGGCGATCGCGACAGGACCAAGCGGCCGCTGATGGGCATGGTGGCCGCGCGGCTGAGCGACGTGGTCCTCATCACGTCCGACAACCCGCGCAGCGAGGAACCGGAACGGATCCTCGAGGAGATCAGGCGCGGCATCCCGGCGAAGGCGGCGGGCGGCCGGGCCACGGACGTACGGTCGATCGTGGATCGCGCCGAGGCCATCGATCGCGCCGTGGCGCTCGCCGAGCCCGACGACGTGATTCTGATCGCGGGGAAGGGACACGAGAAGTACCAGCAGATCGGCGACCGCGTGCTGCCCTTCGATGACGGCGCCGTGGCACGCACGGCGCTGGCCCGACGGGCCGCGGGCCGATCGAAGGCCGGGTAGTGGCGACTCGCCCGGGCCCGCTCACGGCGGCGGGCATGGCGCGCGCGATGCGGGGCCGCGTCGCGGCCGGAGACCCCGGCACGGTGCCGGAGGGTTTCGGCATCGACTCGCGCACGCTGGGCCGGGGACAGGCGTTCTTCGCGATCGCCGCGGCACGGGATGGCCACGATTTCGTGGCCGGCGCGCTGGCGGCGGGCGCATCGGTGGTCGTGGTGAGCCGGCCCGTGCCGATCGCGGACGGTGCCGGAGCGGCGGTGATCGAGGTGGCCGACACCACGCGCGCGCTGCAGGACCTGGCGCGCGAGGTGCGGCGGCAGTCCGGCGCGGTGGTGGTGGCGATCACCGGCAGCGCCGGGAAGACGACGACGAAGGAGATGGTCGCGGCGCTGCTGGACGGCACGTATGCCGTGGTGAAGAACCGGGGAAACCTCAACAACCATCTGGGGCTGCCCCTCTCGTTGCTGGAGCTGAGACACGGAGCGGATGTGGCGGTCATGGAACTCGGGATGAATCACGCCGGGGAAATCCGGGTGCTCGTCGGCATTGCCGAGCCCGAGGTACGCGTGTGGACGAACGTCGGCGACGCGCACATCGGCCACTTCGGATCGGCCGACGGCATTGCCGACGCCAAGGCGGAGATCCTCGAGCACGCGCACGCGGAGTCCCTCTTCGTCGGGAACGCCGACGACGACCGGGTGATGGCGCGCGCGGCCGGCTTTCCGGGGCGCACGGTCACGTTCGGCCTGTCGGCGCGCGCGGACGTGCGGGCGGTGGATGTGGAGGACCGGGGCATTGCCGGCACGCGCGCCACGCTCGTGACACGGCTGGGCACGCGGGCGCTGAACGTACCGCTGATCGGCCGGGGCCATCTCGCCAACGCGCTGTGCGCGGCGGCCGTGGCCACCGAGATGCACGTGCCGCTGGAGACGGTGATCGAACGGACGGCCGGGTTCGCGGCGCCCAGGCGCCGCGGGGAGATCGTCGCGGCCGGCGGCGTGACGGTGATCGACGACAGCTACAACTCGAGCCCGTCGGCCCTGCAGCGGGCGATCGAGGCGCTCGCGCGGGAGACGGGCGCGTCCCGGCGCGTGGCCGTCATCGGCGAGATGCTCGAGCTCGGAGATCGCGCCGTCGCCCTGCACGAAGCGTGCGGCCGCGCGGCGGCGGAGGCCGGGCTGGCCTGGCTGGTGACGATCGGCGGCCCGGCGTCGGAGGCTCTGGCGCACGCGGCCGTCGCGGCGGGCATGGACGCGGCACGGGTCCGGCACATCGGGACGAGTGTGCTGGCGGCCGATGAAGTGGTGCGCGGCCTGCGGGCCGGAGACGTCGTGCTGGTGAAGGGATCGCGCGGGATCGGGACGGACGTGGTGGTGGACCGGATTGTGACGGCGTTTGCCTGATGCTCTATCACCTCCTGATCTCGTTCTACCCGCAGGTGTCGGTGCTGAACGTGACGCGGTACATCACGTTCCGCACCGCGGCCGCCAGCCTGACGGCGCTGGCCATCAGCCTGATTCTCGGGCCGCCGCTGATTCGCCGGCTGCGGAACTTCCAGATCGGCCAGGTGATCCGGCAGGAAGGGCCGGAGTCGCACCAGGCCAAGGCGGGGACGCCCACGATGGGCGGCCTCCTGATCCTGGCGGCGTCGCTCGTGCCGACGCTGCTGTGGGCGGACCTGACGAACGAGTACGTGTGGATTGCCGTGGGCGCGACAGCCGCATTCGGGGGCATCGGTTTCCTGGACGACTACCTCAAGATCACGAGGCGCTCGTCGGGCGGCCTTGCGCCCCGCTACAAGATGGGCCTCCAGGTGCTCGTGGCCTTCGCCATTGCGATGACGCTCATGGTGCTGGCGGCGGAGAACCTCTACAACACGCGGCTCATCTTCCCGTTCTTCAAGCAGTGGATCCCCGACCTCGGGTGGTTCTACGTGCCGTTTGCCGTGTTCATCCTCGTCGCGTGGACCAACGCCGTCAACCTCACCGACGGCCTCGACGGCCTCGCGATCAGCACGTTCGCGGTTGCCGCCGCCTGCCTGACGGCCCTGGCCTACGTCACCGGCCACGCGGTGTTCGCCGAGTACCTGCTGCTCGTGCGGTTCCCCCCGGCGGCGGAGCTGACGGTGTTCTGCGGCGCGCTCGTCGGCGCGAGCCTGGGCTTCCTCTGGTACAACGCGCACCCCGCGGAGATCTTCATGGGCGATGTGGGGTCGCTGGCACTCGGCGGCGCGCTGGCCACCGTGGCCATCCTCATCAAGCAGGAGCTCCTGCTCGTCATCATCGGCGGCGTCTTCGTCATCGAGGCCGCGTCCGTCGTCATCCAGGTGGCCTCGTTCAAGCTGCGCGGCAAGCGCGTCTTCAGGATGGCGCCGCTGCACCACCACTTCGAGCTGATCGGCTGGGAAGAGCCCAAGGTGATCGCCCGCTTCCTGATCATCGCGATCATCTTCGCGCTGTTCAGCCTGACGAGCCTCAAGCTGCGATGAGCGCCACCCCCTTCTCCGTGAGCGGCCACCACGTGCTGGTCGTCGGCGCCGCCCGAAGCGGCGTGGCGGCCGCGCTGCTGCTCGTGCGCCGCGGGGCGCGGGTCACGCTGTCCGACCGCAGGGAGTCCGTCGCGGCCGCGGAGGCCGCGGCCCTGACTGCCGCCGGCGTGGCGCTCGAGCTCGGCGGCCACGTCGCGGCGACGTTCGAGCGCGCGGACCTGATCGTCCTGAGCCCCGGCGTGCCGGCGGACCTGCCGGAGGTGGTGCGCGCCCGTGCCGCGGGCATTCCCGTCATCGGCGAGATGGAGCTGGCCTCGCGGTGGCTGCGGGGGCCCATCGTGGCCATCACGGGCACCAAGGGCAAGTCCACGACCTCCACGCTCGTCGGGCGCATGCTGGCCGCGGGCGGACGGCCGGTGCTGGTCGGCGGCAACATCGGCGTGCCGCTCAGCGCGCAGGTGGATGCGTCCACCGAGGACACCGTCCACGTCGTCGAAGCGAGCAGCTTCCAGCTCGAGACGACGGACCGCTTCCATCCGTGGATTGCCGCCCTGCTCAACCTGTCGGCGGACCACCTGGATCGCCACGCGGACGTGCGCGCGTATGCCGCGGCCAAGGCCCGCATCTTCGCCAACCAGACGCCGGAAGACTGGATGGTCGTGAACCAGGACAGCCCGGAGGCGCTGGCGCTCGCGGCGGGCACGGCGGCGCGGACCGTGCGGTACGCGGTGGAGCCGGATCCGGAGAGTGCGGTGTTCGCCGACCGCGGGTTCATCTGGCAGCGCACCTCGGACGGCCCCGTGCCGGTCGCGCCGCTGACCGCGGTGCACATCGCCGGGCGCCACATGCTCAGCAACGTGCTGGCGGCGACGGCCATCTCCTCGCTGGCCGGCGTGCCGGCGGCGGACATGGTCCGGGCGCTCGAGGGGTTTGCCGGCCTCGAGCACGTCATGGAGCCCGTGGCCACGGTGGAGGGCGTCCGCTTCGTGAACGACTCCAAGGCGACCAACGTGGACGCGGCGGGCCGATCGATCGAGAGCTTTGACGGCGTGGTGGCCATTGTCGGCGGCACGTTCAAGGGCGGGCGGTTCGAGGACCTCGGCGGTCCGCTTGCCGCGCACGGGCGCGCGGTGGTCGCGATTGGCGAGTCGCGCGACCGCGTCCGACGCGCGCTGGAAGGGACGGTGCCCGTGGTGGACGCCTCGTCGCTGGCCGAGGCCGTGCGGCAGGCGTGGACGCTGGCGCAGCCCGACGGCGTCGTCCTGCTCGCGCCGGCGTGCGCGAGCTTCGACATGTTCGTGGATTACGCGGACCGCGGGAGGCGGTTCAAGGAGGAAGTCCGGCAGCTTGCGGGCGAGGTGCAGCACCGCATGTGAGCCGTGAGCAGTCGTCAGCCGGCTGGTGGCGAATGGGAGCCGGTCGCTGGGAACGCAGGCTACCCCGGTCTGCGAGACTGGTGTCCCTTTCCCCAGGCTGACTGACGACTGCTGACGGTTTCGACGTGCGACACGCCTGGAGTGCCGGGCTTCCCCCCCGGCAGCGGCAGCACGACCGCCGTCCAGACAGTGTATCGAGCCGACGCCGATGGACTTTAGATCGAGGACCGCAAAAGATGGCGCGGAAACTGCAGTCTGACAAGTGGCTCTTCCTGGCCACCCTGGCGCTCCTGTGCGTCAGCGTGGTGATGGTCTACAGCGCCTCGGCGCTCGTGGCGCTGGAGCGCTATCAGCAGCCCTATCTGTTCGTGACCAAGCAGGTCATGTGGGCGGCCTTCGGCATGGCCATCCTGTCGGTCGTCATGCGCGTGGACTACCGCTCCTACCGGAACGAGCGGCTCATCTGGATCTGCCTGGGCATCTCGGCCGTGCTGCTCGTGGCCGTGCTGTTCTCGCGGCCCATCAACGGCACCCGGCGCTGGTTCGCGCTGGGCGGCTTCGGCATCCAGCCGTCGGAGCTCGCGAAGCTGGCGGTCATCTTCTTCGTGGCGTTCGTGCTCGAACGCCGCATGCACCGCGTCAACGACGTCACCTACGCGCTCCTGCCGATCGGCGTCGTCGTCGGCGTGCTCGTGCTGCTCATCCTGAAGGAGCCGGACTTCGGCACGGCGGTGGCGCTCATGGCCATCGTGGGCGTGATGATCTTCGCGGCCGGCCTCAGCTACCGCTACCTGATCGGCGCCGCGGCCGTCGCGCTCCCGACGCTCTACCTGGTCCTCATGCAGGCCAGCTATCGCCGCGACCGCCTGCTGGCGTTCCTCGACCCGTGGGCGGACCCGCTGGGCAACGGCTTCCAGATCATCCAGTCGATCATTGCCGTCGGCACCGGGGGCGTGCTCGGGAAGGGGCTGATGGCCGGCGTGCAGAAACTGTTCTACCTGCCCGAGCCGCAGACGGACTTCATCTTCGCGGTCATCGCGGAGGAGACCGGGCTCATCGGCGCGGTCGTGATCCTGGGTTGCTTCGCGGTCATCGCCTGGCGCGGCATGCGCACGGCGGTGCGGGCGCCGGACGCGTTCGGCGCGTTCCTGGCCATCGGCATCACGACGCTGCTCGTGCTCCAGGCGTTCGTGAACATCAGCGTGGTGCTCGGGCTGATGCCGACCAAGGGCATCCCGCTGCCGCTCGTGAGCGCGGGCGGCTCGTCGCTGCTCATCAACCTGCTGGGCATCGGCGTGCTGCTCAACATCTCGCAGCACGTGGACACGGAGACGGGAGCGGCGTGACGGGTGCGGGTCCTCATTGCCGGCGGTGGGACGGGTGGACACCTCTACCCGGGCATCGCGCTCGCGCGCGAGTTGATGACGCGCGACCCGGCGGCGGTGGTGACGTTCGTCGGCACAGCGGCGGGCCTCGAGGCGCGTGTCGTGCCGCGCGAGGGCTTCGCGCTGGACCTGATCCGCGTGGCGGGATTGAAGGGGATGGGGCTGATGGCGCGGCTGCGCGGAATCCTCCTGCTGCCGCGGGCTGGCGTGGATGCGTGGCGCGTGCTCACCGCGCGCCGGCCGTCGGTCGTCGTGGGTGTCGGGGGGTTCGCCGCGGGACCGGTGCTGGCGCTGGCCTGGCTGCGCCGGTACCCGACGCTGCTCTTGGAGCAGAACGCACTGCCGGGGCTCACGAACCGGCTGCTGGCGCCGCTCGTCGGTGCCGCGGCCGTGAACTTCGAGGAGGCCCTGCGATTCTTTCCGCGGACGGGGTTCGTGGCCGGCAACCCCGTGCGCCCGGAGTTCTTCGAGCCGGCAGGCGAGGAGGCGAATGACAAACGGTCCAGCATGCCGCCGCGGATACCGGCGCGGGTACTGATCTTTGGCGGTTCTCAGGGGGCGCACGCGATCAACCTGGCCCTGGTGGCGGCAGCGCCGGGGCTGGCTGCCGCCGGCCTTCGGCTGGCGATCACGCACCAGACAGGGCCCCGCGACGTGGACCTCGTCCGGGATGCGTACGAGCGGGCAGGGATCGCCGCCCGCGTGGAGGCCTTCCTCTTCGAAATGGACCGGGAGATGAAGGACGCGGACCTGGTGGTGGCACGCGCCGGCGCGACGACGCTGTCGGAACTGGCGGCGGCCGGGCGGCCGGCCGTGCTGGTCCCGCTGCCGACGGCGACGGACGACCACCAGCGGAAGAACGCCGAGGCGTTCGCGCGGGCGGGAGGCGCCGTGGTGATCGAGCAGCGGGACGCCACGGGTTCGCGCGTGGGCGCGGAGATCCTGGCGCTCCTCGGCGATCCGGCACGGCTGGATGCCATGGGACGCGCCTCGCGGGCGCTGGCGCGGCCGGACGCCGCACGACGGATTGCCGACCGGGTACAGGCGCTTGCTGGGTAAGACGCGTCACGTGCACTTCGTCGGCGTGGGCGGGATCGGCATGAGCGGGCTGGCCGAACTCCTGGCCAATCTCGAGTACGTCGTCTCGGGTTCGGACGTGCGGCGGAGCGAGGTGACGGCGCGGCTCGAGTCGCTCGGCGTGACGGTCCACGAGGGACACGCGGCCGGGCACGTGGCCGGGGCGGACGTGGTGGTCTACTCCTCCGCGGTCCGGGCGGAGAACCCGGAGCTCGTGGAAGCCCGGGCGCGGCGGATTCCCGTGATTCCGCGCGCGGAGCTGCTGGCGGAGCTGATGCGCCTCCGCTTCGGCATCGCGGTGGCGGGCGCGCACGGCAAGACGAGCACGACCTCGATGATCGCGCTCGTGCTCGAACGCGCCGGGCTGGACCCGACGGCCGTCATCGGCGGCCGGCTGCACGCGTTCGGGAGCAACGCCCGGCTGGGCCGCGGCGCGTGCATGGTGGTGGAAGCGGACGAGAGCGACAGGTCGTTCCTGAGGCTGTCGCCCTCGATTGCGGTGATGACGAACATCGACAGGGAGCACATGGACGCGTACGGCGGGTTCGCCGATCTGCAGCAGGCCTTCGTGGACTTCGCCAACAAGGTGCCGTTCTACGGCGCCGTCGTGGCGTCGGCCGACGATGCCGGGCTGGGAGAGGTGCGGCCTGCGCTCACGCGCCGGACTGTGACATTCGGCATCGACGCGCCCGACGCCGACGTGCGCGCGGCGGACGTGGTCCTCGACGGCTACGGTTCACGCTGCACCGTCTGGCGGCGCGACGCGGCCGGCACGGCCCATCCGCTCGGCGAGATGGTCCTGCAGGTGCCGGGCCGCCATTCCATCGCCAATGCTCTCGCTGCCGTGGCGGTCGGCCTCGAGCTCGACCTGCCGTTCCCCGTGGTGGCGGCGGCGCTGTCGGAGTTCCGCGGCGCCGAGCGGCGGTTCGAGCACCACGGCGTCGTGGCGGGCATCACCGTGGTGGACGACTACGCGCATCACCCGACCGAGATCCGCGCGGTCCTGGCGGCGGCCCGTGCGGCGCGGCCCGCGCGGATCGTGCTGGCGTTCCAGCCCCACCGCTTCACGCGGACGCGGGACCTCATGGCGGAGTTCGCCGACGCGCTCGCCGAGGCCGACGAGGTACTTCTCACTGATATCTACGCGGCCAGCGAGGACCCGCTGCCGGGCGTGACGGCGGAGGCCCTGGCCGCGGCCGTGACGGAGCGGACGGGGAGGCCGGTCCGCGTGGTCGGGACGCCTGCCCACGTGCCGGACGCCGTGGCGGCGATCGCGCGGCCCGGAGACCTGGTGCTCACCGCGGGCGCGGGATCCATTGGCGGCGTGGCCCGTGCGGTCGTGGCGGCCCTCGAACGGCAGCACGCCGGAAAGGCAGGCCGCTGATGCCGCCCGTCACGGCACCGGCGGATCGGCGTTTCCGCCGGGCGCACGTCAAGCCGTCCGGCAGGCGCGGGTCGCGTGCCCGGCAGGTGTGGACCGTCGTGCGCGTGGCGGCGCTCGTGGCCGCCACGGCCTATGCCGCATGGCGAGGCGTGGCGCTGGCCGGCAGCGCCCCGGTCCTGCAGGTGAGCCGCATCAGCGTGACGGGGAACGACCGGCTGTCATCGAGCGACGTGCTGGCGCTGCTCGACGGGCTGCGCGGCCGGAACATCGTGGGGCTCTCGCTCGAGGAGTGGCAGGAGCGGCTGCTGGCCTCGCCGTGGGTGGAGCAGGCCTCGCTGCGGCGCGTCCTGCCCTCGACGGTCGAGGTCCACGTCCGCGAGCGCCGGCCGATCGGGATCGGCCGGATCGCCAACACGCTCTACCTGGTCGACGCCGAGGGCGTCGTGATGGACGAGTACGGCCCGGCCTACGCGGACATCGACCTGCCCATTGTCGACGGCCTTGCCGCCGGGAAGGACCGCGAGGCGACGGTGGACGAGGCGAGGGCCCGGCTGGCGTCGCGCGTGGCCGCGGCGCTGGCCGCGCGGCCGGAGATGGCGCGGCTGGTGTCCCAGATCGACGTGAGCGATCCGCACGACGCGGTCGTGATGCTCGAGGGGGACACGACGCTCCTGCGGCTGGGCGAGGACGAGTTCGTGGAACGGCTGCAGCAGTACCTGGATCTCGGCGACGCGCTCCGCGAGCGCGTCAGCGTGATCGACTACGTGGACTTGCGGTTCGCGGAGCGGGTGTACGTCAAGCCCGCACGTGGAGCGACGACAGTGGCGCCGGCATCGTCGGCGCGCCGGTAAGGGCGGAACGGGAGGCAACGTGGCACAGCGTGAGCGCTACGTGGTGGGGCTCGACATCGGCACATCCAAGGTGTGCACCGTGGTCGGGGAGATTGTCGAGGGCGGCGGCCTGGACGTGATCGGCATCGGCTCCGCCGAGTCGAAGGGGCTCAAGCGCGGGGTCGTGGTCAACCTCGAGGCGGCGGTCGAGTCGATCAAGAAGTCCATCGAGGAGGCCGAGCTGATGGCCGGCGTCGAGGTGGGCTCGGTCCACCTCGGCATCAGCGGTCCGCACATCAAGGGGTTCAACAGCCGCGGCGTCGTGGCCGTGGCGGGGAAGAACCGCGAGGTGACGCGCGATGACGTGCGGCGTGCCATCGATGCGGCGCGCGCGGTGTCGCTGCCGGCGGGGCGCGAGATCATCCACGTCCTGCCGCAGGACTTCGTCGTGGACGAGCAGGAGGGCATCGGCAACCCGGTCGGCCTGATGGGGGCGCGGCTCGAGGTGAACGTGCACATCGTGACGGGCAGCCAGACGGCGACGCAGAACCTCGTGTCGTGCGTCAACCGCGCGGGCGTCGAGGTGAGCGACACGGTCATCAGCCAGCTGGCGGCGGCCGAGGCCGTGCTCACCGCCGACGAGAAGTCCCTCGGCGTCGCGCTCGTGGACATCGGCGGCGGCACGGCGGACCTCGCGATCTTCGAGCGCGGGAGCCTCTGGCACACGGCGGTGGTCGCCGTCGGCGGGGACCATTTCACCAACGACATCGCCGTCGGCCTGCGGACGCCCATTCCCGAGGCGGAGAAGATCAAGCGCCGCGTCGGCTGCGCGCTGTCCGGGATGGTCGAGGAGGACGAGACCATCGAGGTGGCCAGCGTCGGCGGCCGCCGGCCCCGCGTGATGGCGCGGCGCCTGCTGTCGGACATCCTGCAGCCGCGCGCGGAGGAGGTGTTCCACCTCGTGTGGGACGAGATCAGCAAGTCCGGACACGAGAAGTCGCTGAACTCCGGCCTGGTGCTGACCGGCGGCGGCGCGGTGCTGGAAGGCATGTCCGAGATTGCGGAGCAGATTTTCGACCTGCCAATCCGCCGCGGCATCCCCGCCGGCCTGGGCGGACTGGCCGACCATGTCGGCAATCCCGTGTACTCGACGGCCGTGGGCCTCGTGCAGTACGCGGAACGGCATCGGAAGTCGGAGCCGGACGGGCAGAGCGGCGGCGCCCTGATGCGCGTCGTGTCCCGGCTCCGGACGGTGTTCAAGGAGTTCTTCTGAGGAGGCATGATGGCGGACCTGTATGACAACGAGACCTTGCGGCTGACACTCGACGAGACGGTCCGCGTGGGCGCGAAGATCAAGGTGGTGGGCGTCGGCGGCGGCGGCAGCAATGCCGTGACGCGGATGGTGCAGGCCGGTCTCTCCGGAGTCGAGTTCATCGTCGCCAACACCGACGCGCAGGCGCTGCGCGCCAACCCCGCGCCCATCAAGATCCAGATCGGCAGCAAGCTGACGAAGGGCCTCGGCGCGGGCGCGGATCCCAACGTCGGCCGGCAGGCCGCGCTCGAGGACACGGACAACCTGATCCAGGCGCTCTCCGGGGCGGACATGGTCTTCGTGACCACGGGCCTCGGCGGCGGCACCGGGACGGGCGCCGCGCCGGTGATTGCGGCCCTGGCCACGGAGCTCGGCGCGCTCACCATTGCCGTCGTCACGCGCCCCTTCAAGTTCGAGGGCAAGAAGCGCCAGAAGCAGGCCGAGGCCGGCCTCGATGCGCTGCGGGAATCGGTGGATACGGTCATCACCATCCCCAACGAACGCCTCCTCTCCGTCATCGATCGGAGCACGAGCATGCTCGACGCCTTCGTCACCGCGGACGATGTGCTGCGGCAGGCCATCCAGGGCATCTCGGACCTGATCCTCGTGCCGGGGCTCATCAACCTCGACTTCGCGGACGTCAAGACCATCATGTCCGGCATGGGCGTGGCGATGATGGGCACGGCCATGTCCGAGGGGGCCATGCGCGCCACGGATGCCGCCAACCGCGCCATCTCGAGCCCGCTGCTGGAGGACGCGTCCGTGGACGGCGCCCGCGGCGTGATCATCAACGTGACCGGCGGACCGGACATGTCGCTGATGGAGGTCAACGAGGCGCTGACCATCATCCAGGAGGCCGCGCACGAGGACGCCAACATCATCTTCGGCGCCGTCGTCGATCCGCAGCTCGGCGGGCGCGTCAAGATCACCGTCATCGCCACGGGCTTCGACCACGTGCGCCCGGACCGCATGACGGCCGGGGCCAGCGGGGTCCAGACGCCCGTGGACCTGAACGTCTACACCAGCTACCAGCGCGGCGCCCAGGCGCCGGCCCACGATGCGCCCTCGCGCCTCACCATCAATCGCCGTCCGGCGCTCGACCTGCCGGCCGGCGGGCGATCCCTGGCCACGGCCGTCGGCCAGAACAGCCTGCAGCACCCGGCGGGGGGCGAGAAGGGGGATGGCGGGACGGAGCTCGACGTGCCGGCCTTCCTGCGGAGGAACGAGAGCTGAGGCCCCGCTCGACGCCGGACGGTCCGGGGGCGTCCGGCGCCCGGTGATAGAGTAGGAACACCCAGGGGACGC
>CAZUGF010000047.1:0-18182 GCA_964619705.1 uncultured Bifidobacteriaceae bacterium
CCCGTGGCGGCGTTCCGCCCTGCGGTTCGGGTCGTCACGTGGCGCGTGCGCGATCACGACGGATGACCGCAGCGATGACACAGAGACGCGAGACACCGGACGTACGAATTGTCACGAAGTCACGAAGGACGCGAAGGAAGCGACTGGCGCTCTTGCGATCACGAGGAAACACCACAGAGTGATCACGACGGAACGACGCAGAGACGCAGAGGCACAGAGACACAGAGACGATCGCGGGTGGACGCGCGTCGGCGCGGAGCGCCGACCGGCGTGGGCGCTGATTCGGATCCGCATGAGGCGTGGTATCCACGTCGTAGAGGCGACCCTTCAGGGTCGCCTGGTGAGGCTCGAGGGGCTCATGCGGATCCGGATCAGGGCCCACGCCACGCGGCCGGTCTCCCCACCTTCTTTCGTCGACCGGCAGACGGTGTGACCGAGCGACGTCGAACAGGCGACGCCGATGGCCCCCGAAGTTCTTCGTGCCCTTCGTATCTTCGTGTCGACCGTGACACCGCAAGAGACCCTCGAATGACGGAGGCACCCAGGCGCCCCAGCGAAGTGAGGGCGGCTACTCGTGCGAGAGTGCCACGCTCGGCGACTCCCGTGCGGCCCGTCGGGCAAGCAGAAACACGATCGCCACGGCACCCGCCGACAAGACCGTCGTCACCAGCAGCAGCCCCCGAGGGTCACCGGGCGACACATCAGCGGCCGCGAGAGGCGACAATCGGTCGCACAGCCACACGCCCAACGCACATCCAATGGCGCCACCGGCCGTGATCGCGGGAAGATGGTCCGTCAGCATCAGGGTAATCACACGGGCTGGCGTTGCGCCCAGCGCCAACCGGATGCCGATCTCCCGACGCCGCCGAGCCACGTTGTAGCTCGCCAGACCGGCGAGCGCGGCCGTGGTCAGAATCACTCCGCCGAGGGCAAAGCCGCCGAGCACCACCGCCAGGGCGCGTGCCGGAAAGGTCGCCTTCTCGACGCGCTCGGCAAACGGGAACCCGCCCGCCGCGGCTCCTGGCGCCGCGGCATCGATGACCTGGGAGAGTTCGGGAATGGCCGTTGCCGGGCTGGCCCTCGTCCGCACCACCAGGCTGGCCGTCCGTCGCGCGAGACTATGGAGCATCGGCGGCGGTGATTCGCCGGGCACCCTGAACACGGTATCCGCCGTGACGCCAATAACCGTGAGCGCCATGGGCTCCTGCCCGGGCGTATCGCGCCAGATCCGCCGGCCGGCGGCAGGCTGATCGCCGAACAGCGCACGGGCGAGCGTGTGGTTGATAACCACCATCGGCTGATCCTCGTCCGGTGAGGAAAGGTCGTTCCAGGAGAACTCCCGGCCATCAGTCAGCGGGATCTGCATCGTCTCGAAGTAATTCGGACCGATGCCCTGCTCAATCACGCGCACCGCGACTGACTGATCCGGCACGGAGCGCACGGCTGGCTGGGCATAGATGACCTGAAAGGGCAGGTACCATGCCCACGAGACAGCGGCCACCGCAGGATGACCGCGGAGGGCCTCGAGCACTCGATCGCGCGTCGCGTCGCGCTCGGCAATGGATCGCCGCTGATCGAAGGCGACATCAAGCCAGGCCGTGTGCGCGACGTCGAACCCTGGCGACTGTCCTGTCGCGATTCGTGTGTTCTGCCAGGCCTGGTAGGTGACGAACAGGAGCACGGCAGACAGGCACACTTGACCACCAAGCAGCCACTGCCGGAAGTGGGGCTGGCCCGACATCGTCCGCGCATGCAGGTGGCTGAGCGATGTGCGCCAGGCCTCTCGGGCAGGTGCGAGGCCGGCAATGATGGCGCTCGTGACGCCAACCCCGATGCCAACCATGACCGTCCGCGAGTCGGGCACGAACGCAAGCGACAGCGTCACATCCTGGACGGGAATGACGATGGCCGAGCACAGGCGGCTGGCGAGAACGGCGAAGCCGATTCCAGCGGCGCTGCCGAACCCTCCCACGACCAATGATTCGGCGAGCTGCCGCCTGACGAGCTGGATGGATGTGGCCCCGAGGGCGCGACACATCTGGAGCTCCTGCGATCGCTTGCTCGTCCGGGCGAGCAGCATGCCGGCCGCGTTGGCGCACGCAATGACCAGAAAGAGCACGCCGATCGCGCTCACGAGTCCCGACAGCGTCAGAACCAGCCGATCGAACCCCTCGGTCCTGTATTTCGCGAGGCCAGAGGCGAGCCTCAGTTCCGGAATGGCCGTCGGCCCCTGCGGGTTCTGCGGTTCTGCAAAGGCCAGCACGGCGGACAGCGCGTCGCGCGTCTGTTCCAGGCTCCACCCCTCGCGCAGACGGCCGATCGAGTGCAGCCGATCGCGAGCCGGGGCGTCCCGCTCGAAGACACGCGGCAGGAGATCCTGATTGATCGAGAGATGGATATCCGGCGCGATACCGTAGCCCTGAATCGCCTTGTGCGCCTCGGGGAGGACGCCCAGCACCGTGTACGGTGCGCCGTTCAGGACCATCGTCCTGCCGATCACATCAGGGTCGCTACCCGTCCGGCGCCAGAACCGGTGGCTCAACACGACGAGGCGAGGGTTTGTTTCGAGGGTCGCCTCGGATTCCATCCAGAGCCGGCCTCTCTCGGCCGCCGCGCCAACCGTGTCCCAGAAGTTTGCCGACAGGCAGTTGGCCACGACGGTCCGTTGCTGCCCGCCGTCCTGCCAGCGGACCAGGTTCCCGCATTGGCCGCCCGCAGCCAGTTCCGAGAAGACGCGGCTCTCACGAACCTCTTGCCACACCGGATAGGACAGGGAACCGAATCGTACCAGCCGGTCGGGCTCTCGAGCCGTGACGTCATGGAGGAGGAGGGCATCGAACAGCCCGTGGAACGTGGTGGTCACGCCGATACCCAGCCCCAGGCACAGCGTGACCGCCAGCAGCGTGAGCGGCTCGTGGACCAGGCCACGCCACGCAAAGCGCAGGTCGCGCCAGAGCCCATCGACCGCGGCGAGGGCAAAGACATCGCGCGTCTGCGCACGGACGAGCGCGGGATCGCCGAAGCGCTCCCTGGCTGCCTTCCGCGCGGCGCGGACATTCATACCGTGTGCCCGTTCCTCGGCTTCGAGTCTCTCGACGTGATAGGACACCTCTTCGGCGATGTCATCGTCCGGAGGGCGACGGAAGGCGGCTCGCAAGCGGCGCAGTAGACGCACGCCCTAGGCCTCCAGCACGAGCGACATGGCGTTGACCAGGGCGCGCCAGCGGTCGCGTTCCTTCCGAAGCCGGCGGCGGCCCTGCGGCGTGAGCGTGTAGTACCGGGCGCGTCGATTGTTCTCCGATATCGACCACGTACCAGTGACCAGTCCGTCACGCTCCAGCCGTCGAAGAGCCGGATACAGCGATCCCTCCTCGACGCGCAGCACCTCCTGCGAGCTCTGTTGAATGCGCCTGGCAATCGCCCACCCATGCATCGGCTCGCGCGAGATGGCCTTCAGGATCAGCAGATCGAGCGTGCCTTGCACCAGTTCGCCCCGAGGCTTGACTCCCATAGATTGTTGATAGGAGAACCCGCCAACCTCCAGGCGGTTGTCAAGCCGTCGCAGGTACGCGGCAAGCGGGGGACGAGATGCGACACATCGTCTCCGCTGCCCGGACACGACGTACGGATTGTCACGAAGTCACGAAGGACGCGAAGGAAGAGACTCGCGCTCTGCGATTACGACAAAACGACGCAGAGACGCAGAGGCACAGAGACGATCGCGGGTGGACGCGCGTCGGCGCGGAGCGCCGACCGGCGTGGGCGCTGATTCGGATCCGCATGAGGCGTGGTATCCACGTCGTAGAGGCGACCCTTCAGGGTCGCCTGGTGAGGCTCGAGGGGCTCATGCGGATCCGGATCAGTGCCCACGCCACGCGGCCGGTCGATGACCGGCCGGCGCGTCCCACCCCGGCGGTCCGGCTGTCCGAGGCCTGGCCGTCTTCGACAGAATCCTTCGTGCCCTTCGTATCTTCGTGTCGACCGTGATCGCGGACGCAGCGCGCAGCCACGCGGTTGCGCGCGTACCACACGCGGATCTAGAACGCCCCGTCCTTCGTCTCCGGCGCCAGGTAGAGGCCGATGAGCGACAGCACCGTGGACGCCGCCAGGTAGTAGCCGACGTAGGACAGGCCGAACGATGTCGCGAGCCACATGGCCGCGTAGGGCGCCAGTGATGCGCCGAAGATGCCCGCGAGGTTGAACGTGAGCGAGCTGCCCGTGTAGCGGACCGCCGTCGGGAAGAGCTCCGACAACACGGTCCCGAGCGGCCCGTAGGCCAGGCCGACGAGCGCCATGCCGATCACCATCGTCGCCACCGCGCCGAGCGTGCCCGCCTCGAAGAGCGGCGCCATGACGAGGCCGAACGCGAAGATCGACAGGTTCACCCACATCAGCATGCGCCGCCGGCCCCGCTCGGCGAGGATCGCGGCCCAGGGAATCGTCAGCGCGAAGAACAGGATGCCGAAGAGCTGAATCCACAGGAACTGCTCGCGGTTGAACCCGAGCGCCGTCGTGCCCCACGAGAGCGCGAAGACCGTCATCAGGTAGAAGATGACGAACACGCTCAGGGACACCAGCACGCCGATGACGAGCGTCCCCGCGTGTTCCCGGAAGACCGTCAGCATCGGAATCTTGACGCGCTCCTGCCGATCCCTGGTCTTCTGGAACACCGGCGTCTCGGTGATGGTCAGGCGCACGTAAAGGCCCAGGAACACCAGGACGGCGCTGGCCAGGAAGGGAATGCGCCACCCGAAGGCAAAGAACTGCGCATCGGACAGCCAGTGGGACAGCGCCAGGAAGACGCTGCCGGACAGGAAGAAGCCGAGCGGGGCGCCGAGCTGCGGGAACATCCCGTACCAGGCGCGCTTGCCCGGCGGAGCGTTCTCCGTCGCGAGGAGCACCGCGCCGCCCCACTCGCCGCCGAGCCCGAGGCCCTGCCCGAAGCGGCACAGCGCGAGGAGCGTCGGCGCGGCAATCCCGATGGTCTCGTAGGTCGGCAGCAGGCCGATCACCACGGTGGAGATCCCCATCGTCAGCAGTGCCGCCACCAGCGTGGTCTTGCGGCCGATGCGATCGCCGAAGTGCCCGAAGAGGGCGGAGCCGATCGGGCGGGCGAGGAATGCGATGGCGAACGTCGCCAGGGAGGCGAGCGTGGCCGACGCGGGATCGGCCGCCGGGAAGAACAGTTGTGGAAAGACGAGCACGGCCGCCGTGGCGTAGATGTAAAAGTCGAAGAACTCGATCGTCGTGCCGATGAGGCTGGCGAAGAGAACCTGGCGGGGGCTGTTGAGGGCTTTGGGTACTCCTGAGTCGCTTGGTGGTGTCATCCAGCGCCAAGTCTATCGTAGGGTGGTGGTCGGTCCGGTACGAGGTGTAGTGCGGCGGGCTCGCGGCGGACCTGAAGGTCCGCCCTACGGGTCCGCCCTACTCCGATCGCAGTGCCTTGACGACATCCACCCGTGACGCACGGGCCGCGGGCATCAGCGACGCGAGCACGGCAGCCGCGACGAGAATCAGCGCGGCTGCGATGACGGGGCCCGGACCGGGCAGCCGCACCTCCTGGATGTAGGCCCCCACCACGCGTGCCAGGGCAAACCCGCCGACGACACCCGCGGCCACGCCCAGGCCGGCCATGACCGCACCTTCCCGGAGCACCCGCGTCAGCAGCGTCCGCGGCGCGGATCCGATCGCGAGGCGGATGCCGAACTCACGCGTGCGCGCGCTGACCGAGAAGGCGAGCACGCCGGCCACGCCGACTACGGCGATCAGCAGCGCAACGGCGGCAAAGCCGCCGAACACCAGGGCGTTCAGCCGCTCCGGTGCGAGCACCTCCGCCCGCACGTCTTCCAGCGTGGCGGCCTGCTCCACGGGCTGCTCCGCGGACAGTTCGCGGATGACGCGCGTGATTGGCGACACCAGCGCGTAGGGATCCGACCGCGCCTGCACGAAGAGCCGTCCGCCGCCGATCGCCTGCTCGAGCGGGTGGTACACGGTCATGGCGGGACCCGGGAGCACGTGCTCGTCGTCCATGTCGGCGGCAATGCCGACAATGCGCCGTCCGTCCGTGCTCATGTTGATGAACGCCATGATCGGGTCCGTCCACGAGAAGCGGCGGTTGAGCGCGTCCTGGCCGGGGAAAAGCCGCTGCGCCAGGCTCTCGCTGATGATGACCACCTTCTCGCTGTCGCGCTGGTCCCGCTCGTCGAAGTCCCGGCCGGCGACAATCGGCACACCGAGGGATGCGAAGAAGTCCGGCGACACGGTCCGGAACCGCGCTCGCGGGTCGTCTTCGCCATCGGCCTTCACCAGGCCCTCGATGGTGAACTGCGCCTCGAAGAACGCCCCGGCCTCACGCCACGGGACCAGCGTGCCGATGGACACGCGCTCCACGCCCGGCAGCTCGCGGATCCGCCGCATCGCCTCCCGGTAGAACGGCAGCGTCTGCTCCGGCGGCCGCTCGTAGTTCACCGGCACATGCACGGCGAGCACGTTCCGCATGTTGAGGCCCGTATCGACGGCCTGCAGGGCCAGGAGCGTGGTGATCAGCACGCCGGCGCCGGTCAGGAGGACGAAGGACGCCGCGATCTGCGTGACGGCAAACACACGCAGGCGCCGGTTCGTCCCGGACGTGATGCGCACGCTGCCGCCGGACAGGCCGAGCCCGTTGGCGGCGTCCGCGGACGGCAGGCGCGGGACGAACGCCAGCAGCACGGCGGCCACGAGCGCCAGGCCCACGCCCACCCAGAGGAGGCTGGCATCCACCGTCAGGTCCAGCGCGCGTACGGAGAAGCGCGCGGCATACCGCGAGAGAATCGCGACCATCGGCCGCGCGATGGCCACGCCCAGCAGCGCGCCCGCGCCGCACAGGAGCAGGCTCTCCACGAGCAGCGTCCGGCGCAGCGCGCCCCGGCTCGCACCGAGCGAGGCGCGGACGGCCAGCTCGCTTTCGCGGCGGACGGACCGCGCCAGGATCAGGTTGGCGACGTTGGAGCACGCGATGACGAAGATCAGCGCGGACGCACCCAGCAGCACCAGCAGGACGGTGCGCGCGGGCGACGTGATCTGGTCGCGCAGCGGCACGGCGTTGATGCCGAAGTTCGACTGGACCGGGTAGGCCTCGGCGTGTTCCGTCATCATGGCGCCGTGAATCGCGCGGAGCTCGGCCCGCGCGGACTCCAGGTCCGCGCCCGGCGCCAGCCGGCCGAAGAGCTCCGTCATCCGGTGAATGCGCCCGTCCACCATCGTCGCGTCGAGATGGTGGGGGCTCGTGACGACGTTGGCGATGATCTCCGTCTGCGCCGGATAGGGGACGGAGGGTTCCAGTACGCCCACGATCGTCGCCGCCCGATCGCCCAGCCTGATCGTCCGGCCGATGATGGACGGGTCGCCCTGGAGGGACGTGGTCCAGTAGCGATAGGTGAGCACGGCCGCCCCGGCGGCGCTCGGGCCGTCATCCGCCGGGCCGAGCAGGCGGCCGGCCACGGCACGGAGCCCCATCACCTCGAAGTACGACCCACCGACGACCCCGGCCCGGACGACCCGGGGCTCGCCCAGCCCGACCATCGTGAAGTCGATGGTCGAGAAGTCGCCGAACGCGCTGAGCGTCGTGGCGCTGGCCTGCAGGTCCCGGAGCTCCGGCACCGAGAAATAGGCATTCTCGATGCCGATCCCCGGCGCGCTCTGGCGGATGTAGATGAGGCGCGCCTCGTCACGGTTGGCCAGCGGACGCAGGAGGACGCCCCGGACCACGCTGAAGATGGCCGCGTTGGCGCCGATGCCGAGCGCCAGGGTCAGGATGACGGTGATCGCCACCCCCTTGACCCGGACGAGGGAGCGGAGCGCGAACCGGAAGTCGGTGAGCAGGCCCATGAGTGTCCTCTTACACGTGCGCGCGAGATTCTATGACAATGTCCCCGCAGGCTGGCCCCCGGCGGGCCGCCTCGACAGGAACGTGCTGTTCGTGCCTGGCTCCCCCGATCGCCGGGAAGTCGGACATCCGGCCCAGGTACGGGCGTCTGTCCGCCCGGCCGGCCTTCTATTCACTACGTCGAACGGCCTGGGCCTGGATCGACACGCACAGGATCCGCGCCTTCGGCTCCGTACGGCTGTCACGATATTTGGGCGAAACCAGAAACCATCGACGCCCCTCCGGCGTCCACTAACGCATGCCCAGGATGTATGACGAGTTCGCGACGTGGTGGCCGGTGCTCTCGCCGCCGGAGGACTACGAAGAGGAGGCGGCATTCTACGCCGCCGCGCTGGCGGACGCCTGCGACGCCCCGCCGGGGACGGTGCTGGAGCTCGGCAGCGGGGGCGGGAACAACGCCTCGCACATGAAGGCGCGCTGGCGGATGGTGCTCGTCGAGCCCGCCCCGGGGATGCGGACGGTGAGCCAGGCGCTCAACCCGGACTGTGAGCACGTGGACGGCGACATGCGCACGGTCCGCCTGGGCCGGCAGTTCGACGCCGTGTTCGTCCACGACGCCGTCTGCTACATGACAACCCTCGAGGACCTCCGGCAGGCCATCGAGACGGCATACGTCCACTGCCGGCCCGGGGGCGCGGCCCTGTTCGCTCCGGACTACGTGCGCGAGAACTTCCAGCCGTCCACCGACCACGGTGGCACGGACAGCCTGACGCACGGGCTGCGCTTCCTGGAGTGGACCTGGGATCCGGACCCGGCGGACTCCACCTACATCGCGGACTACGCGTTCCTGCTCCGGACGCCGGACGGGCAGGTCCATGCCGAGCACGACCGGCATCTCGAGGGGCTGTTCTCGCGCGGCGAGTGGCTGGACCTGCTGACCGCGGCGGGGTTCGAGGCCCGGGTGGTCCCGTTCGAACACTCGGAGCTGGAGCCGGGATCGCACGAGGTCTTCGTGGCGACGCGCCCGGCGCGGTGACGGCGGCCGTGCGCCCGCGGCCGGGCGGAAGCGGCGGCCGTGCCACAATCGGCGGGTGCCCGCGCCCAGAACTGTCCGCGTCACCCGGTATGTCACCCCGCTCCGCGAGGGCGGTTCGCTCCCCGCCATCGTCGAGGCGGATGACGACGGGCTGTACGTCCTGAAGTTCCGCGGGGCGGGCCAGGGACCGCGGGCGCTCGTGGCGGAGTTCGTGTCGGGCGAGATCGCCCGCGCCCTGGGACTGCCGGTGCCGGACGTGGTCTTCGCGGAGCTCGATGCGGATCTCGCGCGGACGGAGCCGGACCCGGAGATCCATTCGCTCATCAGGAAGAGCGCCGGCCTGAACCTCGCCATCGACTACCTGCCCGGCTCCGTCACCTACGATCCGATCGTCCAGCCGCCGGACGCCGACCTGGCCTCGCGCATCGTGTGGTTCGACGCGTATGTGACCAACGTCGACCGGACCGTTCGCAACACGAACATGCTGAAGTGGCATCGCCGCCTCTGGCTGATCGACCACGGCGCCACGCTGTATTTCCACCACGCGGTGGGTTGGGAGACGGATCGGGAACGGGCGCGGGATCGCTTCCCCCTGATTCGCGACCACGTCCTGCTGGCGCGCGCCACCGCGCTGGCGGCCATTGACGGGGAGATGGCCCAGGCCCTGGACACGCGGGCGATCGAGGCCATTGTCGGCGGCGTGCCCGCGAGCTGGCTGGCCGCGTCGCCGGATGATGATGCCGCCGGCGCGCGGGCGGCGTATGTCCGGTACCTGGTGGAGCGACTGGCGGCGCCGCGCGGGTTTGTCGAGGAGGCCATCGGTGCCCGCTGAGTACACCTACGACTACGCGATCGTCCGCGTGGTCCCGCGTGTGGAGCGCGGCGAGCGGATCAACGTCGGCGTCATCCTGTCCTGCGTGGACGAGGAGTTCCTCGACGCGCGGATCGAGATCGACGAGGCACGGCTCCGCGCGCTCGATCCGGCACTGGACATCGATGCGGTCCGCGCCAACCTGGCGACGATCCCCGCCGTGTGCGCCGGCGGGCCGGATGCGGGCCCGATTGGCCTGCTGCCGCCGCGCGCGCGCTTCCGCTGGCTCGTCTCGCCGCGCAGCACCGTGATCCAGATGTCGCCGGTGCACACCGGGCGGACGGCCGACCCCGGCGCCGCCCTCGATCGCCTGGTCGAGACGATGGTCCGGCACGCCGGATGATGCGGAACGGCCCCGGCAGGGCCTCGACTTACAATAGCCATGGTCCGGCGATGTCCGGGCCGACGAATCTGTCCGTGTGTGCGACCGCCCCGACTGTCACCAGGGCGGTTGAGCCGCGACCAAGCCGGGAGAACCAGAAGAACATGCGTCGATCCGTTGTTACCGTCGTGCTCGCGGCCGCCTGTGCGAGCGTCTCTTGTGCCGGGGCCCCGGAGGCCCAGGCTCCGGCCTCCGCGCCGGCTGCCGAGAAGCCGTTCGTGGCGGGTACGCCGCTGCAGCAGATGCCGAATACGCGGACGTACGGCGGGTTCCGCTTTGCCGAGAGCATCGCCTACGATGCCGAGCGGGATCTCTACGTGGCCGTCAACGCGGGCATGCCCGAGAACGTGGTCCCGAACGACGGCTACGTGTCGCTCGTCAACCCGGACGGGACGGCGCACACGCTCAAGTGGATCGGCATCAACCGCGACGGCCTGACGCTCAATCACCCGCTGGGCAGCTACATTGCCAACGGGATGCTGTATGTCGCCGACATCGACACGGTGCGCTGGTTCGACATGAAGTCGGGCGAGCCCCGGGGGAGCGTGGCCGTGGAGGGTGCCTCGCGGTTCAACGACATCGAGGTGGCCGGCGACGGGACGATCTACGCCACGCAGACGGGCGACCAGAGCGCGGACAGCTGGCGGGTGTACAAGATCACGCCGCAGGGACAGGCGTCGGTGCTGATCAGCGGGGCGCCGCTCAACCTGCCCAACGGCATCGCGTTCGATCCGAAGGGCAACCTGGTCGTGGTCAACATCGGGTCCCATGACGTGCTGACCTTCTCGCCGGAGGGGCAGCTCCTGACGACGGAGCAGTCCATCGACGCGGGCAATGACGGGCTGGCGATCATGGCCGACGGGACGAAGTACGTGAGCAGCGTGCGGCAGGGCACCGTGGCGCGGATCCGTCCGGGGCAGGAGGCGGAACTCATCGCCAACGGCATCCCCAGCGCCGCGTCGATGACGTGGGATTCGAAGCGGAACCGCCTGGTCATCCCGATGAACGACTGGAATGCCATCACGTTCGTCGAACTGGGTGCGGGGGATGGTTCCCGGCAGTAGTCGGTCGGTCCAGACGGGGAGGTCGAACATGGTGCGGACGTTCTCGAGCCTCGTGATTGCGGGCGTGGTCCTTGCGGGCGCCGCCCATGTCTCCGGTGACACCGTCATGCGGTCCGCGCTGCACGACTACCGCGTCGTGACGGCCGTGGAGGCGCTGGTCCAGCCGTGGGCCATCGCGTTCCTCCCGGGTGGCGACATACTCGTCACCGAACGGCCCGGCCGGCTCCGGATCATCCGGGACGGCACGCTGCTGCCACAGGCGGTGGACGGCGTGCCGCCGGTGTTCCACTCCACGCAGGGCGGCCTGCTCGAGGTGGCGCTCCATCCGGAGTTCGCCTCGAACCGCCTGCTCTATCTCACCTACTCCAAGCCCAACCCCGACGAGAGCCTGACGACCACCGCGCTCGTGCGCGGCCGCTTCGAGAACGACAGGCTGACCGGCGTGGAGCAGCTGTTCGAGTCCGTCTCGCGCGGCCGCGGGCACTTCGGCGGCAAGATCGCGTTCGACGGCAAGGGCTACCTGTTCCTGAGCCTGGGCGATCGCCAGGTGCCGCCCGAGGGCGACCTTGCCGCGCACCCCGCCCAGGATCTGTCGAACCACCACGGCAAGATCGTCCGCCTCCACGACGACGGGCGCGTGCCGGAGGACAACCCGTTCGTCAACCGCGCCGGGGCACGGCCGGAGACGTGGAGCTACGGACATCGCAACGTGCAGGGACTGGCCATCCATCCCGAGACGGGTGACGTGTGGGAGACGGAGCACGGACCGCAGGGCGGTGACGAGCTGAACCGCGTGCTCCCGGGCCTGAACTACGGCTGGCCCGTGATCGGGTTCGGCGTGAACTACCAGACGGGCCTCGCGATCCACAAGGGCACGCACCAGGACGGCATGGAGCAGCCGGCGCACATCTGGGTGCCCTCGATCGGGATCTCCGGCCTGATGATCTACACGGGCGATCGCTTCCCGCAGTGGCGCGGCAACTTCTTCACCGGCGGCATGGCGGGGCAGCAGCTCGCGCGGTTGACGGTGGAGGGGCAGCGCGTGACCGGGGAAGAGACGCTGGTACCGCAGATGGGGCGGATCCGGGATATCCGTCAGAGCCCGGACGGGTACATCTACCTCGTCACCGACAATCGAGACGGGACGCCGACGCCGATCTACAGGCTGGAGCCCGTCGAGCGGAGCACCGTGCGGTAGGTCCGCGCGGCCGTTCGCCGGACCGCACGGGCTCCCCCCGATGCTTGCCGCGATCGTCACGCTCTATCTCGCCGGGACGCTCGTCGTGGGTGTGGCGCTCAGCCGCCGCATCAAGGGCGTCGCCGACTATCTCGTCGCCGGGCGCAACCTGGGCCTGGTGCTGACCACGGCATCGCTGGCCGCGGTGCAGATTGGCGCCGGCGTGGTGCTGGGCGGCGCGGAGGTCGGGGCCGCGTCAGGCGTCTGGCCCGGGATGTGGTACGGGCTCGGCTGCGGCCTGGGCCTGGTGCTGGCGGGCCTCTTTGCGGCCGAGCGGATGCGCACGCTCGGCGGCATCGTTCCCATCGATTTCTTCGCGCACCGCTACGGCGAACGCCGCGGCGTCCGCCTGTGGGCCTCGCTGTCCAACATCCCGAGCCTCCTCGGGATCTTCGCCGCGCAACTGATGGCCGCGGGCAGCGTCCTCTCCGGCCTCGGCGTCGACTACGCCACGGGTGTCCTCGTCATCGGTGCCGTGATCCTCGTGTCCAACCTCATGAGCGGCATGTGGGGCGTCGTCGCCGTGGATTTCTTCCAGGTCGTCGTCATTGCCATCGGTATTCCGCTGACAGCCGTTGCGGCGGCAAACGCGCTCGGTACGGAGGGGACGGCGTCCGTGCTGGCCACGCCGTTCGTGCCGGAGGGCATGGGCTCGCGAGCCGTCTTCCTGATCGCCCCGTTCCTGCTGTCCATCTCCGTGTCCTACGACGCCTTCATCCGCTACCAGTCGGCGAAAAGCGGCCAGGTGGCGAAGTGGGCCTGCATCCTGGCCGGCCTCCTCGTCGTGGCCATCAGCTTCTGCGCGGCGCTCATCGGTGCGGCGGGACAGCGGGCGTTCCCCGCCGTGGCAAGCGGCGACGTCCTGGCGCACGTGACGCGCGCAACGCTGCCGGCCGTGCTGGCGGGCGTCGTGGTCTCCGCGCTGCTGGCCGCGGCCATGTCCACCGCCAACGCGCTGCTGATCTCGATGGCCGGGTGCTTCTCCCGGGACTTCTACAACAAGGTCCTGCACCCCACCTCGGAACTGGAGGCCCTCCCGCACGCGACGCGCTACGCGCGGATGGCGGTGGCCGTCGCCCTGGTCCTCGGCGTGGCCGTGGCGCTGCGCGCGCGCGGCATCCTCGACACGATCATCATCTTCAACTATCCGTACATGGCGAGCATGCTGGTGCCCCTGCTCGGCGGGTTGCTGTGGGCGCGCGGGACGACGCAGGGCGCCTTCGCGGCCATGTGGGCGGGCGGCGCCATCGGCGTCGCGGCGTTCCTGTTCGGCATCCCCGGGCCGCTCCACGGCCTGGTCAACATCGACCTCGCGCTCCTGGGCGCCTTTGCCGTGTCTGCCGCGATCTTCGTGGCCGTCAGCCTGGCGACGACTCCCGCGGCCGGCACTCGCTCCGCGGCTTCCAGTTGACGCGCGTTGCCGGCGGCCGGTTGAGCCTGATGGCCCCGGGCTCCGGGCAGATGTCCACGCAGCTCCCTTCGTACCAGCACTCGCCCGGATAGAGCACGAGGGGCGGACCGCCCCGCGTCGCGTTCGGCAGGAAGAGATCCACGGGACAGACGTGGAGACACAGGTTGCAGCCCGTGCAGATGTCCGGGACGATCGTGATGGGATCGACGATGGCCTGATCGGGAATCGCGAAGACCTGGCTCACGCGCGTGCCTCCGGCCGGTAGTCGGGGTTGTGCCGCTCGTAGTTGGCAGCGAGGTCGCCGTAGTAGTCGATGGGGAGCGCTCCGTGCCGCACGCCGCTCTCGTCCTTCCAGACGGTCACGAACTTGTGCCATGCCGGCGGATCCAGCTCGGGGTAGTCGAGCCGCGCGAACTGCAGTTGCACGGAACTGGCCTTGCGCGCGAGACACGAGTGGATGACCAGTTCCGCATTGGTCAGGATGTTGAGCGTCTCCTGCGCGCGCAGCAGGTCGTGCGGGTTGCGCGCCACGAGGCGCCGGGACTCCGCCTGCAGGTCCTGCAGCCCGCGCAGCCCCTCGTGCAGCAGGTCGTCGCTCTTGACGGCGCCGCAGTAGTTCTGCATCACGCGCGTGATGGCTTCGCTCAGCGCCTGCCAGCTCAGGCCGTGCTCACGCCCGAGCGGCTCGTAGAGCCGCGTCCGCTCGGCATCGACCTGGGGCTGGTGCAGCGTGACCTCACCGTGCGCGGCCGCGTAGTCCGCGGCGTGCCGCCCCGCGTAGTGGCCCGTTGCCGCGGCATGGCCGACGCAGTCGGAGGCGAAGAGGACGTCGCCCGCTGCGAAGAGGCCCTCGAGGTTGGTCATCAGCCGCCAGTCGTTGACGAGGCCGCCCGGGATGCCGAAGAACTGCCGCTCCTGGGGGAGGAACTGGCCGGAGCGCCAGCCGTCGCCGTAGCTCTGCAGGGCATCGCGCGCGGGGTCGAAGCCGGCGGCGTTATAGGCGCCGTAGACGGGCGTGCGCGTCTTGCCTTCGTTGCCGATCATCATGCCCCAGATGACGCGCCGCTCGTCCGCCGGCATGCTCGTCAGGTCCGCGTAGAACGGCAGCTTGTAGCCCCGCGCCACCGCCTCGTCGACCGGCATCGTCTCGGGGCCCTGGAACTCGTGGAAGGGAAAGTCCGGCTCGCCTCCGCCCTTCATGAAGAACTTCTGCCCGGGCGCGGGCCTGTAGCGCTCGGCGACGCTCGTCAGGACGCGCCCGTCGCGGTCCATCCACGGGATCTCGCGGCCCTCCGCGTCGATCATCGTGCACGCGTACCAGGAGTTGTGATTGTTGCCCGTGCTGTAGGGCGGGAAGCTGCGCAGGCCGGACCATTCCCCGCGGAGCGACTTCTCGAGCATCGTGAACGCGCCGCCCGTGCGCCACGCCATGGCGTGGCCGTCACCCGTGCATTGCGGCGGCCGGAACTCGGAGATGCCCGTCGCCCCCGGCGCGAAGAGCCACAGGCGCGTCGGCCGCGACATGCAGAACACCGTGGCCCTGGCACGGCAGACGACGAAGCGGCCGGTGCGGCCATTGATGCCCACCGCGCCCACCACCCGCGCGCCCATGCGGCCGCCCTCCGTGAGCAGCCCGGCGCCCATCGTGCGATCCACGACGAGCGCCTTCATCCGCTTGGCGCCCCGATACATCGCCAGCTTGAACGTCGTGCCCCACACGCGCAGCGTGAAGCGGTTCACGTAGTCGTACGCGAACATCAGCTTCGTCCGGTCGTCCCGGAAGTCGGCGCCGGCGAACTCGTCGTCTGTGTCGCGGATCTTCGCGCCGTAGCGCTCCAGGTCCAGCAGGCGATCGTAGGACTCGCGCGCCTCGATGTAGTGCGAGATGCCGTTGTTGTAGCCGCGATGGCCGCGGATCATCGCATCCGCCAGTTCCTCGGGCGTGACGCGCGAGCAGGGATTGGTGGCCGCCATCTCCCAGTGGTCGCAGCCCGACCCCATGGCCCCGCTCGTCATGGTCGCGGCCTTCTCCCACATGACGACGCGCGCGCCGCGGCTGGCCGCGCCCATCGCGGCAAAGCACCCGGATGCGCCGCCGCCGATGACGAGGACGTCGGCGTCGACCTGCTCGGTCCTGTCCCACTCGATCGGGTACGGCCATGCGACGGGAGCGGACATGCCCCCGAGGGTAGTCCGGCCCTGGCGAGGCGTCATTGCCCGCCGGATCAATTTTTCTCACGTATCATCATTCCGGAACCCAGACATGGCCTCCCGGACACGTCCCGTCTACCAGTTCGGGCCCTTTGCCCTTCACGCCGCCCCCCGGCTCCTGACCCGGGAGGATGTCGTCGTCCCCCTCCCGTCCCGCGCCTTCGAGCTGCTGCTCACGCTTGTCCAGGCCGCCGGCCAGGTCGTCAGCAAGGACGACCTCCTCCGCCGCGTCTGGTCGGAGTCCGTTGTCGAGGAGTCCAACCTCACGCAGACGATCTTCCTGCTCCGGAAGGCGCTCGGCGACGCCGTGCGCGAGCACCGCTTCATCGTGACGGTGCCGAAGCGGGGCTACTGCTTCGTGGCGGACGTCCGCGTCCGTGCCGAGGAGGCGCGGGGCATGCTCGATGCGGGGCCCGCCCGGGAGTTGCTGGGAAAGCGGCGGCCGGAGCAGACCGAGGCCTACCAGTTGTGCCTGCGGGGACGCCACTTCTGGGAGAAGCGCACCGCCCCGGCCATGGAGAAGGCCATCCGCTGCTTCCAGCAGGCCATCGAGAAGGACACCCGTCATGCCCGGGCGTACGCCGGGCTGGCCGACTGCTACGCCGTCCTCAGCCACTGCAGCCGGCTGCCGCCGACGCAGACGATGCCGAAGGCGAGGGCGGCGGCGATGGAGGCGCTGCGCATCGATGACGCGCTGGCCGAGGCCCATGCCTCCCTGGCCCTGGTGCAGATGCTGTACGACTGGGACTGGCGCGGTGCCGGGGAGGCATTCGCACGGGCGCTCGCGCTGGACCCCGACTACGCCACAGCGCGCCACTGGCACGGCATGTACCTCGTGGCGCAGGGACGGTTCGACGCGGCGATTGCGGAGGTCGAGCGTGCGCAGGTGCTGGAGCCCCTGTCGCTGGCCATCAGCACGGACCTCGGGCTCGTGCTCTACCTGGCCCGCCGCTACGAGGAAGCGGTGGCGCAGTACCGGAACGCCATCGAGTTCGACCCGGCGTTCGGCGACGCGCAGGTGGGCATCCTGATGGCGTACGGCGAGATGGGGATGTACCGCCAGCCGATCTCCGAGTTCCTGCGGTCGCCAGAGATGTTCGGCCGCGGTGTGGCGGCCACGCTCGATGCGGCCTACGCGGAGTCCGGCGTCCGCGGCTACTGGCGGGCGTTCCTGGACCTGGCCGAGGGGCCGTCGAGCGAGGTGTACAGCGCGCCCTACGTGAGGGCGCGGCTGTATGCCGCGGTGGGCGACAGGACGCGCGCGCTGGAATGGCTCGACAGGGCGCGGGTCGACCGGGACGGCGGGCTGTCCCTGCTCGGGGTCGATCCCGGCATGGACTCGCTCCGCCGCGAGCCGGCGTTCGCCGCCATCCTGGCGGAGGTCGGCCTGCCGGCGATGCCCTCGGGCGCCGGGTCCGCGTCCGCGGCTACGGAGTGACCATGAACCGCGAGACCGGCGACTGGGCCAGCACCGTGGTGCCCTGGAGCGCCGTGACCTGCCAGGCGTAGCTCTCGGGTTCGAGCGCCACCGTGTTGGGGAGCTCCACCTCGGTTGCAGTCAGGACGTCGCTGTCCCAGATCGTGCGGCCGTCGACCACGGCGGTCAGGTGCAGGCGGTATCCATCCGCGCCGTCCACGGGCGTCCAACTGAAGCGGGCGACGTGACCCGAGGACGATCCGTCCGCGGGCTCGACGACGGCCAGCGTCGGCGCGGCCGGCGTCGCGGGCGCCGCGGCGGGTGCGGCGGCCGGTTCGGCCGCGGGAGCCGTGGACGACGGCGATCCGCAGGCGAGTGAGAAGGCCATGGACGCGGCAGCCAACGCGCCCGACAAACGCGAGTATCGACGACGTGTCATCCTCGCGATCTTACCGCAGGGCGGAACTCCAGTTCCGTCCGCTAATCAGGCGGGTCTGAAGACCCGCCCTACATCCGCCAGGACCCGCGCACCCGTCGGGCGGACCTCCAGTCCCGTAGGGCGGACCTTCAGGTCCGCCAGGGCTCTGCCGGACGTTCCGCCCTGCGCACTGCCGCGCGTGTGTCGCAGGGCCGGTCAGGTCTTGACGACCCGGGTCTTCGACAGCAGCTCGAACGCGCGCTGGTGC
>CAZUGF010000047.1:18282-29279 GCA_964619705.1 uncultured Bifidobacteriaceae bacterium
CGGTCAGGTCTTGACGACCCGGGTCTTCGACAGCAGCTCGAACGCGCGCTGGTGCTTCTCGGTGAAGAGCGCGAAGAGCGCGTCGATGGCGAAGAGCTCCAGGAACATCGGGAGCTGCCGGACCACGGCCTGACCCAGGCTGATCCTGGCGCCCGACTCCTGCACGGCGCGCAGGCCCATCATCCGCTTGCCCATGGTCTGGCCCGAGCGGTGTTCGGCGACGACCGTGTAGAGGGCAAAGCCGAAGCTGCACGCAATGACGGCGGCGATCACGATGAACCCGGCGATCTCGCGGTGCATCGTGAACCAGGCCGTGCACGCCACGATGACGGCCGGCACGACGATCAGCGCCCCGTCCAGGAGCTTTGCCCACACCCGGCTGGAGAAGGTGGCCGGCACGAGCGGCACGGCCGACAGGTACGAGTCGGCCAGCACGCGCGGATCGCCAAGCTGTGCGAGCACCGCGTCCATCGACTGGCCCCGCTCCAGGCGCTCGGCGATGAGGCCGCCGAGTTCCAGCGCGATCTGCTCGCGTGCGGGCATGTCCGGCGGCAGGGCATCGAGCACGCGCGAGATGTAGTCCTGTGCGGTCATCAATCGGCCTCCTTGTCCTGGTCCAGCAACTCCGACATCGCGCCGGCAAACGCGCGCCACTCGCGGGTGAGCTCGCCGAGCTGCAACTGCCCGGCGTCCGTGAGCGCGTAGTACTTCCGCGGCACCCCGCGCCCCGACGTGTCCCACCGCACGGAGACGAACCCGGCGCGTTCCAGCCTGTAGAGCACGGGGTAGAGCGTCCCGTCGGTCACCTCGATCGCGCCTCCTGTCCGCTCGCTGAGCGTCGAGGCGATCTCGTAGCCATAGGCCTCCCCGCGCGACAGCAGGTGCAGGACGATCAGCTCCAGCGACCCTCGCCGCAGCTCCCGCCCGATGCCGCGGCGCTCGTCTGCCGCCCCTTTCTCTGGCCCATCGTTCATGGGAGCAATGGTAACGGCAGATACTTGGTTGCGCAAGATATCATGTGTAAACAAATGACGTTCAGGCAGCCGGGAAAGTTCCGCCCAAGCCTTGGCGCCGGCGGAAGGTCCGCCCTACGGGTGCGCGGGTCGTGGCGATGCAGGGCGGGTCTTCAGACCCGCCTTGAGGTGGATAGACCGCCCTGCGCGCTGCCGCCGGATGAGCGGCTGGGACGGCTCCGGGCGGGGACGCGCGTCAGGGACGAGGCGGTGCGGCGGCGGCGGACACCATGCGGCGGTGCCGCCATCCGAGCCAGATGGCCACGCCGATGGCCACGGCGCTCATGGCGGCGCCGACGCCCGAGGTGCCGGTGACGCCCAGGCCCACCGCGGTCAGCGCCGCGTAGGACCAGGCGCCGACCTGGTCGCCGGTGCGGTACACGAACGTGTCGATGAAGTTCTTCGCCTTGTAGCGATCCTGGCGCGGCGCCGAGGTGAACAGCACCTCGCGGGACGGCCGTGCGATGGCGAACTCGCTGGAGCGGCGGAGCACCTGGAAGGTCATCAGGACCATCACCGTGGGCGTGGCGCCGAGCACCAGGAAGCCGACTAGGCTGAGCGCCGGCAGGAAGGCCAGCGCCGTGGTGAGCCCGAAGATTCGGACGAGGTGGCCGGTGGCCAGGGACTGCGTGAGCAGCGTGATCACGTTGACGGTGAGGTCGATGTTGGCGAAGAAGCGCGTGCGCGCCACCCGGTCCGCGATCACCGCGTCCACGATCGTCGCCTGCTGGAAGTAGAGGAAGGTCGTGAGCAGGGTGTAGAGCACGACGTGGAGCGCGATGCCCGTCAGGTAGGGGTTGGCGAACGTCCGCGTGAAGCCGTCCCAGGCGCGGCCCCCGAGCGCCTTGTCCAGCGTGGGGTCGGCGGGCTCCTCGCGGCGGGATCGCACGGACTCCCGGAACACGCGGCGCGCGGCGAAGGCTGCCGCCTCCAGCAGCACGGCGGAGACGAGCAGGAGGTTCGCGGCGCCGATGATGCCCACCAGTCCCGAGGTCAGGGCCGCCCCGGTGATCCCACCGATCGTGCCTCCCGCCCCGATGAACGCGAAGAGGCGCTTGCCCTGTCCGGTCGAGAAGGCATCGGTCATCACCGACCAGAAGATCGACACCGCGAACATGTTGAAGACGGCCGTCCAGATGAAGAAGAACCGGCCGGCCCAGACCATGTGGGCCTCGGAGGTCAGGTGGAGGATGCCGAAGAACACGACGAGGTTCGCGGCGAAGAAGCGGTAGCCGGCCGAGACGAGCGCCTCGCGCGACATGCGTGTCGCGATGAACCCGAAGGCGGGATTGGCGAGCGCCATCCCGATCAGCGTGCCGGTGAACAGCCAGGGCAGGTTCTGGACGCCTCCGGCGACGCCCATGTCGTCCCGGATCGGCCGGATGACGTAGTACGCGGTCAGGACGCAGAAGAAGAAGACCCAGGACCAGCCGACGGCCACGACTTCCGCCGGCTGGACCTGGATCAGGCGCTGGAGCCTGGTGCGCACGAGCGCGGCGCTATCCGGCTGACGGCAGGGCGTCGACGAACGCCGCCATGCGCTTCCGCATGGCCTCGTCCGGCAGCCGGCCGATGCCGCCGCCGATGTTGTCCACCATGTTCTTCGCCTGGCTGGTCGCCGGCGTCACGACGGTCACCGCCGGGTGTCCGACGACCCACTTCAGGAAGAACTGCGCCCACGTCTTCGCGTCGAACTCCGCGGCCCAGTCCGGGACCGCCGTGTTGCCGACGCGCTTGAACAGGCGCGTGCGCCCGAACGGCGCGTACACCAGCACGCCGATCTTGCGGTCGCGCGCCAGCGGCAGGATGGTCTCTTCCACCTGGCGGTTGTCGATCGCGTAGTCGACGCCGATGAAGTCGAGCGGCTCGTTCTTCATCGTGGCGATGATCTCCGGGTACTGGGGCTCGAAGGTCGTGGTGATCCCCATGTACCGGATACGGCCCTGCTCCTTGAGCTCGCGGAGGATGGGCAGCTGGACCTTCGGGTCGCCCATGTTGTGGACCTGGATCAGGTCGACCTTGTCCTTGCCGATCCGCGTGAAGGACGTCTCGATCTGCGCGCGGGCCGCGGCCGGGTCCGCGCCGCCGCCCCCGCGTCCGGCCACGTTGACCTTGGTCGCCCAGAAGATCTTGTCGGTGAGCCCGGCCTCCTTCGCGATGCGCGCGGCCACCTCCTCCGAGGCGCCATAGCTGGGCGCCGTGTCGAACACGGTGGCGCCCTGGTCCACGAGCGTCTGCAGCACTTCGCGGAGGGCAGCCACGTCCTCCTTGCGCGCCACCTGCGAGAACGTCGCGGAGCTGCCGAGGCCTATGACCGGCAGGGCTTCTCCGCTGGACGGGATTGCGCGGGTCAGCAGTGTCGACTGGGCGAACAGGTTCGTGCGTGCCACCGCCATGGCGGCGCCTGCGCCCAGGGTCAGGGTCAACCAGTCTCGACGTGAAATCGTAGCCACAGTACGCTCCTCCGGTGAGTGTGTTGAACGAGGGGTGACGCGGGTGCTACACCGCGTCGCGGGCGAGGACCGCGGGACGATCCCCGGCGGTCTCGCTGGCTCTCGACTCCTGGCGGCGTCCGAGCCACCAGGCGTTGCCGACCCAGACAAGGGCCAGCGGCACGGCGGTCCACGCAATCGCGCCCGCGCCGAAGCCGGCCATCGTGACGAGACTGGAGGACCAGGCGCCGACCTGATCGCCGAGCCGGTACACGACGGTATCGATGAAGTTCTTGGTCTTGTACTTGTCCTCACGGCTCACGACCGTGAACAGCACCTCGCGCGACGGGCGCGCGAACGCGAAGTTGCCGGCGCGCCGCAGGACCGTGAAGCCCACGACGATGGCGGCCGTCGGCATGAGGCCGAGGAGGAGGAACCCCACGGCGGTCAGGGCAGGCACGAACGTCAGCGTCAGCGCGATACCGGCGTGCTTGAGCACGCGCCCCGTCAGGAAGAACTGTCCGCCCAGCGTGAGCGCGTTGACCAGCAGGTCAATCCGGGCAAAGAACGCCGTGCGCGCGCCGCGGTCCGCGAACGTCCGATCGACGATCTCCGCCTGCTGGAAGTAGAGGAACGTGGAGAGGATGGTGTACAGCAGCATGTACACGCAGATGTTGAGCAGGTAGGGCGACTTGAGCGCGTTGGTGAGCCCGGCCAGCACGGATCCCCCGATGGGCCCTTCCGCGCTCGCGGGCGCCGCCTGCCCCGTCGCGGCAGCAGACGCGGGCGTGTGGAGGACCGGGGCGATGGCGCCCAGCCGCCGCGCGGCGAAGACGCCCACCTCGAGCAGCACCATCGACACGATGAGCAGCGTCGGCACGCCGAGGGTCTGGACCGTCGTGGCCGTGACGCTGGAACCCAGCAGCCCGCCGATGGTGGCCGCCGCCGCGATGAACCCGAACACGCGCTTGCTCTGCTCGCTGGTGAACAGGTCCACCATGAACGCCCAGAACACCGAGACGACGAAGAGGTTGAAGACCGACGCCCAGATGAAGAACGCGCGCCCGATCCAGATCTGCGCCTCCGGGGAGCCTCCGCGGAACAGCAGGAGGAACACCAGCAGGTTGAGCATGAAGAAGCGGTAGGTGATGCCGATGAACGTCATCCGCGGCAGGCGCTTGACCAGCGCCGCAAACGGCGGGTTCACCGCAATCATCACGAGCAGCGTGCCGGTGAAGAGCCACGAGAGGTTGGCGACCCCGCCCGCGACCCCGGCCTCGTCCCGGATGGGCCTGATGATGTAGTAGGAACTGAAGACCGAGAACAGGTAGAGCCAGGACCAGAAGACCATGCGGCCTTCGCCGGGCTGGATGGAGACAATGCGGCCGAGGACGCCCGCAAGGCCCTGTGCAGACACGGACGGCGAAGCGACTGGGGGTTGTTTCGTCGTGGGCATCGAGCACCGCCGGGGGAGCGCTGTAAGGGCGCGATTAGAGCAAGGGGTGGCTGGTCGCCTCGACAGGCTATCATGAACGACATGGCCGACGCTCCCACCCGCGATCAGGATCTCCTGACCTCAGCCGTGCAGCGCGTGGCTGCCATTTCCCCGCGATTCGACTGGGTGGGCATCTACGTCCTGGAGGGCGATACCCTCGAACTGGGCCCCTTCATCGGCGCCCCCACGGAGCACACGCGCATCAAGGTCGGCGTGGGCGTCTGCGGGACGGCCGTCGCGCGCAACGAGGACCTGAACGTGCCCGACGTCTCACAGGCGGAGAACTACCTGGCCTGCAGCGTGGAGACGGCCTCCGAGCTCGTCGTGCTGATTCGCGACGAGGCCGGGCGCATCCTCGGCCAGATCGACATCGACAGCCATACGCGCGGGGCCTTCGGGCCCGGCGAGGAAGCCGCCGTCAGGGAGATCGCCAGGGACGTCGGGGCCCGCTGGCCCGCGCCCGCGGCGCACTAGCCTGGCCCTCCCGCGTGGCGCGCCGGCAGCGGTTCGACGCCCGGGATGCGGCCGTGATCCGCGTGACGCCGGGTTGATACCGGAGGGGTGTGGACCGCATGCGAATGACGCGATCGGAGTTCCTCACGCTCACCGCCGGCGGGTTCGTCTGGGCCGTCATCCCCGGGTGCACATCGACGCGCCGCCCCGAGGCGCCCACGAGCGCGCGGCCCCTCCCGCTGGCCGCCGTGCGGCTGACGGGCGGACCGCTCGCGCGGGCACAGTCCATCAACGCCGCCTACCTCCTGTCGCTCGATCCGGATCGCATGCTCGCGTTCTACCGCGTGCGCGCGGGGCTCGAGCCGAAGGCGCCCGGCTACACGGGATGGGATGCCGATGGCCGCCAGCTCACCGGGCACATTGCCGGCCACCACCTGTCCGCCGTCAGCCTGATGTGGGCCGCGACCGGTGATGCCCGCTTCAAGGCCCGCGCCGACTACATCGTCTCGGAGTTGCAGGCCGTGCAGGACGCGCACGGGGACGGGTTTGCCGGCGCCCTGCAGGGCGTGGGCGGCGCGCTGGCCGAGGTGTCGCAGGGGAACATCCGATCCGCGAACTTCGACCTGAACGGCTTGTGGTCGCCCTGGTACACCCTGCACAAGACCTACGCGGGCCTCCGTGATGCGTGGCGGCACACGGGCAACCGGACGGCGCTCGAGGTCGAGATCGGGTTTGCGGGTTGGGCGGCGCGCTACCTGGAGCCCATGAGCGACGAGCAGATCCAGCGGATGCTCGCCACCGAGTTCGGCGGCATGAACGAGGTGATGGCCGACCTCTATGCCGATACCGGCGACGAGCGGTGGCTCCGCCTGTCGTACCGCTTCGAGCACGCCGCCGTGCTGGACCCGCTGAAGCGCGGCGAGGATCCGCTGAACGGTCTGCACGGGAACACGCAGGTGCCGAAGCTGATCGGGTCGGCCGCGCGCTACGCGCACGCGGGCGAGCCGGCGGATTTGGCCGCGGCCGAGGTCTTCTGGGACCGCGTGGTCAATCACCACACGTTCGCGACCGGCGGCCACGGGAAGGACGAGTACTTCCGCGAGCCCGATCGGCTGGCCTCCATCCTCGAGGGCCGCACGGCGGAGACGTGCAACGTCTACAACATGCTCAAGCTGACGCGGATGCTCTTCGCGTTCCGGCCGGAGGTCCGCTACGCGGAGTTCCACGAGCAGGCCCTGTTCAATCACATCCTCGGGTCCATGGACCCGGAGGACGGCGCCACCTGCTACATGGTGCCGGTCGGCAAGGCCTCGCGCCGCGAGTACGCCGACATGCAGCGCAGCTTCACCTGCTGCGTCGGTACGGGCATGGAGAGCCACGCGCTCCACGGGCTGGGGATCTACTACGAGGCGGGCCCGGCCGAATCAGCCGGCGGGGACTGGCTGTGGGTCAACCTCTACGTCCCGTCGACGGCACGATGGGAGCGCGCGGGCGTCACGCTGTCGATGGACACGCCGTTCCCGGATGGCGACACGGCCGCGCTGACCGTGGATGCGGGCGAGCCGAGGGCGTTCACGCTGGCCGTGCGGCGTCCCGCCTGGGCCGGTGACGGGTTCGGCGTCCAGGTCAACGGCCGATCGGTGGCGGTGGAAGCGCCGCCGGGTTCGTACGTCGAGATCACGCGGACGTGGAATGCCGGGGACACGGTCACGCTGGCGCTGCCGAAGACCCTGCGCGTCGAGCGCCTGCCCGACGACCCGCGGCGTGCCGCCATCGCATGGGGCCCGCTCGTCCTCGCGGGGGACCTCGGGCCGCAACCCGCACGGTCTGCGGATGGTGACGGCGACGGTCCGCCGCCGACGGCCATCGAGTCGCCCGTGCTCGTGACGGATCGCGCCGTGACGGAGTGGCTGCAGCCGGTGGATGGCACACCGGGGACGTTCCGGATGACGGGTCTCGGTGTCGACCTGACCCTGGCGCCGTTCTACCGGACGCATCGCCGCATCTACACCGGGTACTGGGACCTGCTCACGCCGGCGGAAGAAGCCGCGCGCCTCGAGGCGATCGAGGCAGAACGCGAGCGCGTCCGCCGGCTGGAAGCCGCGACCATCGTCTACATGGCGCCGACCGATGCCGCCGTGGAGAGAGCCCATCGCCAGCGCGGAGAGGACACCTCCATTGTCCGCATTGGCGGAAGGCCCGGGCGGCGCGCGGCGAAATGGTTCTCGTACGACCTGCCGCTGCCCGGCCCGGTGCCGGACACCCTGGTCGTGACCTACAACCGCGACAACCGCCGGGCGCGCAGCTTCGAGATCCTGGTGGACGGACAACGGCTCGCGGAAGAGGCGTTCATCTTCAACAGCGAGGCGCGGTTCTTCGACAAGGAGTACGCGCTCCCGCCCGCGCTCGTGACGGGCAAGCCGCGCATCACGGTGCGGTTCCAGGTGACGGGCACCAACGAGATCGCGCCGGTCTATGCGCTCCGGCTCATTCGCGCGCCTCTGTAGGGCGGGTCTTCAGACCCGCCTCGCGCCCGCCTTCCAGGCCGCGTATTGCTCCGGCAGGCACACCGCGCACGGACGATACCCAGCCGCTATGGCCGTCGCCTCGTCGAGGAAGAACACGCGGGACCGCACGTAGCCGCCGCGCGCGATGGCCTGCCGCGCACGGCGGCAGTCCAGCCGGCCGTAGATCCGGCCGCGCCGGTTCCCGCCGAGCGTGCCCGGGACCTCGCTCTCGACGGGTGTGCCGTCCCGGTCGATGAGCGTCCACATCCGCTGTCCGGTGCCGATCCGGGTCATGGCAGGCATTGTGTTCGATCCAGGCAGCGGCGTCGGCGGGCCGTCATCCGACGCGGCGGCCTGGTCCGGGAGCGTTCGCGGCGGTCGTGCCCGAAACGGCACGCAGGTGATCGACGGCCGTCCCTGCTCAGCCCTGGTGGCCGCCGAAACGAAGGCGCAGCTGGCTCAATTCCGTCGGCGCTTGAGCTGGAGCACGACATCGTCGAGCAGGCGTCGCAGCTCCGCGTTCTCCTCGGCGAGCGCCCGCGTACGGGCCTCGAGGGCCTGAATCGCGGCGAGGGCGACACCGTCGGCGTCCAGCGTGCCGATCCGGAGCGGGTCCTCGCCGAGACCGAACGCCGCGCGGAAGTCCTGGGCGGTCGGGCCCACGTGGCGGATCGCCGCGTCCTGGGCCTTGTAGCTCCACTCGCGAATCGGCATCCCGGCGAGCTTGCCGAGCACCTCCTCGCCGTCGAGGTCGCGGAACAGGTGCTTGCTGTTCACGTCGGAGAACACGAGCCACTGCGTGCCGCTCGGCGCGATCTGCACGCCCACGGTCATTGCCGCGTTGGTGTAGAACACGACGCCGCCGGCGGCGCGCGCGGTGAACGAGTTGGCCCCGTTGGCGACAATGAGCCGAGTGGCGGTGGACGAATCGCCGAACACGAACGCCCCGGGAGACGTCGTGGTCGCGGTCGCCAACCTCCCGAGCACGAAGGAGCTGGTGCCATTGGCCTCGACCAGATTCCCCACGGCCACGGAATCCTGTCCGCCGGCCGAGGCCTCCAGGCCGGCGGCAAGACTGAATCGTCCGCTGGCCGTTGTGGCCCCGCCCAGCGCGGTGCTGCCGTCACCGCTGGCCGTTGTGTTCTCGCCCAGCGCTGTGCTGACGTTCCCGCTGGCCGTTGTGAGAAAGCCCATCGCTGTGCTCGCGGGACCGCTGGCCGTTGTGCGTATGCCCAGCGCTGTGCTGCCGCTACCGCTGGCGCTTGTGACAAGACCCAGCGCGGTGCTGTAGTCACCGCTCGCGATGGTGCCAACCCCGGTCGCCATGCTGTGGGCGCCGACGTTGACGTCGTCCCACTCAGTGGCTTCCGCTCGCCCGGCGCGGAAGGCGGCCTTCCCGGGGTACCACATCATCCGGACGCCGGCGCCCGACGCAGGGATCGAGCCGCCGCTGCTGAGTGCCCCACCTGCGACGAACCCGCCGTCCGGTCGCAGGTTGAAGACCGGGGGAATGACGACGGGACTGGGGAGCGGCCGGGGACTCCCGCCGGTCCCGGCCCCGGCGGTGAACGTGAAGGTGCCGGCCAGGCCGTTCGCATCGCGCCACGTGCCGCTGAGCGTGGCGAGTGCGATCGAGGCCGACACCGGCATGGGCGTGCCGCCGGGCGCGGCGACGATGGTGAGGCCCAGGCCGATCGTGCCGTCCGGGTTGAGAAACGCGGTCCCGATGGCCGACGCGGGCACCGCGCCGCCGCCGCACTGATCGTCGGTGCCTTCGAGCCGGTAGGTGGCGCCCACCTGCGTCACCGTCACCGTGACGATGTTGCAGTACGGCTCGAGCTGCCAGCGGAAGGTGCCGAGCGTCTGGGCCTGGACGGTGGTGGCCGTCACTACGATTGCGGCGACCGCGAGCGCAACGCCGAAGCCGATAGTCCGTCTCGTCATGGTCGATCCCCTCAGCGCTTGTCCCGCACGGTCGCGGCGATGAGGGCCTCCAGCCGCGCGAGGGCCTCGCGCAGGTCCGTGCTTGCACGCTGGTGCTGCTCGCGCAGGTCACGCAACTCGATCGCGAGATCGTCGTTCCGTTCAGCGAGCGTATGGTTCTCGTCCGCGAGATGGGTGTTCTGTTCCATGAGCACCCGCGTGCGCGCCTCGAGCGCCTGGATGGCGGCAAGCGCGATGCCGTCGGCGTCCAGCGTGCCGATCCGGAGCGGGTCCTCCCCGAGGCCGAACGCCGCGCGGAAGTCCTGGGCGGTCGGGCCCACGTGGCGGATCGCCGCGTCCTGGGCCTTGTAGCTCCACTCGCGAATCGGCATCCCGGCGAGCTTGCCGAGCACCTCCTCGCCGTCGAGGTCGCGGAACAGGTGCTTGCTGTTCACGTCGGAGAACACGAGCCACTGTGTGCCGCTCGGCGCGATCTGCACGCCCACGGTCATCGCCGCGTTGGTGTAGAACACCACGCGGCCAGCGGCGCGCGCGGTGAACGTGTTGGGCCCGTTGGCGACGATGAGCGGAGTGCTGGTGGACAAATCCCCGAACACGAACGCCCCGGGAGAGTTGCTGCGTGCGATGGCGCGGGACCCGAGCACGACGGAGCCGACGCCGTTGGCCTCGACCAAAAACCCCAGCGCGGTACTGGCTTCGCCGCTAGCGGCGGACTCCCGTCCCATGGCCGTGCTCGCGAAGCCGCTGGCGGTCGTGAGATACCCCATCGCCGTGCTGGCTTGGCCGCTTGCGGTGGTCTCCCGTCCCATGGCCGTGCTCGCGACACCGCTGGCGGTCGTGAGATACCCCATCGCCGTGCTGGATACATCGCTGGCCGTTGTTCCCCGCCCCAGCGCGGTGCTGGCGAAACCGCTGGCGACGGTGTCAACCCCGGCCGCCGTGCTGAAGAAGCCAACGTTCACGTCGTCCCACTCGGTGGCTTGCGCTTGTCCGGCGCGGAAGGCGGCCTTCCCTGGGTACCACATCATCCGAACGCCGTCGCCCGACGCAGGGATCGAACCGCTGTTGAGCGCCCCGCCGACGACGAACCCGCCGTCGGGTCGCAGGTTGAAGACCGGGGGAATGACGACGGGACTGGGGAGCGGCCGGGGAC
>CAZUGF010000047.1:29379-36498 GCA_964619705.1 uncultured Bifidobacteriaceae bacterium
GCGCGCGGTGAACGTGTTGGGCCCGTTGGCGACGATGAGCGGAGTGCTGGTGGACCGATCGCCGAACACGAACGCCCCGGGAGACGTCGTGGTCGCGGTCGCCCGCGTCCCGAGCACGAACGAGTCTTCGCCATTGGCCTCGACTAAGTTCCCCAGTGCCACCGAATTCTGTCCGCCGGCCGAGGCGGTGTAGCCGGCGGCAAGGCTGTAGTCCCCGCTGGCGGTGGTGGCGGTTCCCAGGGCCGTACTGAGGGAACCGCTGGCTCTCGTTCCAACCCCCAGCGCTGTGCTGTACTCACCGCTGGCCCTCGTTTCGTACCCCAGCGCGGTACTGGCTCTGCCGCTGGCGCTTGTGTGAGAACCCAGCGCTGTGCTGTAGTCACCGCTCGCGACGGTGCCAAGGCCGGTCGCCATGCTGTGGGAGCCGACGTTGACGTCGTTCCACTCAGCGGCTTGCGCTTGCCCGGCGCGGAAGGCGGCCTTCCCGGGGTACCACATCATCCGGACGCCGGCGCCCGACGCAGGGATCGAGCCGCCGCTGCTGAGTGCCCCACCTGCGACGAACCCGCCGTCCGGTCGCAGGTTGAAGACCGGGGGAATGACGACGGGACTGGGGAGCGGCCGGGGACTCCCGCCGGTCCCGGCCCCGGCGGTGAACGTGAAGGTGCCGGCCAGGCCGTTCGCATCGCGCCACGTGCCGCTGAGCGTGGCGAGTGCGATCGAGGCCGACACCGGCATGGGCGTGCCGCCGGGCGCGGCGACGATGGTGAGACCCAGACCGACCGTGCCGTCCGGGTTGAGAAAGGCGGTCCCGATGGCCGACGCGGGCACCGCGCCGCCGCCGCACTGGTCGTCGGTGCCTTCGAGCCGGTAGGTGCCACCGACCTGCGTCACCGTCACCGTGACGATGTTGCAATACGGCTCGAGCTGCCACTTGAAGGTGCCCAGGGACTGCGCGGCACCTGCCGCCGGACCCGCCAGCACCGCCGCGACCGTCAGCACGCCCATTCGTCGCCAGTCCATGCGTCGCCTCCCTGCGGCCGGACGGGCCGCTACTGGAGAGATCACGAACCGGCCCGCGATCACGACACGACGGGGCCTCGCTTCGATCGGCAGGCAGACGCTGCGCGTCGGCAGGCCTCTGGTGGGCAGCCCCTTCGTGGCCGTGGGCACGCTTCGCGCGTGGCAGATATCCGCCTCATTGTCGGGTCATCAGCGCGAAGCGTGATCTATCCTCTGGGGGGTCGCAACCATGCCGTGGGACAAGAGTCTCTGGCCGGCGCTCAGCCCGCTTCTCGACACGGCGCTCGATCTCGACGCCGACGAGCGCGAGGCGTTCCTCGCCCGCCTGCGGTCCGAGTCGCCGGCGCTGGGCGAGGCTCTCACCGACCTGCTCGCCGAGCACGACCGGATGCTGTCGTCGCCGTTCCTCGCGACGCCGATGGCCGTGGGCGGGGATCCGCCGGCCACGCTTGCCGGCCGCACGATCGGCGCGTACGTCCTCGAACGGAGGCTCGGCTCCGGCGCGACCGGCGCCGTCTGGCTGGGACGCCGCAGCGACGGGCGGTTCGAGGGTGCGGTCGCGATCAAGCTGCTCCACCCGAGCGCGCTCGACGGCCTGGGGCCGGCACGCTTCCGCCGCGAGGGGACGCTCCTCGCGCGCCTGTCGCACCCGCACATCGCGCGCCTGCTCGACGCGGGCGTCGCGCCGGGCGGCCAGCCCTTCCTGGTGCTCGAGTACGTCGAGGGCGTCCGCATCGATCACTTCGCCCGCGACCAGCGGCTCGACCTGCCGGCGCGCCTCCGCCTCTTCCTGCAGGTGACCGACGCGGTGGCCCATGCCCACGCCAATCTCGTCGTGCACCGTGACCTCAAGCCGTCGAACATCCTCGTCGACGCCGCAGGGCAGGTGAAGCTGCTCGACTTCGGCATCGCCGCCCTCGTGGACGACGGCCCGGATCGCGAGCGCGGCACGCTGACGCGCGCGGCCGGCATTGCGCTCACGCCCGAGTACGCCGCCCCCGAGCAGGCCGCCGCCGGCGCGATCACCACGGCCACCGACGTGTACGCGCTCGGGGTCGTGCTCTACCAGCTCCTGGTCGGGCGGCATCCGACAGCCTCGGGCGCGAGGACCGAGGCGGAGATCGTGCGCGCGCTCGCCGAGGCCGATCCGGTCGCGCCGAGCGCGGTGGCCGCGGCGCTTCGCGCGGACGAACCGGAGGCGGTACGCGCGCTCGACGAACGCCGGACGACCGCGGGCGCCCTTCGCCGGGCCTGCCTCGGCGATCTCGACGTCATCGCCGGCCGTGCGCTCGAGAAGCGCCCCGAGGATCGGTATCAGACGGTCGCGGAGCTGGCCGTCGACCTGCGCCGGCACCTGGACAGCGAGCCGATCCTCGCGCGGCCGCACACGCTCGGCGAGCGGATGCGCAAGTTTGTCGCGCGGCACCGGCTGGAAGTGGCCGCCGCTCTGGTGGCCATCGTGGCGCTCGTCGCGGGCGCGAGCGCCGCCCTGTGGCAAGCCGGGCAGTCTGCCGCGGAACGCGACCGGGCGCTGGCGGAGCTCAGGCGGGCGAACGCGTTCAACGATCTCGGGGCGTTCCTGCTCGCCGAGGCCCGGCCCTCCGGCGGCCAACCCATCTCGAATGCGGAATTGCTGGCGCGAGGCGAGACACTGGTGCAGGCGCGCTACGCCACGGACCCGGAGTTGAGGGTCCACCTGCTGCTCACCCTGGCGGATCGCTACCTGGAGAACCAGCAGTTCACCGACATGGCGCGTGTGGTGACCGACGCCGCCTCGGCTTCATCAGGTGTCTCCGACGAGGGGCTGCGGGCGCTCGCGGCCTGCTATACCGCCATGCCCCTCGTGGAGCGTGGCGACTACGCCGGCGCCCTGGCGATCGTCGACGGTGCCATCGCCGCGCTCTCGCAGGCGCCGAACCGCGCAGAGTACGAAGGCGTCTGCCGTCAGTTCGAGGTCGTGGCCGCCAAGCGCGCCGGCGACTCGGCCCGCGCCATCCGCGCCGCCGAACGGGCGGTCGCGGTCGAAGAGGCAGGCGGGCGATCGGCCCGCCGGCTGCAGGAGTCGATCGCGGAGCTGGCCGCGGCCTACGCGTCCGACCTGCGCCACGGGGCCGCCGTGGCCACCTACGAGCGGCTCATCTCGATTTACCGCGCCGAAGGCCGGCTCGACACGATGATCGCCGCGGTGATCTTCAACAACATGAGCGCGCGGATGCAGGACTTCGGCCTTGTGCTCCAGGCCGTGCGGCCGGCGCAGCGGGCGGTCGACACGGCCACCCGCGCCGATTCGGAGAATGGTCCGTCCTTCACCATGCTCTACACGTATGCCGGCGCGCTCATGGGCGTCGGACGGTTCAAGGACGCGGTGCCGTACATGGATGCGGCCATTGCCCGGGCGCGCTCGGCCGGATCCGCGCCGCGGTTGCGCCCGATCCTGACCGGCGCCGCGACGCTCGCCGTGGAGCTGGGCGACCTCGCGCGAGCCGAGCGCCTGCTCGCCGAAGCCAGGCCGGTGGCGACGAGCCCAATGGATCGAGCGACCATCCGTCGCGTCGAGGCGTTCGCCGCCAGCGCTGCCGGCCGGGCGGCCCGGGCGGCCGAGATCGGCGAAGAGGCGGTCGCGGTGATTGTCGCCAATGGGGTGACGGTGTCACGGGCGCGGGCCCACGCAGACCTGGCGCGTCTGCTGAGCGGGGCCGGCCGGTTCGAGGAGGCGCGGACCAGCGCGGATCGCGCCGTCGAGGAAGCGGAAGCCATCCTTGGCGACCTGCCGCACTCGGCCCACATGGGCCGCGCCCTGCTCGAACGCGCGGTCGCGGAGTGCGGACAGGGCGATCGAACCCCCGCCGCCGCGACGCTGGGCCAGGCACTGGACCATCTCCGGGCGACCACCGGCGCGCTGTCACGCGCGACGCGCCGCGGCGAAGCGCTCCAGCGCGGAATGGATGCCGGAGGGTGTCTCCCGCGCCCCCGGACCGAAAGGTAGGACCGGTCCCGCGATCACCCGGCGTCGAGGAATCGGCGCAGCAGCACGCGCGCCTTCGTCCAGTCGCGCTGCGCGGTCCGTTCCGATACGCCGCGCATGGAGGCAATCTCGCCGAGCGTGAACCCGCAGAAGAACTGGAGGTCGACGAGCTCGGCAAGGGCCGCGTCCATGGTGGCGAGCTCGTCGAGCGCGGCGGACAGGGCCTCGAGCTCGGCCGCCTCCGGAGGTATCGGCGTCTGTTCGGGCTCGAGCGTCGTGAACGTCAGCTCGCCGCCGCGCTTCTCCGCGCGCCGGTTCCGGACGTAGTTGAGTGCGAGGCCGCGCATCGCCCGCGCGGCATAGCCGAGAAAGCGGTTCCGATCCGGAAACGCCAGCCCGTCCTGCTCCGCCATCTGCACGTAGGCCTCGTGGAGCAGGGTCGTCGCGCCGAGCGTGATGGGACCGTTGGCGCGGCGCAACTGCGCTTCGGCCAGCCGGTGCAGGTCGTCGTACAGCGCCGTGAACAGCGCGTCACGTGCCTCGCGATCTCCGGCGTCGGCCTGCGCGACGAGCACGGCCAGCGACCGGTCCGGATTGAGCGCCGCGGGTTCCACGTTGTTCGACACGCCTCCTCGGCCGCGCATCGTATCACCAGGCCGGGGCCGGCCGCATCGACCACAGTGCCCTCGTCCGAGGCCCCCGCTGATTCCGGCCCGGCTTCAGCCCCGCGCCGCGATCAGGCGCTCCCATTCGATCGGATCGCGCGTCTCGACGTCCGGGACGCCGAGCTCACGCAGCACGCCGATGACCGTCTGGCGGCGAACCATCGCCACAGTCAGGATGTGGGCAAACACGCTGCCGAACGTGAAGCTCACCGGCGGCGTGCAGAGCGCGTCCACGAAGGCATCGTCCCACTCGTTGCGATCGCGGATGCGCCGGAAGAGCGCCGCGAACTGCGGCTGCACCACACCCAGACGCGCTTGCAGCGCGGTGATGCTGCGCTCGTCACGCGAAGGAATGTCTCCGCCGCCCATGGCGGCGGTCCACACTTCCTTGGTGAAGACGATGCGCTCGAGCATGGTCCTCACGTCCGGTTCGGGGCCCTCGAAGTCGTGGACGATCAGCCCGGGCCGGACGTGCCGATCGAGGGCCGCGTCGGGGAGTGTCGCGGCCTGCTCCAGCAGGCGCGTGGTGTGCCAGTGTTCATGCTCGATGAGGCGGTCGGAGAGATCCATGGTCGTGGTCCTCTGATGGCCGGACAGCTGCAGGCCGCACGGCGGGTGAAAGTGGATGCCATTGGGTGCGGCGAGCCTGAAATCGCGCGGGCCGGCGGCAAACCGGCTCGGTGGCACTCCGTGAGCCCGGTTGAACGCGCGCGAGAACGCTTCGATGGCGTCGTAGCCGGCCTCGAGTCCGGCGTCGGTGACGCTGACGCCGCGGCCGAGCCGCCACGCCGCGCGCTCCAGGAGGAGGCGGCGGCGAAACGCCGCCGGCGCCTCGCCAATGCCGGCCCGCATCAGGCGGTTGAAGTGAAACGGGCTGAGCATCGCCCGCGCCGCCAACTGGCGCCCGTCGAGACCGTCGTCGAGGGCCTCGAGCACGGTGTCGACGACGTCGCGCAGGCGGTCCGGATGCGCCTTCATGCGCCCGAGTATGCCCCGCGGCGCATCCGCGCGCATGACCGGAATTGCTGCGGCGGCCGGCCTGCCACGCGCGTCGCTCCGGAAGGTTCCACCGGCGGATCCCGCCGCCAGGATCAGCGCGCGATGACGACGCGGGCGATGAGGAAGCCGTGAGATGATGCGCTCCGGTGATCGCCCGCATCTCCCGGTTTCTCGCGACCTGTGCGCGACACGCCGTTCCCCTGGGCGGCATCTTCGGCGGGGAATGGCATCCCGTCACGGCGCTGGCCGTCTACTGGGTCGAAAGCGTGCTGCTGGTCATCGGCGCCGCCCTGCTCAGCCGGCGCATGTTCCAGCGAACCTCGGCACAGGCCGTGGCGGAGGCCGACCGCGCCGGGGACGACCAGGAGGCGCGTCGACTCGAACTGGAGCGCAGCGAGCTGAACGCCGCGCACATTGAGCCTGGCCCCCTGCTCGCGTTCTATCTGGGCAGCCTCGCGGTGTTCGCGGGATTCCTCGGCGGAGTCATCGTGATCCTCACCGGGAACGGCCATATTCCGGCGCCCCGCTGGTCGGAGATCGGTGACGCCGCGCAGATGATCGCCTTCGTCGTGGCCATCGACATCGCGATCGACCTGTTCCGATTCAACAGCCTGACCGTGACCGCGCTACAGGGGCGTGTGAACGCCTGTCTCGCGCGATGGTCGTTGCTCTGGCTCGTCGGCTTCGTCGGGACGATCCTGATGGCGGTCACCGGACAGCCGACGATCATCCTCGGATTCTTCGCGGTCTTGAAGGTCGTCTTCGAGTCGTGGGGGCGAATCGCGCGGACGTTCGGCTGGCGCTCGCTCGACGCGCGCGGGCTGGCCGTGCGGAACTCCGGGAGGTGAGGACCGTCCGGGCGGCAGGAGCCAGGGCCATCGCGTGGCACGGCATCGAACACGGGTCGCGAGCCGTGGCCGGCTCGTGGAAGCGTCCGGCCGGAGCCTGGCGGCCCCGGCCGGGATGGAACGGACCGCGGGGAATCAGCGGCAGGTCACGTCGCCCTTGTCGATGGCCCGCCCGATGATTGCCCCGGCGCCCGCCCCGAGAATGGCGCCCAGCGTCTTCGATCCGCCCGGTGCAATCACCTGTCCCAGGACGCCGCCGGCCATGCCCCCGATGATGAGGCCGGTCGTGCCGTCGTCGCGCTCGCAGTAGTAGCGATTGTCCGAGCCGCGGTAGATGCGATCGTTCCGGCCGAGCCGCCGGGCCTTGTACCGGCGGTCATCGCGGCGGTAGTACTGCGCGGCGTCGTAGCGGCCGCTGTTCTGCCACGCGCGCGTTACCGGACGGCGTTCCTCGTACCGGCTGTCGCGGCGCCCGCGTTGGTTGTCACCCGCGGCCATCGTGGGCGATGCGAGGCCCACCATGCTCACGAGCAGTGCCATGACGACTGCGACCCTGATTCTGTCCACGTCCACCACCTGTCCGGTCTCGAGTGACCTGCATGGCGGTGCTGCAATGGGC
>CAZUGF010000048.1:0-4108 GCA_964619705.1 uncultured Bifidobacteriaceae bacterium
CCCCACCATTCAAAGGCAATCGTGGCGCCCGCCGCAGGTGCGACTCTGCGTCCTGTCTCGGTGGTGCGCCAGAGCTCTTCTATCGTGGCATGAACAGTCGAGTCCAGCCACGAGCCGTCTGCATTGGCGCGGCTATCGATGGCGTTGATGCGTACGACCGCAACGACGTCCTGCTGCGCCAGGACCGAGAGGCGCCCACCATTCTCATCCAGGACTGGTAAGAACGGGTCGATATGCTCAACGACTTCAAGAGTCGTAATCCTGGCGCGGTCGCTTTCGGGAATCGTCCGAAGGAGGTCGTTCAATGTGACGCCTGGCCGACGTTGTATCTGTTTGATTCCGAAGTCGGCGCGGTCCGATAGAGATGGTTGCGGCCAGCCTGGCGGCGCGGACTGCTGGGCCCGGCCGGCCACCGAGCCCCAAGCTACGGCCGCGGACAACAGCAGCAACGCTATTCGCAGACATTCGCTCCTGGCACCAGCCGGTTTGCGTGCTCCTGTGAGCATCTGGCAATTCCATAACGTCGTTGGTCACGGCCACCACAGTGACATTACTGCACAGCAGGTCGCATGAAGCCACGACCGGATCCTCGTGTCACGCCAGGCCGGTTGATTGTGTGCTACGGGCCCATTCGCCTCGAGCCTGTTCGACGGCTGCGCGCAGATGTTCGCGCAGACGCCCGACATCTGCCTCTTCCTGCAGCAGACGCTGCCCGACACGCAGAATACGCGGTGCGCCGGGAAGATCGCCACGGTGTTCGAGCAGACAGCCGCGTTCATCGAGCGCATCCTCGAGAATGGCAAGCGTGACGGCGCCTTCCTGGCGTCCCTGGATTCGAAGACCACGGCCGGCGCCATCATCGGTGCGCTGTCCGGCGCGAGCCACAAGTGCATCGCCAGCCGGCGCATGACGCTGGGTACCGCGATTAATGAGGTCCGGGCGATGGCGTTCGCGCGCGTCACGCGTTGATCGGGTCGCGCACGCGCCGGTGAACGGCGGAGGCTCAGGCGCGCTGGTCACGCAGGTCCTCCTCCGGGGCGTGATCGAAGTAGAGTCAGGACTGGCCCGGACGACACGTGGCGCAGGAGGCCTGCCGGCCGCCGGCGCCTGCGGCCCCACCACCGACACCGCACAGAGGGCATGTCATGAAGACGCAGTACTACACGGCCACCAGCCTCGATGGATTCATCGCCACCGAAGACGACTCACTGGAGTGGCTGTTCCCGCTCGGCGACGTGAACGAGACGAGCTATCCGTCGTTCATCGCGGAGGTGGGCGCGCTGGCAATGGGATCCGCCACCTATGAGTGGATGCTCCGCCATGCGGAGAAGATGTCCGCGTCCGTGGGCGCGCCGTGGCCGTACACGCAGCCCGCCTGGGTCTTCTCCAGCCGCTCGCTCCCCCGCGTGACGGGCGCCGACATCCGCTTCGTCGGCGGCGACGTCCGGCCCGTTCACGCCGAGATGCGCGCCGCGGCGGGATCGCGGCACGTCTGGATTGTCGGCGGCGGGGACCTCGCCGGCCAGTTCCACGACGCCGGGCTCCTCGACGAGATCATCGTCCAGATCGGGTCGGTGACCCTCGGGCGCGGCAAGCCGCTCTTCCCTCGCCGCGTGACACACCCGCCGTTCCGCCTGGTGTCTACGCGCCAGGTCGGTACTGGTTTCGCGGAGTTACGCTACGAGGTCACGCGGCCGCGGGGGCAGGCCACGACCTGATCGCGCGCGCAGCCGGCCGCGCGTCCTCGTCGCATAAGATCGAATCGCCGCGGCAGCACGCCCGCTGGCCCACCGACCATGTCCCGCGACAACGCACGTCCCGTGTACTCGACCGGCACCGGCCGCCTCTGCCCCGTCTGCGGCTGGCCCGAGCGTGACTGCCACTGCTCCACCCGCTTCGCGCGGGACGCGGCGGTCCCCGCCCGCATCGTGGCCAGGCTCCGGGTCGAGAAGAAGGGCCGCGGCGGCAAGACCGTGACCGTCATTGGCGGCCTGCCCGCCAACCAGCCCTTCCTCAAGGCACTCTGCGCGGAGCTCAAGCGGACCTGCGGCGTCGGCGGCACCGTCGCCGACGCGGCGGTCGAGCTGCAGGGCGACCAGCTCCTCCGTGTCCGCCCGCTGCTCGTGCAGAAGGGCTGGACCATCAAGGGATGACCGACGCCGTTCGTCCCATCGCAATTTACAGGCGTGACGCCCCGGCGCGCCGGGGCGCGGCGCAGGCTGTGCGAGACTAGGACGTCCGGTCCGGCCGGCGCGCGGCACGCGTTTGCCGCGCCCGGACGCGCCTTCCCCGAGGAGATCCGCCATGAGTGCTGCCGACGTACGAGGACGCCTGCTCTGGTACGAGTTGATGACGACGGACATGAAGGCCGCTGCGAAGTTCTACACCGCCGTCATCGGCTGGACGACCACGCCCTTCGACGGGGCGGGGATCCCGTACACGATGTTCAACCGGGCCCCGGACACGCCCGTCGGCGGCGTGCTGAACCGTCCGGCGGACGTAGACGCGCCGCCCTTCTGGGCCATGTATGTCGGCGTGCCCGCGCTCGAGGACGCCGTGGCCCACGTCACGCGGCTCGGCGGCCGCAGCGTGTCGCCCGTCGTCGAGGTGCCGGATATCGGTCGCATGCAGCTCGTCGCGGACCCGCAGGGCGCCGTCGTCTACCTCTACGAGCCCGCGTCCGCCGATCAGCCCGCCGAAGCCGCAGCCACGATCGGCGACGGCTCGTGGCACGAGCTGATGACCACCGACGCGCCGGCGGCCATGGCGTTCTACGGCGAGGTGTTCGGCTGGAAGCCGACCGAGTCGATGGACATGGGGGAGATGGGCGCGTACCACATGTTCGGACGGCACCTCGGCTCCCTCGGCGGCATGATGAACAAGCCGCCGGAGATGGCCGCGGCGCCCTCGGCGTGGGCCATCTACTTCCACGTGCCGGCCATCAACGAGGCCGTCGCACGCGTCACCGCGGCCGGCGGCCAGATCCTGAACGGGCCGATGGAAGTCCCCGGCGGGGACTGGGTCGTCAACGCCGTGGACCCCCAGGGCGCCGCCTTCTCGCTCCACGCGAAGAAGCCCTGACCGTGCAGGCGATCGTCGTTCAGGACTTCGGGGGACCGGATGTGCTCCGGCTGGAAGAGCGGCCCGATCCGCAGCCCGGCCCGGGCGAAGTGCGCGTGCGGGTTCGCGCCGTCGGCGTGAACCCCTACGACACCTACATGCGGGCGGGCGGCTACGCCATCACGCCGCCCCTGCCCTACACACCGGGCGCGGACGCCGCGGGCGAAGTGGACGCCATCGGCGACGGAGTCACCGGCGTGACGATCGGCGCGCGGGTCTACACCGGAGGCACGGTGGCCTCCGAGGCGTGGGGTGCCTACGCGTCCCACGTGGTGTGCCGGCCCGATCAGGTCCACCCGCTGCCCGATCGGCTGGACTTCGCGCAGGGCGCGAGCATCAACATCCCCTGGGCCACGGCGTGGCGCGCGCTGTTCACCCGCGGCCGGGCACGGCCCGGCGACACGCTGTTCGTGCACGGCGCGAGCGGCGGCGTCGGCGTCGCCGTCGTGCAACTGGCGCGCGCCGCGGGACTGACGGTCATCGGATCCGCGGGGACGGCCGAGGGCGTCGCCCTCGTAACGGCGCAGGGCGCGCACCATGCCGTCAACCACGCCACGGACGGGTATCGCGAGCACGTCAAGGCCCTCTGTGGCGGACGCGGGCCGGATCTCATCATCGAGATGCTCGCCAACGTGAACCTGGATCACGACCTCACGCTCCTCGCCCAGGAGGGCCGCATTGTCATCGTGGGGAACCGCGGCCGTATCGAGATCGATCCGCGCGCGGTGATGTCGCGCGAGTCCGTGGTCACGGGGATGGTGTTCTGGAACCTGCGCGGCGAGGAACTCGCCCGCGTCCACCGCGCGCTCGGCGCGGCGTTCGAGTCCGGCGCCTGTGCGCCGACGGTCGGCACGGCCCTGCCCCTGGCGGAGGCCGCGCGGGCGCACGCGCTGGTGATGAGCGCCGGCGCGCGCGGGAAGATCGTGCTGCTGCCTTGAGAGGGATGCGGCGATCGTCTCGCAGAGTGGAGCGTCAGGTCCGCCCGGAT
>CAZUGF010000048.1:4208-28731 GCA_964619705.1 uncultured Bifidobacteriaceae bacterium
CTTGAGAGGGATGCGGCGATCGTCTCGCAGAGTGGAGCGTCAGGTCCGCCCGGATAGGCGGGGCTGAAGACGCGCCCTACGAGTCGATCGTCGTAGGGCGGAACTTCAGTTCCGCCAGGATGGGCGGGTCTGAAGACCCGCCCTACGAGTCCGCCGCGACGATCTCGCGCAGGACACCACGAGTATCGAGACGTCCGCGGACTATTCTCCACCCTTGTGGACCACGCCATCCTTGATGACGACTTCAGGGTCTGCCAGGGCGATGATGTCGAAGAGCGGATTGCCTTTCACGACGATGATGTCCGCCAGCTTGCCGGCTTCGATGGTGCCGAGGTCTGCTGAGCGTCCCAGTATCCGTGCGTTGACGCGCGTGGCCGCGACGATCGCCCTCATGGGGGACATGCCATGATCGACGAACAGCTTCAACTCCCGCCACAGGGCTTCGGTGTGGAAGTTCATGGGCGTGCCCGAGTCCGTCCCCATGCCGATGACGGCGCCGGACTCGATCCATTGAGTGAGGAGCCGCGGGCCGAGGTCCATCACACGCGGCATGTTCTGGAAATACCCGAGCGCGCGATAGTCCTTGAAGGAGTCCTGCACCTCGGCGTAGATGTCCGGCGGGAAGTCGGCCTTCAACTGCGGATCCCGTAGTCGCCCCGGGAAGTCGATCGTCGCCGGATAGATGGCGTACCACAGTCCGGCCGTCGGGACAACCGCCCGTCCGCTGTCGACGATGTCGCGCAGCAGATCCTCGGGATAGGGAGGACGACTGGCGGCGCCGACGTGCGTCAGGACGTCGACTCCGGCCCGGTGCGCGTCGCGGACGTTCTCGGCGCTGTAGACGTGGGCGTGCACGCGCAGACCATGGCGATGAGCCGCATCGGCAATGGCCTTGTACACCTCGAAGGTCGCCGGATAGGCCTTGATCACATCGGCGCCGCCGCTCGCAAGCTCGTCCACGGCCTGCGCCGCCTGGCCTGGCGTGTCCACCTCGAGTTGAAAGGCCAGCTCCGGCGGATAGTTGCTCCGTTGCATCGTGATCCACGGGCCGCTCATCGACATTCTGGGGCCCGGGATCTCGCCCTTGTTGATCCGTTCCCTGATCCGGACGCTCTCTTTCAGCGGGGCTGCCAAATCGACCGCGGATGTGATCCCCGCCATGAGGAGCTGTCTGGCCGAAATCTCCATCACGCGCTCGACACCGTGCTCGAGCATCCAGGGGAACCAGCGCGCGTAGTTGCCGTGTCCGAGGATCATCAGGTGCACGTGCAGGTCGATCAGCCCGGGCAGCATGGTACGCCCGCTGGTATCGATCACGCGCGCGTCCCTGGGGATCTGCACCTCTCCAACCTGTCCCTTCGCGACGATGCGATTGCCCTCGATCAGCACGACGGCATTGTGGAGAGGAGGCGCCTCGTATCCGTCGAGCAGCATCCCGCCGACCAGCGCGAGCTTCGCCGGGGGCTGCGCCGACACCACGGTCAGGCTTATCGCCGCTGTCACCACGGTCACGAGCACGCGTCGCATATACACCTCCCCCGTCGTCACCGTCAGACCGCTCGCCCCGCCCGCGCCTCAGGGCTTCGCAGCCGCCGGCCGGCCCGCCCCCTTGAGCACGACACCGTCCTTGACGACGGTTTGCACGTCTGCCAGTGCCGTGATGCTGAAGAGCGGGTTGCCGCGGACCACGATGATGTCAGCGAGCTTGCCCGGCTCGATGCTCCCGAGATCCGCCTCGCGCCCGATAATCCGCGCGTTGATTCTCGTTGCCGCGGCAATCGCCCGCAGGGGCGACATGCCCATGTCGACGTGTACCTTGATCTCCCGCCACAGCGCCTCGGTGTTGAAGTTCATCGGGGTACCGGAATCGGTGCCCATGCCCATGACGACGCCGGCCTCGATGAACTGCTTGATCCCCCGTTCGCGAAAGAACATCTCCCGCTCGGTCCGCCTGAAATACGGCAGCGTGTGCCAGTTCTCGAACGAGCGCTGTACTTCCTGCCAGATATCGGGCGGCAGGTCCTGCTTCAGTCGAGGATCCTGGAGCCGCTCGGGGAACGCCATCGTGTCCGGATAGATCCACGATCGATGGGCTGCGGTGACCACGACCGGCCGCCCGCTGTCGACGAGGTCCGTGATCAGTTGCTCGCTGTAGGGCGGCGTCGTGCCGGCAGAACCGGCATGGGTCAGAACGTCGATTCCCGCCTCGAGGGCGTCGCGCACCATCGATTCCGCATACACGTGGGCGTGAACCTTGAGCCCGTGGCGGTGAGCCGCCTCGGCAACCCGCTGATAGTGCGCCCGGCTCATCGGATACGCCTTGATCACGTCGACACCGGCCGCCGCAAGCTCGTCGACCGCCGCAGCGGCCTCCTCGGGCGTCTTGACGACCATCTGGAACTTGAGATCGGGCGGATAGTTCCCGGCAGAGAGCGTGATCCACGGGCCGCTCATCAACATCCGGGGGCCCGGGATCTCACCGCGATTGATCGCATCCCGGATGGCCAGGCTCTGCGCGAGCGGCGCGGCCAGATCGACGGCCGTCGTGATGCCCGCGTCGATGAACTGCTGTGCCGAGATCCGCATCACGCGTTCGAGTCGATCGCCCTGAGCCAGCCATGGAAACCACTCCGCGTAGTTGCCGTGCCCCAGGAGCATCAGGTGCGCATGCAGATCCATGAGACCCGGCATCATGGTCTGCCCGCTCGTGTCGATGACGGTGGCGTCCGGCGGGATGACAACAGCGGACGCGGGACCGGCCGCGACGATCCGGTTGCCTTCGACCAGGATCGCCGCGTGGTGGACCGGCGGCCGCTCGTAGCCATCGAGCAGCATCCCGCCGACCAGCGCCAGCTTCGTGGTCGGTCCCGGCGGGCCCTGGCGTATCGCCTGCGCGCCGGATATCTGTGATGCGAGAACCAGGGCAACAGCCGGCCAGGTCCATCGGGACACACGCATGATCGCTCCGTCCTTTTCTGCAGCGGATGATGTCAGGCGTTGCCTGTTGGCAGCGCTCGTCGCCGGCCCATCCGGCCTCATTGCCCGCCGACGCGGGCTGGCCGCGACTCCTCGATGGGCACGTAGTCGAAGTCGAATCCGAAGTGCCGGGGACCGATCGCCCGGATCCCATTCGGTGTCCGCCACATCGGGGAAGACGGCCAGCCGATCATCGCCACGTCGGCGCCGACCTTGTACGCGCCGAGATCCTCGCCGTCGTGCGCCAGGCCTGTCTTCGGATCCAGGTTGGCGATGAAGTCCGGCGACATGGCGTCGGGCCTGCCGTCCAGCCAGGTCAGGATGTTCTCGTTCTTCACGTAGACGCGATAGGTGTGGCCGGCGAACCCGTGAGTGCCCTGGATCTCCACGTCCCACCAGGTAAAGCCACGTTCCCCCTTGCCGTCGGATCTCGTCACGGTGCCTCGAAAGAGGTGGTAGCCCTTCGTCTGCTGTACGAGCGCGTCGACCGGATCGCGGCCGTCAGCCGCCGCTTCCCGCACCGTCCGGCCGAGGCGAATGGCCTCGCTGAGCGCCCCGGGAATCACCCCGCGTCCCAGGTCACGCCCGGTCATGACGTTCATGGCAATGGCGGAACCGCCGCCGCTCGCGACAGCGACACCACGCCCCAAGTCTTCGAGTCGTGCGTCGTCCACGGTCTCGTCGATGATCACGGTGTCGCCCCAGCGCGTCACCATGGCTGCCGGGGCCGCCCGCAGGCCGTTGATTGACGGGATCTGCTGCTGGATCTCGGGTCTCGATCGGCCGGACAGGCAGGCATCGAGGATAGGCAGGCCGAGCTCGTACGAGGCCAGTAACGCCGTCAGGGTCGCGTTCCCGGCCTCGACGCGAACCGTGGCGTTGAAGGGCTTGCCGAGGTGCTTCGAGAGTGCCTGCGTGGCCCGGACCGTCCCGTTCGTGATCACCGGAAGGTCCTGTTCCCTGGTGCGGGCGATCACGTGCTCCCATGCGCCGCCCCCTCCCATCCCTGCCGGCACGACCGTAACCCAGTCGTCGGGCACGGCCGCGACGTCGACCATGCGGAAGGTCTTGCCTTCGGCCATGGCAGCCTCCAGCCGTGCCAGGGCGGCGGCCGTGTCGTTTCCGCGGCTGGCCTGGAGCATCGACCCGACGACCATGTCCCGCAGCTCCTGCCCCGTCAGCTGGCGCCCCGTTGGCCCAGCCGCGTCTGGCCGAGCGCGTCCCCCCTCGGAGCCCGTCCCGCACGCCGCCGGACCGGCCGCAACGCACAGCACCATGATGACCAGTCTTCCTGCGTGTACCTTCACTGTCCCAACCTTCCCCGCTGACGGAACCGATGAACGACGGCAGCCGGACTCGCCGTCACGGCCGCTTCTCGACCACGCCGTCCTTCACCACCGTCTCGACCTCGGACAGGGCCGAGATGTGCGAAAGCGGGTCACCCCGGACGACGATGATGTCGGCCAGCTTCCCCGGTTCGATGGTCCCGAGATCGGCGCCGCGGCCGATGATCTGTGCGTTGACGCGCGTCGCCGCCGCGATCGCCCGTAAGGGAGACATGCCGGCCTCGACATGTGCCTCCAATTCCCGCCAGAGTGCCTCGGTGTGGAAGTTCATGGGCGTACCGGAATCGGTACCCATGCCCATGACGACCCCCGCATCGACGAGTTGCTCGAGGCGCGCCTTGCCGAAGAGGGCGTCGCGCCCCGCCGCCTGGAAGTACGCGAGCGTCTCCCAGTGCGCAAACGAGTCCTGGACTTCCCGCCACAGATCGCCTGGAAAGTCGGTCCGCAGCCTCGGATCCCGCAACCGACCGGGAAATGCGATCGTCCGGGCATACACGAACCGATGGATCGCCGTCGCGGTCACCGGCCGTTTGGAGGCGACCAGCTCGCGGACGAACGACGGATCGTACGGTGCCGCGTCGCCTCCGCCTGGATGGGTGATCACGTCCACGCCGCCGGTGAGAGCTGCCCTGACGAGCGGCTCGTCGACCGCATGCGCGTAGACTCTGAGGCCATGCTTGTGCGCGGCCTCGACGACCTTCGCGTAGTGGGCCGCACTCATGGGATACGCCTTGATGACATCGACGCCGGCGTCAGCCAGCCGTTCGGTGGCGGCGTACGCCTCATCGGGCGTCGACACGACAATCTGCTCGGGAGGAAATCGACCTTCGCGCAGGGACACCCAGGGTCCGCTCATCAGCATCCGCGGCCCTCGGACGTCTCCGCGGTTGATCCGGTCGCGGATTGCCAGGCTTTCCTCGAGGGGCCCCGAGAGGTCGACCGCGGTTGTCACCCCTGCCATCAGGAGCTGCCGGGCCGAGATCTCCATGACGCGGCCCACGCCGTACTCCACGCTCCACGGGAACCAGCGCGCGTAGTCACCGTGGCCGAGCAGCATCAGGTGCACGTGCAGGTCCATCAACCCCGGCAGCATCGTCCGACCACTCGTGTCGATCACCTCCGCGTCCGGCGGAATCTCGGCGTCCGCCGCAGACCCCACCCACGTGATCCGGTTGTCCCGGACGATCACGGCGGCATGGTGCAGCGGGGGTACCAGGTCGTACCCGGTGACCAGCATGCCGCCCACCAATGCCAGCGTTCGCGGTTTCCCCGCAGCCGTGGGCGTGGACTGTGTCTCTGTTCCGACCACCGCACAGGCGGCGACCAGGACCATGACCGCTGCCCCCATCGCCCACGCAGACGTGCTCACATTCCGCATCGGCTATTTCCCTCGTTCGAGAACCTTGACACTGGCGGCCAGCCGTCTCAGATGCGGCTCGAGCATCGGCCGATCGTCAGCGGGCGACACGAGCAGAAGGTAGAGCAGCTGTCCGGTCCCGAACTGCCGGCACACGATCTCGACGTGTTCGCCGCGACCGGTCACGGGAGAGGTCCCGAGCAGCGTCGCCGTCCACGCTGTCGCGCCGCCGAGCGCCGCACCGGACCGCACCGGCTGGTTGAGACGCTGATGCGCGTTCGAACGGAGCACGTTGTCGACGATGGCCCGGGTCGAGGCCTCCAGTGTGTCCGCCGGCGCATCCGCGATCACGACGATCGCGCCGTAGCTCGTGCGGATCCCCCGTGCCGTGTGCTCGAGGCCGTTCGCCGCCCCGATGTTGGTGCGCGCCCCACGCTCGTGGGGTGACCAGTCCCGTGGATGCTCGAGTTCGTACGCACCGGACGAATGGACGAAGCGTGTGACCTGGTCCGATGCGTGCGGCCGCACTTCCTTGAACCCCGGCGGTGAGGACTGCGCGGGCGCGTCGCCCGCCGTGGCCGCCAGTACGACCAGCATGGTGCTCACGACCCGACAGACCAGACGCTCGTGCGTTCGCATTGGAGTCTCGCTCGGCGATCCGCCCATTCAGAACGAGAATCTCGCTCCGAGCTGGATTTCACGCGGGTTGGAGTAGCTCAGCGTCTGCCCGAAGGTCGGCAGCGCCTGAGCGGCGTTGGTGCCCCACGTGTTGTTGACCGTTCGCACGTTGTTGGCGTTGTAGATATTGAACGCGTCGACAGCCAGCTGCATATTGGTGCCCCCGAACGGGATGGTCCATGCCAGCCTCAGATCCACCGAGTGGTTGCCTGGCATGCGGAACTCGTTGCGCGTGACGCCGGGTATGCGATCATCGAACGCGCCGTCGCCGTTCAGATCAGCGGTGACGCCGGCACGTGCGTCGTAGGCGAAACCCGTACGGGCTCGCATGACCGCGGAGAGCGACAGTTGTGGCAGGATCTGATAGGACCCATTGGCGACAAACCTGAACGCCGGGGTGTCGACCGTCGGCCCGTATTCCTTTTCCGGATACCGCATGTCGTTCACCTGCTGGTTGAAGTTGTCTCCCTGATCGAACGCGCGGGCGAACGTGGCGTTCGCATTGAAGTAGAACTGCCGCGATACCCGCGTCCTGGTCTCGAGCACGAGCCCGGTATACTCGGAGCGGCCTTCGTAGACGAACTGATTCATGATCCGGAATCGCGGATCGATCCTCACAAAGGCCTGGGCCGCCTCAGCGAAGGACAGGTTTCGATCGAAGAGCAGCTCCTTGTCCCACCCCCGGTTATAGAGCACGCTCACCGTGGCGGCCCACTCGGACGAGAACGAGTGATCGATAGCCGCCACCGCCTGGTACGACGTCGGCGTGCGATAGTCATCAGGCGTGATGAACACGTTCCGCACACCAAGCGGCGCGTCGCCCGGCAGCGCGTCAGCGTGGATGGTGTCGGGGTACACGGGCGCTCCCGGCTGCCCGAACAGCCAGGTCGCCGGTACCGATTGCGGGTTGTCGGCATTGCGGAAGTAGGTCGACGTAATCGGGTTCTCGAACATCCGGTCGAAGTACAGGCCGTTGCTGAACTTGAGGACGGTTCCGCCATCCCGATCGAGCTTGTAGGACAGTGCGACTCGCGGCGCCACGTTCGACGCGTCTCGTCCGTAGTCCATCCCGCGGTATTTCGACACCCAGTCGAAGTCGTAGCGCATGCCGGCGTTCACCGTCAGGCGGTCGGTGGCGGTCCACGAGTCCTGGATATAACCCGACAGGTAGGTATGGTTCCAGGTCGCTTCGGGCTCGCCGAATGTCTGGGTGTAGCTGGTATAGCGCCCGGCCTGAAAGCTTTCGAGCGAGCTGAACGTGAAGGTGCCCGATGACGGGCCGGCGTAGCTCGCATAGGTGAACCCGACCTGCATCACGTCGACGCCGAACTTGATCGCGTGCGCGTTGGCCGAGAGCGTCGACGAGTAGACCACCTGGATCGGCTCGGTCTTCATCGCCAGGGACACGCGGCCGCCGCCGAATCTCGCCACGTTGTTGATGTTCACCGACGGCGTGTCGTTCGACCTGAATCCGCCGTCACTGGTCAACGGCGGCCCGCCCAGCTCGGGCTGGTCCAGCACGTAGTCACGCGGGAAGTATGCGGCCCGGATGTCGTGCAGCCAGCGCCCGCTGCCGCTGATGGTCCTCACACTCGCCTGTACGGCCCAGTCGTCGTTGTCGAGCCGGTTCAATCGTGAACGCGTGGAGAAGGCCTGGAAGGCGGCGCCGGTCTGGAGCGACGTCGACCTGACGAACGCCCCCTCGAGGAACGTCGTCGTGGCCAGCCGATGTGTGACCTTCCCCATCCAGAAGGTGTTCTCGAGTGGCAGGTTCAGCGTGCCGACGTCGTCGGCCGGCAGGCCGATGGCGAGACCGGCTGCCGTGGAGATGCTGTTGTCCTGTGGTGTGTCCTGAAGCGTCCCCTCATAGGCGCCGAAGTAGAATGTGCGATCGGCGGCAATCGGCCCGCCGAGCGAGCCGCCATAGAGCTTTCGGCCGAACTCCGGCTTCGGAAGGCCGCGTGCGCTGGACAGGGCATCTTGCGCGTTCAGCGCCGTGTCACGGTGAAAGTAGTAGGCCGATCCGTGCAACGTGTTGGTGCCCGACTTGGTCACGGCGTTCACCTGGCCGCCAATCGCACGGCCGAACTCTGCCGTCCCCCCCAGGCTGATCACCTGAAACTCCTGGACCGCGTCCTGGCTGTACTGAAACCGCGGGAACGTAAACGACTCGTCCGTGTTCCAGAAGCCGTCCACGAGCAGCGCGGCCTCCTTGGGCCTCGCACCGCCCACGCTCAGGCCGACGCCCTGCGCCTGAGAGCTGATGCTCTCGACGGTGCCCGGGGTCAGCAGCGTGAAATCCAGGTAGTTCCGGCTGGCTGTCGGCAGCGTCTCCATCTGGGTGGCGGTGATGACCGTGTGGAGATCGGTTCGGCCCACTTCGACAAGGGGGGAGTCGCCCGTCACCGTCACGGTCTCTTCGAACTGCGACAGCTGCATGGGGATGTCGATGGTCAGGACCGCGCCGACATTGGCCGTGAACTCGGGCCTCAGCACCGTGGCAAAGCCCTGGAGCTCCGACTGCAGCGAGTAGCGGCTCGCCGTCACGCCCGAGAAGTTGTACCGCCCCTCCTCGTTGCTCACCACGGACCTGGCCTGGTTCGTCTCGAGATTCGTGAGCGTGATGGTGACGCCGGGCAGTGCGCCCCCGGTCTCGTCCGTGACCCTGCCATTGACGGTGGCCGTGGTGGTTCCGCCCTGTGCGGCTGCGTCGGCCGTCGCGAAGGCCAACGTCACCGCAACGGCGATGGCCATGATGGAAGCGCAGTTCGTGTTGATCAGACTCATGTCCCCTGGACTCCTGGACCGCGTCGTCGCGACCGCCACCGAGATCGATGAACGGCGATCCGTTGCCTTAGAAGACGACGCGTCCAGTGGCGTACAACCCGATACCCTCATTCCGCCGCCCCCCGACGTCTGCCGGCGGGCGGCCCGCCCCTGGGCAGCGCGTTGTTGTACTGTGGGGGCTCGTTCGTCTGGAGTCCTGTAGTGGCATCAGGTCGCGTCGTGTTGTCCGAACGGTCCGCCTCGGTGGCCCTGTCCCTCTCTGCCCGACAACCCATCACGCCCTCGCTGTGTGCGGAGGCCGCGACAGACCCGGACGCCCGCTTCAGCGCCTTCTACCAGAGCACCTTTTCTCGCGTGTACGCCCTTCTGCGCTCGCAAGTGCGTTCGAGCGAGGTCGCCGAAGACCTGATCAGCAAGGTCTTCTCCAAGGCCTACGAACACTGGCACCACGCGCCGCCGGGAGACAAGGCCACCTTCTGGCTGTTCCGGATCGCGCGGAACACCTTGATCGACCATTGGCGAGTCGAAGGCCGCCGCGAGTCGCTGCGGGTCAGGTTGGACGACGTCGAGGAGCTGTCCGATCCAGCGACCCCTGAGAGCGTGTACGCCTCGCGCGAGCGTACCCGGGCCTTGCTGAAGGCCATGCACACACTCGATGACGATGACCGCATGCTCGTGTCCCTGAAGTTCGCGGGGCAGCGCAGCAATCGCGACATCGCGTCGATCCTCGGCATCAGCGACGCCGCCGTCAGTATGCGCCTGCTGCGAGCCCTTCGCCGGCTTCGACAGCGTCTGCAGGAGGAAGGCAGACCATGAACCGCTCCGAGCGAGAGCGAGAAGAGCTGCTCTCCACTTACATCGAGGCCCTCGTCACCGGCCAGCGGGTGGCCCACGGGTTCCGAGACGCCACCGCCGGCGACGACGAACTGCGCGAGCTGGGCGCACTGTCGGACGAGCTCAGTCGGATGGCCATCGTCCCGCCAGCTGGACTCTCCGTCCGGGTCGCCAACCAGCTGCGACACCGGCAGGGACGGCGCGTCCACGCGGTCATGGACCATGTACGGAGGTTCGGCGCGACGCTTCACCGTGTGTACAGCAGCCGCCCTGCGGGCCGGTGCCTTCCGCGCCTTGCGACTGCCGCGACAGCCGTGCTCCTGCTCGTCCTCGCAGGCCTGGACTTCGCGTCGGTCCGTACCGTGTCAGCCAGCGACGTCCTGACGCGCGCTCAGGCAGCCGTCAGGAATCTGGCCGGGCCGGGAGAGCTGCTCTTCAGGCGGTGGCGTATCGTCGAAACCATCACCACTCAATACGGGCATGAGCGCCAGCAGACCCGGTACCTGCTCGAGTGGATGGACGGAGGCGACAACAGGCGCTCGGTCGGGCGGACGCTGGACGGCTCCGGACACTTGTACCTCGCGTACGTGAGCGGACCCGTGGAGGGCGGCCATTCCCCTCGCGTCTACTACGAACCCGGATTCGGCGGGGAACCCCGCGGGCTGGTCAGCATCATCCCCAGCGCCGAGGACTTCCAGTCGGCAGCCAGCCGCTTTCCGCGAGACGTGCGGCCGCTCATCACGGCGTATCTGGCCCAAGGCTATCTGCCGTTCCGGCCCATCCTCGGCGAACTGCTCCAGAACGAAGCCGTCCTGACCGATACCATGAATCCGATTCCACCCGTCTCTCCGCTCAGGGCCTCCGCGGTGGTGGTTGACGAAAACGGGCGCCGTGTCTTCCGCGTCCAGTACACAGAGCCGGTCCGCGTGGTGTTCCGCTGGCGAAGCGAAGGCCCCCCTCGCACCTGGCTGAGCCGCCGGGACATCGTCCGGCACGTCGATGCGGAGACCTTCCTGAGCCTGTCGACCGAAAGCTTCGAAGAAGACGAGAATGGCGTCCGGGTCTCCTCGCGGCGGGACCTCGTCGAGACCCGCATCGTCAAGCTGCCGCTTGCCGACGACGACAATCCCTTCGACCTGAAGGTGGCACCGGATGTCCCGGTGAGGCAGCAGTCCGCCTATCAACACCTGTCGCAGGTGGCAGACGCGCTCAGGCGAGCCCCGGCATTTCTCGAGTCGATTCGCACGCGGACGACCGTGCAATGAGGCTGGCGGCTCGCGTTCGTCTCCGCGCTGGCTGTGCCCTCACCATCGTCGCCGCCGTGTCAGTGGCCGGCGCGCACTCCGGTGCCGGATCGTACCAGCCTGCCGGCTCGCGCCGTGTCGCCCTGGTCGGCGGCGCGCTGTTTCGCGGATACGAGCAGGTGCCGATGGTGCACCACGGAGCGGTGCTGATCGAAGACGCCCGGGTCACCTGGGTCGGGCGCGAAGCCGATGTGGTGATTCCCCCGGGTGCCACCATCGTCGACACCAGCGGGCACACGATGCTGCCAGGCCTGATCGACCTGCACGTGCACACGATGCTCCTCGGTCACGGGAACTACGCCGAGTGGTTCCCGTGGCTGGCCGCGAACGGGGTCGAGGGGGTCATGGAAGTGTCAGCTCGGCAACTGATCGAGTCCGGGGTGACGTCTGCCGTCGACCTCGCCGGGCCCCTGACGGAAAGCCTGTCCGTCCGTGATCGCATCAATCGTGGAGAGATCCCCGGGCCCCGCCTCGCGGTCAGCGGCCCCTGGATCGCCTTGTCGAAGGGCCCCTTCGCGGTGGACTTCCAGCGGGTGGTTGCCAGCCCGGACGACGCCTACGCGGAGACCGAGGCCCTGGCGCAGGCAGGCGTCAACGTGATCAAGGCGTACCCGATGCCGCGCGAGTACTATTCGCGGGTCGTCGAGGCGGCACACCGGTACGGCCTGAGAGTGCACGCCCACGTGCACGAGGAGGAGGAGGTTGAGCGCGCCATCGACGGGGGCGTCGACGTGCTGACCCATGCCGGAGGTGCGAACACGCCGCCCTACTCGGACGCCTTGATGCGGAAGGTCGTGGACCACGCACGGCCGGTGGTCCTGACAGCCGCCAGAACGTCGTGGATCTACCCTGCGACCACGGCGTTCCCGGAGCGCCTGCAGGATCCACGGTTGAGAGACGACTTCCCTCCCCGCATCTGGGACGCCGTCCAGCGTTCGTTTGCCGACTGGCCCACGCTGGCCTACTTCCGGTCCGCCGACCGGGATGCGCTGTTCCGCGAGCGCGGTGTCCGCCAGTTCATCGAGGCCGGCGCGGTCATGGGGATGGGCACGGACTCCGGCACTCCCATGAACTTCCACACCGAGGCGCTGTGGCGCGAAATCGCCGTCCACGTCGCAATGGGCATGTCGCCACAGCGTGCCATTGCCGCCGCCACCGCCGTCAACGCCCGCATCCTGGGTCGGGAGCGCGAGCTCGGCACCATTGATCCGGGCAAGCTGGCCGACATCATTGTCGTCGAGGGGAATCCGATGATTGATATCGTGGCGCTCTCGCGCGTGCGCACGGTCGTCAAGGATGGAGTCATCATCGTCAGGCGATGACTACTGCGTCCTGCTCGCCGCATCCCGGACGTTCTTGACCACGACGCCATCCTTCACGACCACCTCAACCCGTCCCATGACCGACATATCGGCCAGGGGATTGCCGATGACGACGATCACGTCGGCCAGCTTGCCCGGCTCGATGGTGCCGAGGTCGCTTCGACCGATCACGCGTGTGGCATTGATTCGGGTCGCCGCCACGATCACCCGGGACGGCGCCATCCCCATCTCGACGTGCGCCTGCATCTCGCGCCAGAGGGCTTCGGTGTGGAAATTGAGCGGGGTGCCCGAGTCCGTGCCCATGCCCATCACGGCTCCGGAGTCAATCCACTGCCTGGCCGCTTGCTCCCGGAAGAACCGCTCGCTATCGATGCGGTTGAAGTACCCGAGCGTGTGCCAGTTCCTGAACGAGCGCTGGACCTCGTCGTAGATATCCCGGCCGAAGTCCTCCCGCAACTGCGGGTCCTGCAGGCGCTCCGGGAACACCTCCGTTGCCGGATAGACCCACGAGCGATGCGCGATGGTATCCACGATGGGGCGTCCGGACTGCGCGATCCGACGAACCAGATCCGCCGTGTACGGAGGATAGGTGCCGCCCGACCCGACATGCTGCAGCACGTCGACGTCCGCCTCGAATGCGTCGGTCACTTCCTGTTCCGTATAGACGTGTGCATGCACCTTCGTGCCGCGCTTCCGGGCGGCGCCGACAATCGCCCGGTAATGTCCGGCAGAGAACCCGGACTGCAGCTTGATGATATCCACGCCCGCATCGATCAGCCGGTTGACGGCTGCGACAGCACTCTCGGGGCTGGTGACCGGCGCCGTCAGGCCCACCTTCTCCAGCATTCCAGGCGGAGCTCCAGGATTGCGGTTCGGCACCAGCTGGGTGCCGGAGATGACGAGCCGCGGACCGGGAATCTCGTTCCTGGCCGAACGGTCACGGATCCGAAGCGACTCGTCCAGTGGGTCGCCGACGTCGACCGCCGTGGTGATGCCCGCATGGAGCATCTGCCTCGCCGAGATCTCCATCACGCGCTCCGTCAGGTTGTTCTCCATCATCCATGGAAACCACCTCGGGTAGTCCCCGTGTCCGAGGATGAAGAGGTGTGCGTGCGCCTCGATGAGTCCAGGCATGATGGTCCGACCGCTCGCATCGATGATCGTCGCGTTGGCCGGCACGGTCACCGACGCGGCTGGCCCCACATCGACGATTCGATTGCCCTGGATGAGAACGGTCGCATGGTGCAGCGGCGGACCGCCCCATCCATCGAGCAACATGCCTCCGACGATGGCGGTGGTACCCGTCTCGTCGGGTGTCTGACTGTCGGTCGCGGCGATCGAGCCGACGAACATGGCAACGCACAGCCCGGGAAGGGCGAACGAACGGACGACTGACGGCATGGAGTCCCTCTTGTCAACCTGCGTATGAATGGCCTATGGCTCGGTCGGCGAACCGGGCACGAGGAAGCGGTCGAGCCACTCGAGTGTCCGGGTCAGCTGGTCGAATCGGTGCTTCGGTTCACGAAACGCGTGGCCTTCTCGCGGATAGCGTGCGAGCACCGTCTCGACACCGCGACGGCGCAGCGCCATGTACATGGCCTCAGCTTCTGTGATGTGAACATCGTTGTCCACCTCCCCGTGGATAAACAGCGTCGGGGTGACCGCGTTGCCGACGTGAGCCAGCGGGGACCACTTCCAGAGCCTGGCGAAGTTGTCGCCGTCCCACGGAAAGCCTCCGAACTCCGCATGAATGAGATCCTGATAGATCGAGGTCGCGTAGAAGCTGATCAGATTGGCGACGCTGGCCACCGACACCGCTGCCTTGAAACGACTGGTCTGTGAGATGACCCAGTTCGTCATGAAGCCACCGTAGCTTCGCCCCGTGACGCCGAGTCGGTCAGGATCGACTTCCGGTCGCGTCGCGAGGACATGGTCGACCGCCTCCATCAGATCCTGGTAGTCGCGGCCACCCCACTGGTCGAGGCTGCCATCCGCAAATGCCTGACCGTAGCCGATGCTCCCGCGCGGATTCACGTTCAGAACCGCATACCCACGCCCGGCGTAGCCCTGGACCATGGGATCGAAGACATAGCCGAACATCCCATGCGGCCCCCCGTGAATGTTCAAGAGCAGAGGCACTTTTCCACGCGCCCCAACGGGTGGGTAGAACCAGCCTTCAATCTCGACGCCGTCGCTGCCTTTGAAGGTCACCGTCTCGGGAGTCGACAGGCGCCAGCGGCGCAACAGGTCCGCGTTGAACGTAGTGAGTGGCCTGGGCTCGGTCTCGCCAGGCGGGAGGTGATACAACTCCCGTGGCGTGGTCGGGGTGGACAGAGCGAACACGAGTGCGCCGCTGCTCGCCAGCGAGAACGGGCCCACCTGTGCGGCACGATCGAAGAGCGGGTTCGACATCCCCCGGCCCAGGTCGACTGTGTACAGGAGCGTCTTCCCGTGGTCCGACGCGCTGAAGATCAACGACGTGGAGTCGGCGCTCCAGGCAAACGCCCCGGTCCGGCGATCCAGTGATCCGTTGACCCTTCTGGCGTCGCCGCCGCTGGCGGGCATCACCCAGAGATGCGCATCTTCGGCCACGCTGTCAATCGTGGCCATCGGACGGGTCGTCGCTCTGTAGGCGATCCAACGGCCATCGGGCGATACCAGCGGCGAGACCTCGACGCCTTTGGTCCTGGTCAACTGCCGTATCCGACGGGTGGCAACGTCCACCGCGAACAGATCGTAGTTGTGAAAGGCGTCGGGCTCCGGCTCCCTGTTCGATGCGAACACGACCGAGCGGCCATCAGGCGTCCAGGCAATCGAGTGCTCGTCGAACGAGCCAGTCGTCAACTGGGTCGGCATCCCGCCGGCGCTGTCCACGACAAACAGATGCGTCCGCCGATCGTCGGCGAACGTCGTCCGGGCCTTGTACTGCATGCGCGTGACGACAAGGGGGTCCATCGACCGCGCGGGATCGGTGGTGGCGACAAATGCGAGTGAGCGGCCATCCGGCGACCACGCCAGGGATTCGCCCGTCTGCGACAGGTAGGCGTTCGATCGGTCGATATCGCAGATCGGTCTGACGGTCCTGGTGGCGACGTCGAACACCCATATCGCGGTGTTGCCGTCGCGTGCACCGATGAAGGCGATGCGACGGCTGTCGCCAGACCACCGGAACGTCGACGCTGCGGCTGGTCCGTCTTCCATGAGGGGGATTGCCGGACCTCCCGCGACCGGGAGCAGCAGCACGCGACTGGTCGTCCGGTTGTCGGCGAGATGTGCCTGGGTCGTCGTCACCAGCACCGTCTGTCCGTCCGGCGAGAGTTGCACCTCACCGATGTCGGTCGTCGCCAGCAGGTCCACCGGCTGGAATCGTCGAGTTTCGGTCGCAGACTGTTCAGCACCCGCGAGCGCGGAGCCCGGAACGGACAGCGCCAGGCCGAGAGCGGTGAGGCATATCCGACTCGCCTGTGCGACAGCCGCGCCGAGGCGACGCACGGTGAGATGACGATTCGACGGCAGGCTTGTCGGTTCTCGCACGTTCTCCTTGACGAACGAGCGACGCGAGTACAACACGGCGCGGTCGGGCATCCTGCGAAACGGGGCGCAGGGTGGAGCGTCAGGTCCGCCCGGATAGGCGGGTCTGAAGACCCGCCCTACGAGTCGATCGTCGTAGGGGCGATCGTCGTAGGGGCGATCACCCAGGCGGACCTGAAGGTCCGCCCTACGGAACCGCCCTACGGGGCGATCGTCGAGGATCACCGCGGGCGCAGTTCCACTTCCACGCGCTTCTGCGAACGCACGGGCCGGCCGTCACGCATGGCCGGCTCGTACTGCCATCCACGGGCGGCACGCAGCAGGTCCTGGTTGTACATCGGGTGAATCGGCTCGACGAGGGACGCCCCGGCGACCTGGCCCTGCTCGTCGATGTCCACGACGATGGCACCACGATAGACGACGTCGAAACCCACGGGCGCGGCGGACCAGACCGGCAGGTCCTGGCGGATCACGACGGGCTCCGACGGCGGCAGCGTATCGCGCGCGGCCTCCGCACGGCCGGCGCGCTCCATCAGTGCCGCGTGCTCCGTGTGCGCGGCGCGCTCCAGTGACACGGTCGGCCTGACGGCAATCGGCGCGAGAGCCGCGGGTGCAGCCGGCGCCTTCCGCGCACGGGCGAGCGCCAGGAACCCGGACGCGAGCGTCCGGAGATCGTCCATCCCCGGCCGGTTGACGACCTCCGGCGTGTCGATCAGGCGCACGGCGCTGCCCAGCGTGCGCTCGGCTTCGGCAAACGCCTGGCGATCGAACGCCGCCCGGCCCTCCGCGTAGAGCGTGCGGACGATGCCCGGCAGTGCGCGGCGGCGCGCGGCGCCGAACGCGGCGCGAATGCGCGGCGACTGATCCTCCCCCACCGATTCGCCGAGCGGGTCCGCGGCCACAATGCCTTCGATGACGCGATCGGCTTCCGCCGTGCGCCCGAGCGCCAGCAGGCAGTAGGCGCGATAGTGCTCCGCCTCGATCGAGGTCCCCGGGTTCCCGATGGCCATCGTGCCCAGGGCCGCCAGCGCCTCCTCGTAGGCCGCGGCGCCGTAGAAATCCCGGACCGGCGTCAGCGGGTCCTGCGCGATGACGGGCTCGGCCAGGCAGGCCAGGAGGCAGGACACGAGGGCCGCGGTGCGGATCATGGCTGGAACTCCACGGCCACGCGCGCCGGCGCGCCGAGACCGACGACCACCGTCCGGCGCTGCTCGCCGAACTGCGGGTGCCGGAAGACGATCTCGTGTACGCCGATCGGGACGGACACGTTGCCGAGCGGCGTATCGCCGATGCGGCGGCCGTCCACGAACACCTCCGCCCACGGGCGCGCATTGATGTGGACGCTGCCGTTCGGCGCGTCCAGGCTGATGGCCGCCGTCTGCCCTTCCGCCACGAGCACGGTCTGCGAGGCGCGGAAGCCGAGCGGATCGTTGACGAAGTCCAGGACGTGCCGGCCCGTCGGGAGGAGCAGACGCGGCGTCTCGGTGGTGCCCAGCAGGACGCCGTCCTCCAGGATCTGTGCCGGCACGGCGCTCGAGACGGCCAGCCAGCCGGACGCCAGCCGATTGGCGGCGGGCAGCGCAATCACCAGTGCCGTGCCCGGTCCCGGCTGCACGTCGATCGTGCGCGTGACACGTCCGCGGCCGCTCGTGACGGTGATCTCGTGCGGTCCGGCGGTGAGGTTGGCCACCGTAATGGGAGACACGCCGATCGCCTCGCCGTCCACGGAGACGCGCGCACCGCGCGGCTCGGTGTCGATCAGGATCTCGCCCGTCGGGGCCGGCGCAGGGGGTGCGGCCGGCGTCAGCGGGATGTCCGCCGCGGCGGCGTGGATAGCGTCAGGAATAGCGCCCGGGACGGCGTCGCGCGCGAAAGCGGATGCAGGCATCCCTGCGTCTTCCGGCGTCACAGGCGCGGCCCACAACGGGCGGGAGAGGAAGACGGCCAGCGCGCTCGCGCCCGCACAGGCGATCAGCACCGTGGCAAACTGCGCGGCGGGCCGGGCCGAGAGCGGCGGGGGTGGGTCGTCGTCTTCCGACAGGAAGTCGGCCAGCCCGTCAGCCGGCGCCGCCGGTTCCGGACGGGCCGGCGAGGCGGCCCAGGACCATCGCCGCGTGAGGAATGAGAGTTCGTACACCGCGCACCTCCTCCGGGAGGATGGTGCGCGCACCGGCGGATTCGTTACGGCTCGTCGCCGGGCTCGCTCTCGCGTTCGATGTCGTGTTCGACGGCCGCACCGGTCTGGCGGGCCTTCTGGCCGCCCCAGAAGATTCCCAGGACGCTGGCCGCCGTCAGGCCCAGCGCGGCCTGGGCAAAGAGGCTCCGGCGCCGCGGCGGCTCCGACGCCCGGTTGACCATCCGCTCGTAGATCTCGACCTCCGCGGCCGACGGCCGGGGCCGCGGGCGGCTCCGCCGTTCCGGCACCGGCACCCACCGCGTCATGTAGGTGAACGCCTCCGAGGCACACATCGGACAGCGATACTCGTCGTGTACTTCCTCGCAATCGAGGCACAGACGGGCTGTACGCAACTGCATGCCTGCAGTGTATCAAGGCTCGGAACCGGCGGCGTTCCGCCCACGGACCTCGGCTGTGCCGCCATCTGCGTGGCTCCGCGCCGGGCAGATCGCGGATACTGACGGACGGTCCGGCGCCGGCCGGCAGGCGCGTGGACGCGGAACCGCGGACGACAGCGCCCCCCTGAACGAGAGGTGGTGATCCGATGGACGAGTATCTGGACCGCGCCGACGCGGCTCTCGCCGCCTTCGACGCCGCGCTCGGCGCGCTCGATCATGCCGCGGCCGCCGCACCGGACGCCCTGCCCCGTCCCGCCCTGGACAAGCTGACCGCCATCGTCGGCCGGGCCCGGCAGGCCAGCGCGAGCCTCGGACGTTCCGTCCATCAGATGCGCGAGACGGCCCTCGACATCGTGGACCTGCAGGTGCGGCTCGGGGGCGAGGGCGCCGCCCTGGCGTCCGCGCTCAAGGCGCTCGGTGACCTGATCGCGAAGACGCCGGCCCTTGCTCCCGCCCTTTCGGCGCCGCTCCAGACGCTCGACGAGCGTGCGGAGCGGGTGGCCACCGCGCTGGCGCCGAATGCCGTGCAGGGCGTACGCGAGATCAACCGCGCGCTGTGGAACTTCCGCCCGCTCTGGCACGAGTACGGCCGCGTCCTCGCGCGAGAGGTCACCCGCGCCGGCGGGTTGACGCCGGATCAACTGGCGCTGCTCCAGCGCACCGCGGAGGACGTCCGCGCCGGCTTCGACAGGGTCGACCACCTGCTGAACGATCTCGTCGTCCTGGGCACGGCGGAGGGACCGGCGGTACGCGATGTCATCCGGGATGCGCGCGCGACGCTCGGCCGCGTCGTGGCCAGTGCACGCTCACGCGCGGCGGATCGGTACAAGCCGTTCCACGGCGTCCTGAAGCGCGGGGAAGCGCTGGCGCGCGACATCGACGGCAAGTTCTCCGGCCTGCGGGTCCCGGTGTTCCCGCCCCTCGATCGGCTGACCAGCCTGCACCAGGCGATCGACGACGCGCGCTACGCCGCGCTGGCGGGCGTCGAGCGCTTCGCGCTCCTCAACATCTGCGCGCGGCTCCGGAGCGTCACCTTCGGCCCGGGCGAGGCGGACCACCTGCTCTCGCCGCAGTTCGGCATCCGCATCTTCGACGTCTTCCCCGACCGCATCTACTTCTCCGCCGATCGCGCCTTCCTCGAGCGCGTGCGGGCACTCGCGGACCTGGGCCGCTTCGCGCGCGCGCCGGCGTCGCTGCACCGGTTCAACGAAGGGAGCTTCAAGCAGACCCAGTTCCGCAAGGGCAACCTGCAGGTGAGCTGGGCCACGGGCACGCCGGGGTCGCCGGGAGACCGGACGCGCGTGTCCGTCGACGCCGACATCGATCTCTATCGCAGCTCGATCGGCCACCTGTTCGGCGAGGTGCTCGTCAATCACCTGACGGGGAGCACGACGGACCAGTTCAAGGTGTGGAGCATGCTGGCATCGACGGACACGGCGCCGCTCGGCGGCTTCGACGTGATCGCCGTGTGAGGCCGTCTACCCGTGCGCGACCGCGAACACCTTGATGACCCGATCCGTGCGGCCGGCGTGGAGCAGGCCGCGTTCCTCGAAGCGGATGCCCGATCCGGGGACCAGGTCGACGATGGTGCGGGACACGCACACCTCCCCGGGTCCGGCCGCCTCGGCCAGCGCGGCGCTCGCCTCCGCCACCGGGCCGCCCGGCAACAGCGGATGGCACTCGCCGATGTGGACGCCCGCACGCGCCGGCACGCCGCTGGCCGCGGCACGGGCGGCCATGGCCACGCCGCACTGAACGGCCCGCGCCGGTCCGTCGAAGCTCGCAATCCACAGGTCCGGTCCGGACGTGAGCAGGAGGCCGCGGAAGCGCTCGATCTCCTGCCTGCACACCGGCGCCAGGTCGTCACCGGTCGGCGCCGCCTGGTCCAGCCGCGCGGTGAGGATCGACGCGAGCACCTGCTCGTCGGAGGCCGCCGCGTGAGTCCGCAACAGGAACGGCTCGATCGCGTCGAGAATCTGATCCTGGTCGCCGGCGAACGGCAGGTGATCGTCACCCGGCAGCTCGACGAAGGTGGCGCCCGGAATCCGCTGCGCGAGGTAGCGCCCTTCCTCGACGCGGAGGCAGCGGTCGCCCGTCCGGTGCAGGACGAGCGTGGGGACGCGGATCGACGGCAGGACGTCGCGGACGTCGATCTCGGCGTTCATGCGCGTCAGCGCCACGGCGGCGCCTGGACTGGCGCCCATCCGCAGGTAGGACGCCCACCACTCGCGGAAGCGCTCGTCCCCGGCGGCGGAGGGCGCCCGCACGTCGAGGCCGACGGGCCCGCCCCACTCGTCGAGGATCGTCCGGCAGAACTGGTCCCGCTCCTCGGGCGACACGCCCCACGGGTAGTCCGGGGCCACGAGCCGCCGCGCGTAGCTGCCGATCATCACGAGCGCTTCGGTCTTCTCCGGATAGGTCGCGGCGAACAGGCTGCAGAGCGGGCCGCCCTCGGACACGCCGAGCAGCACGGCGCGCGCGGATCCCGCCGCCTCCATCACGGCGCGCACATCGTCGAGCCGCTGTTCGAGCGACGGCAACTCGCTGACCGGCACGGGGTCGGACAGGCCCGTCCCCCGCTTGTCGAAGACGATGAGCCGCCCGACGGAGGCCAGCCGGCCGAGGAACCGGGCAAACGAGGGCTCGCTCCAGAAGTACTCCAGGTGCGAGACCCAGCCCATGACGAAGACAATGTCCACCGGGCCGGCGCCGACAACCTGGTACGCGATGTTGACGCTGCCGCTGCGCGCGTAGCGCACGCGCGGATGATCGGCGGCGGCCGCCACGGGCGGGAGGGCCGGCGGTCCCGCGACGCGCGTCACCGGGGCGACGAAGCGGTAGCCGCGGCGATGGGCGGTCTCGATGAACCGCGGCGCGTGAGGATCGTCGGCCAGCGCCCGGCGGAGATCGCGCACGGCCGTCTTGAGCACGGCGTCGCCGACGAAGACCCCGGCCCACACGGTGTCGAGCAGTTCCTGCTTGGAGACGAGCCGGCCGCTCCGCTCCGCCAGGTAGTGCAGCAGGGCAAAGGCCTTCGGCGGGAGCGGCACGGGCGCCGCGTGCTGGAGCAACTGCCCGCTGCCCGTGTCCAGCCGAAAATCGCCGAACGCGAGTATCGGATCGGTGTCCACTGAGGTCCTTACCAAATCATGACGAATCGCTCACCGTCAGGTCACGCCGGACCCGGGCCCGGATCCGTATTCTTCTCACGGAGACCCACTGACATGCAATTCCTGAACGCGACCGCTCGAACCCTCGCCCTGCTCCTGGCGCCGATCGTCATCGGTGCCGCATCCGCCCAGGCGCCGGCCCCGGCCCCGGCACCCGCGCACAAGCACTACGACCGGCAGCCCGGCTTCGACGAGCAGCCGGCCCCCGGCATGCCCGTGGCGCCGCGGCTCCAGAACCTCGGCGTCCATACCTTCCCGGTGACGACGAGCAGCCCGCAGGCGCAGCTCTTCATCAACCAGGGCCTGAACCTGGTCTACGGCTTCAACCACGCGGAATCGGGCCGCGCATTTGCGGAGGCCGCCCGCCTGGATCCGGACGCCGCCATGGCGTACTGGGGACAGGCGCTGGGCCTCGGCCCCAACATCAACGCCGCCATGGAGCCGGACGCCGAGCCAGCCGCGTTTGCGCTGGCACAGAAGGCGCTGGAGAAGAAGGCCGGCGTCTCGCCGCGCGAGCGGGCGTACATCGAGGCGCTGGCCGTGCGCTACACCGGCAAGGCCGAGGATCGCCCGGCCGCCGACCGCGCGTACGCCGAGGCGATGGAACGCGTCGTGGCGGCATTCCCGGACGATCTCGACGCGCGCACGCTCTACGCCGAGGCGCTGATGGACCTGATGCCGTGGAGCTACTGGACGCGCGACGGCAAGCCGCGCGCGGAGACGCTGCAGGTGCAGCGCGAGCTGGAGCGCGTGATCGCCGCCCACCCGAATCACCCGGGCGCCCTGCACCTGTGGATCCACCTGTGGGAGGCGACCGACACGCCCGAGCGGGCCGAGGCCGAAGCCGACCGGCTGCTGCCGCTGATGCCCGGCGCCGGCCACATCGTGCACATGCCCGCGCACATCTACCAGCGCGTGGGCCGGCATGCGGACGTCATCCGCGTCAACCAGATGGCCGCGCAGGCCGACGAGGACTACATCGCGCAGTGCCGCGCGCAGGGCCTCTACCCGCTCGGCTACTACCCGCACAACCTCCACTTCATCTGGATGGGCGCCACGGCCAGCGGCCAGCGGCAGCTTGCGCTCGACTCGGCGGATCGCGTCGCCCACGCCATCCCGGATGAGGCGCTCGGCGAGGTGCCGATCCTCCAGGGGTTTGTCGTGGTGCCGTACTGGGCCATGGTCCGCTTCTCCGAGTGGGATCGCGTGCTGGCGGACCCCGGACCGCGCTTCGAGACCGCGTTCACGAAGGGCGCCTGGCGCTACGCGCGCGCGATGGCCCTCACCGCCGCGAACCGCCTGGACGAGGCCGAACGCGAACTGGCGGAGCTGAAGGCGCTGCTGGGCGACGAGTCGCTCAAGGGCCAGACGACGTTCTCCACCAATACCGGGTTCAACATCCTCCGCATCGCGCCGGAGGTGGTGGCGGGCGAGATCGCCGCGCGCCGCGGGAACACCGACATGGCCATCCTCCACCTGGATCGGGCAATCCGCTTCGAGGACTCGCTCGTCTATCAGGAGCCGCCGGACTGGCATGCGCCGGTGCGCCAGAACCTCGGCGCCGTGCTGATGGCGGCCGGCCGTGCCGACGAAGCGGAAGCCGTGTACTGGGAGGACCTCAAGCGCAACCCGGAGAACGTCTGGACGCTGGCGCTGCTCGAGAAGGCGCTCGAGGCCCAGGGCAAGGCGGATGACGCGGCCCTGGTGAAGGAGCGGCTGCACCGTGTGCGGTAGGCGGGCCGGCTGCGGCGCGGGCGCATGGAGGCTCCACCGATGACGTTCGACGACGTGCACCTGCCGCACCGCCTGCGGCTGCGCGTGGCGGAACAGGGCCCGGCGGACGGGCCCGCCGTCATCATGCTCCACGGGTTCACCGACTCCTGGTTCTCGTTCAGCCGCGTCATACCGCGCCTGCCGTCCGACGCACGGGTCATCGTGCCGGACCAGCGCGGGCACGGGGAGTCGGACCGGCCGTCCCGCGGCTACACGATGGACGACTTCGCGGACGACGTCATCGCGCTGATGGACGTCCTCCACGTCCCGACGGCTGTCATCGCGGGACACTCCATGGGCAGCTTCGTGGCACGCCGGGTCGCCGCGCGCGTCCCGGGCCGTGTCACCGGGCTGCTGCTCGTCGGGGCCGCGCCGACGGCGGACAACACGGTGGTGCAGTCGCTCCACGCGGACGTGGAGCGCCTCACCGATCCGGTCGATCGCGCGTTCGTGCGCGCGTTCCAGGAAAGCACGATCCAGCGCCAGGTCCCGGCGCCGTTCATGGAGCGGATCCTCAACGAGAGCGGCAAGCTGCCGGCAGACGTCTGGCGAATGGCGCTGGCCGGAATGCGCGCCTTCGCTCCGGCCGACGACGCCATCCGGAGCGCCACCGTCGTGGTGGGCGGGGATGACGATGCGGTGTTCTCCCGGGAGGAGCAGTTGGCGATGGCCACGCAGGTGCGGCACGCGGAGGTGCAGCTCTCACCCGGGATCGGGCACGCCCTGCACTGGGAGGACCCGGACCGGTTCGTCGCCGCACTCGCGCACGTCATGCGATCCTCCGCGCTCGTGCGGCGGTAACGCCATCGCGGACGTGACGCTCCGTAGAGGCGACCCTTCAGGGTCGCCTGCCACGCGGCCCGGCGCGCGC
>CAZUGF010000048.1:28831-30484 GCA_964619705.1 uncultured Bifidobacteriaceae bacterium
GACGCTCCGTAGAGGCGACCCTTCAGGGTCGCCTGCCACGCGGCCCGGCGCGCGCGAGGCACACGGCGCGTCAGGCCGCCGGATGCCCGTGCGGGCGTGCCATCTGTTCGGGCCTCACCCACTCATCGAACTGCGCGGCGCTCACGTGGCCGGACGCCAGCGCGGCGTCACGCAGCGTGGCGCCGTCCCGGTGCGCGGCCAGGGCAATGGCCGCCGCGTGCTCGTACCCGATGCGCGGCGCCAGGGCCGTGACGAGCATCAGCGACTCCTCGAGGTGCGCCTGGATGCGCGCGCGGTCCGGTTCCAGGCCGCGGGCGCAGTGCTCGTCGAACGAGCGGCAGCCATCGGCCAGGAGCGCGATGGACTCGAGCACGTTGTGCAGGATCACCGGCTTGAACACGTTCAGCTGGAACTGTCCCTGCGAGTTGGCGAACGCCACGGCGTGATCGTTGCCGTACACCTGCACGGCGATCATCGCCAGCGCCTCGCACTGCGTCGGGTTGATCTTGCCCGGCATGATCGACGAGCCCGGCTCGTTCTCCGGCAGGCGGAGCTCGCCGATACCGGCGCGCGGGCCGGAGGCGTAGAGGCGCACGTCGTTCGCGATCTTCATGAGGGCGCCGGCCAGGCCGCGGAGCGCCGCGCTGGCCGCCGCCATGGCGTCGTGCGCGGAGAGCGCCGCGGCGTGGTTGCCCGTCACGTGGAACGGCAGGCCTGTCTCGCGCGCGACGATGTCCGAGGCGAGGGCGCCAAAACGCGGGTGCGCGTTCAGGCCGGTGCCGACGGCCGTGCCGCCGAGGGCCAGCGCGTGAAGGCCCTGCCGGGCCGCCTCGACGCCGGCCCAGGTGTCGTCGATCTGCGCGACCCAGCCGCCGATGACCTGCCCGAGCGAGATGGGCGTCGCGTCCTGCAGGTGCGTCCGGCCGATCAGGATCACATCGTCGAGGGCCCGGGACCGGGCGGCCAGCGTGTCCCGCAGGCCACGGACGGCGGGGGCCAGGCGGTGGACGATCTGTTCCGCGGCGGCAATGTGCATGACGGCGGGAAACGCGTCGTTGGAGGACTGGCCGCGGTTGACGTGGTCGTTGGGGTGGACCGGAGTGCCGGCGCCGGCCTCGGCGCCGGCCAGCTGGTTGGCGCGGTTGGCGATCACCTCGTTGGCGTTCATGTTGGTCTGCGTGCCGGACCCGGTCTGGAAGACGACCAGGGGGAACTCGGCGTCGAGCGCGCCGCCGATGACCTCGTCGGCCGCGCGGACGATGAGGTCGGCCGTGTCCGCGGGCAGCGTGCCGAGCTCACGGTTGGCCAGCGCGGCGCACTTCTTGACAAGGCCGAGCGCGCGGATGACGGCGCGCCCCCAGCGGAACCTGTCGGCGCCGATGTCGAAGTGGTGGAGGGAACGCTCGGTCTGCGCGCCCCACAGCCGGTCGGCCGGTACCTCGACCGGCCCCAGTGCGTCATGTTCAGTTCGGGTATCAGTGCCCATCGATTGACGATACACCCAGTGAGATCGCGGCGACACACCGGTGCGCCAGGGCTGCGGTGGCGCGACGTTTCGCGTCGTGGGCGCGGCGTGCGGTCTGGGCGACCCTGAAGGGTCGCCCCTACATCGTCTCACTGTAGAGGCGACCCTTCAGGGTCGCCTTCAACGTC
>CAZUGF010000048.1:30584-35424 GCA_964619705.1 uncultured Bifidobacteriaceae bacterium
TCGCCCCTACATCGTCTCACTGTAGAGGCGACCCTTCAGGGTCGCCTTCAACGTCACCCTCGGGTCGTATGATGGTCTCGTGCCACTGCGCTCGCGCCTGGCCGCCGTGTGCCTTGCGACGCTCGCGGGCGGGCAGGCGCGCGTCCCTGACGCGTTCTACGTGCCCTCACGCCAGTCCGCGGCCGACGCGATGCTCCAGCTCGCCGAGGTCACCGCGGACGATGTCGTGTACGACCTCGGGTCGGGAGACGGCCGGATCCTGATCCTGGCCGCGCAGAAGTACGGCGCCCGCGGGGTCGGCATCGAGATCGATCCGGACCTCGTGGCCCGGGCCCGCGCCATCGCCCGGGAGGCCGAGGTCCACGACAAGGTGCACTTCATCCAGGGCGACCTCTTCGAGGCCGACCTGTCCGGCGCCACCGTCGTGACGCTGTACCTGTCGACCACCACCACTCGCCGCCTGGCCCCGAGACTCCGCACTGTCCTGAAACCCGGCACGCGCATCGTGTCCCAGCAGTTCGACATGGGTCCCTGGACGCCGGACCGCCGCGTCCGCGCCGGGGATGACATAGACCTCTTCCTGTGGATCATTCCCGAGCCACAGGCACGCCGATTTCGACGCCGCGTCCCGCTTCTGACGAGGCTGCCCTCACACGATCGACACGAAGCCACGAAGGGCGCGAGGCACGCACGGAGTCCTGCACACCCGCCATTCACTCCGCACGCAGTGTGTTGACGGGATCAACGCGCGTCGCACGGTAGGCCGGCAGCAGCGTCGCCAGCGCACCGACGCTGGTCACGACGGCAGCGACCCCGGCGTAGGTGATCCCGTCGTGCACGCCCACGCCGTAGAGGAGCGATTCCATCACGCGGCCGAGCGCGGCCGCGAGCAGGAGCCCGATGGCGACCCCGAGGAGCGTCGGCTTGAGGCCGTCGGCGACGATCAGGCGCAGCACTCCCGATGTGGGCGCGCCGAGGGCCATGCGGATGCCAATCTCGCGAACGCGCTGCCGCACGGTGTAGGCCAGGACGCTGTAGATGCCCACGGCCGCCAGGATGAGGGCGAGGGCGGCGAATGCGCCGAGCAGCTGCACGGCAAACCGCCGGCGTCCCAGCACGTCGTCCACGACGTCTTCCATCGTGCTGACCTCGAGCACCGGCTGATCGGGGTCCACCGCATGGACCGCGGCAACGACGGGCCGCGCAAGCTCGGCCGGCGGCACGAACGTGCGAACCATGAGGTCCGCGCCAAGCGGCCTCAACTGCGAGAGCGGCAGGTAGATGGTGGCCTCCGGCGTGCGTGCATCAATCGACTCGGTCTTGATCTCGCCGACCACACCGACGACCTGACGCGGCGCGTCGGAGATGAGCGGGAGGGTCAGGCGCTTGCCGATGGGGCTCTCGCCCGGCCAGAATCGGCGCGCCACTTCGGCGCTGACGACGGCGACGAGCGTCCCGTCGCGCGTGTCGCGGCGCTCGAAGTCGCGGCCTTCGAGCAGCGGGATGCGCGTCGCCGCACGGTAGTCGGTCGAGGCCAGGCGCACGAGCAGCGCCGGCTGCTCGGCTTGCGGGACGAGGGGCGCACCCTCGATGGCCACCGGCTGCGTGGACCCGCCGTGGAGAGGCAGCGTATCCACGGCGCCGGCCGACTCCACGCCCGGAAGCGTGCGGATCCGCTCCAGCACGGCGTCGAAGAACCGATCGCGGTCCTCTTCGGTGGGGTATTTCGCCTCGGGCAGTTGGACCACCGCGGTCAGAAGGTTGCGGGTCTCGAACCCGCGATCGGCGGACTGCAGCGCCATGAGGCTCCGCATCAGGAGCCCCGCGCCGACGAGCAGCGTCAAGGCGAGCGCGACCTCGGAGACCACGAGGGCTCGTCGCATGCGCCCCTCGCCGCCCGACGAGCTGCCCCGGCTTCCGGACTTCAACGCGTCGTTCAGCTCGCGCCGTGCGAGATGCCCGGCAGGAACGGCCGCGGTGACAACGCCTGTCAGAACGGCTGCCACTGCAGTAAACGCAAGCACGCGGGCATCGATCGCGATCTCGGCTGCGCGTGGCAGCGTGTCGCCGAACGCGGCGATGAGCACGCGCACCCCGGCCACCGCCAGGAGCAGGCCCGCGACGCCGCCGCCCACACCGAGCAGGAGCCCTTCGACGAGGAGTTGTTGCACGATGCGCGCCCGGCTGGCCCCAAGCGCCGAGCGCATCGCGATCTCCTTCGCACGCCCGAAGGTACGGACCAGGAGCAGGTTGGCCACGTTTGCGCAGGCAATGAACAGCACGAGGCCCACCGCACCGAGCAGCACCAGGAGGGCCGGGCGGACATCGCCGACGAGATCCTGATGGAGCGGCACGACGCGCGCACCCCATCCCTTGTTGTCCGCGGGGTACTCACGTTCGAGCCTCGACGCAATCGCCGAGAGATCGGCCTGTGCGCGGGTGATATCCACGCCGGGCTTCAGCCGCGCGATCGCCCGGTAGTTGTGGTCGCCGCGGACCGCTCGATCTTCCGCATTCCACCCGAGCGGCATCCACAACTGCACCCTGTGAACGAACGCCGGCGCCGCCGGCGCCACGCCCACGATCGTGCGCGGCACGCCGTCCACGGTCACGACGCGGCCGACGATCGAGGGATCGCCGCCGAATCGCGACCGCCAGGTGCCCTCGCTCAGCAGGACGGTGGCGGAGGCCCCATCGCGGTCTTCCTCCGGCGTGAAGTGACGCCCGAGCACGGGCTGCAGCCCGAGGATCGGCAGGAACGCCGAGGATACTCGCGCGGCGACGAGCGGTTCGGGCTCGCCCTCGCCCGTGAGCGTGACGCGCCGGCCGATGTAGGCGGCCATGGCCTCGAACGACGAGCTCTCGGCCTGCCAGTCCAGGTAGTTGGCGGGCGAGAGCGGAAAGGTCGGCAGGCCGGAGAAGAGCTGCGCCGGCGGCGTGTGCGAGACCGACACGAGGCGATCGGCCCCGGCAAACGGCAGCGGGCGCAGGACCACGGCATCGACAATGGTGAAGATGGCCGTGTTGGCGCCGACGCCGAGCCCGAGCACGGTGACGGCCGCAAGGGTGAAGCCGGGGCTCTTTCGAAGTCCGCGGACCCCGTGGCGGAGGTCGCGGACCAGGTTCTCGATCGCGGGAACGCCGCGGCGATCGCGATGGGCTTCGCGGGCCTGGTCGACGCCGCCGAGCTTGAGGACCGCCTGCCGGCGAGCCTCGTCCGGCGACAGGCCGGCGCGGATGCCGTCGTCGACGTGCAGTTGGAGGTGGCTCTCGAGCTCGTCGGCAAAGTCGCGGTCCCGCCGCGCGCCGGTGACGAGGCCGGCCAGCCGCCGGGACCAGGCGCGGACCCGCCGCATCATGCCGGCTCTCCACCGAGGAATCGCGTCATGATGGCGGCCGTCTCCTCCCACTGGCGCATGTCGCGATCGAGCTGCCGGCGGCCGGCCTTCGTGAGCGTGTAGAACTTTGCCTTGCGGTTGTTGTCGGAGGTGCCCCACTCCGATCGGATGAGGCCTTCCTGCTCCAGCTTGAGGAGGGCCGGATAGAGCGTGCCGTAGTTGATGATCAGCCGGCTGCCGCTGGTCTGCTCGATGCGGCGCGCGAGGCCGTAGCCATGCTGCGCGCCCATCGTGACGAGCGTGCGCAACACCATGAGCGACAGCGTCCCCTGCCAGACGCCGCTTTTCTCGTCCGTTCCCATGCCGCCTCCGTGCCACGGGCGACTGCCGCCCGCGCCTCTCCTATGGGTTCACAATAGGAGTAGACGGACGAGCGGGCGGAAAGGTTGCCCGCCCTCGCCGACGGATGCAGGATGCGGTGTGGTGCGCTCGGCAGGGCTCGAACCTGCGACCCTCAGCTTCGAAGGCTGATGCTCTATCCAACTGAGCTACGAGCGCGCGGGAGACCCTACTGGTTGGCCTTGTAGGCGATCTGCTTCAGGGCCTCGACATCCGCCGGCAGTTCCGTCGTCCCCGCCGGGAACTTGTTGGCATGGAGCAGGTGCGCAATGATGTCCGCCTTCTGCGCCAGCGGGACGCCGTCCGGGTCCGTGGGCGGCATGGAAATGCGGATGCGCTCCAGCAGGTCGCCCAGGCTGAGGCCGTTCCATGCCGACGCGAACTCCGCGCCCGCCAGCGCCGGCGCGAAGCCGTCGCCCGCGAAGTCCGGGGCGTGACAGCTCGCGCAGTCGCTCGTGTACGCCGCCTCCCCGCGTCTGGCCTGTTCCTCGGTGTAGACGCCGTCCCACACCGTCTTCTGCTGCGCCGCCACTCCCAGGTGTCCGGCCGCTCCCACTACCCAGGCGGCGGCCACGGCCGCAGCCATCACTCGAAACCTCATGCGTGCTCCTTGCGTCACCACGAATGGTAACAGGAACGAGACACGGCCAGCCGGGAACCGGCCTCGAGTGCCCGGATCCCGCGACCGCGGCGCGCGAATAGACTAGGGCCATGGAAATTGCCCGCGAGCGATTCCTCGACCCCTCCAGGGACTATCACCTCACCCTGTCCCTCCGCAGCCGCACCAGCCCGATGCACAGCGCCCTCACCGCGCTCACCCCCGAGCAGCGCGACCGCGTCGCCCACGCCCTCGCCACCGCGCTCGACGAGATCGAGGCAACGGTGAAACCACACCTGAACCCGACGATTTGAGGAGGTGCGGGGGAGGTGCGGGGGAGTGCGGGGGAGGTGCTGGGGAGGTGCTGGGGAGGTGCGGGGAGGTGCGGGGGAGGTGCGGGGAGGTGCTGGGGAGGTGCTGGGGAGGTGCGGGGAGGTGCGGGGGAGGTGCGGGGAGGTGCTGGGGAGGTGCTGGGGAGGTGCGGGGAGGTGCGGGGGAGGTGCGG
>CAZUGF010000049.1:0-25857 GCA_964619705.1 uncultured Bifidobacteriaceae bacterium
GCACGGAGGTTCAAAGCACGGAGGTTCGGTTGCGCACGGAAGTTCGAGTTGCGCACGGAGGTTCCTCGCGCACGGGGTTCGTGGAGCCGTAGGGCGGAGCTTTAGCTCCGCCACGACCCAGGGCCGTCTGACGACCCGCCTCGTAATCCGGGGGCCTATACTGGTCTTGTCCTCATGGAAAAGATCATCGTCCACGCCAAGTTCCACACCGGGCACCGGCAGCTCGGCTACCCGGGCAAGTGCAAGTTCGTCCATGGCCACACGTGGCGGGGGACCGTCACGATTGCGGCGGAGGAGTTCCCGCGTGACGAACTCGACATGTCGCTGGACTTCGGCGACATCAAGGACATCATGCGGGACCTGGACCACAAGATCCTGGTCGTGGAGTCCGACCGGACCTTCATGGATCCAGCGCTCTTCGAGCCGGAAGGGATTGTCGTCCTGAAGGGGAAGGGGCCGAGCGTGGAGAACGTGGCGCACTACGTTTTCGATCACGTGGTGGCGATCATCCGTGCCAAGTTCCCGGACCGCGGCGTGGCCTACGACATCGAGGTGACGATCCAGGAGACGGAGAACAACTTCTTCGTCGTGCAGAAGACGTCGACCGTCTGAGATGATCGACACGCTGTTTCTGGATGCCGGCGGTGTGCTGGTCCACCCGTCATGGACGCGCGTCAGCGCGGCGCTGGCCGCGGAGGGCGTGGCCGTGGATGCCGCGACCCTCGCGGCGGCGGAGCCCCACGCGATGCGCGCGCTGGACGAGGCCACCGTCATCGGGTCCACCGACGATCGCAAGCGGGGCTGGCTCTACTTCAACCTCGTGCTGGAGCACGCCCGCATTCCCCTCTCCGCCGGCACCGACGCGGCGCTCGAGACCCTGCGCGCCTATCACGACGCGCACAACCTGTGGGAACACGTCGAGCCGGACATCGTGCCCGCGCTGGCGTCCTTCCGCGCGCGCGGCCTGCGGCTGGTCGTCGTGTCCAATGCCAACGGGCGGCTGAGGCACCTGTTCGACAGGCTGGACCTCGCCCGCTGGTTCGACGTGGTGCTGGACTCGCACGAGTGGGGCGTGGAGAAACCGGACCCGCGCCTGTTCCACCTCGCGCTGGAGCACTCCGGCGCCTCCGCTGCGCGCACGGCGCATGTCGGGGACCTGTACCACGTGGATGTGGCCGGCGCGCGCCGCGCAGGGCTCGGCGCGGCGCTGCTGTTCGACGCGGCGGATCTCTACCCGGACGCCGACTGCCCGCGAGTACGCCGCCTCTCGGACCTTGTGGAATGGTTGGATTGAGCGGGTTGCGGCGGAGCTGAAGCTCCGCCCTGCCTGGAACGCCTCCGTCAATACCCGGTCCGGAACTGCTTGCCCGGCGTCAGCGGCAGCCACACCCGGAACCGCGTGCCCTGTCCCACCTTGGTCGTGACGCGGAGCACCCCGTCGTGGCTGCGCACGATCCCGCGGACCGCGGCCAGGCCGAGGCCGCGGCCCTGATCCTTGGTGGAGAAGAACGGGTCGAAGATGCGCTGCAGCGTGTCGTCGTCCATGCCCGGGCCGGTGTCCACGACGTCGACGAACACGTAGCTGCCCGGATCCCCGTCCGTGCCGAACGTCATCTGCGCCAGGTCCCCGCGGTCGAGCGTCTCCTGTCCGGTGGCCACCGTCACCATCCCGTCGAGGTCCACGGCCTCGGTGGCGTTCACGATCAGGTTGAGGACCACCTGCCGGATCTGCGTCGGGTCCGCATCGACGGTCGGGATGGGACCGGGCGAGCGGTAGGTGAGCGTGCACTGGTGGCCCACTGATGCGGAGAGCAGGTCCACCATCTCCCGCGTGAGCGTGTCCATGTCCACGCGCTCGGAGACCACGCGCCCCTCGCCCGCGTAGGCGAGCAGCTTGGAGACCAGGTCCGCCGCCCGCTGCGCGCCGATCACGATGGCCTCCGCCGTCTGGCGCTGCGCCGAGCCGGGTGGGGCCTGCATGGCCAGCAGGTCCGCGTTGCCGAGGACGCCGGTCAGCATGTTGTTGAAGTCGTGCGCGGCGCCGGCGGCGAACACCTTGAGGCTCTCCGCCTTCTGCTGCTCCTGCACGCGGCGCTCGAGGGCATAGCGCTCGGACTCCGCGCGCTTGCGCGCCGTGACGTCCCGCACGACCACGAGCCATCCGGCAAAGCGGCGCTCCGGATCGCGCACGGGGGAGATGGCCACCTCGAAGTAGCGCGGCCCCGGGCTCATCCGGACGATGACGGGCATCGCGCCCGTGCGCCGTTCCTCGGTCAGCGCCTGCGCCCACCACGGCACCACGTCGTCGATGTGCCGGCCGATGTTCGCCGGCGTCGTCCCGCTGAACCGGGCGCCCGCCTGGTTCAGGTCGATCAGCCGGCGCTGTGCGTCGAGCACCAGGACGCCGTCCTCCATGCTGTCCACCACCAGGTCCCGCGCAATGGGCACGAGGCCGAAGAGCCGGTAGCGGTAGAGGCCCCAGAGGAAGCACAGGCCGGACGCCGTGAAACCGACGGGCGTGAGGTCCACGCCGGTCAGCGCCGGGACCCGCGCCAGGTACACCATGTTGCCGGCCCAGGGCACGATCATCCCGACGATGGCGGCCAGGGTCTGCGGCCGGTAGGGCGGTGGAAACCGGCGGAGCCCGTCGATGAGGAACCACGTGCCGGCCAGGATGAGCGCGTAGGTGTAGACGACGTGGACCCAGTACCAGGGGCCGGGGTTGTAGACGAGCACGGAGCCCCACGGGGCCTCCACGGAGACGATGGACCGCCAGAGGAGGCGGTGGTCGTCGTTGGTGATCGCGGCGGCCAGCGTGAGCAGGGGCACGGTCCACAGCGCCACGCGCACGGCCGGCAGGGCGGGCCAGGCCGCGCGGGCGAAGCGCGCCGCGAAGAAGAGCCAGAGCACGCCGATGGGCGCAACCGCCAGGTACTGCACCCTGGCGATCAGGACGCGGATCTCGAGGTCCGGCACGAGCTGCGTCACCGCGCTCGTGAACGACCAGTGCGCGATCGCCAGCATGAGCCAGGTGAAGGCGGCACTGCCCGGGACGCTCCGCCGGCTGTGGGCCACCGCGGCAGACCAGATGGCAATGGCCGTCGACAGCGCGAGGACGGCCGCCAGCAGAAAGGGAACCCACGACACCGCAGCGAATTCTACCGCGGCGCGCGTGCGCCGACGGTCCACGCGATGGGCGCGTCCGCCGGGGTGTCCCGCGGACGGAGTCCCGGCGAGGCCGCGATGTCGGACCAGCGGAGGCGTCCGTGGACGCCCCGCGGCATCAGCGTCACGCGTCCGGCGGCCGGCTCCACGTAGACCTCGACGAAGCTCTGGAAGAAGGGCGCGCGGTTGTCGTCGAAGGCCGCGGAGAGCCATTCCGCGGAGAACGGCCACGCGCCGAACTCGCGCGTCCACCACCACGCGGGCCGCTTCCACCACGGCGTCAGCGCCTCGATCTTCGCCACGACGTCCGCCCGGCCCGGATAGAACGCCCAGTCCTGCGTGGCCGGGGTCTCCGGCCACGCGAGCGCCGAGCCGAAGCTCAGATACGCGCCGCCGCCCCCGTTGACGACGTGCAGCATCGGCGTGTCGCTCTCGGCCGCGCTGCCCGCCGGGGGGCGGTAGTACTCCAGCGCGTGCGTGTCCCCGGCCATCACCACCGACACGCGATGAGACGCCAGCAGGTCGTGCAGGCGCTGGAACTCCTCGAAGCCCTCCCGCTGATCGTGGCCGCCCGCGTAGAACGGATGGCCGAGGATGACCATGGTCAGCTTGCCCTCCGCGCGGGCCAGTGCGGCGGTCAGCCACGCCCACTGCTGCTCGTCCACGCGCTTCGCGATGCCGGTGTCCACGGCGATGAGGGCGAAGGCGGGCGTCTGCACCTGGAAGAACGGCGCGCGCTGGAACCCCGTCGGCACGCCGTACAGCCGGCGCAGGCGCGCCGCGTCCGCGATGAGCTCCGTCACGCGCGCGTCCGTCGTGGTGCTCAGGTTGAGGTCCGCGTCCACGCGTGCGCCCATGGCCAGCCGCGCCGCCTCGGCGGTCAGGAACGTCGGGTTGAAGCCCTCCAGCGCGCCGTACCAGTCGTGGTTCCCGGGGATGGCGTAGACGGGTTTGCTGACGCCCTTGAACGGCATCCAGAACTTGGCCTCGTAGTCGCGCATCGCGCCGGCGGGATAGACCACGTCGGACGAGATGACGACGAATCGGACGTGCGGCTGGGCGGCGGCCGCGAGGATCTGGTCCCGCAGGATGTGCTGCGACGCGTCGCCTTCGCCGGGGTCGCCGATGACCAGGAAGCCGAAGGGCTCCATGGCGCCGGCGCCCGGCGGCGCCACGGCAAAGTCCGGCGGCGGCCGGCCGGCGGCGCGGTCCGCGGACACCACGGCACGGACCATCGCGTCGCGCCAGTTGTCCGTCCGCGTCTCCGCCCAGGAGTTCCACAGGCCGGCGGACCAGTTCTCCGTATCGAAGTACCAGCTCATGCCCCACACGGGCACCGTCGCGGCGGCAATCGCGGCAAACGGGAGGCCGATGCGGAGGCCGCGTCCGAACGCGGCCGGCATGGAGTAGCTGGCGAGCCGCCACCTGACGGCGGATCGGAGGCGCGCGGCCAGCGCGGTGTAGACGGCGGCGTGCCAGCGGCGGCCGGCCCACGTGACGGGCGCGGCGGCAAGCCACCAGCGCCACGCGTAGCGTTCCGGCAGGCGGCCCAGGCGCCGCATCAGCAGGTGCACGGGGAGGGCAAGCCCCATGGCGAAGAACAGGGCGACGATGACGTCGCCGGCCACGGCGGCGAGGGGACCGAGGAGCCCGCGGAGCGTGTAGTCCGTGCCCATGCGCCCGGCGTGGATGGCCAGGAGGGTGAGGAGGAAGGCGATGACCCAGCCGCGATCGATGGGCGCGCGGGTCCGGGCCTCGTCCTCGATGGCGTCCCCGAGGGCCAGCACGCGCGGGTGCTCGAGCAGGCCCAGGTCCGTGACGATCGAGTCCCCGGCGTCGTCCAGGCGGGCCACCTGCGCGCCGCGCATCCGCTGTCCCGTGTCGAGCATGCGGAGGGCGGCGGCGACGGCGACGGTCCAGATGCGGGCCGTGTCGCCGAGAAAGAGCAGGCCGGCCAGGGAGGCGGTCGCCAGGTCCACGAGCCCGCTCGCCGCGCGGCGCGGCTCCCCGCGCCGGGCGGCGCGGAGGTGGCCGATGCCGTCGATGACGAAGGAGAGGGCAAAGAGGAGGACGAGGGCGCCGCTGGCGAGGAGCGGGGCGTTGACCAGCAGGACGCCCATGGCGAGCGTGACGGCGGCGTTGCGCCAGGCGACGGCGCGTCCGCCGGTGGTGGTGACGCGGAAGCTGTGGAGCCACTCCATGGCGGCGGTGGCGGCGAGCAGCAGGCCGACGGCCGTCTCCGGGCTGGTGGTCGGGGTGAAGGGCGTGAGGAGTGCGAGGGCGGCCAGGAGGGTCGCGGTGAGCGCGAGCCCGCGCGAGCGTGCAACGTCCTGCCACCTCAGCATCGACGGATAGTATGCATCGGGGTCAGATCGTGGCTGTTTCCCCGCGGGGCCACCGAGGGACCGGGGCCGGATCCGGATTTTCCACCGCGCGCCGTCCCGCGGGCGGCCGGCCGGCGAAAAGTGCTAACGTAGGACGTGAAAGACTACGAGTCGCCGGAGAAGGGGGCCCTCTTTCTGGGCCCCTTTTTCTATGGGAGTTGCCGGTGACACAGAGGAGCAGAGATGGGACGTAAGCTGTTTGTCGGCAACCTGCCGTTTCAGACCACCGAGGATGACCTGCAGGAGCTGTTCGGTAAAGTCGACGCGGTCGACACCGTGACGGTGATGCGGGACCAGATGACGGGCCGCGCGCGCGGGTTTGCCTTCGTCGAGATGGCCAGTGACGAGGGTGCGCAGAAGGCGATCGACCAGCTCAACAACACCGAGCTGGGCGGCCGGGCGCTCGCCATCAACGAAGCACGTCCCAAGGTGCCCCGCGAGGGCGGGTTCGGGGATGGCGGCGGGCGAGGCCGGTCCGGCGGCGGCGGTGGTTTCGGCGGCGGTGGCGGCAATCGGCGGCGCGAACCGCGGTGGTGACCGGCGTCTGACCCGATCGACAAAGGAGGAGCATGGCTGTACGAGGACCGATGGGCCGCGGCAAGCGCGAGCGCGAACGCGCCCGCGTCGAGCGGCAGAAGGAGAAGGTGGCACGGCGCGAGGAGGCAAAGCAGCGCCGTGCGAACAGCGGACCGACCTCCTCGGGTGAAGACCCGGACATCGCCGGCATCGTGCCGGGGCCCCAGGCCAATCCGTGGGGAGATGAAGTCCTGCCGGACGAGACCGAGCAGGAGGACGAGACCCCGACCTAGTTTCCTCGGCGGCGCCGCCGAAGACCGGATAGACTCTGCCCATGCGCGTTCGTCTGGTCAATCCAAGCCACCTGGCGTTCGGCGTGGCGGTCATCACTCCCCGATGGCTCTACGTACTGGCGGCCGCGACGCCGGCCATCTACGGCGATCCGGTCATCACCGACGAGACGCTCGAGCCCCTGGACCTCGACACGGTCGAGGCCGGGGACGTCGTCGGTGTCGGTATCCACAGCGGCAACGCGCTGCGCGGGTACGAGATCGGGCGCCTGCTGAAGGCCCGCGGCGCCCATGTCGTGTTCGGCGGCATCCACGCCACGCTGTACCCCGAGGAAGCGCACGAGCTCGGCGGCGCGACCACGGTGGTCAAGAGCGACGGCGACACCGTCTGGGGCCGCGTCATCGAGGACTGCCTGCGGGGGACCACGCAGCGCATTTACGAGGGCGGGCGCGTCGAGGGGGCACAGCTCTCCAAGGCGCGGTGGGACCTGCTGCCCCCGGATCGCTACATGTGGGCCTCGGTGCAGACCGTGCGCGGCTGCCCGAAGCACTGCTCGTTCTGCTCCGTCTGGCGCACGGATGGCCAGAAGCCCCGCGTCCGCGCGACCGATGCCATCGTCGAGGAGATCGTCGACCTGCGGCGCAAGGGCTTCCGCTTCATCGCGCTGGCCGACGACAACTTCTATCCCGTCGCGCTGAACGACCTGCGCATGGCCGATCGGCGGGCGGACAAGTCCGGCTACGAGCGGCTCAAGGCCATCCGCGACGAGCGCTTCGAGCTGATGGCCCGCCTCGCGATGCTGCCGAGGGACATGGTGTTCTTCACGCAGATCACGATGGAAGCGGCCGAGGACCCCGAGTTCCTGCAGGCGATGGCGCGCGCGAACATCAAGGGCGCGCTGGTCGGCGTGGAGTCGGTGACGCCCGAGGGGCTCAAGGACGTCTACAAGGACTTCAACCTGCACGGCGACGCGCTGGCGGCACGCCTCAAGGTCTTCCGCGAGCACGGCGTCCACGTGCTCGGCTCCTTCATCTTCGGCCTGCCCAGCGACACGCCGTCCACCTTTGACGCGACGGCGGACCTCGCGGCGCGCGCGGACATCACGTTCGCGCAGTTCGTCATGCTGACGCCGTTCCCCGGCACGGTGGACTTCGAGCGCTGGGAGCGCGACATGGCGGCGGACGAGACGCGCATCAACGGCGTGCCCCTGACGCGGCACTGGCTGATCCCGCAGGCCGTGCGCCCCAAGGTGTACACGGCGCACCCGCTGATGACGGCCGACGAGATCAAGGCGCGCACCCAGAAGGTGTGGGATCAGTTCTACAGCCTGCCGAGCATCTGGCAGCGGTCCTCGTGCGTCAAGTCGCTCAAGTCGCGCCTGGCCTTCGTGCTCGTCTCGAAGCTCTACCGCCAGATGTACGCGAACACCGGCATCGCCACGGACAGCGCGCGCGTCTCCCGCGCCGAGCGCTGGGCGCGCCTGCTGGCCAGGCCCACGCGCAAGTTGTTCTCCGCCCCGCCGATGCCGGACCTCCAGGTCCCGGGCTAGCTCTCCAGGCTGAATCAATCCCCGCGCCTCTCAGGCGCGGGGAACGCATCAAGGTCTGACCTCCGCCGCGCTCCGGGGCCCGCCACCTCGCGTACGCCTCCACCTATCGAATCAATACGAATCAATGCATTGACATCTATCGATTGCGGTAGTAGCCTGACTCTGCTGCCGGACGAATCCGCGGCACTTATCCAGAGTGGCTGAGGGAACAGGCCCGACGACGCCACGGCAACCAGGCGTGCGCCCAGGTGCCTCTTCCTGCCCGAGTCACTCGGGAGATAAGCGCCGCCATGGATGCCGCCCCATCGTCTGTCCTCCCGCCTGCTGACGCCAGCCCCGACACAACCCCTTCGACCGGCGCGACGACCATCGCCGTGATCAAGATCGGCGGGTCCGTGCTGACCGGCCACGCCGGGTACTCGCGGACGGCGTCCTGCCTGGCGGTACGCCGCGCGGCGCGTCCCGCGGAGCGTCTCCTCGTGGTCGTGTCCGCGGAGTTCGGCCATACCGACGCGCTCCTCGGCGAGGCGCGGGCCATCACCGGCGCCAGCCATGGTGCGGACGGGACAACCGGGCCCGACGCGGACCTGCTCGATCTGCTGTGGTCCACCGGCGAGACGCGCTCGGTGGCCCTGCTGGCGCTGGCCCTGCGCGCTCGCGGCGTGGCGGCCGCGGGCCTGTCCGTACACGAGGCGGGGATCGAGCGTCCCCGCGGTGGCGGCGGCCTCCAGGTCGCGTGCGCCCGGGTGCGCGACGCGCTGAGGTCCCATGCCGTGGTCGTGGTCCCTGGGTTCCTGGCCACGTGCGACACGCGCATCGTGAGCCTCGGCCGCGGCGGGTCCGACTGGTCGGCCGTGGCGCTCGCGACGGCACTCGGGGCCGGCGCCTGCGAGCTCGTCAAGGACGTCGACGGGTACTTCACCGCCGATCCCGCGACGACCGCCGGCGCGGCGCGCATTCCCCAGCTCTCGTATCGCGATGCGCTGCGGATGGCCGACGACGGCTGCCCGCTGCTGCAGCGCCCGGCCATCGTGGAGGCGGCACGCGCACGGCTGCCGCTCGTCGTCCGCAGCCTGACCGGCGCGGGCACCATCCTTCAGGAGTAGACATGGAGATCTCGACCACGGCGATTCACTTCAACCAGCCCACGGACCCCGCGACCGGCGCCGTCGTGGCCCCGATCCACCAGGTGACCACGTTCCAGCAGGAGGCGCCCGGCCGGCACCGCGGCTTCGACTACACGCGCACCAACAACCCGACGCGCCAGCGGCTCGAGGGTGTGCTCGCCGAGTTGGAGCACGGGCAGCACTGCGCCGTGTTCGCCTCCGGCCTGGCCGCCGAGCACGCCGTCCTCCAGGCCTGCCTCCGCCCCTCCGCGCGCATCGTCGTCCCGCACGACCTGTACGGCGGCACGTTCCGCCTGCTGCACCGCGTCTTCGAGCCGATGGGCTGCGAGGTCGTGAGCGTGGACTTCGCCGACGCGGGCGCGCTGGCCGGTGCCATCACGCCGGAGACGCGGCTCGTGTGGCTGGAGTCCCCGACCAACCCGCGCCTGCTGGTGTACGACATCCGGACCACGGCCGCGCTCGCGCACCGCGTGAACGCGCTCGTCGTGGTCGACAACACCTTTGCGACGCCCTGCTTCCAGCGGCCGCTGGACCTGGGCGCCGATCTCGTCGTGCACAGCGTGACGAAGTACATCGCCGGGCACTCGGACGTCATCCAGGGCGCCGTCATCGCCCGCGAGGCCGCGGCGTTCGAGCCGATCCGGTTCCTGCAGAACGCACTCGGCGGCGTGCCCGCTCCGTTCGATTGCTGGCTGACGCTGCGCGGACTGAAGACGCTGGAACTGCGGATGGACCGCCACGCCGACAACGCCGCGCGGATCGCCGCCGCGCTCGATGCCCACCCGCGGGTCCGCCGCGTCTACTACCCCGGCCTGCCCGCCCACCCGGGCCACGCCGTTGCTACCGCACAGATGTCCGGGTTCGGCGGCATGGTGTCGTTCGAACTCGACGGATCGGCCGACGAAGCGGCGCGCTTTGCCGCGTCGCGAACCTACTTCGCCCTGGCGGAGAGCCTCGGCGGCGTGCGCGCCCTCATCAGCCTGCCGGGCCGGATGACACACGCCTCGGTCCCCGCCGAGACCAGGCGCGCGATCGGCCTGTCGGACACGCTCATCCGCCTCTCGCCCGGCATCGAGAACGCCCGCGACCTGATTGCAGACCTCATCGACGGCCTCGACCAGATCAGGAGATCATCAGATCCAGATCACCAGATCCAGATCTGAACATCGCCAGATTCAGCGTCGGCGGAACCGCTATCGAAAGATCCGGCCCACGCCGACGTAGGTTCTCCACCTTCCATCGAACCCGGCGGAGCCGGCCACGATCATCGGGCCGATGAGCGTGTCGGCCATGGCGCCCACGCTCAGGTTCGTGCGGAGCGACGCGCGGTTCCATTGGTCGAAGGCGTCCCCGTTTTCCAGCCAGCTCCCGACGAAGACGGGGCCGCCCAGGAAGTCGGGGAGCCGTGCGAACTGCATGAGGTAGCCGCCCGTGGCGGCGTAGTAGTGGTTGCCGCGCAGTTCACCGAGCGCGTAGGCGCCGAGGCGGGCGACCGATCCCATCGAAAACTGGTCGGTCGGCAGCGGCGTGCCGTCGAACGATGTGCCGATGCCGCCGGTGGCGAACACGCGCCCGCGTTCGCGGACCGTCCAGAACCGCGTGGTGCTCGCGGAGAGCTGCGTCACGCGCGAGCTGACCCGTTCGACGGGCGTCACCGCCGCGACGTCCGGTTCGTCGAAGATGTGGCGCAGCGTGCTGGTCGCGAAGGTGCCGCTGCCGGGAATGACGGGGCTGTCCTGGCCGTCGAAGCGCCAGACGAGCTCGGCGCCCGTCTCCTTGCCCTTCAGGGCAGGGAGGCCGGGGTCGCCCACGGTCGGCTCCGCGTCCACCCGGCCCACGTACATGCCGGCGCGCAGGTCGCTCTGCCGGCCGAGGTTGACGCCGAGGTTGACGCCGATGCGCGTGGCGGTCAGGCCATACCGCGCGATCACCGCATCGCCGTCCACGACGTTCAAGGTGCGCTGGCTGAGGTTGGCGTAGGGCGCCACGAAGAGCGCGGTGGCGCCCAGCGGCCTGTAGATCTCCCCGGCGAGGCCGGGGTCCGAGCCCAGCGTGCCGTCCAGGCGGAGCTCGGAGCCGGAGCCGAACAGGTCGTAGCTGAGATAGCGTCCCGTCACGGTGATGCGGAAGTCGCTCGACGTGGTGTTCTCGAGGTTCAGGCCGAGCATCATGAAGGGCGGCGCGTAGGGTTTGGGCCGCGCGCGCACGAGCAGGCCGTGCTCACCGCCGGCGTTGGTGACGATCTGCCACGTGATGGACTGGTAGCGATCCAGCCCGGACAGGATGGCAAGCGCATCCTGGAAGATCTCGACGTCGAACGGCGAGCCGACGAACGGGGCCATCAGCACGCCGAGGCGGGCCTCGTCGCCGGACGTGAAGCCTTCGCTGGTCACGAACGCGGGGACGGGCAGGGCCGTGAGACGCCGGGCCTGCCGCCCGGCGCGCCACCGTTCGTACTCCGCCTCGCTCACGGCCAGCGTCAGCAGCTCGTCGCGCTTGCTCTCCGCGGCCTGGTAGCCCGCGGCGATGAGGTCCGTGCTCCGGCGCCAGTCCAGCGAGCCGAAGTCCTGCAGCGGCACGTCGATCACCACGTCCGCGTCGGCCATCGACGCCCGCGTGCTGGCACGCATCATCGCATCCAGCGTGGCGCCCGCCAGTCCGATCATCGTCGTGTTGACGGCCTCGCGGTCCGTGAGGTCCCCGACGTTGACGGCCACGACGCGATCCGCGCCCATCGCCCGCACCACGTTGGCGGGCACGTTGTTCATCGCGCCGCCGTCCACCAGCACGCGCCCGTCGACTTCCACCGGCGGGAAGATGAGCGGCAGGGACATCGTGGCGCGCATCGCGATGGCCAGCGGCCCGCGGTCGAGCACGACCTGGCTCGCGCTCAACAGGTCCACGGCCACGGCCCGGAACGGCGTCGGGAGCTCGTCGAAGGTGGCAATGCCGTAATAGGGCCCGGCAATGCGGCCGAGCAGCAGGTCCACCTGCTCGCCGTTGTTGAGCGACGTCGGCGGGACGATGCCGCGCTTGAGGCCGAACTCGAGGCGGGAGGGGAACGCGCGCCCGTCGGCCTTGCGCCGGATGTTCTTGAAGCCGAAGCTCGAGGAGCCGAACAGGTGATCCCAGTCCAGGGACGCCACCATCTCGTCCAGGTCCGCGGCATCCATGCCGGTGGAGAACGCGCCGCCGATGAGGCCGCCCATGCTGGTGCCCGCGGCCAGGTCCACCGGAATCCGGTGCTCCTCGAGCCAGCGGATGACGCCGACGTGCGCGATGCCGCGGGCGCTGCCGCCGCCGAAGGCGACGCCGACGGCAGGCCGCCCGATGTTGGCGGCCGGCCTGGTCTGGGGCACCGCCGGAGGCGGCGTGGATGCCGAGGTGGCCGGGCGTGAGAGCGGGGCGGCGCAGCCGGCCGCGCCGCAGGCAAGGACGACGAGCAGGAGCAGGGGGCGACGCATGGCAGAATCCTAACCGACGCGGATACTTGTCCCGCCGGCGATTCTGTGCCACCGTTGACGGCGACGCGCAGCCTTCGTTCATGCCATCTCTCGATGACCCGCTGATGCGGCGCAGGCGGCGGGCATCCCCGCACTGGCTCCTGTTCGCCATCCTGTTGATTGTCCCGGCGGACGCCGCGAGCCAGGGGCCGGCTCCCCTGTCGGGCATCGGGTTCGACGAGATCCTGTCCGGGCCTCCCGTGCTGGCGGAGGCGTTCGGCGCCGCCCGGACCGGCGAGTTGCCCTCGCCGGCCATCGTCCGGTTGACGCTTGCGCGTGAAGAAATCGAGCCGCAGCCGGGCGTGCACGCGTTCGACGCGCTGGACGCACGGCTGGCCACGTATCGACAGGTTCCAGGCGTCCGCGTCTACCTTGACCTCCGTGCCGCCATCCCGCCACCCGACGCCCAGGCGGAGTGGAGCCGCCTGCTGCGCACGTCCGCCCTCCGCTACCGGGGGCAGGTGGCCGGCTGGGTGATCGGCGTGCTGCCTCCCGGAGTCGATCGTCCTTCGGCAGAGGCCTTCGCCTTCCACATCAAGAGCACCGTCGTCGCGCTGCGGACGGGCGATGATGATGCCACCATCGTGCTCGGCGGCATCGGGGACGCGGACCGGGACTGGCTGGACGCCCTCTACGCCGAGGACATTGCGTCCTACCTCGATGCGATCGGCCTCGAGCCCGGCAGCAGCCCCGACGTGGTGCCGCCGCTCGTCGAGCGCCACGATCCCACGGCCGGCGTGGCGCTGTTCGGCGAGGCGCTCGGGGACGAGGCCACCGCGGCGACCCGGCGCATACTCGATCGCCAGTTCGAGGTCCTCGGTACGCGCATCACCGCCGTGACCTTTGCGGCGCGTGCGGCGATGGTGACGGCGGCGCTGCCCGCGCTGGCCACGCTTCGCGAGATGCTCGGGCAGCCGCTCGTGACGCTCGACGCCGCGGCCGTCGGCGTGCGCCTGCTGCGGGACGGCGCGGACGTGACAGGCGTGGTTCCCCACCGGCTGGTCTTCGGCCTTCGATCCGCGACCAGCTACTTCGTCTATCCCGGGACTGCCGGTCCGCTCGAGCTGCGCCTGTCCGATCCGGCGGGCACCCGGCCTGTCGTCGTCGACGCGCTCGCCGTCCGACGCGTTCCCGTCGATGCCTTCGCGCACGACCCGTCGTCGTCCGTCTCGACGCTGGGACTTCCCGGCGGCTCGGGGCCCCTCGTCGTGGACTGGAACACGACCGATCGGCAGGTCTATACCGACAGCTCGGAGGTGTCCACCGCCGTGCTGCCGAGCCTGGCGGAGATCATCTCCCGTCACCAGGTGGCGCAGGCGGGGCAGGACGCGGTGGTCACCACCTACACGGCTGACGCGGTCATGGAGCAGCACTTCCGGGCCACGGCGGCGGACCTGGCGTTCGACGTGGTGACGGAGAACACGTTCTATGTCGAAGGCGGGCAGACGGAGTTCGAGGAGCGCAGCTTCCGGCTGAACGGCACGCGATGGGGCGCCGATCGCCCGCCCTTCCCGCTCCTGCAGGCGGAGAAGGTGCTGTCCCTCCCGCTGGATCTCCGCCTGACCTCGGACTATCGCTACCGGCTGGAGGGCATCGAGGCGGTCGACGGCCGGGAGGCGTTCGTCATTCGCTTCGATCCCGTCGATCAGGATCGCGCGCTCTATCGAGGCACGGTCTGGATCGACAGGGCGACCTGGCTCAAGGTCCGGGTGCAGACCATCCAGACGGACCTGGCGGCGCCGGTGCTCTCGAGCGAAGAGATCCAGCGTTTCGCGCCCGTGGGAACCGTGGACGGGCGCACCGTGATGCTCCTGACGGAGCTCATCGGCCGGCAGAGCCTGCTCATCGCGGGGCGGAACCTGCTGCTCGAGCGGCAGGTCCTGTTCGACACGTTCCGGATCAACCCGGAGGACTTCGAGGCGCGGCGTGCGGCGGCGCGCGCGAGCGATCACGTCATGTACCGCGACACCGACGAGGGGCTGCGCTACCTGGTCAGGCGCGACGGCGTGCGCGTGGTCGAGACCGGCACCACATCGTCGGCCACGGCGCTGCTGATCGGGGTCCTGTACGATCCCGGGTACGACTTTCCGCTGCCGCTCGGCGGGCTCAACTACCTGGACTTCGAGTTCCTCGGCAAGGGCAACCAGCTCGCGGTCACCTTCGGCGGCGTGCTGGCGCTCGTCAACCTGCAGCGGCCCAACCTGATCGGCAAGACCGTGGATGGCAGCCTGGACCTCTTCGCGATTGCCGTGCCGGGCAGCGATCGCGTCTACGGCGTCGACGGGGAGCGATCCGGCGAACGCCTCCGGACGCTGCCGTTCTCGACGGGCGCGAACGTCGGCTGGCGATTCGCCGGGTTCAACAGGCTGGTCGCCAGCTACCAGTTCCGGTTCGACAAGTTCTCCGCGGAGGACACGACGGCGGAGGACTTCGGCGTGCCGGCGTCGACGGTGACGAACGGCCTGGGGCTGTCGTGGGAGTGGAAGCGGCATGCCTACTCGTTCACGGCCGGCTGGACCGGCTATCGGCGCGCGCGCTGGGTGCCATGGGGCGGCCCCGACCTGGCGTCGTTGGACGACGATCGCGCGCACCGGGACTACGCGAAGTACTCGCTGAGCGCGACCAAGGCCTTCTTCACCGGCGTGCACAAGGTGTCGATCAATGCCGCGTACTACGGCGGCCGGGATCTCGATCGGTTCAGCCAGTACCAGTTCGGGCTCTTCGACGAGCACCGGGTGCGCGGAGTGCCGTCGGCCGGCGTGAGGTTTGCGGAGCTCGGGATGCTCCGCGGGGCGTACTCGTTCAACCTGCTGGACGTCTATCGCGTCGATCTCTTCCTCGATCAGGCGCTCGGCCGGGACAGGCGTGTCGACCCCGGCTGGGATCCCGTGACCGGTGTCGGGGTAGCATTCAGCATGCGCGGCCCGCGAAACACGATGGTGCGCGGCGACGTGGGGAAGAGCTTCCTGCCCTCCCGCTACCGCAAGCCCGGATCCCTCGTCTTCCAGATTCAGGTTCTCAAACCGCTGTGAGTGTTCCATCGATGAGCCACGACGCCGTCCCGTCCGCCCCGCTCCCGCCGCATCCCGTCCTGGAGGAGTACTACGCGTCCGAACAGGAGCGGCCGGGTGCCGTGCGCCGTCTGTTCGATGCGGGCGCGCCGGACTACGAGTGGGTCTGCAAGGTGATGTCGCTCGGAACCGGCGAGCGCTATCGCGCCGATGCGCTTCGCGCGGCCGGACTGGCCGCCGGCGCGCGCGTGCTGGACGTGGCCACCGGGACCGGCCTCGTGCTCCGGTCGGCCGCGCGCATCACGGGCGCCGGCGGGTGTGCGATTGGGCTCGATCCGAGCGGCGGCATGCTGCGCGAGTGCCGGAAGACGACGGACCGCCCGCTCGTCCGGGCCCGGGGCGAGTCGCTGCCGTTTGCCGACGGCAGCTTCGACATGATCAGCATGGGCTACGGCCTCCGCCACGTGAGCGACCTGCGGGCGCTCTTCTCGGAGTACCGGCGCGTGCTGAAGCCCGGCGGCCGCGTGCTCGTCCTGGAACTCACGCAGCCGGCCTCGCGGTGGGGACGCTGGCTCACGCGCCTCTATGTCGGCCGCATCGTGCCGGCCATCGCGTACGCCACGACGGGGCGGCAGGCGGCGCGCCGCATGATGGCCTACTTCTGGGACACGATCGACCACTGCGTCCCGCCGGAGGTCATCCTGTCCGCCCTCCGCGACAGCGGGTTCGAGGCGCCGGTCCGCAAGGTCAGCGGCGCCATCCTCAGCGAGTACCTCGCGGATCGACCGCGCTGATCGCCGGGCGCGGCGCTCCGTCGAGGGCGGTGTGCAGGGCCACGGAGCGCAGTCCGGCGCGCGCCATGGCGTCGAGCACGCGCGGGAGCGCGTCGAGCACGACGGGGCGTCCGTGGCTGTCGCGCGCGGGCGTCCGGTCGTGCAGGAGCAGGATGTCCCCGGCGCGGAGCCCGGGACCAATCAGCCGCGCGGCCACGCGAGCCCCGTCGCGGCTCACCGTGTCGAACCCGCGCCGCGTCCACGACACGAGGGACAGGCCGCGATCGGCCAGGACGCCCGCGAGCCAGGGGTTCTGGATGCCGGCGGGCGCACGGAACAGGCGCGGCCGTTCGCCTGCACGCCCGGCAAGCGCATCCTGTGCCCTGTCGATCTCCCGCGCAAGTCCGCCCGGTCCACGGAGCGCGAAGCTGTTGGGGTGGGTGTACGAGTGGTTCTCGACGCCGTGGCCCCGGGCCCGTATCTCCGCCATCAGGCCGGGGTGCGCCTCGGCGCGCGCGCCGACGCAGAAGAACGTCGCGCGGTGTCCGGCGGCCTCCAGCATGGACAGCACGAGTGGCGTGGTCTCGGGCTCCGGCCCATCGTCGAACGTGAGGGAGAGGATGCCTGCGCCGGGGGATGGCAGCCGGCTGAGGTTCGGTCCCAGCCACGTCGATTGCGGGACCAGCCCTGCCGCACCGATCACGAGGTGATTGGCCACCAGCGCCGTGACGACCAGGCTGCTCGCCTGCGGCGCGGCGGCGAGGGCCGCCAGGGCGGTGCCGTGGACGACGACGCTGGCCTTCAGGAGCAGGGGCGTGGTGCGCGCTGGCGTGGTGGAGGTGTCAGCCATGCCCGCCGTCCTGCGCCCGGCAGGCGGCCAGCGTGGCGAGCGCCGCGCGGTCGATCTTCCCGCGTGCCGTGCGCGGCAGGGCGTCGACGATGACGATGCTCCGCGGCACCTTGTGATCGGCGAGACGGGCCTGACACCACTGCACGACGGCGGCGTATTCCAGGCGCCCCGGCGCGCACGCGACGAAGGCCCGGACGATGTCGCTGTCCCCGTGCGGCGCGCCGGCGCCGACCACGACCGCGTCGTCCACGCCGTCGAGGGCGATGAGGACGCGTTCCACTTCGGACGGGTCCACCTTGCGGCCGCGCACGTTGATGACCTGGTCGGACCGGCGGCGCAGGACGAGTTCGGCGCCGGCCCACACCGCGATGTCGGTCGTCTCGAAGCAGCCGCCGGCGAGGCGTCGATCGGGAACGGGCACGTAGGCCGCGCCGACGCCCGGCGACTCGACGGTGACGAGGCCCTCGCCCGTCTCCCCGTCCATGGGCGCGAGCGCAATCCGGACACCGTCCACCGGCGATCCGACGGTGCCGCGCTCCGCGGCGTCTCCCGCGCGATCGTAGGTGATGCCGCCGCACTCGCTCGAGCCGTAGAACACGTGTACCGCGTGGCCGTAGCGCTCGCGGAACGCCGCGGCGGTGGACGGCGCCAGCACGGCGCCGGCCGTGATCACGCGCCGCAGGCGGGTCGGCCATGCGGGCGACTGCGACACGCGCACGAGGGCCTGCACGTAGGCCGGGACGGTCGGCACGATGGTGGCCTCGAACACGCGCGCGGCGTCGATGGGGGCGAAGGGTCCCTGGTCGTGCGGCGTGATGAGCGTGAGGCCCCGGACGAGCGCGGAGAGCGCGAGCGTCGTGAACCCGTACGAGTGGGACATCGGCACCATCGCGAGCAGGCGATCGCGATCGTCCAGTCCCATCGACGAGGCCAGTGCGGCCTCGTCCGCGAGGAGCTGCTCCGCGGTCATCGCGACGCCGCGCGGCACGCCCGTCGATCCGGACGTGAGCTTGATCACGGCGGTGCCGGGCGGACTGGCCGCGGGCTGGCCCTCTACGCTGGACAGGCGAACCGCGCGCGCGGAGGCAGGCCATCCCTCGCGGCATTCCAGGAGCCCGCCTGCGCCGATGACCGAGAGGGATCGCGCGTGGTCGTCCGGGGGCGCGAGCGGATCCAGCAGGAGCGCCGCATGTCCCGTCCGGCGCAACGCGACGAGGCCCGCCAGGAATGCCGGCCCGTTCGGTACACTGAGGCCGATGCTGCCGCCCTCGGGGAACCCCTGCGCGTGGATGTCCGCCTCGATTGCCGACGCGAGCCGGTCGACGTCCGCGGCGCTCGCGGCGCCTGTGTGCGCCACCAGCAGCGGTGCATCCGGACGGCGCGCCAGGAGTCCTGAGAACGCGCGAATCAACGCATCTGCGGGGAATCGAGGCGGCATGGCATTTCTTGCCGTGCCTGTCGCCATCCCGTATACTATTGCGTGTTTCGCCGTCTTGATTCACAAATGACAGATGGATGGGACTTCGACGTCGTGGTCGTTGGTGGAGGTCCCGCAGGGGCCGCAGCCGCGGCGAGCCTTCGGCGTCATGGCCATTCAGTCCTCGTCCTCGAACGTGAGCGCTTCCCGCGTTTTCACATCGGCGAGTCCCAGCTTCCCTGGATCAACGAGATTCTGAACGAGATTGGCGCCGCGGATGCCGTCGCCGCCGCGGGGTTCGTGCGCAAGTGGGGCGCCAGCTTCACGACCGCCGATGGCGAGTGGAGCCAGTACGCGGACTTCGCGCGCGCCGTCGAGACGCCGGAGCCGCAGACGTATCAGGTGGACCGGGAACGTTTCGACGAGGTGCTGCTCCAGCACGCGGCGGCGTCCGGCGCCGAGGTGCGCCAGGGATTCCGTGCGGAGGATGCACAGTTCGACGCGTCCGGCGTCACCCTGACGATCGCCGCGCCGGATGGGACGACGTCGGCGGTCCGCGCGAAGGCCGTGGTGGACGCCTCGGGGCGTTACGGCTTCCTGGCGCGGCGCTTCGGTACACGCGTGGCCGATCCGCAGCTGCGAAACATCGCGATCCACAGGCAGTACGAGGACGTCCCGAGACCGACGGGCCGCCGCGCCGGCGACATTCGCATGGTGACGCGTGCCGATGGCGGCTGGTTCTGGTTCATCCCGATCAGCCCGCGCGTCACCAGCGTCGGCATCGTGGTGCCGCAGGCGTCCTATCGTGCCGACGCGGGCCGCACGGCGGAGGACACGCTCGCGAGGCTGCTCGACGAGACGCCCGCCGCCGCCCGCCTCCTTGCCGGCGCCCGCCCCGTGTCCGCGGCCAGGTTCGAGGCGGACTACTCCTACGTGCACAGCCGCCTCGCCGGGGATCGCTACGTCCTCGTCGGCGACGCTGCGGCGTTCCTCGATCCGATCTTCTCGACCGGCGTCCTGCTGGGGATGCAGTCCGGCATCGAGGCCGCGAAGGCGATCAGCGACGGGCTGCGCCGCGGTTCCCTCGATGCGGCGGGGTTTGCCGCCTACGAGCGGCAGATCCGGCGCCGGTACCGGCACTTCCGGCGATTCGTCGTCGGCTTCTATGACCCGGCGTTCCGCGATCTGTGGTTCAGCCCGTCGTCGCGTTTCGGTATCTACGAAGCCGTGCTCTCGGTGCTGGCGGGCAACTGGCGCCCCTCGCTCGGCACGCGGCTCCGTCTCCGGATGTTCTTTCTGCTCGTTGCCGTGCAGCGAGTCTGGCCACTTGCACCACGGCAGTCCCTTGCCGTTCATTCGCCCACGAGGACAGTGCGTGATGCCCTCTGAGATGCAGCTTCGGCAGGATATGAAGCGCCTGATCGTCGATCGACTTCGGCTCGAAGGCCTGACGCCGGATCGGATTGCGGATGACATGCCGCTCTTCGGCGACGGGCTGGGCCTCGACTCGGTCGACGCGCTCGAGCTCGTCGTGGGCATCGAGAAGGAGTTCGGCATCAGCATCAAGAGCCACGAAGTCGACAAGGACATTTTCCGGTCGGTAGAGAGCCTCGCCAGGTTTGTCGTCACGGCCCTCGACAACGAGCACCGTGGGCGTGAGCGGAAAGACGCCTGAGCCGCGCTCCCGGCGCCGGCGCGTGGTCGTGACCGGGCTCGGAGCGGTGACCGCCGCCGGCTGGGGCGTGCCCGCGTTTCGTCAGGCCGTCCGCTCCGGCGTGACATCGATCGGCGCGTTCAACCGGTTCCCTCACCACCTGCAGCGCACGCACGTGGCCGGCCAGGTGCCGCCGCAGCCGGACGATCCTCGCCGGCGCGCGCCCTGGGGGAAGCTCTCCAACAGCGACCGCTTCGCCCTCTACGCCGCCTTCGAGGCGGCCGATCAGGCCGGGCTCGACCTGCCGCTCACCGGCACGCCGGGCGGCGTGTTCTTCGGCGGGAGCACCGGCGGGCTGCTCGAGACGGAACAGTTCCACGCGCAACTGGTCCGTCCGGGGCGGCGTCCGAGTCGACGGCTCCTGGCCTCACACCAGATCAGCGCCCCCGCGGAGGTGGTCGCCCGCCATCTCGGCGTGACGGGTCCCGTCGAGACCATCTCGTCGGCGTGCGCGTCCGGCGGCATCGCGATCGAGGAAGCGTTCCGCTCCGTCGCGGCCGGCGAGGTGGATGTCGCGCTCGCGGGCGGCGTCGACTGCCTCTGCGTGACCACCTACACGGGCTTCAACGCGCTGCGCGCCGTGGACGATCGTCCCTGCCGGCCCTTCCGGGCCGACCGCGGCGGGCTGTCCCTGGGCGAAGGGGGCGCCGTGCTGGTGCTCGAGAGCGCGGACCACGCCGCGGCTCGCGGCGCCGTGCCGCTGGCCGAGGTGCTCGGGGCCGGCGCCTCCTGTGATGCCACGCACATGACCGCCCCGCACGCGGAGGGTCTGTGGGCCACCGCCGCCATCCGCGCCGCGCTCGACGATGCGGGGCTCGATGAGGCGGCGATCGACTACGTCAACGCGCACGGGACCGGCACGCCCCTCAACGACTCGGCGGAGTGGGCGACGCTCTCGCGCGTCTTCGGCGACCGTGCCGGGCGCCTGCCCATCGAAGCCACAAAGGGGAGCGTCGGCCACCTGCTCGGCGCCGCCGGCGCCATCGAAGCCGTGGCCGTGGCCCTGGCGCTCGGCGAGGGAGAAGTCCACCCCACTCCCGGCCTGGACCCCGTCGATCCCGCACTGGGCGTGGATCTCGTGCGCGACAGGCCTCGCGCCGTCGAGCACGTGCGGCATGCGATCTCGCTCAGCATGGGCTTCGGCGGCGCCAATGTCGCCGTGGTGTTCGGACGCTGGGAGCGGGCGTGAGCGGGCCCGGTGTCGTCGTGACCGGCCTCGGCGTCGTGGCGGGTCCCGACATCGGCGGCGACGCGCTCGCGGCCAGGCTGCAGACCGGGGACGCCGCGACGTTCGAAGTGGACCGCGAGCAGTTGTATCACCAGGAGGGCGGCGCACGCCGGGCGGTGCTCGTCGCGAATGCCGACCTGTCGAAGTGGGTGCCGCCGGCCGTGGCGCGCCGGATGAGCCGCCCCTCCCGGTTCGCGGTCGCGGCGGCGCGCATGGCGGCCGCCGACGCGGGCATCGACGGCGGGGTCGGCGGGCCGAGGACCGGGGTGGTGATGTCCACCGCGTTCGGTGCGGTGGAGAGCACCGAGCAGATTCTCGAGACGGTGCGCCTCGATGGACCACTGGCCGCGTCGCCGTTCGTCTTTGCGGAGAGCGTCGCGAACGCGGCCGCCGGGCAGATTGCCATCGACGCGAAGGCGCAGGGCCCGAACGTGACCATCGTGCAGCGCGAGGCCGGCAGCGTGACGGCCGTCGGCCGCGGCGCCGCGCTCGTCACCTCCGGGCGCTGCGATCGTGTCATCGTAGGGGCCGTCGACGAGATGCCGCCCGTGCTCCACGCCCTGCTCGATCGTTTCGGCGCCCTCGCGCGTCCCGGGGATACCGGCGGCGAGATCGCGCGTCCGTTCGACAGGGCTCGCGCGGGGTTCGTGGCGGCGGAAGGGGCGGTGGTGCTGATCCTCGAACGCGAGGATGCCGCGCATGCGAGGGGCGCGCGCGTGCGGGCGCGCCTGCGGGCGTTCGCCAGCGCATTCGACGTGACGGCGCCGCGGATTGGATGGGGGCATGGACACACGGCCCTGGGCGCGGCGGCCGCCCGCATGCTCGATCGTGCCGGCCTGACGCCGCCGGACATCGCCGTCGTCATCTCCGGCGCGTCCGGCGCCGTGGCCGGCGACCGGCTCGAGGCCCTGACACTCCGCGAGACCTGGGGAGGATCCGCGCTGCCGCCGGTACTCGCGCCCAAGGCCTGGGTCGGGCAGTACGGCGGCGGCCATCTCGCGGCGGCGATCCTCGCCGTGGGAGGCGCGGCATTCGCGTCCACGCCCGGGTTCTCCGACGTGGACCCGGCGCTCGGCGTCCGTCCGCACGACGGGACCCGGTTGCCCGCGGTGTCGCCGGCCCTGGTGACGGCCCTCGCCTCCGGAGGGGCGGCGGCCTGGCTCGTGCTGGAGGGCCCCTGATGCGCGTGGCCGCCGTCATCCCCGCGTACCAGGCGGCGTCCTCGGTGGGACCTGTCGTGAGCGCGACGCTCGACGTGCTCCCCGACGTGCTCGTAGTGGACGACGGGTCGCGGGATGGAACCGCCGCGCAGGCGCGCCGTGCCGGCGCCGAAGTACACGTCCTTCCCGAGAACCGCGGCAAGGGGACGGCGCTCGGCGCCGCGTTCGCCATTCTCCTGGCGCGCGACTTCTCGGGTATCGTCACGCTCGATGCCGATGGACAGCACCTGGCCTCCGAGATTCACAAGCTCCTCGAGCTGGCGCCCGCGGCCGATCTGGTGCTCGGGACCAGGGATCACATGTTCGGCGACATGAGCATCGTGCGCAGGCTGAGCAACCAGTGGTCCTCGCGCGCGATCTCATGGGCGGCGGGACAGGGAATGAACGACGTGCAGACAGGTTTCCGCTACTACTCACGCTCGCTCATCGAGCGCCTCGGCACGCCGAACGGACGCTTCGAAGCGGAGAGCGTCGTCGTCGTGCGGGCTATCCGTGCGGGCCTGCGCGTGGCGACGACGCCGGTGCGCCTGGGACGCGTTGATGGCCGGGCCAGCAGCCACTACCGGCCGGTGGTCGACAGCGTGCGCATCGCGGCGGCCGTGGCCCGCGCGCGGATGGGGGACACGACGTGAACCCGCGCGTGGCGCTCGTCACCGGCGGGGGCCGCGGGATTGGCCGCGCGATTGTGGACGCGCTCGTCGCCGACGGGTGGACCACGGCCTTCACGTACCGGGCGGATGGCGAGGGCGCGCGGCGGATCGAGCAGGCGCACGGCGGCCTGGCCCACGGGTTCGTGATGGACCTGCGGGACCGCGGCCGGCCGGATCAACTGGTCCGCGAGATCGCCGGGACGCTCGGTCCCATCGACGGGCTCGTGAACAATGCCGGCGTGCGGCACGAGGGCCTGCTCGCGATGACCTCCGACGGCGACTGGGACCATCTCGTGGAGGTCAACCAGGCCGGCGCCTTCCGGTGCTGTCGGGCCGTGCTGCCGGACATGGTGCACCGCCGCCGTGGATCGATTGTCAACGTCGCCTCGCTGGCGGCCGTGGCCGGCGTGCCGGGCCAGGCCGTCTACGCGGCCTCCAAGGCCGCGCTCCTGGGCCTGACGCGCGCGCTGGCGCGGGAAGTGGGCAAGCGCCACATTCGCGTCAACGCCGTGCTGCCGGGCTACGTGCCGACCGAGATGACGGCCGGCCTGACGGAGCCGGCCGTGCGGGCGCTGCGCGCCCACGAGTGCCTGCCGCACGGGACGACGGCCGCCGACGTGGCGCACCTCGTGTCGTTCCTCCTGTCCGATCGGGCCGCGGCCATCACCGGCCAGGCCGTGGCGGTCGACGCCGGAAGCTCGGCCTGACGTGTCCGCGCCGCCGCCCTCCCCGGAGCACGGGCCCGCGCTCGGCGCGAGCCACCGGCTCTTCGGCCGTCTCCATGTCACCGGCGTCTTCTGGTACCGCCTGCACTACTGGGGCGTGGCGCACATGCCGCCGTGGGGCATTCGCGTCGGCATGCTCGCCTTCACGACGTTCTTCTTCCTGTCGCTCGGCCGGATTCGTACGGCGATCGCGGCAAACCTGGATCCGGTCCTCGGTCGGGCCGGGCTCGGGACACGGGCGCGGCGCGCTTACCGGACGATGTACGAGTTCGCGGAGTGCCTGACGGAGAAGTATCGCAGGGCCGCGGTGCCGGAGCGCATGCAGTTCGTCGTCGAGGGCGAGGAGCACTGGCTCGAGGCCACGGCGGAAGGGCGGGGCGTCGTCCTCGTGACCGCGCACATCGGCCCGTGGGAGATCGGCGCCCAGCTCGGGGCCGCGGAAGGCGAGCGGCGCGTCCACGTGGTCCGCGAAGGCGAGATCGATCCGCGGGCACAGGCGTTCGTCCGCGAGCTGGTCAAGCGCGGCGGCGCCAACTACGTGACGCACTTTGCGGGGGACGACCCGCGGCTGACGCTCGAGCTTCGCGACGTGCTCGTCCGCGGGGAGATTGTCGCGCTCCAGGGCGACCGTCCCAGGTCCGGCGGGCGGACCGTACGGGCTGCGATCTTCGGCCGGCCCGTGCCGCTCCCGACGGGTCCCGCGGCGCTTGCGCGGGCCGCCGCGGTCCCGATGCTGCCGGTCTTCAACTTCCGGGAGGGGCCCCTCCGGATGCGAACCGTGGTGCGTCCGCCCATCCAGGTGGCCGCGACACCGGACAGAGAGGCCGACACGGCCGACGCCATGCGCCGGTTTGCGGAAGAGATCGAGTGGGCCATCCGCGAGCGCCCGCACCAGTGGTTCTGCTTCCGGAACCTCTGGCCGTAGCGGCTGGAGGCGCCCGCGGGCTCAGTCGCCGGCCGGCGTCCGTTCCAGGGCCTGCCGCGCGGACGCGTCGTGCAGGTCGAACAGGCCGTCGTCGATCCGGCGCTCGTCGAACTCCCGCACGCTGATGCGGGTCGGCGCGCTCTTGCGCAGGAGGTCCGTGACGGCCACCACACGCGCGTGACGGCGGTCCGGGCTCCATTCCTCGAACGTGACCAGCGTAGCCTCCCGTCCGCTGGCAAGGCGGTAGCGGGCGCTGACAGGCCGGCGCGTCCGGACATCGACGACGTACCGCACGGCCGCAAAGGGCGCCGTCTCCGTGCGTGCGCGGAGTTCGAAGACGGACACGGGCCCGTCCGCCGTGGACAGGTCCTCGACGCTCTCGATCCGGTACTCCTCGGCGAGCCGAAGGGTGAAGAGGACGTCGAGTGTTGCGGCGCCGTAGAGGCGGTGGGAAGGGCTGAGGCGTACCGGGGCCCTGGCCGTCGGCGTCAGCAGCCAGAGGTCGTCGCCGTACCGCAGGAGGTACTTCCCGCGCTCCGCGGCGTCGAGGAAGCGCACCAGCGTCCGCTCGGTCCCGGACCGCCAGATCTCGATACGGCTTTCGTCATCGGCGCCCCGCGCCAGCGAGAGCGTCGCGCGGAACGACGCCGGCACGAACGCCCCGACGTCGCTCTCACGCAGCAGCGCCTCCGGCGTCTGCGCGGCGCCCAGCGCGACGGCCGCGGTCAACGCGAGCGCCGGCAGCAGCGCCATCGTGCAGGCACGGGCGATCATCGGCCGATCGTATCAAGTATTCCCGTGGCGGACCT
>CAZUGF010000049.1:25957-31279 GCA_964619705.1 uncultured Bifidobacteriaceae bacterium
CCTGAAGGTCCGCCCTACACGTGGCCGAGGGCCTCGACGACGCGGAGCCGGCTGACCCGCAGCATGGGCGGGATGGCGGCGACGGCGAGGAGGACGGCCATGAACAGCGCCGTCCAGAGGAAGTCCGTCACCTGCAGGAGCAGCGCGAGCGTGATGGGATCGACGGCGGCCGGCGGCGGCGGCATTTCGATCTGCAGGGCATTGATGAGCGCCGCCAGGACGAGCGTCACCGCGCTGCCCGCGATGCTGCCGAGGACGGCAAGCCACAGCGCCTCGGCGACCATCAGCGCCGCCAGTTGCGCGCGGCTGGTGCCGATCGCCAGGAGCGTGCCGAATTCACGGACGCGTTCCAGCACCGACATCAGGAGCGTGTTCGAGATGGAGAGCGCCACCAGCGCCGCCACGATGGTCCCCAGGAAGGCGAACACGCCCGTGTACAGGCCCTCGACCTGGCTGTAGAAGGGCGCGCGCGCTTCCCAGTCCATCACCGTCAACGGCGGCACGCGATCGTGCAGGACCGCGCGCAGATCCTCCGCCGCCTCGCGCGTGGCGTCCGTGTCGGCCAGGGACACGATGAGCGAGGAGATGTTGTCCGTCGCGAGGAGACGCGCGGCCGTGGCGACGTGTACCTGCAGCAGCCGGGCGTCGAGATCCTGGAAGCCGCTCGTGAGGATGCCCGCGACCGTCAGGTCCACGGCGTTGAGCGTGCCGTTGGCGGTGGCGCCCATGATCACGATGACGTCGCCCGGGGCCGCGTCGAGCGCGCGAGCCAGGCCGAGGCCGAGCAGGGCCTCATCCTCGCCGGCCTCCGGCGCCTCGTCCGGGAGGCCGCGGCCGCTCCGCAGCTTGACCGTCATCCCCATCCGGCGCTGCCGATCCGGCTCCACGGCGATGCCGAACACGCCCGCCGTGCGCTCGCCGTTGATGGCGACACCGGCAAACTGGACCGCTGCGCCCACGGCGCGTACGCCCGGGCGCTCTTCGACCCGATCCCGCAGCGCCCGCCAGTCGGCGAGGCCGGGCGGGACGCCGGACCTGTCGATGGGCGACGCCGCGCCGCTGACGTCGGACTGCGGGGCGATCTCCAGGTGGCCGAGCCCGCCCTGGATCAGCGCCTCGCTCAGGCCCGCGAACGAGTACCGCACGAAGCCGAGCGTGAGGAGCAGCCCCGCCATGCCGACGCTGATCACGAGCAGCGACAGCAGCGTGCGCCGGCGGTTCCTCGAGAGGTTGCGAAGGGCGATGAGCGGGAGCATCAGCCGCGCTCCCGGTCATCCGCCGCCACGCGCCCGTCGGCCAGGCGGACGACGCGCGGCGCGCGGCCCGCGATGGTGGCGTCGTGCGTGGCGACGATGAAGGTGGTGCCGTGCCGGCGGTTGAGCTCCACGAGCAGGTCGACGATGGCGCCTCCCGTGCGCGAGTCCAGGCTGGCCGTCGGCTCGTCGGCGATGATGAGGCGCGGTTCGTGAACGAGCGCGCGCGCGACGGCGACGCGCTGCCGTTCCCCGCCGGACAGGTGATCGGGCCGGTGTGCCATGCGGTCCGCCAGCCCGACGGCGGAGAGGGCCTGCTCGACGCGTCCACGCCGCTCGCGGCGCGGCATGCCCGCGAGCCACAGGCCGTACTCGACGTTCTCGTACGCCGACAGCACCGGCACCAGGTTGAACGACTGGAAGATGAAGCCCATGTCGTGCCGCCGCCAGGCGATCCGTTCGGCCTCGCTGGCCGTGACCAGGCTCCGCCCGTCGAAGCAGACGTCGCCCGTGTCGGGGCGATCGAGTCCGCCCATCAGGTTGAGCAGCGTGCTCTTGCCGCTGCCGGATGGTCCCGAGAGCACCACGAACTCCCCGGCGGCCACGGCGAGATCCACGCCGCAGAGCGCCTCCACCACCTCGGCGCCGCGGCGATACGTGCGCCCGAGACCTCGCGCGTCCAGCAGGGACCCGGCCGGTGACCCGGCCGACGCGCGTGCAGGCGGCACCGGCGTCATCGTCCGGCCACGGCCGTGCCCGCCGGCGGTCCCGCGTGCGTGGTGATCACGGCCGCGACCGCGATCGCGGTGTCGATCCGCACTTCGATCCGGTAGATGGCCACGGGCGGCGCCGCGCCCTCCACCTGCGCCGTGACGTCGAGGCTGGTCTCCGCCGGCAGATCCCGCACGAGGAACGACGCCTCGCGGACGCGCACCAGGTGGCCGATGGCCGGCGCGAACGCGCCCGGCGTGCCGGCGCGTGCCAGGGCTTCGACAACGGCCGCGGCCTGCGCGCCGATCTCGATGCCCAGGAAGGCCGGCGCCCGGCCGTTGGTGCAGAGCGGGTGCGTGGAGGGGATGGACGCCGTCGCTTCCACCGTGCCGTTGCCGTGCGAGCGAATGGCGGTGATGAAGCGGGCGGTGCCCGTGTGCGGCAGCAACCCGGCGGGGGCGGGCAGCGTGTCAGGTGTGGACGGCATCTGACGGAGCGAACACGAGCTGGCCAGACGACACGAGCTCCCGGTGCCGCCGGATCTCGAACCGCGCGGACATCTCGTCGGCGGCGGGCTTCAGTCTCACGTCGACGGTGTCCCCGGGCGCCAGCGGCTGCAGGAACCGCAGGTCCCTGAGCCCGACGAGCGCGCGTGCGGGCGTCGCGCTTTCACGGCCGGCGGACAGGGCCAGCGCCACGTGCGCGACACCGGGAAGGACAGGAGCGCCATCGAAGTGGCCGTCGAAACAGTGGCTCTCACGATCCAGCCTGAAAGCAGCCGCCCCGTCCTCACCCGCGGGAAGGCGGACGAAACCCGCATCCGGAAACATGCGCGCCACGTCGGCAGTATAAGCCGGCGTCAGGCGGAAGAGGACGTTGCCGAGCGGACCGCCGCTGCCGCGATCGCAGCGCTCGGCCGCGAATCCCGCACGCCGAAAGGAGGCGATCCAGTCGTCCGGGTGTCGATAGCGCAGCGGCTGACGCCATGCGCCGGCGAGCAACGCCTTGAGGCGATTGCCGAGGCGGACCAGCGCGAATCGCCAGCCCGCACCCGCATCCGCCTCCCTCACCAGGAGCACGCCTCCCGGTTGGATCGCGGCGCGGACGGCCGCGAGCAGCCCGTCCTGCTGGGCGCGCGGCATCATGTGCAGCACGTCGAAGAGCACGGCGGCCGAACAGGGCGGCAGGGCGGACGTGATGGCATCGCCCTCCACGATCTCCACGTCGTCACCCAGGGCCCCTGCGGCGAGACGGGCCACCCCGGGCCGCGTCTCGATGCCGACCAGCCGGTCGAAGATCGGGAGCGCCGGGATGGCATCGCGTCCTTCGAGCCGTGCCTCCACCAGCAGCGCGAGCATGAGCCCCTGCCCGCACCCGATGTCGACGAACACCCCGCCCGGAGGCAGGAGGCCGTCGCAGAGCGCGGCAGCGTAGACGGGATCGGACGTGAGCTTGCCCGCGGCAAACCCCGCCGCCGTCCGGCCTCCGCTGACGTAGCGCGCCGCCGCCCGCCGGGCCAGGCGCGCGAAAGGGGAGCCGGGCCCTCGCATCACCCGGCCTACGGCACGCTCGACGGCGGCACGCGGCGCATGGTGGCCTGCTCGAACGCGTACGCCAGCTCGATCAGCCGCGGTTCGCTGCAGGCGACGCCCGCAAAGCTCACGCCGTAGGGCGCCGGCTTCGCGTCGAAGCCCTCGGGGAACGGGTTGTTGGCCGGTGCGTTCGGTACGGTGCCGAACGGCACGATGACCGTGGGGTAGCCGGGCTTGGCGGACAGCCCCGCGCCGCTGGCGCCGGGGAAGAGCAGCGCGTCGAGCTTGTGCGTCTGGACGGCCTCGTCGATGCCGTGCGTCCCGCCCAGGTGGATGTCCTTCTTGCGATCGGCTTCCCAGCGCGCGCGGTCGCGCTCGATGTCCATCTCGTCCGACACGTCGAGCTGTGCCTGCTGGTACTTGATGGCGCCCATGTTGGCGTGCGCGAGGTTCCAGGTGCGCAGGTCCGTCAGCGTCGCGAACGGCGCGGCGGCGCCGAGCGAGGCCAGCCACGCGTTGAAGTCCCGCTTCATGCCGTACTTGAGCGAGTACGAGCACTCCGCGTCCTTGCCGCGGACGTCCCCGGGGCCCGCGCACGTGCCCCACAGGAGGAAGTTGTTGGCGCGGTCCGGATCCACCACGCTCGGGATGTCCGCGGGGTCCACGATCTCCGCGCCGGCGGTCCGCAGGATCTCGATGGCCTCGGCCATGACCCTGGCCTGCGCCTCGTTGAGCCCGCCGCGGGCTGCCGTGGCGCCCGGCGGCGTCGTCTCCGTGTAGTAGTTCGCGCGCGGGATGCCGATGCGCGCGCCGCGGAGCGCATCGGCCTTGAGGTGCACCGTGTAGTCGCGGTTGGGCGGCACCTCGCAGGCGCTGGTGGCCGCGTCGTTCGGATCCGGCGACGCGCTCTCCAGCGCGCCCATCAGGATGGCCGCGTCCGTGACGGTCCGGGCCATCGGGCCCGCGGTGTCCTGGTCCGCCGTGATCGGGATGACCCCGTAGCGGCTGATGCGGCCCACGGTCGGCTTGATGCCGACGAGCATGTTCTGGTTCGAGGGGCTCAGGATGGAGCCGGACGTCTCCGTGCCCACGCTGGCCGCCCAGAAGTTGGCGGCCGTTCCGGTCCCGGAACTCGATCCCCCGGTCCCGAGCGCCGGCCGGCCATCGTCTGTCCGCGCGGGACCACGCGGGCCGCCGGCGGCAGGACGCCCGGATGCCGCGGGCGCGGGGCCGCGCGGATCGCGGCGCGGGTCATACGGGTTGAAGCCGTAGCCGCCCACCGCGTTGTAGTTCCCCGGCATGCCGTTGGCCACCCAGTTGGCCAGCTCCGTCATCATCGTCTTGGCGATGATGACGGCCCCGGCGTCGAGGAGGTTCTTCGTCAGCGTGGCGTCATAGGGCGGGACGAGGCCGTCGAACGCCAGCGCGCCGCCGGTGGTGGGCATGAAGGCGGTGTTGATGTTGTCCTTGAGCGCGATGGGGATCCCGTGCAGCGGCCCGCGCACGCGGCCCTCCGCGCGCTCCCGATCCCGCGCGTCCGCTTCCTCGAGCGCCTTCGGGTTGATGGCCATCACCGCGTTGATGGACTCCTCGTACATCGCGATGCGGATCAGGTACTGCTCGACGATGGCCCGCGACGTGGTGCGGCCCTCGGCCATGGCCGCCTGCATGTCGGGGATGGTGGCCTCGACGACGGAGAACGGTGTCGTGCTGGAGGCCGGCTGGGACGACGGCGCGCAGGCCGCGGCGCCGATGGCGATAATGAGGGTGAGGCCCTGGACGATTCGCATGCGGGAAATGATACGACGGGCTCTGGGCTTTGGGCT
>CAZUGF010000049.1:31379-33876 GCA_964619705.1 uncultured Bifidobacteriaceae bacterium
CCAGAGCCCAGAGCCCGAAGCCCCGAGAGCCCGTCCTCCCTATGACCCACCAGCCGCGCATCAACCACCTGGGACAGCCGATCGGCGAAGCGCTGCCAGACTGGACGCCTCCGCCGCCGCCGCGTGACGCCCTCACCGGGCGGTTCTGCACGCTCCTCCCGCTGGACCCGGCACACGCGGCCGGGCTCTGGGACGCCTACGCGCTCGATGTGGGTGGCGGTTCCTGGACCTATCTTGCGTACGGGCCGTTTGAGCGGCGCGAGGACTTCGAGCGCTGGGTGGCTGATGCGGGGGCGAGCGTGGACCCGCTCTTCTACACCGTGCAGGATGGCGAGCGGCGGCCCGTGGGCGTCGCGTCGTACCTGCGAATTGCGCCGGCCTCCGGCGCCATCGAGGTGGGCCACATCCACTTCTCCCCCCTGCTCCAGCGCACGCCGGCGGCCACCGAGGCGATGTACCTGATGATGCGCCACGTCTTCGAGTTGGGCTATCGCCGCTACGAGTGGAAGTGCGACGCGCTCAACGAGCCGTCCCGCCGCGCGGCCGTGCGCCTGGGGTTCACCTTCGAGGGCGTCTTCCGTCAGGCGACGGTCGTCAAGGGCCGGAACCGCGACACGGCGTGGTACGCGTGCATCGACCGGGAGTGGCCGGCGCTTCGCGAGGCCTTCGAGCGATGGCTGGACCCGTCGAACATCGGCCCGGACGGACGGCAGCGCCGCAGCCTCGCCGAACTCCGGCACGCCGTCTGACCCGGCGGCAGCAACCCTGGCACCGGCGATGCTGCTGATCGTGGCCTGCGGCAGGCGCGCCTGCGGCGCGTGGGCAACGCGGGGAGGCGAACGCTGTGCGTTCGTGGGCCTGCGGCAGGCGGCGCCTTTGGCGCCGGTAGGGGGACCTATCCCACCGAGCCGCGAAGCGGCGAGGCCTACGGCGCGAAGCGCCGCCTGCCGTCAGTCCTCCTGATCGCCGCCGCCATGTCGCCCGGCATCGGCGCCTCGACGCTGATCGGGACATCGGTGAGCGGGTGCGGGAAGGCGAGGCGCCAGGCGTGGAGCAGCGGGCGATCCGAGCGTTTGGCGCTCGTCTGCGCGCGGCCGTACACCTGGTCGCCGATCACGGGATGGCCGATCGACGACAGGTGGATGCGGATCTGGTGCTGGCGTCCCGTCTCGAGGTGGAGTTCCAGCAGCGCGGCGCCCGTGCCGAGGGCGCGGACGAGCGTGTAGCGCGTCCGTGCCGGCAGGGCATCGTCGTCGCGCGTGTCGATGGCGCGGCGGCCGTCCTGGTAGGTGGCGGAGATGGGCGCGTCGATCGTGCCCTCCGCCGCGCGCGGCACGCCGGCCACGATGGCCAGGTAGACGCGCGTGAATCGATGGGCGCGGAAGAGGAGGCGTCCCGCGGCGTGGGCCTCGCGCGTCAGCGCGATGGCGAGCGCGCCGGACGTCCCGCGGTCCAGCCGGTGCAGCACGCCCGCGTAGCCCTGGCGCCCGCGCTTGTGGCGGGCGTACTCCTGCGCGCGCTGCAGCAGCGAGTCCTCGTGATCCCGCCGGCCCGGCGCGGACGGGATGGTCAGCAGCCCGGCGGGCTTGTTGACGACGATCAGGTCCCGGCCGGTGTGCAGGAGATTGAGGCGCGTCCGATCGCGCGTGGTCATTCGGGCTGCAGGACAGCCTGGCGGATCTCGGTGAGCTTGGCCACCACGCGCGCCGCGTTCTCCGGGCCCATGCGCACGATCTGCTTCTGCGCCGGATCCAGCCCTTCGAGCGCCGGGTCGGCAAAGCGCCACGTCGCGCCCTTGCCCTCCACGAGCGTGATGGGGCCCTCCGGGACCGGCGTCCGCGCGAGCACGTCGAGCGCCACGGCCAGCGCGGCATCCACGTTCGTGTCCGTGCGTCCGAGCGCGCGGTAGGCGTCGTCCAGGCGCGGCTGGATCGTCCGGTAGGCGCGGGCCATGGCGGCGGCGTCGAGCGTGGCGATGGTCTCGGTCAGTCCGTCCCACCGCCTGAACGTGGCCGGATCGATCGTGCGCGTACGTCCCGTGCGTGAGAGGGCGAACTCGCCGGACGGCGCCAGTACTTTCAACTCGCTGGCGGGGGTGCCGCCCTTGGAGATCCGATCGATGGCGATGGCCATCTGCTGGATCAGGTTGTCCGTCGCCAGCCACCGCGACAGCTCCGGGCGCGAGGACAAGGTACCGAGCAGCACGCGGAGGAAGCCGTCCATCTCCTCGAGCGGCGGGAGAATCACGGGCGGCGCCTCCGGGATGGCCGGCGCCGTGTCGGCGGCGGCGGCCGCCGCGGCCGGGGCCGGCTCGGAGCGATCCATCGTCCACCAGCGGGCGAGCCCGCCGAGCACGAGCGCAAGGCCGATGACCGCGGCAATGATCCACTTTCGCCGCGAGCCCTCGTCTTCGCGCAGGGTCAGGACGTCATCGTCACCACGGTTGAGGTCGAGATCGTCTGGGGCCATGACCTCAGACTACACCTTGGGAAGGTTC
>CAZUGF010000049.1:33976-35118 GCA_964619705.1 uncultured Bifidobacteriaceae bacterium
GTTGAGGTCGAGATCGTCTGGGGCCATGACCTCAGACTACACCTTGGGAAGGTTCTGGGAAGGTTCTGGGGAGGTTCTGGGGAGGTTCTGGGGAGGTGCTGGGAAGGTGCGGGGGAGGTGCGGAGAGGTTCTCCTACTCGTTGCCCACCAGTTGCCGCACGATCGGTTCGATCTGTTCCTTCGTCATCTGGCCCGGGTGGTAGAGGCGCACGCGGCCGTCGCGGTTGATGAAGACGAGCGTCGGGGTTGTCGAGACGCCGTAGCGGGTGAAGACCTCCGTGCTGACCGGCACCGCCGTCTCCGGCATCCACGGATAGTGCTCCGCGCGGATGGTCCGGATGTAGGCGAGCTCGTCGGCGGGCGACGCGGGCTCGCGCCTGGCGACGTACCCGTAGCGCTGCGTCGGCGCGACGATGGTGAGGCCCTCCGCGGCGTAGGTGGTGCGGAGCTCGTCGAGGATGGGGCTCATGGCGCGGCAGTCCGGACACCAGTGGGCCCACAGGTAGAGGATGACGGGCTTGCCCTTGAGGCCGGCCAGGGTGATGGGGCTGCCGGCCAGTGACTCGCGCGCGCCCAGTTCGAAGGCCGGCTCGCCCTCGAGGCTGAGCAGGTTGATGTTCTTGTTGATGCGCTGGATGATCGACGTCGTCCCGTAGGTGTCGGCTTCCGTGCGGAGGAAGAGGACCGCCTCGGAGCGGTTGCCGCGCGCGGCCATCACCTGGGCGCGGACTTCCATGGCCGCGCCGATGGCAATGGGCAGCCGCGGCTCGTCGTCCATCTGGCGGGTCTCGAGCGCCTCGAGGCAGAGGTCGTAGACGTCGAGCGCGTACTGCTCCGCCTGGTCGAGCTTCTTCTGCGCCAGCGCACCGCGGCCGAGCCACGAGAACGCTTCCAGCGCCTCGGGCGTCGTGCCGTTCTCCTGGCGGAAGCTCTCCACCATGGCCTCGGCCTTCGCAAGGTCGCCGGTGTTGATGACCGCACGGACCTGCTGGATGAGGTTCTGCGGAGGTGCCTGGGCAGCCGGCGCCTGGGCGAGCACCGCCGCGGCGAGGGGCAGGGTCAGGAGCAGCGCGACAAGCCTGGACATGGTGGTGAGCATACCGCCAAATCGGGGTGAGCCGGCACCTTCCCCGCACCTCCCC
>CAZUGF010000050.1:0-23649 GCA_964619705.1 uncultured Bifidobacteriaceae bacterium
CCCGGGTATTCTGGATCCCCAATGAACCTCGCGCATCGTTGGCTGTGCCGCTCGGGCTACTGGAAGGCTTCGGTGGAAACGCACCTCCTGCCGTGGGTGCTCGAGGGTGTGGACCTCGGCGGGCGCACGCTCGAGATTGGGCCCGGGCCCGGCGTCACCACGGACCTTCTGTCCCCGCGCGCGGGGCACCTCACCTGCGTCGAAATCGACAAGGGGCTGGCCGAACGGCTGGCGAGACGGACGACGGGCCTCAACGTAACGGTGCTCTGCGAGAACGCGACGGCGATGTCTTTGCCGGATGCGTCGTTCGACAGCGCCCTCAGCTTCACGATGCTCCACCACGTGCCGTCGGCGGCCCTCCAGGATCGCCTCCTCGCCGAGGTCGCCCGGGTGCTGCGTCCCGGTGGAATCTTCGCCGGCACGGACAGCCTGCCCAGGCCGCTGCTCCGCCTGCTCCACGTCTTCGACACGATGGTCCTCGTCGATCCCCGCGGCTTGGCGCCGCGGCTCGAGGCTGCGGGCTTCACGGACGTGGACATCGACGTCGGTCAGCACGCCTTCCGCTTCCGCGCGACGCGCGCGTAGGCGGCGGACGCTGCTCAGAGGCGGTTCTTGATCCGCACGACGTCGATGATGCGCGCGATGGCCTCCGGCTTCAGGCTCAGGTCCGCGCCGGCGCGGTCCAGGAACCGGCGCTCCTTCCGGTCGATCGTGCCGTCCGCGAGCAGCAGATCGGTCACGAGCGCGAACGCCGACGGGCGCAGCGCCGCCGGAATGGCCCGGGCGGCCTCGTGGACCACCGCCTCGGCCCCTTCCTCCTCGAGGCGCGTGCGCATCCGGTCGATCAGGCGGCCGACGACGTCACCGGAACGGCGGCGGAATTGATGCGTGGACCAGATCAGGTGGTGCGCGCGGGCGCCCTCCGCCGCGGAGACGTGGTCGTTGGCGTTCATGGTGCCGATGAAGAGCGCGACGAGCGCTTCGTCCCGGGTGAGCGGCCGCCTGGCGGCCCGCCGTGACGGGGTACGAGTGGCCCTGGCCTCAGCCATGCGGGAATCCTCCGGAAAGGCACGTGAGGCGTCAGGCCGCCTGTGCGAGATTCCACGATACACCCCCGGGACGCGGGCGGGGCCGCCGGTCCTTGCGTCCGGCTCCACGGAGCGGTAAAGTTGCATTCTGAATGCAACTTACCTTCTTCTCCGACTACGCGCTACGGGTGCTGATCCACACGGCCGCCCACCCCGAGGGGCGCGGCACGTCGGGGCAGGTCGCGAGTGCGTTCGGCATCTCGCGTCACCACGTGGTGAAGGTGGTCAACGAACTGCAGCACCTCGGCTACCTCGAGACGACGCGCGGCCGGAGCGGCGGCTTCCGCCTCGCACGCCCGGCGGAGGCCATCCGTCTCGGCGAGGTGGTCCGCCTCACGGAGGGCAACCTGGCCCTGGTCGAGTGCTTCGACCCGGCGCTCAACACCTGTCCGCTGTCCCCGGCCTGCGGCCTCAAGCGGGCGCTCGGCGAGGCGTTCGACGCGTTCTTCGCGGTGCTCGACGGCTACACGCTCGCCGATCTCGTGGCGCAGCCGCAGTGGATGCGGAGCGTCATCGCGCTCTCGTCCCTGGGCGGACCGCCGGCCGGGAACCTGGCCGCTGCATCCAGGCGTGGACTCCCGCACGGAGGGCGAACATGATTGCGCCAGCAGCCGACATCACCGCGCGCGAGGACATCGTGCGCCTGGTGGACACCTTCTACGACCGCGTCCAGCAGGACGGTCTCCTCGGCCCCATCTTCAACGACGTGGCGCAGGTGGACTGGGCGGCGCACCTGCCGAAGATGTACGACTTCTGGGAAGCCGTGCTCTTCGGCCGCGCGGTCTTCAAGGGCAACCCTCTGGCCGTGCACTACGCGCTGGCGCTCAAGACGCCGATCGGCCGGCGCGAGTTCGATCGGTGGGTGGAACTCTTCCACGCCACCGTGGACGAGCTCTTCGACGGCGAGGTCGCCGAGATGGCCCGGCTGCGCGCATCGCGCATTGCCCTGACGATGCAGCACCACCTGATCGGGCTCGGCGTCAGCGCGGAGTCGTAGCCCTCTGTTTCCGTCCGCGCGGCCGCGCGGCGCCGCTCATCATCGCGCTTGACGCCCTCGCACGGCGCAGGCAGACTGGCGGCACGCGACAGTTTCGGGCGGTACGGAGCACCGGCATCCACCATGACCACTGACGGGACCTCCGCTCGACGCCGCGCACTGGCGCTCGCCACGATCTCCTTCACGCTGTCGTTTGCCGCGTGGGGACTGGTCGGCGGCCTGGCGCCGATCTTCGCGGACCTCTACGCGCTCACCGCGTCCCAGACGGCGCTGCTCGTCGCGGTGCCGGTCCTGCTCGGCTCGCTCGCGCGCCTGCCCATGGGCATCCTGACGGACCGCTACGGCGGGCGTGCCGTCTTCGCGGTGCTGATGCTCCTCTCGGCGCTCGCCGCCTGGCTGGTGCCGTACACGACCAGCTACGCCACGCTCATCGCCGCCGCCTTCTTCCTCGGCCTGGCCGGCGCCTCGTTCTCGATCGGCGCGGCGTTCGTCTCGCGTTGGACGCCGAGCGCGTCCCAGGGCGCGGCGCTCGGCATCTACGGGCTGGGCACGCTGGGCCAGTCGATGGCCGTCTTCGGCGGCCCTGTGGTGGCGGCCGCGCTGGGCTGGCCGCGCGTGTTCCAGGGCGTGGGCCTCATCCTCCTGGCCTGGACGATGCTCTACGTCTGGCTCGCGCGCAATCCGCCGGACGTCGTCCGGCCGGCCGGCTACGGCGAGATGATCGGCCTCCTGCGCCGTGCGCCCCTCGCGTGGCTGCTCGGCGCGTTCTACTTCCTCACCTTCGGGGGCTTTGTCGCCTTCTCGATCTATCTGCCCACCCTGCTCCGCTCGCAGTTCGGGTTGAGCGCCGCGGACGCCGGGTTCCGGGCCGCCGGGTTCGTCGTGCTCGCGACGCTGGTACGGCCGGTCGGCGGCTGGCTCGCGGACCGGATTGGCGGGGCGCAGGTCCTGTCCTGGGTCTTCGGCGGCATCGCGATGTTCTCGCTGCTGCTCGCCTGGCCCTCGATGGTGCCGTTCACGGTCGGGGCGCTCGCCTGCGCCATCCTCATGGGCCTCGGCAACGGCGCCGTGTTCAAGCTGGTGCCGGAGCACTTCCCCAGGGAAACAGGCACGGTCACCGGGCTGGTCGGCGCGCTCGGCGGCCTCGGCGGCTTCTTCCCGCCGCTGCTGCTCGGCTTCTTCCACGACACGACCGGCGCCCTCTGGCCCGGCTTCGTGCTCCTCTCGGCCACGGCGCTCGTGCTCCGGGCCGCCAACCAGCGGGCCTTCAGGCCCGCGGACGTGGCCTGGACACGCGGCCTGTCGGCGGAGGCCCGCCGCACGCTGGAGCGCGTGCGCGCCGCCGCCCTCGCCACCCTCTGGACGCTGCTCCTCGCCGCCGCCATCGTCGTCGGATCGCGCAACCTGGATCACTTCGATGCCGCGCTCGTGGGGTATACGTTCGCGACGCTCTTCGCGGCGTTCGGGATCACCTATCGCTACACGATGTGGCTGAACCGTCCGCCGACGCGCATGTACTGGCGGCGCGGCTGGCAGGTGTTCCTGTCCCGCCGGGCGATCGGGACCAACGTCGCGGCGCTCGGCCGCCGCGCGCTCTTCGAGTTTGCCGGCAACAACTACATCTTCCGGCGCGGCCGGCTCCGCGGGCTTGCCCACTGGCTGATCATGTGGGGCTGCGTGCTGGCGGCCGCCATCACCTTCCCGCTCGTCTGGGGATGGGTACACTTCGAGACCGTACCGGGCAACCTGGAGATGTACCGGACGTTCATCTTCGGCGTGGCCGTCCAGGACTTCCCTGTCGAGTCCGCGCTCGCGTTCCTGATCTTCCACGGGCTGGTCTGGTCCTCGTTCCTGGTCATCGGGGGCGTGATGCTCGCCTTCCGGCGCCGCATGATCGATCACGGCGCGGCGGCGACGCAGCAGTTCGGCCAGGACCTGCTGCCGCTGCTGCTGCTCTTCGCGATCAGCGTCACGGGACTGATGCTCTCGGCGAGCTACACCTGGATGCGCGGCTACGCGTACGACTTCCTGGCCATCCTGCACGCCGCGACGGTCATCGTCACGCTGGTGTGGCTGCCGTTCGGCAAGCTGTTCCACGTGTTCCAGCGCCCGGCGCAGCTCGGCGTGGGCTTCTACAAGGATGCGGGCGCGCGCGGCGAGCAGGTCCAGTGCCTGCGGTGCGCCCGGCCGTACATGTCGCGGCTGATGGCCGAGGACCTCACGACCGTGCAGCAGGAGCTCGGCTTCTCGTACGAGATGGACGGCGGCGCGCACTACCAGCAGGTGTGCCCGGCATGCCGCCGGGCGCTGTTCGGCCTGGCGCAGGGCGCGCTGTGGCGGACGGCGCTCGGTGCCCGCCCGGCCGGCGGCGCCGCGCCATCCCACCAGCAACAGGCAGGGTGACAGTCACGTGGCGACGATACCGGTAGCGGAAGAGCAGATCATCGAGCAGTTCGGGCCGCACCTCTCGACGATGGCCGGGGTCCGGCTGTCCACGAGTGCCGAACCCGATCGGCTCGTGAAGACGCACTGCTGCTTCTGCGGACAGCAGTGCGGCATCCAGTTGAAGGTGCGCGACAACCAGGTCATCGGCTTCGAGCCGTGGGAGGAGTTCCCGTTCAACCGCGGCATGCTCTGCCCGAAGGGCGTCAAGCGCTACCTGCAGGGATCGCATCCCGACCGCCTGGTCACGGCGTTCCAGCGGGATCCGTCGGCGACGGCCGGGTTCAGTCCGCTCCCCTACGCGGATGCCGTCAGGCGCGTGGCCGGCGAGATTGCGCGCCTGCAGGCCGCGCACGGGCCCGGCGCCATCGGCGTCCTGAGCGGCGCGAGCCTGACCACGGAGAAGACGTACCTGCTCGGCAAGTTCGCGCGCGTGTGCCTCAAGACGCCGTTCATCGACTACAACGGCCGGCTGTGCATGGTCAGCGCGGGCGCCGCCAACAAGAAGGCGTTCGGCATCGATCGCGTCACCAGCCCGTGGGCGGACATGATCGGCACGGAGATCATCTGGGTGGCGGGCTCCAACGTCGCGGAGTGCGCCCCGATCACCACCAACTACCTGTGGCAGGCGCGGGAGCAGGGTGCGCGGATCGTCATCCAGGACCCCCGCATCACGCCCATCGCCCGCACGTGCGACCTCTACCTGCCGGTCAAGCCCGGACGGGACGCGGCGCTCTTTGCCGGCGTCCTGCAGATCATGATCGAGCGCGACTGGATCGACCACGCGTTCATCGAATCCCGGACGACGGGGTTCGATCAGGTGGCGGAGTACTGCCGCCAGTGGACGCTCCCCCGCACGGCGGAGGTGACGGGCGTGCCGGAACGCGCGCTGATGCAGGCCGCCGAGTGGTGGGGCACGGCCCGGAGCAGCTTCTTTCTGCACGCGCGCGGGATCGAACACCACTCGAACGGCGTGCAGAACGCGCTCGGCACCATCAACCTCGTCCTCGCCTCGGGGCGCATCGGCCGGCCGCACAGCGGCTACGGCACCATCGTCGGACAGGCGAACGGCCAGGGCGGCCGTGAGCACGGGCAGAAGTGCGATCAGCTGCCCGGGCTGCGCGACATCAGCAACCCGGAGCACCGGCAGCACATGGCCGGCGTCTGGGGCATCGAGGAGCGGGACATTCCCGGCCCCGGCGTCGACGCCTACGAGATGTTCCGCAAGATCGACGCCGGCGAGATCAAGGCGCTGATCTCGATCTGCTTCAACCCGAAGGTTTCGCTCCCGGACAACGCGTTCGTCACGCGGGCGCTCGAGAAGCTCGAGCACTACACCGCCATCGACTTCTTCCTCAACGACACCGCGCGCCATGCGGACATCATCCTGCCGGGCAGCCTGCACGAGGAGGACGAGGGCACGGTGACGCAGGTGGAGGGGCGCATCATCAAGGTCAACAAGGCCGTGGACTGCCCCGGCGACGCGCGGGAGGACTGGCGCATCATCCAGGACATCGCACAGGCGCTCGACCGGCCGCACGGCTTCACGTTCGCCAGCACCCGGGAGATCTTCGAGGAGCTGCGGCGGGCCAGCCAGGGCGGCGTCGCGGACTACTCGGGCGTCACCTGGGACAAGGTCGAACGGCAGATGGGGGTCTTCTGGCCCTGCTACAGCCACGATCCGCGGACGGGCGATCCCACGCCGGACCATGCCGGTACGCCGCGCCTGTTCGAACCGGACAGCTACAACCCGGTCGCCCGGGGCAGCGGCCCCTTCTACTTCCCCGACGGCCGCGCCCGCTTCAACGTCGCCGACTACCGCACGCCGGTGGACGATGCGAGCGAGGAGTACCCGGTGTACCTGACGACGGGCCGCGTGGTCAGCCAGTTCCTGTCGGGGACGCAGACGCGGCGCATCGGGCCGCTGGTCAAGCAGTACCCCGAGCCCCGCATCGAGATGCACCCGCGGCTGGCCGCGAAGCATGGCATCACGGACAACGACTGGGTCACGGCGGAGACGCCGCGCGGCGCGATGACCCTGCGCGCGCAGGTCGTCACCACCATCCGGCCGGACACGATCTTCATCCCGTATCACTGGGCGGGGCCGAAGAGCGCGAACCAGCTGACCGTGTCGGCGCAGGACCCGATCAGCCGGATTCCCCAGTACAAGGTCTGCGGGTGCCGTATCCGCAAGGCCGACGGGCCGCCGGCGTACGCCTCACGGCTCGAGGCCCAGCAGTAGCGTCCCACGGAAGCTGTCATCCCATGGCCAAGCCTGACGACCTGCATTTCTTCGTCGACCCCAACCGCTGCATCGGCTGCCAGTCGTGCGTGCAGGCGTGCACGGAGTGCGACACGCACCGCGGCGACTCGATGATCCACCTGGAGTACGTCGACCGGGCGAGCAGCGTGCAGACCGTGCCGGTCATCTGCATGCACTGCGATCAGCCCACGTGCGCGGAGGTCTGCCCCGCCGATGCCATCAAGCGCACCGAGGACGGGGTCGTGCAGTCGGCGCGCAAGCCGCGCTGCATCGCGTGCGGCAACTGCGTGTCGGCCTGCCCCTTCGGCGTCCCGGAGGTCTACATCGAACGCCGGATCATGATGAAGTGCGACATGTGCTACGACCGGACCAGCGTCGGCAAGAAGCCGATGTGCGCCACCGTGTGCCCGAGCCAGGCGCTCTTCTACGGCACGCGCGAGGAGATCGATCGGATCCGGCCGATGTCGACACCAATCAACCAGTTCCAGTTCGGCCGCCAGACCATCACGACCGGCGTCTTCGTGATGGCGCCGCGCGGGCTGACACAGCCCGTCCCCTATCTGGACGTCACCTCCGCCATGGACGAGCAGCCTCGCAGCCGCGCCGTGTCCCTGACCCTTGTGCCCTCCGCATCCGCGCCGGCGTCCGGGCCCGCGCCGGAGGCGGATCCGTTCGCCGACGTGGAGATCTAGCCGTGGACGAGATCACCCGACCCCTTCCACCGCCCGATCCCGCGGTCGACCGTCCGGGACACGCCGGCGCGCCACGGCATCCGGCGGAGAGCCTGGCCAGCCGGCGCGTGCGCGAGACCATCTCCATCCCGCCGGACTTCTCGGCGCCGGATGCGCAGCCGGCCTGGCGGCAGGACTTCCCAATCGACTGGCCGCAGGATCAGTACGTCGAGCGCCGAGACTTCATGAAGTTCATGGTGCTCACGAGCGGCGCGTTCACCGTCGGGCAGTTCTGGATTGCGGGCCAGAACTGGCTGCGCCGGCGCCGCGGGCAGCCCGAGATCCGGCGCATCGCGTCGCTGGACGACATCGCGATTGGCGGCACGCTGGTGTTCGCCTATCCCGAGGCGCACGACATCAGCGTCGTCGTGCGCCTCGCGGCGGACGAGGTCGTCGCCTACAGCCAGAAGTGCACGCACCTGTCGTGCGCGGTCATTCCCAGGCCCGAGGACGGCGTCTTCCACTGCCCCTGCCACGAAGGGTATTTCGACATCCGCAGCGGCCGGGCCATCGCCGGCCCGCCCACGCGGCCCCTGCCGCGCATCACGCTCGAAATCCGCGGCCGGGATATCTACGCGACGGGCGTCGAGCTCCGGACCACCTGACATGGCGACCCGCCCCCGGTTCAGCCGCGAGCAGCGCACGACCATCGTCTACGCGATGCTCGCCTTCGTCCTCATCATCGTGGTCCTGCAGCTCTGGCTGCTCACCGCGACGATGAACGCGTATCTCGGCGGGGATGAGTCGGTCATCTGGCCGGCGGCGTTCGCGAGCCTGCTGTGCCTGATCCTCAACGTCGGCCTGCTCCGCTATCTGCGGCATCTCCAGCGACAGCCGCGGTGATGGCGCCAGGCGCGGTCTCGCGGACGAGCTTGCCCGTCCCGGGGCCCGTGCCGCCATCGCGCGAGTGAAGTAAAGTGGCCAGTGGCCGGTTCTGTACGACGGCCGGGTTTGCGCCATGCGCGCAGAGGAGGCTGGGATGTCCGTTGCCAAGGTGTCCGAGATCAGTGCGACCTCGACCAAGGGGTTCGAGGATGCGATTCAGCAGGGGCTGAACCGCGCGAGCAAGACGCTGCGCCATATCCAGGGCGCCTGGGTGAAGGAACAGCACGTGCGCTGCGCGGACGGGAAGATCACGGAGTACCAGGTGAACATGATGGTGACGTTCGTGCTCGACGAGTAGCACGCGGATCGCCCGAGCCGTCAGGCCGCCGGGCATCACCATCGCCATGCACAACAGGCCAGGGGGGTAGATACATGGGACTGAGAGACAAGTACGCACACGCGATCGCGACGGCCAAGGGCAAGTTCCACGGCGGCGCCGAGGAGCGCGACGGCAAGCTCTACTGGAAGGGCACCGTGGCCACCGAGGCGCTGAAGAACGAGATCTGGGACGCCATCAAGACCGTCTCCGACTGGCGCAATGACATCGTCGCGGATATCACGGTCACCGGCCCGCCGGCCGGCGCCGCGCCGGCCGCGAAGACCTACACCGTCCAGGCGGGCGACACGCTCAGCAAGATTGCCAAGGAACACCTGGGCAACGCCAACGACTACATGAAGATCTTCAACGAGAACAAGGACCAGCTCACGGACCCGGACAAGATCAAGCCGGGCCAGGTTCTCCGCCTGCCGTGACAGACAGGCGACCGCGGTGACGGGCGACTCGACAGGCGACCCTGACAGGCGGCCCTGAAGGGCCGCCTCTACGGTACCGCTGTTGAGGGGCACCCTGAAGGGCGCCTCCACCGTATCGCTGTTGTAGGGGCGACCCTTCAGGGTCGCCCTTCCCTCCTCTAGAGATCCGCGCAGCAGGCCGCGCACCGCGTGGCGGCGAGCGGGATCGCGGTCAGGCAGCGCGGGCACTCGCGCGTGCTCGGGGCCGGCGGCGGCGCCTTGAAGCGATTGGCCTGCTTGACGACCACGAAGATCGCAAACGCCACGATCAGGAAGTTGACGACGTCGTTGATGAACTGCCCGTAGGCGATGACGGGCACGCCGAGGGCCTTTGCTTCGGTCAGCGAGGCGGGCGTGCCGGCCGTGGAATCCAGGACCAGGAAGAGGCTCGAGAAGTCCACGCTGCCGAGCAGGAGGCCGATGGGCGGCATCAGCACGCCTTCGACCAGCGAATTGACGATCTGTCCGAACGCGGCCCCGATCACGACGGCGACGGCCAGGTCCAGGACGTTCCCCCGGGCGATAAACTCTCGGAATTCCTTGAGCATGTACCCTCTCTTGTGCGTCGGCCGCGCCGCCGGCCGACACCCTCGTCAGCAGGACGCGCCCACGCGCGTGATCTTATCCCGCCCGCGTCACGGGCGCGCCTGATACTGGATGAACCCTGTACGTTCCGCGACGCCGTCGTACAGCCGCCGGGCTGTCGCGTTCGTCTCGTGCGTCAGCCAGTGGACGCGGTGAACGCCGGCCGCCCGCGCGGATGCGGTCACGGCCTCGATGAGCGCGGCGCCGATGCCCCGGCCCCGCAGCCCGGAGACCGTGAAGAGATCCTGGAGGTAGCAGTTGGACTCCACGGACCAGCAGGTCCGGTGGAAGAGGTAGTGCGCGATGCCCACCAGCTCGTCCACCGCCTGCCCGCTCCCGCCTGCCGGTTCGATGAACGCACCAAGGGCGAACATCGGCTCCGCCGGATCGTGGAAGCGGCGCCAGGTCGTGTCCGTGACCTCGTCGGACAGGTCCACTTCGTAGAAGACCTGGTACCCCTTCCACAGCGGCATCCACCGCTCACGATCCGAGGGCTGCAGTGGACGCACCGATACGCCCGCCGGCGCCGGCCGGGACCGGAGGCTCACGGCGCCGAGGCCGCCGGGGCGGACGGCTGATAGGTGCCCGGCGTCGCGCGCCCGGCAATCGCGAGGCGGTTCCACGCGTTGATGGTCGCGATGGCGAGCGTCAGGTCGGCCAGCTGCGCCTCGCTGAAGTGGGGCTGCACCTCCGCATAGACGGCATCCGGGACCTGTCCGCTCGCCACGAGCGTGACGGCGTCCGTCCAGGCCAGGGCCGCGCGCTCGCGGTCGGTGTAGTACGGGCACTCCCGCCACGCGGCCAGCGAGTAGAGGCGCTGCTCGTTCTCGCCGGCCGCGCGGAGATCCTTCCAGTGCATGTCGATGCAGTAGGCGCAGCCGTTGATCTGCGACGCGCGCAGCTTGATCAGGTGAAGCAGGGGTGTCTCGACGCTGCAGGCGGTCAGGTAGCGCTCCAGCCCGAGCATGGGCTCGTAGGCACGGCCGACCTTCTCGTAGTGGATGCGTTCGGTCATCGGTATGGCTCCTTCACGTTCGAGCCTACCGCCCGCCGCCACCGCAGAACAGGTCCACTTCGCGCGCGCGGCGCGGACCAGTTGGCGTGAGCGCTACGGACGCCCCAGATCGGGAAACCGGTGCACGCCGTCCGCGCCGAGCGGCAGCGGGGCCACCCAGCGCACCGCCTCCACCGGCAGGTCCGCGAAGAGGTGCGGAAACAGATCGCCGCCGCGCGATGGCTCCCACCGGAGCGCCGCCCCGAGGCGCGCGGTCTCGACGGCCACGATGAGCAGATCCGCCTGCCCCGCGAAGTGCCTCGCCGCCGTCTCCCGCACCTGCTGCTCCGTCGAGAAGTGAATGTACCCGTCGGCAAGGTCGACAGGCGACCCGCGGAAGCGGATGCCCGACTCCGGCGCGGGCCAGAGGGCGCGGGGGACGATCTTGAAGATGGTGTCGGACACGGTGGGGCCGAAAGCCCAGAGCCCAGAGCCCACAGGATACACTTCTGACCGGCGCGCTGCGCGGTGACGTCCGATGACGGACGTCCGGGGGCCGCCGCGGTAGAATCCCCCGCGCGAGGATGATGAGGATGATGATGCTCAGATACTGTGTGCTCCTGGTCGGCACGATGCTGCTGACGGCGCCCGCTGCCCTGGCGCAGCAGGCGGCCCGTCCGGCGGCAATCCCGCCGATTGCCGAGCGAACCGACGGCATGACGAAGATGGACGGCTACTTCCCGATCTACTGGGAGGAGCGAACGGGCTCCCTGTTCATCGAGGTTCCCCGGTTCGACACGGATTTCCTGTTCACCAACGGCCTGTCCGCGGGCCTCGGGTCCAATGACATCGGCCTCGATCGCGGCCGGAGCGGCGGCGGGCGGCTGGTCCGCTTCGAACGCGTGGGCCCGCGCGTCCTGCTCGTGCAGCCGAACCAGTCGTTCCGCTCGAGCAGCGAGAACGCGCTGGAGCGCAAGTCCGTGGAGGACTCGTTCGCGCGATCCATCCTGTGGGGCTTTGCCGTGGCCGCCGAAACCGACGGCCGCGTGCTGGTGGATGCCACGGACTTCCTGCTCCGCGATCAGAGCAACGCCGCGCGGTCGCTCCGTCCGGGCACCTACCGCGTCGACCGCACGCGGAGCGCGTTCTACCTCCCCAACACCAGGAACTTCCCGCAGAACACCGAGATCGACTTCACGCTGACGTTCGTCAGCGAGCCCGCGGGCGGCGGCGGGGGCGGTCTCGGCCCGACGCAGGGCCCGACGCCGATTGGGTCGCAGCCCGGCGGCGGCGGGGGTGGCGGCGGCTTCGGCGGCGGCCTCTTCTCGGGAAGCGTCGCCAGCGTGACGCCGACGGCGGACTCGGTGACCCTGCGCCAGCACGTCTCGTTCGTGCAGCTGCCGGACGACAACTACCAGCCGCGCACGGACGACCCGCGCGCCGGCTACGGCGGCCTCAACTTCGTGGACTACAGCGTCCCCATCGGCGAGCCCATCGTCACCCGCTGGATCCGCCGGCACCGCCTGCAGAAGAAGGATCCCTCGGCCGCGATGAGCGATCCCATCAAGCCGATTCAGTACTGGGTGGACTCCGGCGCGCCGGAGGACGTCAAGCAGGCGCTGCTCGACGGCGCCCGCTGGTGGGATGCGGCGTTCCAGGCGGCGGGCTTCACCAACGCGTTCAAGGTGGACATCCTCCCGGACGGCGCCGATCCGATGGACATCCGCTACAACATGATCAACTGGGTCCATCGCTCCACGCGCGGGTGGAGCTCGGGCGGCTCGATTACCGATCCGCGCACGGGGGAAATCATCAAGGCCACCGTCACGCTCGGCTCGCTCCGCGACCGGCAGGACTACATGATCTTCGAGGGCCTGCTCTCGCCGTATGCCGACGGGAGCGAGAAGCCGACCGTGCTCTACGAGGCCGCGCTCCAGCGCATCCGCCAGCTCTCCGCACACGAGGTGGGCCACACACTCGGCCTCGGCCACAACTACTACGACAGCGGCAAGGGCTGGATCTCGGTCATGGACTACCCGCACCCGCAGGGTGAGCTCCAGGCCAACGGCACCGTCGACCTGTCCAGGGCGTACGCGGACCACATCGGCGAGTGGGACAAGGTCGCCATCAACTGGGGCTACCGCGAGTTCCCGAAGGGGTCGGACGGCGCGGACACGCTCGCCCGCATCCTGAACGACGCGTGGGCGGCGGACCTCCGCTACTTCACCAACCAGGACACGGACATCCACCCGCGCGCGGACCAGTGGACGAACGGCGCCAACCAGGCGGATGAGCTGAACCGGCTGATGCGGATCCGCCGGGCGGCCCTGGATCGGATCGGTGAGACGACCATCCGCACCGGCGCGCCGATGGCCACCATCGAGGAGCCCCTGGTCCCGATCTACATGTTCCACCGCTACGTCGTCGAGAGCACCGCGTCGATGATCGGCGGCCAGGACTTCGTCTACGCCATGCGCGGGGACGGGCGGGCGCCCGTCAAGTGGGAGTCGGCCGAGAACCAGAAGAAGGCGATCGAGGCGCTCGCCGCCACGCTGAAGCCGTCCGAGCTCACGATCCCGAAGAAGATCCTGGATGCGATTCCGCCGCGCCCGCCGGGCTACGGGTTCCATCGGGAGCTCTTCCCCCGCACGACGGGAGAAGCCTTCGATCCGATCAACCCGGGCGCCATCGCGGCCGACGTGACGATCGGGTTCGTCCTCCAGTCGGACCGCGCCGCCCGCATGGTGGCGCAGCACGCCGTGGACCCGACGCTGCCGGGGCTCGGTGAGGTGATCGATGCGCTGACGACAGCCACGTTCGGCGCGGCCACCGCGTCGCCCTACGAGGCGGAGGTCCGGCGTGCGGAGGAGCGCGTGCTCGTGGAGCGCCTCGCCTGGCTGGCCGCGTCGGCGTCGAACAGCCAGGTCCGTGCGCTGACGTCCTTCAAGCTGCAGAACCTCGCGGCACGGATTCGCGAGAACGGGACCAAGACCGAGGCGGATGTCGCGCAGCACACGCTGCTCGCCGCCGACATCAAGCGGTTCCTCGAGCGGCCCGCGGCGGAAGGCGTGCGGGCCATGCCGGCCTCGCCCGCGCCGCCGGGCGCCCCCATCGGGGACACGGGCCAGAGCTGGCTCGCGCGGCCGCCGTACTGAGCCTGCGGACCATCCGCCGCTGACACCCACGCGAGGGGAGACGCGCGAAGCACCCGCTTCGTGCGCTCCCCTCGTTTCATTTCGGCGGGCGCTCGGCCTTGCCCTCCTCGGGCGCACGGACGGCAGGCTCGTCGAGATACTTCACGAACACCACTTCGTTGCGCTGCTCGTTGTAGATGAGCTCGTCCACGGTGGCCCGGACCGTGAGCAGGCCGAAGCCTCCCGGGCGAATCCCCTGCGCTTCCCTGACCTGCATGTGCGCGATGGGATCATCCGGCGACTGGCCGATGGCCGAGTGCGGCAGGTTCTCGATGTCGAAGCCGTTCCCGGGATCGGCAATCCGATAGAGGAGCATGCGGCGCGTGCGCAGGCAGGAGATGCGGACGGTCCGATCCGGATCCAGCCGTCCGCCCCACTCGATCGCGTTCAGGAGCAGCTCGCGAAACGCGTAGGCGATGGACTCGCGCAGCTCGGGCGCCAGGCTGGCATCGAGCTCCGCGGTGACCGCCTGAATCCGGTCCGCGGCCTCGCGCGTGCAGGGGACGACCATCTCGACCCACTCCGGGCGCGCCGAGACCACCTCGATTGGCAGGACTTCCGGCACGGCGAGCGCCTCGCGCACCACCTCGAGGAGAGCCGGCGCCGCCACGGGCTTGTGCACATACCGCAGCGCCTGTCCCCGCACCGCCCTCAACAGCGTCTCCGGCGCATCGTCGGAGGTCATGACAATCACGCGGGGACGCCGCTTGCGCGTGCGGAGCGCCGCGAGGAGGTCCAGGCCGTTCATGCGCGGCATCCAGATGTCGAGCAGCAGCAGATCGAAGCGCCGCCGCCGCAGCATCTGGAGCGCTTCCATGCCGTCCCTGGCCTCGTCGACCGTATGGCCGGCATCGGTCAGCACGCGCCGGAGCACATGGCGCGTCGCGCGGTCGTCGTCGATGACCAGGATCCGGGGCGCGCGTGTCGGGCTCATGAACGCCTCCGCGAGGTGGATGCCGATGCGGGCCCGCTCGTTGCCGGCTTCGCGCGCCGGGCGGGCGATCGAATCAGCCCCGCCGCGGCAAACGCCTCGTCGAGCCGGACGAGCCGATCGCGGAGACGCGCGGCCAGTTCGGCGGCGCCGGCCAGGATGGCGGCACGGCCCATCTGCTCCAGTTCGGCGGCCGTCTGGCGCGCCGCTGTCGCACCCACCGTCGCGAGGCTGCCCTTGAGCGCGTGCGCCGCCAGGCGGAGCTGCTCGCCGTCGCCCTTCGCAATGGCCGTGTCGATGCGCTTCAGCGACGCGGCCCGGTCCTTGCGGAAGAGTGCGACGATCTCCCGGAGCAGCTGGCGGTCCCCGCCCGTGCAGGCAAGCGCGGCCTCCTCGTCGAAGAGCACGTCGGCCACGGGGGAGGGCGCCGGCGCCTCGGCCTCCACGCGCCCGCTCTCCGCAAACTCCTCGATCGTGGCGACGAGCTGATCCACGTCGATCGGCTTCGTCAGGTAGCCGTCCATGCCGGACGCCAGGCACCGCTCGCGATCGCCCTGCATGGCGTGCGCCGTCAGCGCGACGATGGGGAGGTGCCGGCCGGTGACCTCCTCACGCAGGCGGATGGCCTCCGACGCTTCGAAGCCGCTCATCTTCGGCATCTGCACGTCCATCACCACGACGTCGAACGGCTCGGCCGCCGACTCCACGGCAGCCACGGCGGCACGGCCGTCCCCGACCGCAGCGACCGTGTGGCCACGCTTCGACAGGAGCGTCGTCACCAGCTTCTGGTTGACCCGGTTGTCCTCCGCCACGAGGATCCGCAGGGTGCGTGCGACGCGCGGCCGGCTTCGCGGCGTGTCGGACGAGCGCGGACGGCGTGTCGCGATCCCGAAGATGCCGACGAGCGCGTCCAGGAGATCGGACTGCTTGACCGGCTTGGTGAGGAACGCCTCGAGGCCCATGCGGCGGCAGCGTGCCGTGTCCTCCGCGCGGCCCATGGACGTCAGCATCACGACAGGCGTCTGCTTGAGGCGCCGATCCCTGCGGATCTGGCGGACCAGCTCGAAGCCGTCCACATCCGGCATCTGGCCGTCGGTGATGACGACGTCGAAGCGCGTGCCGCCGGTGGCCGCCTGCCGGAGGGCCGTCATCGCCGACGAGGCGCTGGCGGCCGTCACCGCCACCATGCGCCAGTTGCCGAGCATCTGCTCCAGGATGCGGCGGTTCGTCTGGTTGTCGTCCACCACGAGCACGCGCAGGCCCTCGAGAGCGGCCGGTTCCATCCTGAGCGCCGGAGCCGCGTCGGCCCGGGCTCGCGCGAACGTCGCCGTGAACCGGAACGTGCTGCCGCGGCCCTCCTCGCTCTCGGCCCAGATGCGCCCGCCCATCAACTCCACCAGCCGGCGGGCGATGGCCAGGCCGAGACCCGTCCCCCCGTACCGCCGGGTCGTCGAGCTGTCCGCCTGCGTGAACTCCTCGAACACGTGCGGCAGCTTCTCCGGCGGGATGCCGATGCCCGTGTCGCGGACGTCGAAGCGCAGCCGCACCTTCTCCGCTCCCGCGTGCTGCACGGACACGCGCAGCACCACCTCGCCCACGGTCGTGAACTTCACCGCGTTGCCGAGCACGTTCAGCAGGACCTGGCGCGTGCGGCCCGCATCGCCGACCAGCACGTCGGGGACGTCCGGCGCCACCTCGCAGGCGATCTCGATACCCTTCTCCGACGCGCGCAGCGCGAGCAGGCGCGTCGCATCCTCGATGGTCTCGCGGGGCGAGAACTCCTGGTGCTCCAGGTCCAGGCGCCGGGCCTCGATCTTCGAGAAGTCCAGCACGTCGTTGACGATGTCGAGGAGGGACTCGGAGGAGGCCTTGACCGTGGACAGGTAATCCTGCTGCTCGGCGGTGAGGCGCGTCTGCAGGGCGAGCGCCGTCATGCCCAGGATGGCATTGAGCGGCGTGCGGATCTCGTGGCTCATGTTGGCCAGGAAGGCGCTCTTCGTCTGCGCACCTTCCTCGGCGCGGCGCTTGGCCACCTCGAGCTCGTGGACCAGGTCCGCCATCGTCTGCTCGGCCGCCTTGCGCTCGGTGATGTCGCGGGCGGCAGCGTAGACGACCTGCTCGGCCGGGAGGGGCGTGGCCGCCCACAGCAGCCAGCGGATCGTCCCGTCCTTGTGGCGGTAGCGGTTCTCGAAGTAGACGACCGAACGGCCTTCGGCAAGCTGCTGCATCGCACCGGCCGTCGCCTCCCGATCGTCCGGGTGCACGAGGTCGATGAAGGGGCGCGAGAGCAGCTCCTCCTCGGAGTAGCCGAGCTGCTGGTGCCAGGCGGGGTTGACGCGCGTGAACCGACCGTCCAGCCCGGCGACGCACAGCAGGTCCTGCGAGAGCATGAAGAACCGGTTGAGCTCGTCCTGGGCGCGGCCGCGGTCGAGGAACATCCCGATCTGGCTGCCGACGGCCGTGAAGGTGGACAGGAGATCCGGGTCCGCGTCCCGGACCTCCCGGCTGAAGAACTCCATCACGCCGACGACGTCGCCGCGCAGCATGACCGGGAACCCGAAGGCCGAGTGCAGTCCCTCGCGCGAGGCCACCGCACCGCGCGGGAAGTTGGCATCCGCCGCCACCTCCCGAATCCACGCCGGCTGCGCCGTCTCCCACACGCGCCCGGGGAGGCCGACGCCCTTGTGGAACGTCGCCGCCAGGCTGGCCGCGCCGAACTCCGGAAACGAGACCGCAGGCGGCGTCCAGATCCTCGCGCAGCGCAGCACGCCGGCGCCGCGATCCACGGTCCAGAGCGCGCCGTGGGCCCACTCAAGGGCGAGGCAGATGACCTCGAGGATCTTCGGTGCTGCCTCGTCGATGCTGGTGGCGGCAATCAGCGCACGCAGGGCGGCATGCTCGACGGTGAGCTGACGCTGCTGGAGATCACCAGCGGGGGACGTGCGCGCGGCTGCCATGAGGACGGGGCTCGGGGGCCCGTGTGCCGCAGCGTATCACCAACCTCACCCCGTCGAGGGCCGGCGGGCGCGGCTCATCGCCCACAGGAGCGCGGCCACGCCGATCAGTGGTCCCATCGTCGCCACGAGCCGCAGTGTGGCCGCCAGCGCGCCGGCGCCGAGCCCCGTCCCGGCCAGGTGGCGGAGCGACAGGACCGCGTCGGCGCCCGCGAGCACGGCGGCAAGACCCAGCCGGTCCATACGCGGCCGGCGCGCCGCCCGAAAGAGCACCACGGCCATCACCACGTCGAAGCCGACCCAGCCCCACAGCGCCGTCCTCGAGAACCCGAGGACACCGGCGCCGCCGCCGGCCGCCATGGCGGCGAGCAACGCCGTCCACGCCACCAGCGGAACGCCGACAGCCCATGGAGGGCCACCGGGATGCCGGGCCGTCGAACGGAGGAAAAACGCCACGAGACGTCCGCCGGCGAACGCCCGGAGGACGTCCACGATGACCAGCGGCGCAGGACCGCGGTCCCAGACCATCCAGACGGGCACCCATCGCGGCGGCGAGAGGCGCGCCCGAAACCGTTCGAGGCCGGCAAAGTCGTAGAACGGGCTCATCACCACGCCGGCAAGGCGCAGCCACCACGGCACGGGACCGGCGAGCGGCGTCAGTCCGGGCGTCACCCATGGCGCGGCCGGCGCGACGTGGCGCATCAGCAGGTCCAGCACGAGTTCCGTCGTGCCGTTGGGCGCGGCCGGTCCGCGCAGCATGTCCTCGAGGAGCCAGGCACCTCTGGCAGGGATGGGAACCGCGGAGAGGAACTGCACGAGCCGCCCCTCGCGTTCGGCGGCAATGTAGACGTGCGCGGCCGGGTAGTGGAACGGCTCGACGGCGACGAGGAAGCCCATGGGCTCCATCCGGCGGGATCCGAGCCACTGCGCGCGCAGGTCCTCCACTGCCCGCCGGAGCGGGGCGCGCTCGCGAAGCTCATCCGGTTCGACGAGGCGTACGGTGACGCCCTTCGCGCGGGAACGGCGGATCTGCTCCCGCAGCTTCGGGCTCGCCCGGAGCGTCGCCGTCCATCGCGCCGGCAGGAGGATCGGCTGCAGCCCGACGGTCAGGTGCCGGTGGCCGTCGAACCCGTCCAGATCCTCGACGCCGAAGAACACGGGACGACGATGCCGGGCCCGCGCGTCGGCGGAGAACCGGGCGACGGCCGGGGCAAGGGCGCCCTCGCCGGCGAGCGGACGGCCGACGGCAATCCACGAGCGGCCGGTATCCACGAACGCCACGCTCGCGCCGCTGCCCGAGGGCGGCGGCCGATCGTGCCACCACTGCATGCCGGACTCCAGCGACTGGAAGGACACCGCGTCCGCGCCGGCGCGCCGGATCGCATCGAACGCCTCGTGTCCGCCGGCCGCTGTCACTTCGCCGGGCAGCTCCCGGGGAGCGGCTGCCAGGACTCGACGTCGAAGACGACCTCGTCGAAGCCCGAGTTGCGGCCGGGACTGCTGGTGGTGGGCGGCATGCCCGGGCTGATGCGGACGCCGCCGCCCAGCGAGATGCCGGGCGGGTTCACGTCGGATCGGCGGATGAGGCCGGTGAGCTGCACCATGGACGCCTCGCGCTTCCTGATCTCCGCGAGGGCGTCCTTGTTCCCCGCCAGGCGGAACCGCCGCCCGGGGGCGATGTCGGAGCGTCCGGGCTCGTGCTCGGAGCGCGGCCCGACGACGAAGAGCCGGCCGCGGGCGCAGCCCGGGACGGTGATGCGGACCGAGTCCTTGGGGACCTCGCGCTCCTGGGCGGACGGCAGTCCCCCGGTGATGACGGCCAGCGTGGCGTACAGGGCGAGCCTCATGAATCCAGTGTAGTGCCGAAGCCGGGCCCGGCCGCGGCCGCGTCCCGCCGGCCCGGCCGTGCGCCCGGTTGCGGGCCCCGCCCGTGCGCGCGGCGGGCGCCGCGACGGGGCGGGCAGGACCGGCACTACGTGATTCAAGGTAATCACTACGTATAATGACGTAATGGCGTCAGGCAACCCGTTCGTCTACGGCGAGATCGTCACGGCCGGCGCGTTCGCGGATCGCGTCACGGAGCGCCAGCGGCTCCGACAGGACCTCGCCGCGGGCCAGAAGGTCTTTCTCATCTCCCCCCGGCGGTACGGCAAGTCCTCGCTGATCCGCGGCGTGATGCGCGGGCTCGCCCGGCAGCGCATCCTCACCGTCGAGGTGACGGTCGCGGCCTCGAGCTCGTATGTCGCGTTCCTCGAGGCCTACGCGCGTGCGCTCGTCAGCGCGGACACCCCGGCCGGACGGCTGCGCCGCTGGGCCACGGAGCTGCTCGATGCGGTCCGGCCCGAGCTCCGCTTCGACGCGGGCCCGGCCGGCGAGACCGGCTTCGCGCTCGCCTTCCCGTCCGTCAGGACGGCGCGCGACACGGCCCGGCTGGCCGCCGAGGTCTTCGCGCTCCCCGGCCGCATCGCCGCCGCGCGCAAGCAGCGGATGGCCATCGCCCTGGACGAGTTCCAGGCCGTCACCGCCTTCGACGGCGGCACCGTCGAGCACGCCCTGCGCGCAGCCGTGCAGGATCAGCGCGACGTGGGCTACGTGTTCGCGGGCTCGGAGCCGTCCCTGATGGAGCAGATGCTCACGCCGCGGCGGCCCTTCTACAAGGCCGGCCCGGTGATCCGCCTGGACAAGATCGACGAGGAGGTCTTTGCCGACTTCATCGAGGTCCGCTTCGCCGCGAGCGGCCTCCGCGCCGAGGATGGCCTCGGCGCCGCCATCGTCGACCTGGCGGCCAACGTCCCCTACGACGTGCAGCGCCTCGCGCACGAGACCTGGGACGATGCGAAGGCGGCGGGGCGGAAGACGGCCACGCTGGAGGACCTGCACCTGACGCTCACGCGCCTGCTGTCCGAGCAGCACACCGTCTTCGAGGAGTCCTGGCAGCGGTTGACGCTCGCCCAGCGCGCGGTCCTCCGCGCGCTCGTGCTCGAGGGCGGCCGCGCGATGATGTCCGGCGACGTGCGTGCCCGGCACCGCCTGCCGGGCGCCTCCAGCGTGCAATCCGCGCTGGCGGCGCTCGTCCGGCAGGAGGTCGTGATGAAGGAAGGGCCGGCCTACCTCGTCAGCGACTCGCTGTATCGCGAGTGGGTGGCGAGGAAGACGTTCTGACCGGATCAGCCGGCCAGCGAGACGGCCGAGTCGAACCGCACGCGGAGCACGGTACCCGACGGCAGCTCGACGTCCTTGCCTTCGGTGGCGACGAGCACGCCGCCGCCGCCGATGAGGATGCCCGTGACGGCGCCCTTGACGCCGCCCAGGATGCCCCCGAGGATGGCGCCCACCGCGGAGCCGGCGCCAATCCGTCCCGCCTCACCCCGCAGGCCCTCGCTCTCCAGGGCTTCGGTCACCGACACGCGCACGTCGTGCGTCGTGCCGCTGATCGTGAGCCGCGTGAAGGAGAGGCTGAGGCTGCCCTTGCGATCGCCGCGCGTGGCCTTGTCGACGGCCGCCACGTGGCCGACGAGGAGCGACCCGGCCGGCACCAGCAGATCGTCGCCGATGTAGAAGCTGACCATCGTGGTCGCCTCGACGCGCTGCTCCACCGTCGCGGTGCCCGAGGACAGCGGCGTCTGCAGCCGGACGTCGAGTTCGGTGCCCACGGGGATGGACCGTCCATCCGCGGAGCGGGCCCGGTCACGGTCGGCCACCTTTGCGGCAAACGTCTCCAGGCGTGTCGCGAGGTCGCGCCGCTCCTTGTCGCTCACCGTCTCGTTCCGGCGGGCCTTTACGCGGAGGTACGCGACATCGTCCTGGAGGCCCTGCAGCTCGGTCTGGAGCGACATCCGTTCGGCCGCGGGCATGCGCGCCTCGACGCGCGAGAAGGCCGCGGCCGCATCCTCCAGCCGGCGGTCCAGGCCCGCGGCGTCGATGCCGGTCTGCGCCAGCGCGACGGTGCCGGCGAGCAACAGGGTTCCAACAGTCGTCCATCCGAATCTCATCTGATAACCCCCAGCGGCGCACCCGCGCGCCGTCCTCGCATCATGTGCAAGCGTCGTGCCCGACCTCGGTCGCCTCGTCGTTACCTCGTCTATGTCCCATCGTACTCATCCTGAGGCAGGCATGGGAACCCCCGGCCCGCCTGCATGCCTTCCCGGGCCGGCCGGCCCGGGTACAATTCTCGCAAGGAGTCCCTGCATGACCCACCTCACGCCCGCACCGGGAGCCCTTCGCCGCACCACGGCACGCGTGGCCTGTGTCCTCGTGCTGTGCGCTCTCACGGTGACAGCGCAGACGCGGATCACGCCGCCCAACAACAAGTACACGCCGGAGCAGGACGTCCAGCTCGGGCGCGAGGCCGCGGAGCAGGTACGCCGCGAGTACCCGGTCATCGAGGACGGACAGATCAACGCGTACCTCGATCGCCTGGGCCGGCTGCTCGTGGAGAACGCGCCGCCCGACCTCAACAAGCCGATCTACGAGTACAGCTTCACGCCGGTGAACCTGAAGGACATCAACGCCTTTGCGCTGCCGGGCGGGCCGATGTTCGTCAACCGCGGCATGTTCGACGCGGCGTCCAGCGAAGGTGAGGTGGTCGGCGTGATGGCGCACGAGCTGAGCCACGTGCTGCTGCGCCACGGCACCGCGAACGCGACCAAGGCGCAGGGCTTCCAGCTCGGCGCGCTCGCCGGCGCCATTGCCGGCGCCGTCATCGGCGGCGGGTGGGGACAGGCCATCGCCCAGGGTTCGCAGTTCGGCCTGGGCACGTGGCTGATGAAGTACAGCCGCGAGTACGAGAAGCAGGCGGACCTGCTCGGCGCGCAGATCATGGCGCGCGCGGGGTACGACCCGCGCGACCTCGGGCGGATGTTCGAGACGATCGAGAAGCAGAGCGGCGGCGGCACGCCGCCGCAGTGGCTGAGCAGCCACCCCAACCCCGGCAACCGCTCGCAGTACATCGCGAAGGAAGCCGAGAGCCTGACCATCGCACGCCGGGCGGACGAGAGCGGCTTCGCGCAGGTCAAGAGCCGCTTCGCCTCGCTCCCGGCGGCCAAATCGATGGCGGAGCTCGAACGCGCCGGCGGCGAAGGCGGCGGCGAGTCGACCGCGTCGGTCGGCACGATTGGACAGCCGGTGCCCGCGCCGGCGCGCCAGTACCGCACCATGCGCGGCGGACAGCTCTTCCAGGTGAGCGTGCCGACCAACTGGACGGCCGTGGCCTCCAATAACTCGGTGAAGTACGTGCCGCAGAACGGGTACGGCGAGGCCGGCGGCCAGCGCATCCTGACGCACGGCGTCGAACTCGGCGTCGCCCGGGCCTCGTCGCGCGACCTGCGGCAGGCCACGGGCACGCTCGTGGAGTCCTTCGTGCGCGGCAACGACGGCATGCGCGTCGCCGGCTCGCAGCGCCAGGTCCGCATCTCGAACCGCACGGCCCTCGGCACACCACTCATCGGCCGCTCCGCCCTCGGCGGCAACGAGCAGGTCGGGCTGTACACGACGTTCCTCGCCGACGGCAACCTGTTCTACTACATCACCGTCGTGCCCGAGAACGCGGCGCCGGCCTACACCGCCGCCTTCGATCGCGTCGCGAGTTCCATCCGCCTGACCGATCGGTAGGGCGGGCTCCCGTCGCCGATCCGTCGCCGATCCGATCCGTCGTTCGATCCGTAGGGCGGACCTTCAGGTCCGCCACCAGGCGGGTCTCCGCCACCAGGCGGGTCTGAAGACCCGCCCTACGTTGTCAACGTCGCCGATCCGTCGCCGATCCGATCCGTCGTTCGATCCGTAGGGCGGACCTTC
>CAZUGF010000050.1:23749-33927 GCA_964619705.1 uncultured Bifidobacteriaceae bacterium
CGATCCGTAGGGCGGACCTTCAGGTCCGCCAGACAGGCGGCCGGTCCGGCTCAGGTCGATCAGCCGTTCCACAAGCTCCCGCGAATACCACCCGCGCTCGACATCGCGGCGCATCGACGCGTACGCGTGCGCCAGGGACCTGGCGCGCTTGTAGGGACGAAGCGTGGTCAGCGCGTCGAAGATGTCGACGACGCTGATGATCTGCGCGCGGAGCGGAATCTGGTCGCCCGAGAGCCCGTCGGGATAGCCGCTGCCGTCGAGCCGCTCGTGGTGCGAGCGCACGATGGCCCGCACGCCGCGGAGCGATCGCAGGTCCCCGCAGAGCCGCTCGCCAATCACGGTGTGCGACTTCATGAGCGCGTACTCCTCCCCGGTGAGCGGCCCCGGCTTGAGGAGCACCGCGTCCGGGATGCCGATCTTGCCGATGTCGTGCAGGAAGCCGCCGCGTTCGAGCGCGGTGATGTCCTCCTCGCCCAGGCCGAGGCTCGTGCCGAGTGCCGAGGCATAGGCGGCAAGGCGGTGGCAGTGGCCGTCGGTCGAGGGATCGCGGGCCTCGACGGTGAGCGCCAGGCTCAGGATGACGGACTCCGCGCTCTCCAGGTCGTCCGTGTAGCGCTTGATGCGGATCAGCGACCGCACGCGCGCGCGCAGCTCGTGCGGGTGGAAGGGCTTGGTGATGAAGTCGTCGGCGCCGGCCTCGATGCCGCGAATGCGGTCGCCCGTCTCGCGGAGCGCGGTCACGAGCACGACCGGCAGCAGGCGCGTCGTCGCGGCGGTCTTGAGCCGGCGGCAGGTGTCGAAGCCGTCGAGGCCCGGCATCACCACGTCGAGCAGGATGAGATCGGGCACGTCGCGCGCGACGAGGTCGAGGGCCTCGAGACCGTTCGAGGCCGACGTCACGGTGTGCCCGTCCTTCGCCAGCACGGCCCGCACCAGGTGCACGTTGGCCGCCATGTCGTCCACGACGAGTACACGCCCGGCGAGGCCGCCGGGCTGCACGACGGCCGGCGGGAGCCGGAGGCGCCCGGCAGGCAGGTCCCGGAGAGGTTCCACCCTGGCGTCACGATACCAGCAAGCCCGCCCCGCCCGATACGCCGGGATCGCCCGCGCCCCCGGGAGCCCCGTGCCGGGACGGGTGTCCGGGACGACAGGCGGTCCGGGCCGGGGAGGTCAGGCCCGTCCGGCGAACTCCCGCGTCTCGGTGTGGACCTTCACGCGCTCGCCTTCCTTGATGAAGAGCGGCACGCGGATCTCGAGGCCGGTTTCCATCACGGCCGGCTTGGTCACCCCGCCGCTGGCCGTATCGCCGCGATTGCCCGGCTCGGTGGAGGCGACGGCCAGCTCCACGATCGGCGGCAGCTGCACCCCGATCGGGCGGCCGTTGAACTTCTGGATCTGCACGAGCAGGTTGTCGGCCAGGAGCAGGCGATCGTCGCCGAGCATCTCGGCGCCCAGTGTCAGCGTCTCGAAGCTCGCCTGGTCCATGAAGTGGGTGCCGTCACCGTCGCTGTACAGGTAGCTGGCCGGAATGACCTCGAGGTCCGGCTCCTTGAACTTGTCGCCGGCCTTGAACGTCTTGTCGAAGACCGCGCGGGTGAGCAGGTTGCGCATCTTCAGGCGCACGAGCGTCTGCCCGCCCCGCGCCGTCGGCTTCGAGACCTCCACGTCCAGGCAGTGGAACGGGGCATCCTCGAACTCGAAGTACATCTTCCGCTTGATCTCGATCGCTTCCAGCAGTGCGGCCATGGTCCTCCCGTGAGCCGCCGCGCGCCACGACCCGCGGCGCCAGACGGCCACGCAATCTTACCCGCCCGCCGGCAGCCGGCGGCGCCGGAATGCACGAACGGCCCGGGGAGGCGATCTCCCCGGGCCGTGGTCCGTGCGCCGTGAGGTGCCCACCCCGGGCGGCAACCCGCCCGGGGCCGGAGCCGGCGTGTCAGCTCGTGAGGGCCGCGATCTCCGACCGGGCCTCCGCACGCGCACGCTCTGCCTCGATGGCCGCGTTGATGTCGGGCTTCGACTCGCGAATCGCCGCCTCGAGGCTCTTGCCCTCCTCGATGACGCGGTGCTTGAGGAGCATGAACGGCACCTCGGTGTTGCGTGCCGCGTAAGCCACTGCGGCAAACTGCTCCGCGTTGGCGAAGCCCTCGGCCGCGAGCGTCATGTCGGCGCCGCGGTTCAGGACCGGCTTGAGGCGCACCTGCACGTCCGGCGCCGATGCCGGCACCGCTGCGATGGCCTTCGAGACGGCCGCGGCCTCACGCGTGGCCGCCGTGCGCACCGCGCGAGCCGGCGCCGCCGGCGCCGCGGCGGGCTGCGGCGTGGCCTCGGCGGCCGGCGTCGTCACCGCCGCCTGGCGGTCCATCAGGGTCGGCCCCACGGCCATGCCAAGTCCGAACGCCACGATGACACCAAGAGCGAACAGGGAAGATCGGATAGCCGTCATGCAACACCTCCAGATAAGGACAACGTCAGTCCTGGAGAGTGCAAGAAGCGTGACGGCTCCGTGCCGCCGAAATGGGTGGGCCGATACCAGTTCAGGGTGGGACGACGACCAGATTTGGGCTGGAATCGTCAGCTATTCGCTGGATGTTCGCCTGCGTCAGCCTCCGCGGCGTCAGGCCCTGGCGACCGTGGGGCGGGCCGCCGCCGCCGGCGCCGGCAGGGACACGCCCGCGCGCTTCAGCATGCCTTCGAAGCCGGACTTGTCCACGGCCTTGGCCAGGGCTTCCTCCGGCGCGACGAGCTTCTTCGTCACGAGGTCGATGAGCGCGTCGTTGAGGCCCACCATGCCCACGGCCTTGTTGACCTGCATGATCGAGGGGATCTGGAAGGTCTTGCCCTCGCGAATGAGGTTGCTGACGGCCTGCGTGGCGATGAGCACCTCGAGGGCCGCGACCCGCCCGCCGCCCGTCTTGCGGCACAGCGTCTGCGCGATGACGCCGCGCAGCGACTCCGACAGCATGATGCGGATCTGCGCCTGACGATCCGCGGGGAACTGATCGATGATGCGGTCCACGGTGGACGCGGCCGTCGTCGTGTGCAGCGTGCCGAAGACGAGGTGGCCCGTCTCCGCCGTTTCGATCGCAATGGCCACCGTCTCGAGATCCCGCAGCTCGCCCACCAGGAGGATGTCGGGATCCTCGCGGAGGGCCGCTCGCAGCGCGTCCTTGAACGACTGCGTGTGCGTGCGCACCTCGCGCTGGTTGATCAGGCACTGCCGGTTCTCGTGTACGAACTCGATCGGATCCTCGATCGTGATGATGTGGTCCTGCCGCGTGCGGTTGACGTAGTCGATCATCGCGCAGAGCGTCGTGGACTTGCCGGACCCCGTGGGCCCGGTCACGAGCACCAGCCCCTTGTTCAACTGGCAGAGCTGCAGGATGTGGTTCGAGAGCCCGAGTTCCTCGGCGGTCAGGATCTTCGACGGGATGACGCGGAAGACGGCGCCGGGACCGCGGCGATCCTCGAAGACGTTCGAGCGGAACCGCGCGAGGCCCGCCACCTCGTAGGCGAAGTCCGTATCGTGCCGCTCGCTGAACTCCTGCCGGTTCTTCTCCGGCATGATCGGCGCGAGCAGCTCCTTCACCATGGGCTCGGTGAGCGCGGTCACCGTCTGGTCGAGGGGCTGCATGCGCCCGTCCTTGCGGACCATCGGCGTCGACCCGACCGAGAGGTGCAGGTCCGACGCCCCGACGGCGCACATCGCGTGGAACAGCTTGTTGATCAGGGGCGCGTCGCTCATGACTCGGAGACCTCGGAAACGTCGATGATGTGCGCCATGTTCACGAGCAGCGTGAGCGCGCCGGTCTCCACGTAGCGGAACGCCTCGGGCTGCCGCGTCCAGTCGCTCACGCGGTCGTGCCCTTCCGGCTGGTAGACCCGCACCGTCCCCGTCACGCGCTCGCCGTTCGAGAGCAGCAGGGCCACCACGTGCCGCGGCGCCACGAGATACCCCGGATCGCGGCTCGCCTCGTCATCGGAGAGCGTGACCGTGACCATGTGCGCGCGGTTGTAGAGGAGGACGCGGCGGCCATCCGCCGCGTCGAGCTCGAAGGGGACGAACCCGCGGTCCGCGTTGAGCAGATCGGCGACGCGCTCGGGGCCGGCATGGTGGGGGCTGCCGCCGGCCACGAAGAAGCACCCGCGCGCGAGGGTGCCGTTCGACAGCCGGACCAGGGCGTCGGCCCGGCGCTTCTCGAACCGTAGACGGGAGGTCTCCTTGGCGCTCATCACCCCCGGTCTTATCGGCCGGAAGGCCGACCCGCCGCAGGCCGGTCAGCGCGCGAGCGCCCGCCCGAACCAGACCCGCTGGATGGCGCGCTCCAGGCGGGACAGGGTGTCCTCCGACAGATCGACGAAGCGCACCGCGTAGCCGAATCCGGGCCGCCGATAGAGCGTCTCCGCCTTGACCGTGAGCCAGCCCTCGAACGGCAGCTCGATCCGCAGTTCGAAGGCGACCCCGGTCTCCTGCTCGTGCATCGCGTTGACGAAACACCCGCCGGTGCTCAGGTCGTAGATGCGGAGCGGCGTGTCCAGCATCCCGACCCGCCATCCGTCGAACGGGCCGTGTACGCGCTCCGACCGACGCTGGTCGAGGGTCGACACACCCGTCTGGCGAACTGGTGCTGGTTCTGAGTCCATGTCGACAAGATAAGGCAAAGCGCCAATCAAGTCAACAATGTCCTATAAAGTCATGGTTCACATCGATACACGTTATTGCCGTGTCGCCGTGAACTTTCCGCCGGCGCCGCCCGTGATCGTCCCGGTCATGGAGCTGCCGTTGACGGTCCCCGCGTAGCGGGCGCCGTTGGCCGTGAAGGAAATCTCCCGGCCCCGGAGCCGGACGTCGGACACGGCGGCGCCGCCGAGGGTCCCGGACACCATCTGGAACTGCTGGGTCAGGACGAGGGGTGTCTGTCCCAACTGCCACGTGCCTTCCACCTTGGCGGGCACGATCCACAGCAGCGCCGTGCACCAGTTCGTGCAGTCCTCGGTGATGTTGGCCGTCTCGTCGGCCTCCCAGTCCTCCATCGTGAAGGAGTTCGAGACGATGCGCGTGCCGGGCTCGAGATCCAGGAGCGTCGGCCGCAGCTTCATGTTGATGGAGGGCAGCAGGAACATCGTGATGACCTGTGCCTTCGAGAAGTCCGTCTCGAACAGGTCCGCGTTCTCGAAGCTCGCCAGGCGGGAGACACCGGCTTCCTCGGCGTTGTGCCGGGCCAGCTCCACCATGTCGGGGTTGTACTCGATACCGAGCGCCCGGACGCCGCGTTTGGCCGCGGTGATGACCGTGCGGCCGTCACCGGACCCCAGGTCCATGAGGAAGTCCTGCGGGGTCACCTGGGCCATGTCGAGCATCTTGTCGACGAGCACCTGCGGTGTCGGAACCCAGACGACGTCCTTGCCGGCCTGGCCAACGGTGGGCTCGAAGGGCTTGGCGGGAGCCTGCGTCTGCGCCCGGGCCGTACCGGCCAGCGACAGACAGACGAGCGCGAGAAGGACGCGTCGAAGGGACTGCGAGAACATAGATGTCGTCTCCACGGGTTGCGCGGCATTGGTGCCGCCTGATGAGCCGGCGAATCGCGGCCTGTCGTTCACGAGTGACCAGTGTACCGGCGGACCCGGACAAGGTATCGACCGCTTGCACCTCGGACTACGGCACCGGCCGGTCCATCGCTTACCGCCCGCCCCGGATCTGCCGCTCGTCCCCGGGGCCGGCCCCGTCAATCGCCGCGCAGGCACACCACCGGATCGATGCGCGCGGCACGCCACGCGGGCAGCACGCTGGCCGCGAGCGCGACGAGCATCAGGATCACCGGGATGGCCACGAACGTCACCGGATCGGCGGGCGCGACGCCGAAGAGCAGGGCTTCGATGAATCGTGCGAGCAGGAACGCCCCGGCCACGCCGATGAGCGCGCCGGCCGCCGTCACCGCCATCCCGCTCCGGACAATGAGCCGCCCGATCTCGCCGGGCGTCGCGCCGAGGGCCAGCCGGATCCCGAAGTCGCGCGTGCCCTGGCTCACGAGATACGCGAGCACGCCGTACACGCCGACCGCTGCCAGGCCGAGCGCCAGCGCGGCAAACAGGCTCAGCCGCAGCATGGCGAAGCGCCGGCGTGCCACCGACTCGTCCAGCCGCTCTGCCATCGTCCGCACCCGGTACATCGGGAGGTCCGGGTCGATGGCGGCGAGCGTGCCCTTGACCGAGGCGGCCAGCGCCGCCGGATCGGCCGCGCTCCGGAGGACCACGTTCATCGCGCGGATCGGCACCTGCGTCTGCGGAAAGTACATCGCGATGCGCGAGTCCTCATCGAGGCTGTACTGCTTGACGCGCCCGGCCACGCCGACAACCGTGGCGGGGCCGAGTGAAGGGGCGAATCGGCGGACCGTGTACACGAAAGACCGCCTGCCGCGGGGGCGACAGGCGGTCCTTGCGGAGTCTCCTCGTCTAGCGTCGGACGACGATCTCGTTCGAGGCGTCGCCGGCCGTGCCATCGGCCAGGATGCCACGCACGCGCACGTAGTACACCCCCGGCGGCGCCGTGGTGGAGAACGTCGTGACGTTGCCCGTGGCGAGCACGGCCAGGTTGGCGAGACCCGGCGCGGAGCCGGCCTCGATCACGTACCCGTGAGGTACGGCGCCGGTGGACGGCGGCCTCCAGGTGAGGACCAGCGTCGAGCCCGTGCCGGATGACGAGAGCGTCCCGGGCCGGCCCGGGCCGCCCTCCGGACGGAGCACGATCTCCGCCGAGGGATCGCTCACGCCCAGTTCGTTGATGGCGCGGAGCCGGACGTAGTAGGTGCCGCGCGGCACGACGGCCTGGAAGTTGGCGACGTCGCCCAGGCGCACGGTCGCGAGGTTGGCGAGACCCGGCGCGGAGCCGGCCTCGAGGATGAAGCCCGTCGGCGCGTCCTCCTGGTCGTCGCCCGCGGACGCGGCCCACGACAGCACGGCCGTCGATCCCTGGAAGCCGCCCGTCAGGCCGAGCGGGCTGCGCGGCCGCTGCTTGGCGCCGACGCGGAAGGCGATCTCCGTGGAGTCCGGGCTGGCGCCGACCGCGTTGGCCGCCTTGACGCGCGCGTAGTAGGTGCCGCGCGGCACGTGGCCGGCGACGCTGAGCGTGTTGCCGACCGGCTGCAGGTTCAGCAGGTTGCTGGCGCCGCTCGCCGTGCCGACCGACACGAAGTACCCCGTCGGCGCACCGCCGCCCGCGGCACGCGTCCAGTTGAGCGTGACGAGGGTGCCGGACACGCGCGCGGAGACGCCCGCCGGCGCACCCGGCGCCGTCGGCGTGGATCCGCCCGTGCAGGCGCGGGTTCCCACGCGCTGCTCCTGCAGGGCGCCGCACGCACGGCCGCCCCCGGAGGGCGCCGTGACGACGGTGCGCGCCCAGGTCTCGGTGCGCGTCTGCTGTCCGTTGTTGCACGCGCCCCACTCGGTCGCGGACCGCAGGCTCCATGCGCTCAGCACGCAGTCCACGCGGCGCGTCACCGTGCGCGTCACCGTCTCCGATCCGCCGGCGCCCGTCGCGACCAGCGTGAAGGTCATCGAGTTGCCGCTCATCGTCGGGCGTTGGCTGCCGGAGGCCGAGACCCTGGCGCCGTTGAGCGTCACCGATGTGGCGTTGGTCGTCTGCCAACTGACGTTGACACGGTTGGACCCCGACGGCAGCGTGGCCGTCAGCTGCGCGGTCGGCGCCGGTGTCGTCGTCGAGCACGTCTGCGTGGCTGTGCGCGTCTGCGTGAGCGCCGGGCAGGCCGCGCCGCCGTTTGCAGGCGGCGTCACCACCGTGCGCGCCCAGGTTTCCGTGCGCGAGCGCTGACCGCCGGTACAGGCGCCCCACGCGGTGGCGGACTGAAATGCCCAGGCGCTGACCACACAGTTCACGGGACCCGGTGGCGGCGTGGGTGGCGGCGTCGGCGGAGGCGGCGTCGGCGGAGGTGTGGGTGGCGGAGGCGTCGGCGGGGGCGGGCCGGCCACGGTGAAGGTCACCTCGTTGGAGGGCGGCCCGAGCTGGCTCGACGTGTTGTACGCGCGGACGACGAAGTAGTAGGTCCCCGCCGAGAGCGTCAACGGATGGCTGACGGCGTTCCCGACGTTGACGTTCTGCGAGTAGCTGCCTGACGAGGTGCCGTAATAGAGCCGGTACCCGGTCGTGTAGGCATCCGTGTTCCGGTCCCACGTGGCAGTCACGGTCTGCGTCTGCGCCTGCGCCGCCGTCGCGGCGACAAGGGCGCACACGGTGGCCAGCGCAACGATCCATCCTCTGCTTGCTTGCATAAACGGCACACGTATCCCCTGTGCCCTGCTGCCAGGGTCACCAAACTTCCGGACGTATTGACAAGCCTTTGGGGGAGGCGCGCGGAGCTTCGGGGGGAACGTAGACCGCAGGCCGCGCTAATGCGAAATCACTGCCAATCCCTCGCGCGCAGCCGTGCTGTGGCTGCTGTCGCTTCAAGTTCGCTCGCGCTAACTGGAACGCGTACCGATGTCGCTCCGGATCGCGCGTTTACGAAGGGCGGCGTGTAATTTCGGCGGGAACGCGCGGCACGAATTACATGCTCTGGCCGCGCTGCATCACGGGCTGCATCACGGGACCGGGACGAGCGTGCCCGCTCGCCGCGTGCAGGGGTGTGCTGACATGGATCAGTGGATCACGGAAGGGGGGGCTCTGGGCTCTGGGCTTTAGAGCCCGAAGCCCGAAGCCCAAAGCCCGAAGCCCCTCTATCTCTCAAACGTGATCTGGTTCGACGCGGCACTCGCGCCGGCGGCGTTCAGGGCACGGACGCGCACGAAGTAGCGGCCGGATGGAACGGACGCCGTGAACCGGAGCACGTTGCCGACCGGCACGACGGCGAGGTTCGTCTGGCCCGACGCGTTGCCGACTTCGATGAGATACCCGGTCGGCGTTCCGCTCGACGGCGCGCGCCAGGTGAGCGTGACGGTGGAACCGCTGCCGGTCTGCGCCAGGGAGCGCGGCGCACTCGTCGTCCCGTAGCGCACTTCCCGTTCCGCCGACGGCGCGCTGTATCCCGCAGCGTTCACGGCTCTGACGCGCACGTAGTAGACGCCCGGAGGGATGGCAGTGGCAAAGGTCGTCGCGCTGCCCACGTTGAACACGCCGATGTTGCTGAGTCCGGGCGCGGTGCCTGCCTCGATCACGTAGGACGTAGCCGGACCACCACCGCTGTCCGAAGAAGGCGCCGTCCACTGGAGGGTGACCGATCCGTTACCCAATTGCGGGGTGCCAAGAACCGGAGGCCCTGGCGGCACGGACCCGCCTCCGGCGACGACAAAGGACACCTCATTCGACGCGGCGCCGACGCCGGCGCCGTTGAACGCCACGAGCCGCGCGTAATAGCGGCCCGGCGGCACATTGCCGGCAACGGCCAGGCCCGGGCCGAGCACCAGCCCGTTCAGCATGTTGCTCTGCCCCGGCGCCGTGCCGACGAACAGGCCGTACCCGCTTGGCTGTCCGCCCGACGACGGGGCGTTCCACCGGAGCGTGGCGAGCGAGCCGGCGACCGTCGCGTTCAGTCCGGTCGGGGGACCAGGCACGCTGCCGGTTGCTCCGACGCTGAAGCTGGCCTCGTTCGACGGCGGCCCGAGCTGCGCGGACTGGTTGTACGCGCGCACGACGAAGTAGTAGACCCCGCTGGCGGGCAGGTCCACGTGATAGCTGGTGGCCGCGCCGGCGTCCAGGTTCATCGCGTAGTTGCCGGGAGCCAGCCCGATGTAGAGGCGGTAGCCGACGGTGTAGGGATCCGCGTTGGCGTCCCACTCGGCGGTCACGCGCTGCTGCGCGGCGGCGAACGGCGCCGCGGCCAGGACGAAGGCCGCAGCCGCCAGGACGGTCACCAGCCGGTTCCGGAATTCAGACTGCGCTCTCTTCATTGACCCGCCACGTCTCCAGACCCACTCGCCGCCACCCGGAACCGCACCGCGAAACGTTCCCGCGCCTCGCAACACCACGCTCCAGGAGGGGAAGGACAACCCGAGAACCCGGGCGTCCGAGACGCGAGCGAGCAAAAGCCACGCCGCCCGGCACGTGCCTCACCAGCCGTCCCACCTGTCACATGGAGTTCGCTAGCCGTCACCACCGGCTTACGACTTCACGGCCGTACGGCCATCGAACCCCTGCAAGATCTTCATGACCGTGTAGTTTCTGCCGG
>CAZUGF010000051.1:0-19414 GCA_964619705.1 uncultured Bifidobacteriaceae bacterium
AGGCCGCGGGCTAGAAGATGGTGGCGACGGAGGCCTGGGCCCAGTCGAGGACGCGGGCGGGGAGGATGCCGAGGTACAGGACGCCGACCAGCGAGATCACCAGGCCCGCCAGGCCGACGCTCGTCAGCGCGGGCGGGACCGGACGGGCGTCGCGCTCGGACATGTACATCATCACGACGATCCGCAGGTAGAAGAAGACCGACACGACGCTCGACAGCACGCCGATCACCGCCAGGCCGTAGTAGCCCGCGCCCACCGCCGCGCTGAACACATACCACTTCGCGATGAAGCCCGCCGTCGGCGGGAAGCCGCCGAGCGACAGCAGGAAGAACGTCATCAGCGTGGCCAGCGCCGGGTGCGTGTGCCAGAGGCCCGCGTAGTCCCGCAGGTCGTCGTTGGCGCGATCCCGCGACCCGAGGAGGGCAATCACGCCGAAGGCGCCGAGGTTGGTGAGCGCGTAGGCCGCCAGGTAGAACAGGATGGAGGCCTTGCCGACGTCGCTGCCGGCCAGCAGCCCGAGCAGCAGGTAGCCGCCGTGCGCAATGCTCGAGTACGCCAGCATGCGCTTGAGGCTGGTCTGCGCCACCCCGACCACCGTCCCCACCACCATCGTCGCCGCGGCGATCGTCCAGATGACGGGCGCCCAGTCGTCGATCATCGGCTCCAGCGCGGAGAGGAAGACGCGGACAAAGGCCGCGATGGCCGCCGCCTTGATGCCCGTGGACATGAAGCCCGTCACGACGGCCGGTGCGCCGTCGTACGCATCCGGCGACCACATGTGGAACGGCACCGCCGCAATCTTGAACGCGAAGCCGACCACGAGCAGGCCCATGCCGACCAGGATCATCGGGTTGCCGCTCATGGACTGCGCGGCAATCACGGCGCCCACACGGTCGAGGCTCGTCGAGCCGGTCACGCCGTAGAGGAACGCGACGCCGTAGAGGAAGAACGCGCTGGCGAACGCGCCGAGCAGGAAGTACTTGAACGCGGCCTCGGAGCTCTGCACCAGGTCGCGCCGGATGCCCGTCAGCACGTAGACCGCGATCGACATCGTCTCGAGCGCGAGGAAGATGAGCAGCAGGTCGGTGGCCTGGGCCATCAGCATCATGCCGACGATGCCGAAGAGCACGGTCGCGTAGTACTCGCCCGCCGGGATGCCGTCCCGCTCGATCGTCTGCGACGAGAAGATGACCGTCAGGATGCCGATGACCACCAGGACGATGTTGACGAACAGCGCGAAGTTGTCCGCGGTGACGACGCCGAAGCTCGTGGCGTTGCGGTCCCAGAGGAGCATGGAGGCCGCGCCGGCGCCGGCCAGGCCGATGATGGCGAGACCGCCGAGCGGCATGCGCTCGCCGCGGCCGCGGAAGGACTCGGCCAGCAGCACGACCAGACCGGCCAGGGTCACGCAGATGACGGGGATGACGGCGTCGAAGGCGTTGCTGAACATGATCAGTGGGCCCCCGCCAGGTTCCGGGGAGCGCTGGGCGGCGTGGCGCCGGATGGCACCGGGACGATCAGGGTGGTGCTGCGGGCGCCGCCCTCCTCCACGCGCACCGAGAGCGCCTGGTGCGCCTGCACCCGCTGCACGATGCGCTGGACGGCCGGCTCCATCGGCTTCAGGAACACGTTCGGGAAGACCCCCATGCCGATGGAGAGTGCCGCGAGCGGTCCGATGATCACCCACTCGCGCACCGAGAGGTCCGGGAGGTGCCGGTTGTGGTCGTTCGTCACCTCACCGTAGAACACGCGCTGGAACATCCACAGCATGTAGACGGCGGACAGGATGACGCCGAGGCAGGCCACCACCACGTAGCGCGGGTCCCACTTGAAGGCGCCGAGCATGGTCAGGAACTCGCCCACGAACCCGTTGAGCCCGGGCAGGCCGATGGAGGACAGCGTGATGATCAGGAACGCCGCCGTCAGCCGCGGCATGGTCTTCTTGACCCCGCCGAACTCGCTGATGAGGCGCGTGTGCCGGCGGTCCGACAGCATGCCGACGAGCGCGAAGAGCCCGCCCGTGCTGACGCCGTGCGCCAGCATCTGGTACGACGCGCCCTGCACGCCCTGCACGTTCATGGCCGCGATGCCGAGGACGACGAAGCCCATGTGGCTCACCGAGGAGTAGGCGACGAGCTTCTTCATGTCCGGCTGCACCATCGCCACCAGCGCGCCGTAGACGATGGCAATGGCCGAGAGCGTGGCGAGGAGCGGCGCGAAGTAGAGCCCGGCCTCCGGGAAGAGCGGGAAGGCGAAGCGGATGAGCCCGTAGCCGCCCATCTTGAGCAGCACGCCGGCCAGGATCACCGAGCCGGCGGTGGGCGCCTGCACGTGCGCATCCGGCAGCCATGTGTGGAACGGGAACAGCGGCACCTTGATCGCGAAGGCGACGGCAAACGCCAGGAAGAACCAGTACTGCGTGGCGGCGGGAATCTCCAGCTCGTAGAGCCGGAGCAGGTCGAAGCTGTACACCCCCGTGGCGGTCTGGTGGATCCAGGAGAGGCCGATGATGGCGATGAGCATCAGCACGCTCCCCGCCATCGTGTAGAGGATGAACTTGAGCGCGGCGTAGACGCGCTGGTCGTACCCCCAGATCCCGATGAGGAAGTACATCGGGATGAGCAGGATGTCCCAGAACACGTAGAACAGGAAGAGGTCGAGCGCGCAGAACACGCCGATCATGCTGGCCTCGAGGATCAGCATGAAGATCGAGAACTCCTTGACCTTGGTCTCGATGCTCTCCCACGAGGTCAGGAGCGCGATGGGCGTCAGCAGCGCCGTGAGCACGACGAGCATGAGGCTCAGCCCGTCGATGCCGACGTAGTACTCGATGTTGAACGCGGAGATCCAGGGCGCGCGCTCCACGAACTGGAACGCCTCGGCGGCGGGCGCGCTGTCGAAACCCGCCCAGAGCCCCAGGCTCAGGGCAAATGTCAGGAGCGACGTCCCCAGCGTGACGTTCCGGATGAGTGCGTTCCTGGCGCCGTCCCGGTTGCCGATGCACAGCAGCAGGATGGCCCCGATGACGGGAAGCGCAATGGCGAGCGAAAGGAGCGGAAGGCCGGTCACTGCGCGCTATCTCCAGAGGTAATAGGCGAGGATGGCCACGACGCCCGTGACGGTACCCGCCGCGTAGGTCTTGACCGATCCCGTCTGCAACAGGCGCAGGCCGGCGGCCAGCGCGCCCACGAGCTGGCCGGTCGCGTTGACCGCGCCGTCCACGAGGCGGACGTCCATGCCCTGCCAGAGTCCCCTGGTCGAGGCGATCTTGACCGGCTGAATCACCGCCGCGTCGTAGACCTCGTCCACGTAGTACTTGTTCATCAGCAGGGCATGTACCCCGGGGAACCGTGCGGCAATGTCCGCCGGAATCCGCGGGTTCTGCACCCAGAGGTACCGGGCGAGCCCGATGCCGAAGAGCGCGATGATCGAGGAGATGGTCATGAGCGTCAGCTCGAGTGCCGTCTCGTCGTGGGCCTCCCCGGCGGCGCCCGCCGCGGCCCCCGGCGCCGCTTCGGTCAGCGGCGGTTCCGCCGGCGCCTGGGATGCCGTCTGCTCGAACAGCGCAGGCACCGCATCCGTGCCCGGCGCGCAATCCTCGATCGCGATACCGGCCAGTGCGCCCGTCGTCACCGGCGCGCCGCAGTTGTTGGCGGCAAACGCCGGCGCGAGCCACGTGCCCAGCCCGTTGTGCCCGCCGAGCGCGTGCGGGATGCCGATGTACCCCGCAAGGACGGAGCCGATGGCCAGCGCAATGAGCGCGGTGGCCATGGCCGGCGGGGCGTCGTGCAGGTGCACGTGGCCGTGGCCCGCCCCGTGGCCGCCGTGCGCCGCGTGGGCATCGCCGTGCGCGTTGGCGCCGGCGAAGCGCGGCTCACCGTGGAACGTGAGGTACACCAGCCGGAACATGTAGGTGGCGGTCAGGAGCGAGGTGAGGATGCCGACCACCCACAGGAGCTCGTGCCCGTGGCGGAAGGTCTCGAAGAGGATCTCGTCCTTGGAGAAGAACCCGGACAGGAACGGCACGCCCGCGATCGCCAGCGCGCCAATCAGGAACGTCCAGTAGGTGATCGGCAGGTGCTTGCGCAGCCCGCCCATGTTGCGGATGTCCTGCTCGCCGTGCAGGGCGTGGATGACCGCGCCGGATCCGAGGAAGAGCAGGGCCTTGAAGAACGCGTGCGTGTAGAGGTGGAAGATGCCGGCCCCGAACGCGCCGACGCCCATCGCGAGGAACATGTAGCCGAGCTGCGACACGGTGGAGTACGCGAGCACCCGCTTGATGTCGTTCTGCACCAGGCCGATGGTGCCCGCGAAGAACGCGGTGGCGGCGCCCACGGCCGCGACGATGCCGAGCGTGATGGGCGCGTGCTCGAAGAGGACGGCGTTGCGCCCGATGAGGTAGACGCCCGCGGTGACCATCGTCGCCGCGTGGATGAGGGCGGAGACCGGCGTCGGGCCCTCCATCGCGTCCGGGAGCCACACGTAGAGCGGAATCTGCGCGGACTTGCCCGTCGCGCCGATGAAGAGCAGCAGCGTCAGCACGGTCAGCACGCCGAACGTCACCTCGGGCGGCATCGCCTTGACGGCCTGCGCGATGGCGACGAAGTCCATCGTCCCGAAGGTCACGATGGCGAGGAGCATGCCGAGGATGAAGGCGTAGTCGCCGACGCGGTTGACCACGAAGGCCTTCTTCGCGGCGTCCGATGCAGAGTCCTTGTGGTAGTAGAAGCCGATCAGCAGGTACGAGCAGAGCCCGACGCCCTCCCACCCGACGAACATCACGAGGAGGTTCGACCCGAGCACGAGCACGAGCATGAAGAAGACGAAGAGGTTGAGGTAGGAGAAGAACCGCGCGTACTCCGGATCCGTCTCCTCGTGCATGTAGGCGGTCGAGTAGATGTGGATGAGCGTGCCGATGCCGGTGATGACGAGGATCATCACGGCGGAGAGCGCATCCAGGCGGAAGGCCAGGTCCAGCACGAAGTCGCCGGAGGCGATCCAGGTGAAGAGGGTCTGCGTGATCTGGCGGCTCTCGGGCGCCATGCCGAACAGGGCCGAGACCTGGGAGAGCGCGACGGCAAACGCGCCGATCATCACGGCGGACGCCAGGCCGCCCGAGACGGTCTTGGACAGCCGGCGGCCGATCGCCGCATTGACGACGAAGCCGGCCAGGGGGAGCAGCGGAATCAGCGCGAGCACGGGGTCACCATTTGAGGGAGGTGAACGCCTCGGGGTTGAGCGACTCCCGATGACGGAACAGGGCGATCACGATCGCCAGGCCGACGGCGGCCTCGGCGGCGGCCACGGCCATCACGAAGAACGTGATGATCTGTCCGTCCACGGTGCCGAACTGCCGGCCGAAGGCCACGAACGCCAGGTTGACGGCGTTCAGCATGATCTCGATGGAGAGCAGCAGCGTGATGACGTTCCGGCGCAGGAACACGCCCGCCGATCCGATGGCGAAGAGGAGCGCCGAGAGTACCAGGTAGTGTCCGATCGGCACGTCAGATCTCCCGCTTCCGTGCGAGCACCACGGCACCGACCATGGCGATGATGATCAGGATGGACGTCACTTCGAAGGCGAACATGTAGTCGGTGAACAGCACCCGCCCGAGTTCCGCGACGGAGGACACGCCGGGGCGTTCCACGCCGACGCCGATCCCGAGACCCGGCGTGCGGGACAGCGCCCAGAAGAGCTGGAGCGCCATGGCCACCGCCAAAGCCGTGCCGATGCGCAGCGCCCACGGGCGGTAGAAGGGGTGCGTGCGATCCCACTCCGCCGCATCCTCGCGCGGCACGTTGAGCAGCATCACGGTGAACAGGAAGAGCACCATGATGGCGCCCGCGTAGATGATGATCTGCACCACGGCCACGAACGGCGCCTCGAGGAGCACGTAGAGGCCGGACAGGCCGAAGAAGGCGCCGATCAGCGACAGGACGCTGTAGACCGGGTTCCGCTGCGCGATGACGAGCATCGCGCCGAACACGGCGACCGCGCCGAAGACGTAGAACAGCAGGTGATCAAAGGCCAAGGTAGAGCACCCCCGCCGCGGTCAGCAGCAGATTGACGGTCGCCAGCGGCAGCAGCACCTTCCAGCCGAAGGCCATGAGCTGGTCGTAGCGGAATCGCGGAAGCGTCCAGCGCAGCCACAGGTAGCCGAAGCACAGCGCGGACAGCTTGATGAGGAACCAGATCCACCCGTAGGCCTCGGGAATGAAGGGCCCGTGCCACCCGCCGAGGAAGAGGTTCGTGGCCACCGCGGCCACGGTCACCATGTTGATGTACTCCGCCAGGAAGAACAGCGCGAAGCGCATGGAGCTGTACTCGGTGTGGTAGCCGGCGACAAGCTCCTGCTCCGCCTCGGGGAAGTCGAACGGCGCGCGGTTGGTCTCCGCGATGCCGGCCACGGTGAGGATGAGGAACGAGACCGGGTTGACGAACGCGTACCACCGCGGGATGAACCCGAACCAGTAGCCGGCCTGTGCGTCCACCATCTCCCGGAGTGACAGCGTGCCGGCCAGCATGACGACCGTGGCGAGCGCGACGCCGTAGGCGATCTCGTAGCTGACCATCTGCGCCGCGCTGCGCAGCCCGCCGAGCAGCGAGTACTTCGAGTTGCTGGACCAGCCGGCGAGCACGATGCCGTAGACGCCCATCGACGTGATGGCGAAGATGACCAGGACCGCCACGTTGATGTCGGACACGACGAGCGGCATGGGCTCGTCGAGGAAGCCGAAGAACGTGGTGGAGGCACCGAAGGGCACGGGCGCAAACGCCGCGAACGCCGCAATCGCGGAGATGACCGGCGCGGCCGAGAACAGCAGCGCGTCCGCGGCCTTCGGCCGCAGCTCCTCCTTGAACATCAGCTTGACGATGTCCGCGATGGGCTGGAGCAGGCCCTTCGGCCCGACCAGGTACGGGCCGTAGCGCTGCTGCATGAACGCCGCGACCTTGCGCTCGGCGTACACCATCACCGCCGCGGAGAGCTGCAGCGCGATGAACACCACCGTGGCGATCCCGAAGAACGCGATCGTCGTCGGCGCCGTGAGCCAGTCGATCAGCAGCGCCATCTCAGTGCGTCTCCACCGTCTCGCGGGCGCGGTAGTCCGCCGCCTCCGGGATCTCGCGGCGGGCGTAGGCCTCGAACTCCGGCTTGAACCACTTGAGCGTCGTCAGCACCGGCGTCGCCGCCGCGTCCCCGAAGGCGCACAGGGTCTTGCCGTTGATCTGCGAGGCGACGCTCTCGAGGAGCGTGATGTCCTTGGCCGATCCCTCGCCGTTCAGCATCCGGTGCAGGAGCCGGTAGAGCCAGTCCGTGCCTTCACGGCACGGCGTGCACTTGCCGCACGACTCGTGGCGGTAGAAGTGCAGCAGGTTCTCCGCCAGCCACACCATGTCCGTCGTCTCGTCGAGCACCATGATGGCGGCCGAGCCGAGGAGCGAGCCCGCCTGCTGCACGGCGTCGAAGCTCGCCGGGATGTCCAGTTGGTCCGGCATCAGGATCGGCACCGACGACCCGCCGGGAATCACGGCCTTGAGGGAGTGGCCCTCGCGCACGCCGCCGGCGTAGTCGAGGATCAGCTCCGCGAGCGTGACCTTCATCGGCGCCTCGAAGACGCCCGGCCGCTTCACGTGGCCGCTCACGCAGAACAGCTTCGGCCCGCCGTTCTTCTCCGGCCCGAGGCCGGCAAACCACGCGGAGCCGCGCGTCAGGACCAGCGGCACGTTGCAGAGCGTCTCGACGTTGTTGACCGCCGTCGGGCAGCCCCAGGCGCCGGCCACGGCCGGGAACGGCGGCTTGTACCGCGGCTGTGCCCGCTTGCCCTCGAGCGACTCGAGCAGCGCCGTCTCCTCCCCCGCCTCGTACGCGCCCGCGCCCCGGTGCAGGTAGACCTCGCAGTCGAAGCCGGTGCCGAGGATGTTCGTCCCGAGCAGTCCCGCCGCCCGCGCATCGTCGATCGCCTGCTGGAGCGCGGGGAAGAGGTGATAGAACTCGCCGCGGATGTAGATGTACGCGGCCTTCGAGCCGATGGCGTAGCAGCCGATCAGGCAGCCCTCCACCAGGAGGTGGGGGTTGCGCTCCATCAGGAGGTGATCCTTGAACGTGCCCGGCTCGCTCTCGTCCGCGTTGCAGACGATGAACTTGGGCTTCGGGGACTTCTTGTCCACGAACTGCCACTTGAGGCCGGTCGGGAAGCCGGCGCCGCCGCGGCCGCGGAGGCCGGAGGCCTTGACTTCCTCGATGACCGCGTCGGGCGTCATCTGCAGCGCCTTGCGGAGCCCCTCGTAGCCCTGCTGGTGCTGCCGGTAATGGTCCAGCGTCTGGCCGCCGGGCGTGAACGCGTACTTCGTCAGCACGGGCTCGTAGTCCGGCACCGACTTCGGCCGGACCGGCGTCGTCGTCTTGTTCCGCCATTCGGACTCGGGCCGGTGCTCGACGTCCAGGTGGCAGCCGTTGAGCGCGCCCAGGCCCTCGGTCTTCATCCGCTGCACGAGCGGCGCGGCGTCGCCGGGCGCGAGGTGCTCGTGCCAGTGCTCGTTGTTGACCATCATCACGGGCGCGCGGTCGCAGGCGCCCAGGCACTCCATCGGCATGATGGTGAACATGCCCGTCGGGTCCGTCTCGCCCCGGCGGATGCCGAGCGTCTGCTCGAGCTCTTCCACGACGCGCTCCGCGCCGGCCAGCGCGCACGAGAGCGTCGTGCACACCTGCAGGACGAAGGTGCCGACCGGCGTCCGGTGGAACATCACGTAGTAGGACGCGACGTCCTCCACCTCCGCGGTCGTGCAGCCGATGACCTCGGCCACGTGGCGGGCCGCGTTGGCCGAGATGTAGCCCTGCTGTTCCTGCGCGAGGTAGAGCGCGTGCAGCACGGCGGACTTGCGGTGCTCGGGCGCGTAGTGCCCGGCACACTCCTCGAAGCGGGCGCGCGTATCGGCCGTGAACTGGAAGTCCGGCCCCTCCGGCAGCGTGACCCGCTGCGAGCGGTGCCACTGCTCCGTGCCATACGGCATGGCGGGATGGAAACTCATCGATCCACGTCCCCCATCACGACGTCGAGCGAGCCGATGACCGCGATGACATCCGCAATCATGCCGCCGACGATGAACTTGTGCAGGGCCTGGCAGGCCATGAGGCCCGGCGACCGCATGTGGACGCGCCACGGCCGGTTGCTCCCGTCCGAGACGATGTAGCAGCCGTGCTCGCCGCGCGGGCCCTCGACCGGCACGTACGCGTCGCCGGCGGGCACCGTGAAGCCCTGCGAGTAGATCAGGAAGTGCTGGATGAGCGCTTCCATCTCCGTGTAGACCTGATCCTTGGGCGGCGGCACGATCCGCTTGTCATCCACCGCCCACGCGCCGACGGCCGGGATGCGCTCGAGCGCCTGGTAGCAGATCCGGACGCTCTCCCGCATCTCCGCGACGCGCACCTGGTAGCGATCGTAGACGTCGCCGTTGTTGGCGCCGATGACGTCGAACTCGTAGGTCTCGTAGCCGCAGTAGGGGAACGCCCGCCGCACGTCGAAGTCGCCGCCGGACGCGCGCGAAATGGGCCCGTAGAGGCCCCACTGCTGGCAGTCCTCGAGGCTGATGACGCCGACGCCGCGCGTGCGATCGAGCCAGATCGGGTTCTTGGTGATGAGCGTTTCCATCTCGTCGAGCTTCGGGATGAACCCGTCGAGGAACGCCTTCACCGCCTCCTTGAAGCCGCGCGGGATGTCCTCCCGCAGGCCGCCGACGCGGATGTAGCTCGGGAAGAAGCGGAAGCCCGCCATCAGCTCGTTCAGGTTGAGCAGGATTTCGCGCTGATGGAAGGCGTAGAGCAGGCCGGTGACGGCCCCGATCTCCATCGCGTGCGTGCCGAACCAGACGAGGTGGCTGCTGAGCCGCTGGAGCTCCGCGATGAGCACCCGCAGGTCCTGCACGCGGCGCGGCATCTCCAGGCCCAGGATCTGTTCGACCGACAGGCAGAACGCCAGGCTGTTGGACTGCGGGCCGAGGTAGTCCATCCGCTCGACGAGCGGAATCACCTGCTGCCACTTCTTCTGCTCGGCCGTCTTCTCGATGCCGGTGTGCAGGAAGCCGATGGTCGGGCTCACGGAAGCGACGGTCTCGCCATCGAGCTCCAGCACGAGCCTCAGCACGCCGTGCGTGCTGGGGTGCTGCGGCCCCATGTTCACCGTCATCGTTTCGGTGCGGATCTCAGCCATGTGTCACGACATCACGATCGCGCGGAGGGACACGACCGCGTCGTCTTCCCGTCCCTTCGCGCCACCTCAGTCCCTCAAACCGTCCTCAATCAGCTCACAGAGGATGTGCAGCACCGCCTGGTGCACTTCCTGCACCCGCGGCGTCCGCTCACCCGGCACGGCCACGTGCACGTCGGCCAGCGCACCCGCCTCGCCACCCGCCCCGGTGAGCGCGATGGTCGTCATCCCTCGCGCCCGCGCGGCTTCCAGCCCCCGCAGGACGTTCGGCGACCGGCCGCTCGTCGTGATGCCGAGGGCGATGTCGCCGGGGCGCCCGTGCGCCTCGACCTGCCGGGCGAACACGCCCTCGAATCCCAGGTCGTTCGCGAGCGCCGTCACCACGCTGGTGTCGGCGGTGAGGGCCAGCGCCCCGAAAGCCCGCCGCGGCCGCCCCGCCTCGTACCGTCCCACGAGCTCGGCGACGAAGTGCTGCGCATCCGCCGCGCTCCCGCCGTTGCCGAACGCCAGCACCCGGCCGCCGTTCCCGAGCGCTGCCACGAGCACGTCGCCCGCGCGGCCGATCGGGCCCGCGCAGACCTCCGCCGCCGCGTGGTGCGCAGCGGCGGCGTCGCGCAGCACCGCCGCGGCATGTGCCGCACGGGACTCCACGGCCATCCGCTCAGATACCCCGCACGCGCCGCGTCACCGGGACGCGCCCGCGCATGACCTCACCCATGGCTCCCTGAATACCCGCCCTGCTACCGTGGACGCGGCCGGACGTACCGATCGCGCTCCAGGTTCGCGCGGAACTCTTCCTCGGTCACCTGCAGCGGCATGTAGGTCTGCGCATCCTTCCTGAGCTGCACAGGATAGTCCTTCCGCAGCGGATGCCCTTCCCAGTCGTCCGGCATCATCAGGCGGCGCAGGTCCGGATGCCCCTCGAAGACGATGCCGAACAGGTCGTAGACCTCGCGCTCCATCCAGCCGGCACCGGCCCAGATGCCGCTCACCGTCGGCACGGGCACGCCGGCATCCACGCGCACCTTGAAGCGGACACGCGCGCGGCGCGCCGGCGCCACGACGTGGTACACGACGTCGAACCGGGGCTCGCGCTGCGGATAGAAGTCCACGGCCGTCACCGCGGAGAACGCCTTGAACGCCAGGTCCTCGGCGCCCTCGAGGGCGCGGCACGTCGCGACCAGGTGCTCGACCGGGACGAGCAGCGTCGGCGTGACGTGCGAGTCCGCCGACTGCAGCTCCTCGTACGACGCACCCGGAACCGCCGCCGTCAGCGCGGCGATGATTTCGGCAGCGGTCATGCGATGCGGATCCTGGGCGTCTGGTCCATGCGCGAGGCCATGATCTTCTTCTGGAGCTGCACGATGGCGTAGATGATCGACTCCGGACGCGGCGGGCAGCCCGGGATGAACACGTCAATCGGGACGACCTGATCCGACCCCTGCACGATGGCGTAGTTGTCGAACACGCCGCCGCAGGAGGCGCAGGCGCCCATCGAAATGACCCACTTCGGCTCCGGCATCTGGTCGTAGACCCGGCGCAGGGCCGGCGCCATCTTCCGCGACAGGCGCCCCGCGATGATCATGAGATCCGACTGCCGCGGCGACCCGCGGAAGACCTCCGCGCCGAAGCGCGCGACATCGTACCGGCCGGCGGCCATCGCCATCATCTCGATGGCACAGCACGCCAGGCCGAAGGTCACCGGCCAGATTGCCGACTTCCGGGCCCACTGCACCACCGACTCGACGGTGGTCGTCAGCACGGGAATTTCGAAATCAGTTTCGAGTCCCATAGCGGTATCTCTTGATCACGGCCGGCCCCGGCCGCGTCGGCAGCTTGTACGTCGATTCGGAGTCGGGCCCCCAGTCGAGGACGCCCTTCCGCCAGATGTAGATGTAGCCCACCATCAGGATCAGGAAGAACACCGTGATCTGAATGAGCCCCGGCCACGACAGATCCCGCATCGCCATGGCCCACGGATAGAGGAAGGCCACCTCGATGTCGAAGAGCAGGAAGATCATGGCAATCAGGTAGAACTTGACGGATTGCCGTTCGCGGGCATCGCCGACCGGCGGCATGCCGCACTCGTAGGCCGCCAGCTTCTCGGGCGTCGGGTTCTTCGGGCCGATCAGACTGGAGATCACGATGCCGCCAAGGCCCACGAGGGCCCCGAAGAACACCATCAATCCAACGCCGCCCCAGCCTTCCATGATCAGCCGCCCTCAGAGAGAGAATGGTCACCCGCGATTCCAGCCCACGGCGGGCTGTCGCCGCCGGCACTACGCTTGTGAAGGAATGAACAAAGTGACGTGGTGATGGTATCACAGCGGACCCGCGGTCCGAGGCGGCCAGCACCCTTCCGCCGCGCCACTTCCGGCCGACATTCCGTGTGATTGCGCACCCGCCCGCCCTCGGGCACCTGCCCCCGCGGTGCTCTGGCTGCCCCGCCGCCGAGCCTCGCGGTGGCACAATGAGGCACCGCCATGCGCGTCGCCTGGTTCAGCCCCGTCCCCCCCGACCCGTCCGGCATCGCCGCCTATACGCGCGAGATCGTGCCGCGCCTCCAGTCCGCCGGGTGCGCCGTCGAGCTCTATGCCGATGTCGCGGCACCCTCCGTGCTCGAGCCGGCGTCCGCGGTGCACGGGCAGATGCCCGAACCTTCCGAGCGTCCCACGCCGATTCTTCCGGCCCGCGACTTCATCGCACGGCATCGGCGCGACGCCTACGACCTGACGGTCTACCAGCTCGGCAACGCGACGTGCCACGACTACATGTGGGCGTTCCTCTACCGCTACCCCGGCCTGCTCGTCCTGCACGACCTCCAGGTCCACCAGGCCCGCGCGCTCTGGCTGCTCCGACGCCTGGAGCCGCGACTCGACGACTACCTGGCGGAACTCCGCGCCTGCCATCCCGGCGCGCCCGCGGACCTCGGACACCTGGTGGCGGCCGGCCTGGGCGGCACACTCTACAGGCTCTGGCCGATGACCGCGCTCGCCATTGCCGCATCGCGCACGACCGTGGTCCACAACGCGATGCTGGCCGGCGCACTCGGCGCGGCGCATCCGTTCGCGTCGGTCGTCTCCATGTCCATGGGTGTGGCAGACCCGCTGGCCGGCGGCATGGAACCGGAGGGCCCGGCACGACTGCGCGCGGTGCACGGCATCCCGGCCGGCGCGATTCTCGTGGGAGCGTTCGGCGGCATCACGCCGGAGAAACGGATTCCGGAACTGCTGCGCGCGGTGGCCGGTCTCGGGTCACAGCATCCCGCCGTCCACGTCCTGCTGGCCGGACAGCGTGCCGCGCACTACGACGTGGACGCCGACGTCCGCTCCCTCGGGCTGGACACGCGGGTGCACGTGGCGGGCTGGGTGGAGGACGCGGACCTGCCGGACGCGATGCGCGCGTGCGACATCTGCGCCAACCTGCGGTGGCCGTCCAACGGCGAGACGTCAGCCTCGTGGCTGCGGTGCCTCGCGGCCGGACGGCCGACGATCATCACGGCGCTGGCGCACCTGGGCGATGTGCCGGCGATCACGGGTATCGGGGATGACAGCGTCGCGCGCGTGGCGGGCGGGGGCGCCGGGGACGAGACGGACGCCGTGACGCTGGCCGTGGACCCGTGGGACGAGCCGGCCGTGCTGCCGGCGATCCTGGCGCGCCTGTGCGGCGACGCGGACCTGCGGCGCCGGATCGGGGCGAACGCGCGGCAGTGGTGGGAGGCGCACCACGGCCTGGCGCAGATGGCCGCACGCTACGCGGTGATCATGGAGGAAGCGGCGCGGCGCCCGGCGCCAGTGGTCACCCTCCCCGCGCACCTCCGGGACGAGGGCGGGGCCACGGTCCAGCGTGTGCTGGCGCCGTTTGGTCTCGCGACGCCGCTGCCGGGCTGAGCACGGATCCGCATGGATGAGGCTCCACCCAGACCGTGCGCGCCCGCCAGGCGGGTGCGACGGCGTACAACAACCGAAGGCGGCGCGGACGCCGTCCGGCGTGTGCAGATGCCTTCGCGCGGGTGATTCGGGTTGGCCTCGCCGCGGCGCGAGCGCCGGGCGATGGCGCGCGACGCCGAATCTAGCCGAGCGAGGCGAGGCGGCGTTCGATCTCCGCCACGGCCTGCGTAATCTGTTCGCGGCGGGCCGGATGGGCCGTCGCTTCGAACTGGCGCTGCAACTCCGTGCGCGCAAGCTTCAGCGACTCGGTGGCCCTGGCGCGCTCGGGGTCGACCCTGGGCCGGCGATCGCGCGCGGCCTTCCGGCTCTCTTCCAGTTCTTCCATGCGCTCTTGCAGGCGCGCATCGGCGTCGATCAATCCTTCAGCAGCATCACCCATGAATCCTCGTATTATACGGCCGTCGCGTGACGGGCCGATGTCTTCGCGTGTCCCCCGCACTCCTGTGGCCCCGGAATGAGCGCTGCCTGATGGCAAGAACTACTGCGTATTCGGTGTCACGGTGCCGGTCTCTGTGACATTTCACCCGGCGGTGGCGGCGTGGTTCGAGGCGGCGTTCGAACGGCCGACGCGTCCGCAGCGGCAGGGGTGGCCGCCGATCGCACGCGGGGAGTCGACGCTGATCCTGGCGCCGACAGGCACCGGCAAGACGCTGACGGCGTTCCTCTGGTGCATCAACCGCCTGATGTTCGAGCCGGTCCCCTCGCCCGCCCGGCGCTGCCGCGTGCTCTACATCTCCCCGCTCAAGGCCCTCGCCGTCGACGTGGAGCGCAACCTCCAGTCCCCGCTTGCCGGCATTGCCGCGCGCGCCGAGGGACTCGGCGATCCGTTCCACCTCCCCATCATCAACATCCGGACCGGCGACACGCCCGCGGCGGAGCGCGCACGCTTCCAGCGCGCGCCGGGCGACATCCTGGTCACGACCCCCGAGTCCCTGTTCCTCCTCCTCACCTCCCACGCCCGCGAGTCGCTTCGCGCCGTGGAGACGGTGATCGTCGATGAGATCCACGCGCTCGTGTCCACCAAGCGGGGTGCGCACCTGGCACTCTCCCTGGAGCGCCTGGAACGGCTGACCGCACGTCCGCTGCAGCGCATTGGCCTCTCCGCCACGCAGCGCAACCTGGAGGAGATCGCGGCGTTCCTGGGCGGCGCGCGGCCCGCCCGCGTCCGCCGCTCCGCCACCTCGGCCCGGCCGCTCCCGCCCCCGGAGGACACGCTCCACGCGGAGTTCGCCGGACGAGCCTCCGGCGTCGACCACCGCCCCGTCACCATCGTCGACGCGCGCGAGCCCAAGCCGCTCTCCATCGTCATCGAGGTCCCGATGGCGGACATGGCGCGGGCCGGGATGCCGGTCCCTATGCCGCGGGCCGCGGCCGATCAACCGGTGGACAGCATCTGGACATCCGTCCACCCGCGGCTCCTGGAGCTCGTCCTCGCGCACCACTCGACGCTGCTCTTCGTCAACAGCCGCCGGCTCGCGGAACGCCTCGCCGCGGCCATCAACGAGCTGGCCGGCACGCCGCTCGTACGCGCGCACCACGGGTCCCTCGCGCGGGCACAGCGAACGGACATCGAGGAACTGCTCAAGGCCGGCCGCCTCCGCGGGCTTGTCGCCACCTCCTCGCTCGAGCTCGGCATCGACATGGGCGCCATCGACCTCGTCGTGCAGATCGAAGCGCCGCCGTCGGTGGCCAGCGGGCTCCAGCGCATCGGTCGATCCGGCCACCGCGTCAACGAGACCAGCGCCGGGATCATCTTCCCGAAGTACCGCGGCGATCTCCTGGCCTGCGCGGCGGTGACCGGCTCCATGCTCAAGGGCCTCGTCGAGCCCTCGCGCTATCCACGCAACCCGCTCGACGTCCTGGCGCAGCAGATCGTGGCCATGACGTCCATGGACTCGTGGAACGTGGACGATCTCTTCGCGACGGTGCGCGGCGCGGCGCCGTTTGCAGAGCTGAGCCGGCGCATCTTCGACGGCGTCCTGGACATGCTCTCCGGCCGCTACCCGTCGGACGACTTCGCGGAGCTGCGTCCCCGCGTCACGTGGGACCGCGTGAACGGTCTCGTGACCGCGCGGCAGGGCGCGAGGCGCGTGGCCGTCGCCAACGCGGGGACCATCCCCGATCGCGGCCTCTACGGCGTCTTCCTCGCCGGTGCGGAACGCGATGCGGCACGCGTGGGCGAGCTCGACGAGGAGATGGTGTACGAGGCCCGGGCGGGCGAGACGTTCCTGCTCGGCGCCTCGACGTGGCGCATCGAGCAGATCACGCACGACCGCGTCCTTGTCTCCCCGGCCTCCGGCGAGCCGGGCAAGATGCCGTTCTGGAAGGGCGAGGGCCCCGGCAGGCCCATCGAGCTCGGGCGGACGATCGGGAAGCTGACACGCGACCTGCGCGCGGCCCCGCCAGACGAGGCCCTCGCGCGGCTGACCCGCGACCACGGACTGGATCCGTCCGCCGCGGACAACCTGCTCCGCTACCTCGAGGATCAGCATCGCGCCGCGGGCGTGGTCCCGGACGACAGGACCGTGCTCATCGAGCGCTCGACGGACGCGGTCGGCGACTGGCGCCTCTCGGTCCTCACCCCGTTCGGCAGCCGCGTCCACGCGCCATGGGCGATGGCCGCCGCTGCGCGCCTCCGCGACGAGCGCGGGATCGACGCCGATGTCATGTGGAGCGACGATGGGTTCGTGGTGCGGGTGCCGGGGGGCGAGGACCCACCGGACACGGCGTGGATGGTCCCGGACCCGGACGAGGTCGAGCGGCTCGTCATCCGCCAGCTCGGCTCGACGGCCATGTTCGCCGCCCGCTTCCGCGAAGCGGCCGGGCGTGCCCTCCTGCTGCCCCGCCGCCGCCCCGGCGCGCGGACGCCGCTCTGGCAGCAGCGCAAGCGCGCGGCAAGCCTGCTGGCGGTCGCCGCACGGTTCGGCTCCTTCCCCATCGTGCTCGAGACCTATCGCGAGTGCCTGCGCGACATCTTCGACCTGCCGGCGCTGGTGGACCTGCTGACCCGCGTCCGGAGCCGCAGCATCCGCGTGTCCACGGTGGACACGCACACGCCCTCGCCCTTCGCTGCCTCGCTCCTCTTCGGCTACATCGCCAACTACCTTTACGACGGCGACGCGCCGCTGGCGGAGCGACGCGCGCAGGCCCTGTCGGTGGACCCGTCGCAACTGCGCGATCTCATCGGCGAGGGTGAGCTGCGCGACCTGATGGACCGCGAGGCGCTGGAGGCCATCGAGGCGGAAGCCCAGCACCTGCCGGCGCGCTTCCACGCGCGGTCGACCGACGCCGTCCACGATCTGCTGCTGCGGCTGGGCGACCTCACGCGCGACGCCATCCGCGAACGCTCGGCGGCCGGCATCGCCGACGCCGCCATCGCGGAACTGCTCGGGAGCCGCCGCGCCGTCGAGGTCACTGTTGCCGGCGAGCCTCGGCTCATCGCCGTCGAAGACGCGGCCCGCTACCGCGACGCCCTCGGCACGGCGCTGCCGCAGGGCCTCCCCACGGCGCTGCTGGAGAGTGTGGCCGACGCGCCCGCGGACCTCGTCCGGCGCTACGCGCGCACGCACGGCCCGTTCGTACCCGCGGATGTCACCGCCCGCCTCGGCCTCGCGCCGGGCGTCGTCTCCGCGACGCTGGGACGGCTTGCCGCGGCGGGGCGCGTCATCGAGGGCGAGTTCCGTCCCGGCGGCCACGGACGCGAGTGGTGCGATCCGGAGGTCCTCCGCGCACTGCGCCAGCGGTCGCTCGCGCGCCTCCGGCAGCAGGTGGAGCCGGTGGAGCCGGCCGTGTTCGGCCGCTTCCTCACGGCGTGGCACGGCATCGGGCAGGCCCGCCACGGCCTCGACGCGCTGCTCGACGTGATCGAGCAGCTCCAGGGTGCACCGATTGCAGCCTCCGTGCTCGAGCGTGACGTGCTGCCGGCCCGCGTCCGGGACTACACGCCGGGCCTGCTCGATACGCTCGTCTCGGCGGGGGAAGTCGTCTGGCGGGGCATCGAGACACTCGGTGAGCGCGACGGGCGCATCGCACTGTACCTGGCCGACCACGCGCAGGCACTCGGACCATCGGCCGCTTCGCCGGATGCGGGCCTTGCCGGCCGCGAGGCGCGCATGGTGGCCCGGCTGGCGTCACACGGCGCCGCCTTCTTCGGCGACCTGCACGACGCGGCAGGCGGCGGGTTCCCCGCGGAGAGCGTCGACGCCCTCTGGTCGCTCGTCTGGAAGGGCCTCGTCACGAACGACTCGCTCCATCCCCTCCGCGCCTATGTCGCCGGTCCCGATCGCACGCGCCGCCGCACGCGCGCATCCGCGTTCCGGTCCCGCCGGCTGGTGCCGCCCGCGGCCGAAGGACGCTGGTCCCTCCTCGGCGTCGCGGAACGTCCGGCGCCCACCGCCTGGGCCGCCGCGATGGCCAGCCAGTTGCTCGCGCGGCACGGCATCGTGGCCCGGGAGGTGGCGGGTGTGGAAGGCTTCCCCGGCGGCTTCAGCACGATCTACCCCGTCCTGCGGCGGCTCGAGGAGACCGGCCGGATCCGGCGCGGCTACTTCGTCGCCGGGCTCGGCGCGGCGCAGTTTGCCTCTCCGGGCGCGGTGGATCTGCTGCGCGCGGAACGCGACCCGCAGGCCGAGCCGCGTGCCGTGACGCTGGCCGCCACGGATCCCGCCAACCCGTACGGGTCGCTGCTCGCGTGGCCGGCGTGGCTCGACCCCCTCAGCGGCGCAGACACCGGGGCGCTGCGCGCCACGCGGTCGGCAGGGGCGCGCGTCGTGATGATCGAGGGACACCTGGCTGCCTGGATCGCCCGCGGCGACAGGCACCTGCTCGTCGCGCTGCCCGAGGACGAGCCGGATCGTTCCCGCGTGGGACGCGCCCTCGGACGGGAACTGGTCCGCGTGGCCCACGCGTCGCCGGACGAGCGGCGCGGGTGGCTGATCGAGGAGATCAACGCCGCGCCGGCGGCGGCGTCACCGGCGGCCGCCTGGCTGCTCGACGCGGGGTTCACGCGCTCCGGCGGTCACCTGCATCTGCGGGTCCCGCGGCGGCCGGGGGCCGGCGCGGCGGACCCGTCAGGCGACCCTGAAACGTAGGCGACCCTTCGGGGTCCGGGACGTAGGGGGACCCTTCAGGGGTCTGGGGTGTAGAGGCGACCCTTCAGGGTCGCCTTTGGAGGAAACGCCGGGACTACGACAACCGCAGCCGACCCTGAAGGGTCGCCTCTACAGGAGACGTAGAATCCGAGACGTAGGGGGCGA
>CAZUGF010000051.1:19514-33765 GCA_964619705.1 uncultured Bifidobacteriaceae bacterium
CGACCCTGAAGGGTCGCCTCTACAGGAGACGTAGAATCCGAGACGTAGGGGGCGACCGTTCGGGGTCTGGGACGTGGAGGCGACCCTTCGGGGCTGGGACGTAGGGGCGACCCTTCAGGGTCGCCCTGGAGGGCCGGAATCGGGCTGCCGCGATCCGTCCGTCTCCGGGCCAATCCGCTCCGCGTGCGCGTACACGTTGAACGACTCGCCGCGCACGAAGCCGCAGAGCGTGATGTTCGCCCGGACCGCCAGGTCGATGGCCAGGCTCGACGGCGCGGAGACGGCGGCAACGAGGGGGATGCCGGCCAGCAGCGCCTTCTGGACGAGCTCGAACGACGTGCGTCCGGAGACCTGCAGCAGCGTGCGGTCCAGCGGGAGCCGGCCGCCGAGGAGCATCCGTCCGACGATCTTGTCGAGCGCGTTGTGCCGGCCGACGTCCTCCGCCATCTGCAACAGCCGGCCATCGAGATCGAACAGGCCCGCCGCGTGCAGCCCGCCCGTCGTCTCGAAGACGCGCTGTGCCGATCGGAGTGCCGCCGGCAGGGCGGAAATGACGAATGCGGGAACGGTCCAGGATCCGCCGACCGAGTCCACGCGCGCCTGCAGGGACTCGATCGTCCGTCGTCCGCAGAGGCCGCACGACGCGGTCATCATCACCTGACGCCGATCACCGAGCCGATCGCCGAGGCGGGTGACGGCGTCGCCCGTGACGGTCACGTTGATCGTGTTCTCCCGCCCGTCAGCGTCGGCGTCGCGGCAGCGCTCGATGAGGCCGATCTCGTCCCCCGACCGGACGACGTCCTCGGCCAGGAGGAAGCCGGCGGCCAGCTCCATGTCCGCGCCGGGCGTGCGCATGATCACGGCAAAGGGCGACCCGTTGACGCGAACCTCCATCGGCTCCTCGACGGCCACGTGATCGCGGGCCGGTCCCGACGCGGGCCCGGATCCGATGCGCACGGTGCCGACTTCGCGGGCGCCGATCATGCAGGGAGTATGGCACGAGGGTGCCGGCCGGGCCGGGGAAGCGGTAGGATCGGGCCATGGCCGCGACCTTTTCCTTCGACATCACCTCCACGCTCGACATGCAGGAGCTCGACAACGCCATCAACCAGGCGCGCAAGGAGCTCGGACAGCGGTATGACTTCAAGGGATCACCGGCGGCCATCGAGCTGGACGTCAAGGCCAACACGCTCACGCTCTCGGCGGAGGACGCCTTCAAGCTGGACGGCGTCTGGGAGATCCTGATGTCCAAGCTGGTCCGGCGCAACGTGCCGGTCAAGAACCTCAAGCGCGGCGACGTGGAGCCGGCCTCGGGAGGGACGGTGCGGCAGGTCCTGACGCTCCAGCAGGGCGTCCCCATCGAGGCGGCGCGCGAGATCGTCAAGCACCTCAAGGACCTCAAGCTGAAGAAGGTGCAGGCAGCCATCCAGGGCGATCAGCTGCGCGTGTCCTCGCCGTCCAAGGACGACCTCCAGGGCGCGATGAACGCGCTCCGCGCCCACGACTTCGGCGTCGCCCTGCAGTTCGGCAACTACCGGTCGTAAGGTCCCTGTCGCCGGGCCGCCTGTGGATTTCCCCGGATAAATTGTGCGGCTGCGTGGTTTTGCCTACAATTGCGCCGCACAGACTTCAGGGAAAGGACCCTTGTGACCGCACTCCGTCGATGGACTTCCGCACTCATCATCGCGGCGGCCGTGGCCGTCGTGGCCGTGGCCGGCACGCGCGCCCAGGTGGCCGGTCCTGCCGTGGCGCCGCCGGCGCCGGCAGGCCTGACCTACCAGGTATCCGGCAGCACCGTGTACCTCAACTGGATCAACAGCCCCACGCCGCTCGAGTTCTACCGGCTCGAGGCGGGCGACCAGCCCGGCCAGACGTTTTTCTTCTGGGACAGCAACCAGCTCCACGACCCGAACACGCTGCCGCAGAAGCTCGCGCGGTTTGCCACGAGCGGCGTCGGGCCGGGCAACTACTACGTGCGCATCCGCGGCTACAACGCGGACGGCTTCGGCGCGCCGACGCCCGACATCGTGGTGCCGGTCACCGGCGGCTGCCAGGTGCCGGGGCCGCCCACGGAACTGACGGCCATCACGCGCGGATCGACGGTCTACCTGGCCTGGAACGCGGGGAACGGCGGCCTGCCGGAGGCGTACACGATTCACGCCAGCTACACGCCCGGCGGCGACGTCATTGCCGCCCTGCCGACGACGAACGCGTTCGTCAACGTGGGCGGCGTCCCGCCGGCCACCTACTACGTCCGTGCCTACGCGCACACGGCCTGCGGCACGAGCGCCGCGTCCAACGAGATCGTCGTCTCGGCTCCCGGCAACTCGCCCGCCCTGACGCCGAACGGCGCGACGGGACGGCTCCCCTGGCCCTACGTCCGGGATCTGGTGTTCCAGGCCGCGGCGGAGGCCATCCAGCAGGGGAAGATGGAAGGCTCGGTCTCGTGTCCGCTGCGTCCGGGATACCCGGCGGATGACATCGAGGCGCGGAAGACGCAGCGCAACCCGTACATCGATCACATCGTCGCCAGGCTGCGGCAGTTCGATCAGCGGTTCGGCTACAACGCCAAGCCCACGCGCTCGTTCGCGCAGATTGCGGGCGACGAGATCGCCTATCACTGGGGCAGCGACGCGCCGGAGGGGTCGCCGAACGTCTACCTGATCGACGTCCTGGGCGGCCACTGCACGTTCGGGAACGAGACGCCGGACTACCGGACGTTCTCGCACGAGTACGGCCTGTGGACCTCGGCCGGGGCGTTCTGATTCGGGCCCCACGGTCCCGGCATCACGCGTAGAAAGAGAAAGCGCCCGGTCCCCCTCAGGGAACCGGGCGCTCTGTCGTTCCGGGGGCGAGAGCGGCTCCGGCGGAGCCGCCTCACGCGGCCCTACTCCACGTAGGAGTAGCCGCAGTTCTCACAGACCCACATCCGGCCCTGCTTGTACATGTTGTATCCGCACTGCGGGCAGATCCGGTACTCGCGGCCTTCCTTGTCGACGAGCTTCTTCTCCTCGTCCTTGTTCTCGTCGGCGAAGGGATCCTTCGGCTGCTCCTTCGGCTTCTCCTGCGGGGCCTGGCCGGCCAGGGCCGGTGCTACCGACAGGCCAATCGCGGCGGCAAACAATGCCGATCCGCGAAGAAAGCTACGACGGTCGAGGTTCTTCCCGATCTCACTCTCGAACATGGACGCTGTCTCCCTATCAAGAATGCCGACGCGACGGTGAAAAAATCCGGGTGGAACCCTGCGGTTCACGTAGGTATCCCACCCGGTGCTTCCCCTCTGTCGTTGTCCTCGCAGGATACGACAGACCCCTGCAGGGGGTTGTAATCCTTTGTCATCCGCGGAAACGGGCGAATCGCGCCGTGGCGCCTACTCCAGCATCAGCGGCGCCGTCCGTTCCTCGTCCGTCACGAGCATCTCCGGGTGTGCGCGGAACAGCCGCACGCACGCGTTCCACCGCAGCCGCGCATCGTCGTTGTCCGGCGGCCGGAGACTCTCGGCGCGCTCGAACGCGCGCATCGCCTCGCGCAGCCAGTCGCCGGCGGGCAGGGCCCGGCCCGGGCCGCCCCGATCGAGCAGGGCGCGGGCGCGGCGTTCGGCGACGAGCCCCGCGTAGTAGGCCCGCTCGTACTCGGACGTCAGCCTGGCGACGAGCGCCTGCGCGCGGCTGACCACGCGGCCGTCGTGGTGCGGGAACCGGTCCGTGAGCGCCAGGATCAGCGTGACGAGCGCCTGGTGGTTGCGCGCGTCGGCCTCCAGGATGTCCTCGCAGATGCTCTCGGCCTGCTCGGGCTCGTTGAGCAGCCTGTAGCGCTCCGCCTTGAGCAGGGCGGACGGGATCGCCGACGTGGAGAGCGGCTTCAGCTCGAACATTGGACACCTCCCGCGTGTTCAGCCCGTCATCATCCGCAGGAGCCGCGTGACCGGATCGTAGAAGCGGTCCACGACGCGTTCCTTGAGCGGGATGATGGCGTTGTCCGTGATGTGGATGTGCTCCGGGCACACGGTCGTGCAGCACTTGGTGATGTTGCAGTACCCGATACCGTTGTCGCGCTTGAGATCGTCGATGCGATCGTCGGTATCGAGCGGGTGCATCTCGAGTGCCGCGGTGTAGACGAAGAACCGCGGACCGATGAACGCGTCATGCTTGTCGTGATCGCGGAGGACGTGGCAGACGTCCTGGCACAGGAAGCACTCGATGCACTTCCGGAACTCCTGCACGCGATCCGCATCGCGCTGCGCCATGCGCCAGGACCCGTCCGGGTCGTCCGCAGGACGGGGGCGGAACCGCCGCAGGCCCTTCTTGACCCGGAAGTTCCACGAGACATCGGTAACCAGGTCCCGGATGTGCGGGAACGCGCGCATGGGCTCGATCGTGACGGGCTGATCGAGGTCCAGCGTGTTGAGCCGCGTCATGCACATCAGCTTCGGACGGCCATTGATCTCCGCCGAGCACGACCCGCACTTGCCGGCCTTGCAGTTCCACCGGCACGCCAGGTCCGGCGCCTGATCCGCCTGGATGCGGTGCACGGCATCCAGGACGACCATGCCCTCGGAGTACTCGGTCCGGTAGTCGGCGAACCCGCCGGCCTGTTCCCGATCACCTCGCCAGATTCGGAACGTTGCGTGGGGCATATGGGGTCTCTGGGCTTTGGGCTCCAGGCTTCACTGCTTTTCTTCCTCGATCACCTTCTTCAGCTCCGGCGGCATCTCCGGGATCGGCACGCGGGAGATGTGCATGGATCCGTCCGGACGGCGGCTCGCGGCGACGTTGAACGTCGCGTACTCCGCCACCTTCTCCGGGAAGTCCTCGCGGAAGTGGCCGCCGCGGCTCTCGCGGCGCTCGAGCGCCGAGCGCGCGATGGCTTCGGACACGTCGAGCAGGTTGCGCAGGTCGAGGCTCGTGTGCCAGCCGGCGTTGAACTCCCGGTGGCCGTCCACGCCGGCGCGCGCGGCGCGCTCCCGGAACCCGTCGAGCCGCACCAGCGCCTCCTGCATCTCCGACTCCTGCCGCACGATTCCCACGAGCGCCTGCATCGCCTCCTGGAGGTCCTGCTGGACCTTGTAGGGGTTCTCGCCGGCCGACCCGCGCTCGAACGGCAGCAGGGACGCCTCGATGCCCCGGGCCACCTGATCGGCGTCCAGCCGCCGGGGCGCCTGCTCGCGGGCGTACGCCGCGGCGTATTCCCCCGCGCGCTTCCCGAAGACGATGAGATCGGAGAGCGAGTTGCCCCCGAGGCGATTGGCGCCGTTGATGCCGGCGGCACACTCCCCGGCGGCGAACAGGCCCGGGACCGTCGACGCCTGTGAATCGCCGTCCACGCGGATGCCGCCCATGATGTAGTGCGTGGTCGGCCCGACCTCCATCGGCTCCTTCGTGATGTCGAGGTCCGCCAGCTCCTTGAACTGGTGGTACATGCTCGGGAGCTTCCGCTTGATGTGCGCCTCCGCGTTCGACAGCTTCTCCTTGATCCAGGCGATGTCCAGGAACACGCCGCCGTGCGGGCTGCCCCGCCCCGCCTTGACCTCGCGGTTGATGCAGCGCGCCACGTGATCGCGCGTCAGCAGCTCGGGCGGGCGCCGCGCGCTCTTGTCGCCCTGGACGTACCGCCAGCCCTCTTCGGGATCGGAGGCCGTCTGCGGTTTGTAGTTGTCCGGGATGTCGTCGAACATGAACCGCCGGCCCTCGCTGTTGCGGAGGACCCCGCCCTCGCCGCGGACGCCTTCGGTGACCAGGATCCCCTTGACGCTCGGCGGCCAGACCATGCCCGTCGGGTGGAACTGGACGAACTCCATGTCGATCAGCTCGGCGCCCGCACGATACGCGAGCGCGTGGCCATCGCCGGTGCCTTCCCAGCTGTTGCTCGTGACCTGGAAGGCGCGCCCGATGCCGCCCGTCGCCAGGACGATGGCCCTGGCGGCAAACGTGTGGAAGCGCCCGCGCTCGCGGTCGTAGGCGAGCACGCCGGCCGCCCGGCCGTCATCGAGGAGCAGCTCGATGACGGTGTGCTCCATGTGCACGGCCACGCCGAGGTGGATGGTGTGATCCTGGAGGGTCCGGATCAGCTCCAGGCCCGTGCGGTCGCCCACGTGCGCCAGCCGCGGATAGCGGTGGCCGCCGAAGTTGCGCTGGAGGATCCGCCCATCAGGCGTGCGGTCGAACACGGCGCCGTACGCCTCGAGCTCGCGCACGCGGTCCGGCGCTTCCCGGGCGTGCAACTCGGCCATGCGCCAGTTGTTGACGTACTGGCCGCCCCGCATCGTGTCCGCGAAGTGGACCTTCCAGTTGTCGCGGTCGTCCACGTTGCCGAGTGCCGCGGCCATGCCGCCCTCGGCCATCACCGTGTGCGCCTTGCCGAGCAGCGACTTGCAGATGAGCCCGACCGACACGCCGGCCTGGGCCGCCTCGATGGCGGCCCGGAGCCCGGCGCCGCCGGCCCCGACGATGAGCACGTCGTAGTCGTGGTGGCTGGGCGCCGCCATCAGAAGATCCTCGGATCCGTGAGGACCCCCATGGAGCAGAGCCGCACGTACACGTCGGCGAACATCACCGAGAACAGGCTGCACCAGGCAAAGAGCTGGTGGCGCACGTTGAGCCCGGACACGCAGGCGTAGGCCATGTCGCAGACCGGCGACTTGGACACCTCGTCCTTGCGCCCGCCGACGACGTGCCGGAGAACGTGGCAGCCCCAGGTGTAGGCGGCCAGCAGCACGACGTTGACGGCCAGGACGATGGTCCCGACGCCGATCCCGAACTCGCGCACGCCGGTCGCCGGGTTGGTGAACCAGAGCGCGAGCCACACGTCGTAGGTGAGGAACCCGATGAAGACCAGGGCGACCCACATGAAGAAGCGGTGGGCGTTCTGCAGGATCAGCGGGAACGAGTGCTCCCCCCGATAGCGCGTCCGCGGCTCGCCCACGGCGCACGCGGGCGGATCCGCCCAGAACGACTTGTAGTACGCGCCGCGATAGTAGTAGCAGGTGACGCGGAACAGGCCCGGGAACGGCAGGATGATCAGCGCCGGCGAGAACGGGATCATGGCCGGCCACCAGCCCGGTCTCGGCCCGAACCACGCGTGCGGCGAGGTGCCGAAGACTTCCGGCGAGTAGAACGGCGAGAGATACGGTCCGGACGCGTAGTGCTCACCCTGGAACGCGGCCCAGGTGGCATAGACGACGAACGCCGACAAACCGACGAAGACCGCGAGCGGGGCCGCCCACCATGCGTCGCGACGGGAGGTGACCCCGAAGCCACGCCGGACGGCCGTAACCGGAATCATCTGCATGAAACCGCCTCCGGGCCGGAATGAACGCGCCGATTGGACGCGCTAACCATAGCCTCAAGGGCGACGATGTGTAAAGGCGGGGGCCGTGCTGTGGCGCTTGACGGCATCGGTCACGACAGGCCGCCCTCGCGCGTCTCGATGTGGACGGTGCCGGCGAGCGTCCGGTGTACCGGGCAGCGCGCGGCGATCACCATCAACCGCGCGCGCATCGCGGCGTCGAGATCGCCCTCGAGCGCGATCGTCTCCTGAATCCGGTAGCCCGTCTCCAGCCGCTCGCCCGTCAGGGACACGTGCGCGTCCACGAGCGGCCATCCCTTGCGTGCCGCGTACATCCGCAGCGTCATCGCCGTACACGTGCCGAGGGCCGCCAGCAGCAGGTCGTGCGGCGTCGGGCCGGTGTCGGTCCCGCCCTGCTCCGCGGGCTCGTCGGCGCGCAGGATGTGCCCGCCCGCCTGCACGCGCATGGCCATGCCCTGCGCCGATACCGCTCGAACCGTGACCTCGGCCATGCGGCAAGCATATCTCCCCCGCGCGCGCCCGGGACCCGCCCGGACCGCGGTCACGCGTTCCGCAGGAACGTGGCCGTGTCGTGAAAGAAGGCGCGGAGGAAGTCCGTCACGGCCGGCGGCAGCGCGGCCTCGTCGAGCGCACGGTCCATGAGCGCCACCCAGCGATCGCGGGCCGGCCCATCCACGCGGAAGCGCGCATGACGCATCCGGAGCCGCGGGTGCCCGCGCTGCTCCATGTAGCGCGCCGGGCCGCCGAAGCGCCCGACGAGGAAGTCGCGGAGGCGCTCCTCGGCGCCGGGCATGTCGTCGGCGGGGTACATCGGCCCCAGGATGTCGTCGCCCGGCACCTGCGCATAGAACGCCTGCACGAGCCGCGCAAAGCCCTCTTCGCCGATGGAGGCGTAGATGTCCCCGTCGGCGATGGCGGAACCGGGATTCATTGAGTCGATGATACCCCGCACCTTCCGTCTACAATCGCTGCCATGACCGACGAAGCCCCGAAGAGCGCGCTCGAGATTGCAATGGCCCGGCTCCGCGACAAGGATGCCGCCGCCGGCGAGGTGGAGCAGACCCTCTCGGACGATCAGAAGGCCCGCATCGCCGAGGTCCGCCAGACCATCGGCGCAAAGCTCGCGCAGGAAGAGATCATGTTCAAGGCCTCGCTGGCCGGCACGTTCGAACCTGAGGCCCGCGCCACGCTGCAGGACAACTACCGGCGTGACGTCCAGCGGCTCCACGAGGACCGGGACCGCAAGATCGAGAAGATCCGCTCGGGCGCTTGAGACGCCCCTACCGGAACACGCTGCGCGCGACGAACCAGACGTTGGCAGGACGCTCGGCCAGCCGGCGCATGTACCACGGGAACCAGTAAGCGCCGTAGGCGATGAGCACGCGCACCGCGGCGCCGTCCTTCGCCAGCCGCAGCTGCTCCGCGCGCTGGATGCCGTAGAGCATGTGGATCTCGTACGCGGACGCCGGCGCGCCGGCCTCCGCCGCGTGCGCGCGGATTCGGGCGATGAGCGCCGTGTCGTGCGTGCCGAACACGGCCCGGAACGCCTGCGACCGCGCCTCCGGCCCGACCATCACCTGCGCGAGCGCGAAGTACTGCTGGTCGACATCGGCCTTCTTCGGGAAGGCTACCTCCTCCGGCTCGTTGTAGGCGCCCTTGACCAGCCGCACGCCGATACCCTCCGCGACCATCGACGCCAGATCGCCCGGCGTCCGCCGCAGGTACGCCTGCAGGCACACGCCCACCCCGGGCACCTCGCGCCGGATGCGCCGCACCACGTCCAGCGTGACGTCCACGTACGTGGACTGCTCCATGTCCACCCACAGGTAGCTGCCGGCCTCGTGCGCCGCCCGTGCCAGCGCCAGGACGTGCCGGAACGCCAGCTCCCGGTCGATGTCCAGGCCGAGCTGCGTGAGCTTGATCGACGGCTCGCACAGGATGCCGGCCGCCCGGACCTGCTCGATGGCATCGAGATAGTGGCTGGCTACCGCATCCGCCTCCGCCTGGTCCCTGACGTTCTCGCCCAGCCGCGTGAACACGGACGTGACGCCGAGCCCGGCCATGGTCCGTGCGGCGCCCAGCATGTCGTCGAAGCGCTCGCCCGGCATGAAGGACGACACCGCGCGGCGCACGAACCGCGCCCGGGTGCCGTGCTCGCGCAGCCAGGTATTGTCGGAAGCCTTGAGAAGCAGCGTGCGGGCAATGCTCACGCCCGTGATTGTGCTCGATTGCCCCCGGCCGTGTGAAGGGCCGAGCTGGATGCACGTCCGTGGGCCGGGCAGGCCCGTCGGCTGGAACGCTTCTTGTAGCGCCGAGCCCGCAGAGGTGCGCATGGTCCCATCGAGTGGACGTTGGTGTGTGTCGACAATCGCCCTGGCCGCCATCCTGGTCGCCGGACTCTCCTCCCCGGCCCGGGCCCAATCGTCCATCGGCTTCGCGGGAGGCGGGTCCGTGGACCCGGAACAGGCCTACGTTGGCGTCTTCTGGCAGTCGCCTGACATCGCCGGGCGCTTCCGCCTGCGTCCGGGCATCGACGGCGGCTTCGGCAGCGGCCTCCGCATGGCGACCATCAACGTGGACTTCGTCTACCTCTTCCCGCTCGGCCAGGGCGGGTGGCACTTCGCCACGGGCGGCGGGCCCGCCGTGGTGCTCTGGCGCTATGCAGACGATGTGTTCGACAGGGGGATGGAGGTGACGGCCGGGGGCAGCTACCTGTTCGGCTTCTCACACGACGGCGGCTTCTTCACCGAGTTCCGCGTCGGCGGCGGCAACGTCCCGAGCCTGAAGTTCGGTGTGGGGTGGGCGATCAAGCTGCAGTAGAGGCCTCGCCGCTCCGCGGCTCGGTGGGCGCCCTTCGGGCGCAGGCCTCGGCTTGCGCCTTGGTCAGGGCCTCGCCGCTTCGCGGCTCGGTGGGACCGCGAGGTCCCACCAAACGGCGGCGGCGCCAAAAAGGCGCCGCCCACCATCCCACCGAAGGCCGACGGCGCCCGAAGGCGCCGCCTGCTGAAAGCCCACGGCGCCGAAGGCGCCGCCTCTACGTCAATTCCCGCCCGTCGTCGGCCAGGGTGTGCCCTGGCGCGGGGTCGTGACCGGGGCCATCCCCTTCATCACGAACTTCTGCAGGCGCTTGCCGGTGTAGGTTTCCGTCGTGTAGATGTTGCCCTTCGAGTCCGTCGCGATGCTGTGGACGCCGAAGAACTGTCCGGGCTGGCGGCCGCCCTGGCCGAAGGCGGTGAGCAGCTCCATGGACTTCCGCTCGAAGATGTAGACGTGCTCGTTGGCGCCGTCCGCCATGTAGAGGAACTGCTGCTGCGGGTCCTTGGAGAAGGCGATGTCCCACACCGAGCCGTCGCTCAGGGTCTCCTTCTCGACGAAGACCTCCCGCACGAACTTGCCGTCCTTGGTGAAGATCTGGAGGCGGTCGTTCGGACGGTCGCACACGTAGACGAAGCCGTCGACGGACATGTCCGCACAGTGGACCGGGTTGCGGAACTGCCTGGCCGGAGGCTCGCTCGGGTTGTAGCGACCCATCGGGGCATCGTCCGGCTTCTCGCCGTAGGCGCCCCAGTAGCGCTTGAGCTGTCCCGAGTCCATGTCGATGACGGCCACGCGCTTGTTCAGGTAGCCGTCGGCCAGGTAGGCCTCGTTGGCCGCCGGGTCGATGAAGATCTTGGCGATCCGGCCGAAGTTGTCCATGTCGTGGCTGTTGGCCACGTAGGACGGCTTCTCGGCCGGCGACTTCGGGTCGCGGCGCGCGCCGGACTTGCCGAACTGCGCCACGAACTTGCCGTCGCGCGTGAACTTGAGGACGTGCGCGTCGGGGCCGCCGTTGCCGCCGATCCAGACGAAGCCCTTGTGGTCGACGGTGATGCCGTGGTTCGACTCCGGCCAGTCGAAGCCCTCACCCTTGCCGCCCCAGTGGCCCACCAGGTTGCCCTCGGCGTCGAACTCGAGCACGGGAGGCGCGGACAGGCAGCACTCGCTGACGCGCGGCGCTTCGGGACCGCCGGGCAGCGCCAGCTCGGTCCGATCCAGGTTGCCGGGATCGTTGCCGCGGTGGATCAGCCAGACGTGGTCGCGGTCGTCTACCGTCACGCCAATCGTCATGCCCATCACCCAGTTGTTCGGCATGGGCTTCGGCCAGAACGGGTCAACCTCGAACTTCGGCGCCTGTTTGGCCTGCGCCGTGGTCCGATCGAGCATCGCCTGTCCGATGCCGAGTCCCGCAATCAGGACGAACAGCGTCAGACCCAGAGCTTTCCGTGACTTCAACACACGCGCCATTTCCGGCCTCCTCGCAAGCTGGCCGAGTATACACGGGAACCCCGCCGGCATGCTAACCTCTGGCGATTCCATGCGTACGGTTGCCCTGGCCCTGGGCCTGTGCCTGGCGCTGCAGGCCTGGCCCCGCGCTCACGAAGTCCCCAACGAAGTCACCGTCCTGGCGTTCCTGAAGCCGGAAGGGCAGACGCTGCGCTTTCTCGTGCGCGCGCCGATGGTCTCCCTGCGCGATGTCAGCGTCCCGGTGATCGGCCCCGGTTACCTCGACATTGCCGCGGCCGACCCCGCCCTGCACGATGCCGCGGGCCTGTGGATCGCGGACTTCGTCGAGCTGTTCGAGAACGGCGTCCGCCTGCCCCGGCCCGCCGTGACGACGGTTCGCGTGGAGCTGCCGTCGGATCGGTCGTTCGAGTCCTACGAGCGGGCGCTCGCCAACATCCACGGCCCGCCGCTCCCGAACGAGACGAACCTCTACTGGGAACAGGGCGTCCTCGACGTGCTCTTCGAGTACCCCATCACGAGCGACAGGTCGCAGTTTGCCGTGCACCCGGGCTTCACGCGGCTCGGCGTCCGGGTCAACGTCGGCCTGCGGTTCCTCGCGCCCGACTCGCCGGAACGCCTGTTCGACGTCCACGCGGAGGTCGGCGTCGTCGAGCTCGATCCGCGGTGGCACCAGGCGGCGTGGCTCTTCGTCAAGGAAGGGTTCTGGCACATCCTCGACGGCACGGACCACCTGCTGTTCCTGCTGTGCCTGGTGATCCCGTTCCGCCGCTTCCGCCCGCTGCTCGTGGTGGTCACGGCGTTCACCGTGGCGCACTCGATCACGCTCATCGCCTCGGCCTACGACCTGGCCCCGGGCGGGCTGTGGTTTCCGCCCTTCGTCGAGACGATCATCGCCGCGTCCATCTTCTACATGGCGATCGAGAACATCGTCGGCGCCGGCATGTCCAGGCGGTGGGTGATGACGTTCGTGTTCGGCCTCGTCCACGGGTTCGGGTTCTCGTTCCTGCTGCGGGAGCGGCTGCAGTTCGCGGGATCGCACCTGCTGTCGTCGCTGCTGGCCTTCAACGTGGGCGTGGAACTCGGCCAGCTCCTCGTCCTGATCGTGCTGATCCCGGCGCTCGGCTTCCTGTTCACGCGGGTGGTGAGCGAGCGGATGGGCACGATCATCCTGTCGGCCATCGTCGCGCATACGGCGTGGCACTGGATGGCGGACCGCTGGGGGAACCTGAGCCAGTTCCCGCTGCCGGGCCTGGACGCGCCGGCACTCGCCAGCCTGATGCGCTGGACGATCGCGGCGATCGTGATCGGGATGGTGCTCTGGTGGAGTTCGGGAGTGGTCAGGCGGTGGGAGGGGATGCCGGCTGCGGAAGCGAGAGGCGAGAAGTGACGGCCCCTTCTCCCCTCCCGCGCCCGGCGTTCACTTGCGCACGTACTTCTTGACGGCGCGCGGGCCGACTTCGGCGCCGTAGATGTTGCCGGCGGCATCCACCGCCACGCCCTCCGCCGCCAGCGTGCCCTTGGCCGTGGGATCGCTGTTGCTCGGATCGGGGATGAAGGCCTGGACCTTCCCGTCCGTGACGCTGCCGATACGGATACCGCGCAGCCACGCCTTGTGCGGCGGGTTGACGGAGCCGGACTCCGAGTCCGCGCCGTACAGCATGTCGTTGGCGTCGATGGCGATGCCGCTCAGCCGGCTGAACTGATACCAGGTGTCGAGCGTCTTGAACGTCTCGGGGTCCAGGATCTGGATCCGGTTGTTCGAGCGATCCGCGACGAAGAGCCGGCCCTTCGAGTCGAACGCCAGGCCGTGCGGCTGCATGAACTCGCCCTCCGGGCCCGAGCCCATCTTCCCGAACTCACGCAGGAACTTGCCGGAGCGATCGAAGCGGACCAGCCGCGCCGGCGAGGGCGCCTGGTTGCCGTGGCCCTCGGCGACCAGGATGTCGCCGTTCGGGTAGGTGATGACGTCGTTCGGCTGGTAGAAGGACGCCGGGTCGTGCGGCTGTCCGGGCTGGTTGCCGCCGGGCTTGCCGAGCGTCAGCAGGAGCTTGCCGTCGGGGCTGAACTTGTAGACCTGATGGCCGATGACGGTGGCGGGCATCGGCGGCATCGGCGCGTCCGGCTGGTTGGGCGGACGGCGCGGCAGGTTGTCCTGGCCGTCGGTGACCCAGATGTTGCCGTCGGAATCGACGTGGATACCGTGCGGGAAGACGAACATCCCCTGGCCGAAGCTCGTCAGGAGCGTGCCGTTCTGGTCGAACTTGAGCACGATATCGAGCGGCGAGGCCTCGCCCTTGGCCCGATCCCAGCACGAGTTGGCGCCGCACCGCTCGGCGACCCAGATGGTGCGGCCGTCCTTGTCGATGTCGACCGCGCTCGTGGATCCCCACGTGCGTCCGGCGGGCATCTTGAAGTGGTTCTCGATCGTCTCGTACGGGTTCGGGGCGCTGTTGGTCGGCTCGTTCGGTCCCTGGGCCACCAACTGGTAGCCCACGCCCACGGCCGCCACGGCGGCCACCACCGCGGCCAGTCGTCCTCGCACTTGCTGCAACATCGGAGTTCCTCCCTCGAAACGCTCAGGAATGGTCCGCAGAGCATAGCGTACTGAGCGGACGCGCCCGACGGGGAACGGCAAGCCCGCGCGACGCCACGATGGCTGCCC
>CAZUGF010000052.1:0-3630 GCA_964619705.1 uncultured Bifidobacteriaceae bacterium
ATGGTGCTGCTGCCGTGGTTGTGCAGCGTCTCGTCGTTGTGCGCGCGGATGTCGCGGCCGGGGAACACCTCCTCGAGGTGCTTGAAGAACGCCGTGTCCATGGCCATCGTGTCCTCGAAGTGGCCGTGAATCGGGCAGTCCTTCACCATCATGATCTTGCCGTCGCGCTCGATGATGGTCGCCTTGATCTCGCCCACCTTCTCGTGGAGCAAGGTCTCGAGCGGCCGCGTGCCGTCGAGGATCGCCTGTCGCGCTTCGCGCACGCACGTGGGACACAGCGAGTCGGTCTCCCGCGGCCAGCCGAGGGGCGGCTTGGTCTTCTCGTGGCTCTTCAGCAGCGGCTTGTCCGACCAGTTCGGCGTGAATGACGGGTTCTGGCTGATCTTGTTCACCCGCGAGAACACCTGCCAGGCGCCGTTGGCGACGACAGACAGGACCTTCTCGGCGTACTTGATGGGCGCGTGCATGGGCACAACTCCTCGTAAGTGACTGTTTGAACGTATCTTACGGGTCAGGATGGAGGCCTGGCGCCGATTTCCCCGAGCGGGTCCCCGGCGGGGGTGAACGGGCATTCCATGGCGCGAACGGTCAATATCCGACCGAATCGGTCCGCGCGAACCGCAGCGGCGCCGGTCCGCCGCCTCACGGCGAGTCCCGTCGCAAGTGGCACAATGAAGACATGGCCAAGACACGCGCACTGCCGCACGCGACCCGCAACGACCTGTCGTCCACCACACGGTCCCGCATGGTTGCCCTCCTGAACGCCCGCCTGGCCGACGCGCTCGATCTGTCGATGCAGGCGAAGCAGGCCCACTGGAACGTCAAGGGGCCCTCGTTCTTCCAGCTCCACGAGCTCTTCGACGCCGTCGCGGAAGCGGTGGAAGTCTCCATCGACGACCTGGCCGAGCGCGCCGTGCAGCTCGGCGGCATTGCCGAGGGCACCGTCCAGGTCGTGCACGAGCGCTCGTCGCTCCGGCCCTACCCGCTGGGCATTGTCTCCGGCGCCGATCACGTCAAGGCGCTGACCGAGGCGATTGCCGTCGTGGCCCGCGCGACCCGCGCGGCGATCGAGGAGGCCGACAAGGCCGGCGACAAGGACACGTCGGATCTCTTCACCGAGATTTCCCGGTCGCTCGACAAGCAGCTCTGGCTCGTCGAGGCCCACGCGCACGCCAGCCGTTGATCGCGGCCTGCGGCCGTCGATGGGGCGTGCGATAGACTTCCCGGGACGGCGCGTCCTGCGCGGTCAGGGAGACGCGATGACAGGCGACGAGATGGTGGCGCTCACCCGGCGCCACACGTTGTTCGAGTGGTCGGCGCAGGCGCACGTGGACCCGATTCCCGTGGCGCGGGCCAGCGGCGTGCACTTCTGGACGCCGGAAGGGAAGCGCTACATCGACTTCAACAGCCAGTTGATGTGCGTGAACGCGGGCCACGGCGATCCGCGCATCGTCAAGGCCATCCAGGCGCAGGCGGCCACGCTGGCCTACGCCAACCCGTTCATGGCCACCGAGGTCCGGGCGCGGCTGGGCGAGAAGCTCGCGCAGATCACGCCCGGCGACATCGATGTCTTCTTCTTCACGAACGGCGGCGCCGAGGCCAACGAGAACGCCATCCGCCTCGCGCGCCTCGTCACGGGCCGCCACAAGATCCTCGCGCGCTACCGCTCGTACCACGGCGGCACGGCCGGCAGCCTGACGCTCACGGGCGACCCGCGCCGCTGGGCGATGGAACCGGGGCTGCCCGGCATCATCCACGTCCCGCACCCGTATCACGGCCTCGCGCGCGGCACGGACTCCGCCGCCGACGCGCTCGCCGACCTCGAGGAGATCATCATGCTCGAGGGGCCGCAGACGATCGCGGCGTTCATCCTCGAGACGGTCACCGGCACCAACGGCGTTCTCGTCCCGCCCGACGGCTACCTGGAAGGACTCCGCGCGCTCTGCGACCGGCACGGCATCCTCCTCATCTGCGACGAGGTGATGTCCGGCTTCGGGCGCACCGGCGCCTGGTTCGCCGTCGATCACTGGGGCATCGTCCCCGACATCCTGACGATGGCCAAGGGGCTGACGAGCGCGTACGTGCCGCTCGGCGCCGTGGGCATCCGCCGCGGGCTGGCGGATCACTTCCAGGAGAAGGTGTTCTACGGCGGCCTGACGTACAACAGCCATCCGCTCGGGTGCGCCACCGCGCTCGCGACCATCCAGGTGTACGAAGAGGACGGCCTCATCGCCCGCGCGCGCGAGATGGGGGTGCTGATGCGCACGCTCCTCGACGAGATGACCGCGAAGCACCCGAGCGTGGGCGCGGCGCGGAGCATCGGGCTCTTCGGCCTCGTGGAGCTCGTCCGCAACCACGAGACGCGCGAACCGCTGGCGCCGTTCAACGGCACGTCGCCGGAGATGCAGGCGCTCGGGCGCCTGTTCCGCGCGGAAGGCCTCTATACCTTCGTCCGCTGGAACACCTTCTTTGCCAACCCGCCGCTGTGCATCACGGAGAGCGAGATGCGCGAGGCATTTGCCATTATCGACAAGGGGCTCACGATGACCGACGAGGCCGTCCGGTGATCCGCCGGACCTCGATCGTGCCGTCATTCACGCATGTCGCTTCGTGACGTTCTGATTGTGGGCGCGGGGCCGGCCGGGCTGGCCACCGCGATTGGACTCCGCCATCTCGGCCTCGACTACGTGGTGGTCGAGCAGGGCACCGTGACGGAGGCCATCTACCGGTTTCCGACGCACATGGTGTTCTTCACCACGCCGGAACTGCTGGAGATCGGCAGCATCCCGCTGACCTCGCCGAACGAGAAGCCCACGCGCCTCGAGGCGCTGCGCTACTACCGCCGGATCGTGGAGACGCTCGGCCTGCAGGTGGCCCTGCACGAGACGGTGACGGCCATCGAGCGGGAGGCCGTCGAGCCCTCCGACGAGACGGGCGGTGCGGCGTCGGTGTTTGTCGTCACGTCCCGCCTCCGCGGCGGCGCGACGCGCGTCCGCCAGGCCCGCGCCGTGGTGCTGGCCATGGGCTACTACGATCGGCCGAACCTCCTCGGCGTGCCCGGAGAGGACCTGCCGCACGTCTCGCACTTCTACGGCGAGGCGCATCCCTACTTCCGGCAGCGCGTCGTGATCGTCGGCGGAAAGAACTCGTCGTGCGAGGCGGCGCTGGAGCTCTACCGCGCCGGCGCACACGTCACGATCGTCCACCGCGGCGAGGCCCTCGGCGACTCCGTGAAGTACTGGGTGAAGCCGGACATCGAGAACCGCATCCGGGAGGGATCGATCGCGGCCCGCTTCGGCACCGTGGTGACCGCCATCACGCCGACCGAGGTCCACGTCCAGGACGCCTCCGGCGCCGCGGACCGCCTGCCGGCCGACGGCGTGCTGCTGCTGACCGGCTATCACGCCGATCCGGCGTTCCTCCGGCGCGCCGGGGTCGAGGTGGACGAAGAGACGCTGGAGCCGCGGCACGATCCGGAGACGTTCGAGACGAACGTGCCGAACCTGTTCGTCGCGGGCGGTCAACTCGCGGGCAGGCGGACGGGGAGCATCTTCATCGAGAACGGGCGCTTCCACGGCGAGCAGATCGCGCGCGTCCTGGCGTCGCGCCTTCGGTAAGCGGCGGGCGGCG
>CAZUGF010000052.1:3730-17648 GCA_964619705.1 uncultured Bifidobacteriaceae bacterium
GACCCGCCCTACGGACCCGCCCTACGGCCCCGTCCTACGCCGGGGCGTCCGCCGGATCGTGGCTCACGACCACGGTCCACGGGCGGACCTGCCACCGGGTGACGATCCCGTTCGTGACGTAGGGATCCGTCTTCGCGAAGTTCTCGACCACAGAGCGGTCCGCCGCCTTGAACACGATCAGGACGCCCAGCGGATCCGCGAGGGCGCCGCCCATCAGCAATTCCCCCCGCTCTCGTGCCGCGCGCGCCAGCCCGAGATGTTCCTCGCGAAACGCGGTCCGGCGGGTGGGGTAATCCTCGACGACGTCGTAGGTCAGGGCGAAGTAAGGCATCAGATCTCCAGCATCCATCCGTGTGTGTCCGCCGCGCGTCCCGTGCGGATCGCGTCCAGCGCCTCGCCGACCAGGGAGAGCGGGGACTCGGGCGTGAGGGCGGCGACGGTGATCTCCCGATCCTTGTGGCGGATGCGTCCGATCGGCGCGATGGTAGCCGCCGTCCCTACGCCCGCCGCACCCTGCAGCGTACCGGCGGCGTCGGCCTCGAAGACCTCGTCGATGCTGATGCGGCGCTCGACGACGGGCAGTTCCAGATCGTGGAGCAGCGTGAGGACGGAGTCGCGCGTGATGCCGGGGAGGATGGTGCCGCCGAGGGGCGGGGTCACCACCGTCCCGTCGATCACGAACACGACGTTCATGAGGCCGGCCTCCTCGACATACCGGCGCTCCATGGCGTCCAGCCACAGCACGTTGTGGAAGCCCTTCGCCTGCGCCTCGCCGGCCGCGACGAGGCTGCCGGCGTAGTTGCCGCCGCACTTGGCCTCACCCGTGCCCCCCGGGAACGCCCGCACGTAGTGATCCTCGGCCAGCAGGTCGACGGCCCCGGAGAAGTACGGGCCCGTCGGGCAGGCTTCGATCACGAACCGGTAGCGGCTCGACGGCCGCACGCCGAGGGACTCGCCGGTGGCGAAGAGCACGGGGCGGATATAGAGCGCGCTTCCCGGGCCGGAGGGGATCCACTGCCGCTCCGTGCGCACCAGGGCCGCTGTCCCGTCGATGAAGATCGATGCCGGTACTTCGGGCATCGCCATCCGCCGGCTCGATCGGGCCATGCGCGCGTGGTTGGCGTCGGGCCGGAAGAGCGCCGCGCCGGTGCCCGTGCGCGGGTAGGCCTTGAAGCCCTCGAAGATGCCCTGTCCGTAGTGGCCGCACACCGGGGCCGGCGGCAGCGGCATCGGCCCGTAGGGCACGATGGCGGGCTCGCCCCAGGCGCCGTCGGCGTACTCCGCCACGAGCACGTGGTCCGTGAAGACCGCGCCGAAGGCGGCCTGGTCGCGCAGCGACTCGGAGAAGCGCGGCGTGATCGTGCGGGTGACGGGAATGGTGGTCGCGGCGGCGGTGGACACGAGGAGGCCTCCTGGCTGGTTTCTGCCTTGACTATGGCTCCCGGTTGTCGGCGGCGTCAAGGGAAGGACGGGGCCGCACCGTCGTCTTCCACTCCCGAAGTAGAATCGCGGGAGTCCCGTGTTCGAAGCCCTTTTTCGATTCCTGTTCGACCACTCCCCGGCGATGTTCGCGCAAGGGGAGATCCGGTGGGCGGCATGGCCCGGCTCGTTCGTGGCGCTGGCGGTGGCGGGCGTGGCGGCGGCGCTGGCCGTGGCCAGCTATCGGCAGCGCGCGCGCCTGGCGCCGCGCGATCGCGTGGTGCTCACGGTGCTGCGCGTGGCGCTGCTCGCGGTCATCGCGGCCTGCCTGTTCCGGCCCGCCCTTGTCATCCGGGCGGCCGTCCCGCAGCAGAACGTGGTCGGCGTCCTGCTGGACGACTCACGCTCGATGCAGATTGCGGATCACGGCGGGCAGGCGCGGGCGTCCTACGTGCAGTCGGCATTCGGGTCCCTGGACGCGGGCGAACTGGCGGCGCTGGCCGAGCGGTTCAACGTCCGGGTGTTCCGCTTCTCGTCGTCGGCGACGCGGGCGGGGCAGGGCGGAGACCTGGCGTTCGGCGGGACGGAGACGCGGCTGGGCGCGGCGTTGACCGCCGCGCGGCAGGAACTGGCGGGCCTGCCGGTTGCCGGGCTGGTCATGGTGAGCGACGGCGCGGACACGGCGGATGCGGTGCTCGGCGAGGCGCTGCTCGGCCTCAAGGCCGAGGGGATCCCGGTGTTCACCGTGGGCGTGGGGCAGGAGACGCTCGATCGCGACGTGCAGATCGGCCGCATCGCGACGCCGCGGACGGCGCTCAAGGGCACGACGCTGCTCGTGGACGTGGTCATCGCCCATCGCGGCTTCGACGGGCAGACCGTCACCCTCGACGTCGAAGACGACGGGCGCATCGTCAGTACGGAGCAGGTGACGCTGCCGCCGAACGGCGCGCCGGCGACCGTCCCGGTCCGCATCACCGTCGAGGATGAGGGCCCGCGCGTGCTCCGCTTCCGGGTGCCCGCGCTCCCGGGCGAGCTGGTCACGGACAACAACGCGCGCGAGGCGCTCATCGACGTGCGGAACCGCCGTGAGCGGATCCTCTACTTCGAGGGGGAGCCGCGCGCGGAGTTCAAGTTCATCCGGCGGGCCGTGACGGAGGATCCCAACGTCGAGGTCGTCGCGCTGCAGCGGACGGCGGACAACAAGTACCTGCGGCTCGGCGTGGACGGGCCCGACGAACTGGCCACCGGCTTCCCGGCGACGCGCGAGGAGCTGTTTGCCTATCGCGGGCTGATGCTCGGCAGCATCGAAGCGGGGGCGTTCACCGGGGATCAGCTCCGGATGATTGCCGAGTTCGTCGACAGGCGTGGCGGCGGCCTGCTGACCATCGGCGGGCGGCGGTCGTTCAGTGAGGGCGGCTATGCGGGGACAGCGGTGGCCGACGTCCTCCCGCTCGTCCTCGATGCGAGCCTGCGGGACACGGAGGCGGCGCTCCTGCGGCTGGCGGTCAGGCCCACGCGCGCGGGCGCGGCCAGCGCCGTGACGCAGGTCGCCGGTGACGAGGCGGCCTCGATGGAGCGCTGGAACACGCTGCCGCCGGTGACCGCGGTCAACGCGCTCGACGCCGTCAAGCCGGGTGCCACCGTCCTGCTGGCGGCGGAGGGGCCGTCACGCCAGGACTACCCGGTGCTCGTGTACCAGCGGTACGGGCGCGGCAAGGCGTTCGCGTTCACGCCGCAGGACTCGTGGGTCTGGCAGATGCACGCCTCGATCCCCGTCGAGGACCTGACGCACGAGAACTACTGGCGCCAGCTCCTGCGCTGGCTCGTGGACGAGGTCCCGGACCAGGTCGAGATCCGGACGGCCTCGGATCGCGTCGAGCCGGGTGCCAACGTCACGTTCACGGCGGCCGTGGCGGACCGCGCCTTCCTGGACCTGAACGATGCCTCGGTCACGGCCACGGTCACCGGACCGGACGGCGAGACAGCGGACGTCGCGATGTCCTGGGGCGGGGAGCAGGCGGGCGAGTATACCGGCGGGTTCCCGGCGGCCCGGGAGGGATGGTACGAGGTGCGTGTGTCGGCCCTCCGTGCCGGTACGGAGGTGGGCACGGCCCTGGCGCACGTCCGCGCCGCGCCAGGGGACCAGGAGTACTTCGACGCCACGCTGCGCGCGGGCACCCTGCAGCGGATTGCCGACGAGACAGGCGGCCGGTACTACGGCAGCGGCACCACCGGCACCCTCGCGGACGACCTCCGCTACACGGGCCGCGGCGTCACGACGGTCGAGGAGCACGAGTTGTGGCACATGCCGGCCGTCCTCCTGCTGCTCGTCGGGCTCCTCACCGCGGAATGGGGGTACCGCCGTGCCGTCGGCCTTCCATAGCGGCCTGGCGGCGGTGGCGCTCGCGACAGGCCTGGCGGGCCTGGCCGAGGCGCAGGAAGGGTTCTTCCGGGGCCGCGGGCGCAGCGTGGCCGAGGTCCGATCGGCCCGCGTGGAGTACGACGGGCGGTTTGCGTTCACGCGGCTCCGGTACGACGGCGGCTACAGCCGGGATCCGGGCTGGGCGCACGACTACCCGCGGGCCGACTGGCACTTCCAGCGCATCCTGGACGAGGTGTCGTTCGCGCGCGTCCATCGCGACGAGAGCAACATCTTCACGCTCGACGATCCGGAACTCTCGCAGCATCCCATCGCGTACCTCTCGGAGCCCGGCTTCTGGACGATGAGCGAGGCGGAGGTGGCGGGGCTTCGCGGCTACCTGCTCAAGGGCGGGTTCATCATCTTCGACGACTTCCGCGGGCTGCGCGACTGGGGCAACCTGGAGGCGCGGATGCGCGAGGTCCTGCCCGACCTGCGGTGGTTCCCGCTGGACGTCTCGCACCCCGTCTTCCACTCGTTCTTCGACATCCAGGCGCTCCCCGAGCAGGGCTACTACGGCGAGGCGCGGTTCCTCGGGATCTTCGAGGACAACGACCCGGGCCGGCGGCTGATGGCGATTGCGAACTACAACCACGACCTGGGCGAGCTCTGGGAGTACTCCGACACGGGGTGGGTGCCCATCGAGATCTCGAACGAGGCGTACAAGCTGGGCGTGAACTACGTCATCTACGCGATGACGCACTAGTCCGGACGACCCATGCGGCCGGGGCGTGCCGCGAATCACGCGGGCGGGATCCGGGCGCCGGATGCCATACTGCGGAAGGCCATACTGCGGAAGGAACGGGGGATTCGTGGAGACGACGACAACCGAGCTGAACACGCCCGATGATCTGGCGCTGGCCGACCGCATGAAGGCCGGCCGCGAGCGGATTGTCGAGGAGCTGAAGAAGCTGATCATCGGGCAGGACGAAGTGGTGCAGCAGGTGCTGCTGACGTTGTTCGTCGGCGGGAACAGCCTGATCGTGGGCGTGCCGGGCCTGGCCAAGACGCTCCTCATCCACACGATGGCGCGCGTCCTGGATCTCAAGTTCAACCGGGTCCAGTTCACGCCGGACCTGATGCCCTCGGACATCACGGGGACGGACATCATCCAGGAGGACCCGTCCACCGGACGGCGCTCCATGGTGTTCGCGCCGGGCCCGATCTTCGCGAACATCGTCCTCGCCGACGAGATCAACCGGACGCCGCCCAAGACGCAGTCGGCGCTCCTCGAGGCCATGCAGGAGCACCGCGTGACCATCCAGGGGCGGACCTACAAGCTCGAGGAGCCGTTCTACGTGTTCGCGACGCAGAACCCCATCGAGCTCGAGGGCACCTATCCGCTGCCCGAGGCCCAGCTCGATCGCTTCATGTTCCACATCGTCATCGCGCACCCGCCGGAGGAGGAGGAACTGGAGGTCATCCGGACGACGACGGCGATCCTGGAGCCGGAGTTCGAGCGGCCGGTGAGCGGCGCCGATCTCGTGGCGTTCCAGCGGCTGGTCCGCCGCGTGCCGGTGGCCGATCCCGTGCTGCGGTATGCGCTCGCCCTCGTGCGCGCGAGCCGGCCCGGTTCGCCCACCTGCCCCGACAACGTGAAGAAGTGGGTGGCGTTCGGCGGCAGCGTGCGCGCCGCGCAGTACCTGGTGCTGGCCGGCAAGGCGCGTGCGCTGACGAGCGGCCGCTACCACGTGAGCTTCGAGGACATCCGCGCGCTGGCGCACCCGGTGCTGCGGCACCGCGTGCTGACGAACTTCCACGCGCAGTCCGAGGGCGTGACGAGCGACACGCTCGTCGATCGGCTGCTCGAGGCCGTGCCGGTGCCGGCGTCGGGGATGTAGGCATGAGCCGGCACCCCGTGGCCCCGGGCGCGCGGTTCGTGGACCCTGCCGTCCTCGCGCGCGTGGGCAACCTGGAGCTTGTCGCGCGGACGGTGGTGGACGGCGTGATCAACGGCCTCCACCGCTCGCCGTTCTTCGGCGCGTCCGTGGACTTCGCCGAGCACCGGGGCTACGTGCCGGGCGATGACATCCGCCGCGTGGACTGGAAGGTGTTCGCGCGCACGGATCGGTTCTTCCTCAAGGAGTTCGAGGCGGACTCGAACGCCAACTTTTCGGTGCTGCTGGACATCTCCGCGTCCATGGCGTTCGGCTCGCCGGTGTCCAAGCTGGACTACGGCAAGACGCTCGCGGCGTGCCTCACCTATCTCGTGCACACGCAGCGCGATCGCGTCGGGCTGGTGACGTTCGACGACGCGGTGGTGGACCACGTGCCGCCCTCCGCCAAGCACCTGGACGTGGTGCTGCACACGCTGGATCGCGCGAAGGCGGAGCGGCCGGGACAGCTCGTCGCCCCGCTCCGGAAGCTGGCCGAGCACTTCGGCCGGCGGGGCATGGTCGTGATCGTGTCGGACTTCTATGCCGAGCCCGACGAGATCTTCGAGGCCATCGGTCCCATCCGCTTCCGCGGCAACGACGTCATCCTGTTCCACCTGCTCGACGCCATGGAGGTGGACTTCGCGTTTGCCGAGGCGGCCAGCTTCGAGGACCTGGAAAGCGGCGACCAGATCCCGATCGTGCCGGACGCGCTCGGCGATCAGTACCGGGCGCTCGTGCAGGCGCACATCGACGCGCTCTCCACGCGGGCCGCGGCGCAGCGCGTGGACTACACGTTCCTGCGGACGTCGATGCCGCTCGACTACGCGCTGTTCCGCTATCTCTCGACGCGCGATCGGCTCGGGCGCACGCGATGACCTTCCTCACGCCGCTCTTCCTGCTCGCGCTCGGCGCGATCGCCGTGCCCGTGCTGATCCACCTGACGCACCGCGAGCGGAAGACGGTCGTGCCGTTCCCGTCGCTGATGTTCCTGCGGAAGGTCCCCTACGAGTCCGTGCGGCGCCGGCGCATCCGGGACTGGTGGCTGCTGGCGCTGCGCGCGGCGGCCCTGGCGCTCATCGTCCTGGCGTTCGCGCGGCCGTTCGTTCGCGGGTCGGAACTGGCGGCCGCGGCGGGCGGCGCGCGGGAACTCGTCGTGCTGCTCGACCGGTCCTACAGCATGGCGGCCGGGGAGTCGTGGACGCGGGCGCAGGCGGCGGCGCGCGAGGCGCTGCAGGGCGTGGGCGGCGCCGACCGCGTGTCGCTCGTCCTGTTCTCGTCCACCGCCGAGCTCGTCCTGCGATCCAGCGCGGACGTGTCGCGCGTGCTCGGCGAGATCGACGCCGCCCGTCCCGGGGCGGGCGGCACGCGCTACGCGCCGGCCATCCAGGTGGCGGCGGCCGTGCTCGCGGAGTCGCCGCTGCCGCGCAAGGAGGTGCTGCTCGTCTCCGACTTCCAGCGCGCGGGCTGGCAGCCGGACGAGGCGCTCCGGCTGCCCGCGTCCAGTGTCCTGACGCCCGTGCCCGTGGAGCCCGGCAGCGCGCGCAACCTGTCGGCGACGGCGATCTCCCTGCAGCGCATTGCCGCGGATGGGCAGGAGCGCGTGGCCGTCACGGCCGGTGTCGTCAACCGCGGCGCCGAGCGCGTCGAGGGCGTGCGCGTGGCGCTCGAGATCGAGGGCCGCGTCGTGCAGTCCAACCAGGTGACCGTGGAGGCGGCGAGCTCGGCCTCCACGACGTTCACGCCCGTGGCGATCACACGGGGCGCGATGCGCGTCACGACACGCCTCCCGGAGGATGGCCTGGCCATCGACAACGCGTTCCACGCGCTGGTGGCGCCTCCGGCTGCGATTCCCGTGATGGTCGTCGGTCCAGGCGGCCGCGGCGGCGCGGACCTCTACCTGCTGCGCGCGCTCGGCATCGGCGATCGCCCGCGGTTCACCGCCACGACCCATCAGGTCGACGCCCTCACCGCCGAGGCGCTGGCCGGGACGCGCGTGGTGATCCTGCAGGACGTGCCCATCGGCGACAGTGCGGCATCCCGCCTCCGCACGTTCGTCGAGGGCGGCGGCGGCCTCGTGATGGCGGCCGGCGCGCGCGCCGCGTGGCCCGGGCCGTCGGAATGGCTGCCGGTGACGCTGACGGGCATGGAAGATCGGACGCGCGGCGCGGCGGCGAAGCTGAGCGGCTTCGACTACGGGCACGTCGTGTTCGAGCCGTTCCGCGCGCCGCGAAGCGGCGACTTCTCCTCCACGCGCGTCTACGGGCACCGCGTGATGACGGCGGCGCCCGGCGCGGTCACGCTGGCGCGCTTCGACGGCGGCACGCCCGCGCTGGTGGAAGCCGCGCGCGGCCGCGGACGTGTCCTCGTCTGGGCCACCTCCCTCGACCTGTCGTTGACGGATCTGCCGCTCAAGCCGGTCTACCTGCCCTTCGTCCATCAGCTCGTCCGGCACGCCGCGGGCTACCGGGAGGAGCCGGGATGGCACACGGTCGGGCAGGCCATCGACCTGGCCGCCGGCGGCCACGACGCGGCGGTGGTCCTGACACCGTCGGGCGAGCGCCGGACGCCGGTGGAGGGATCGAGCGCCATCGAACTCACGGAGCCCGGCTTCTACGAGGTCCGCGATCCCGCACGCGAGGGCGAACCGCTCCGGGTCGTCGCCAGCAACGTCGACCTGGCGGAAGCAGACCTGCAGCGGGTGGATCCGGCGGAGGTGGCCCTGGCGGTGACCGGCCGGCCGGAAGGCGCGGGTCCGGACGGCACGCCCGTGCTCGTCCCCGACCCCGTCCAGGAACAGGCACAACGGGTCTGGTGGTACCTGCTGTTCGCAGGTATCCTGCTTCTAGTCGCCGAAGGATGGGTTGCCCGCCGGTTGACGCCCTTGGCTCGGAACTAGGAGGCGCCAGGCCTCCACCTCCTCGAAAGGGAGACCGTGATGAACGAGTATGCCCGCAGGGAACTCGTCTCTGTCGTGCACCAGGTGCGGAAGCGCTGGCGCACGAAGCTCGCCATCCGCGGCGCCGTGCGGTTCCTCGTGGCGGGCCTGCTCGCGATCCTGGCCGTGGCGGCGGCGCTCGACTACTTCCGCTTCTCCCCGGACGCCATCTTCTGGTTCCGCATCGTCACGGGCATGGTCCTGGCGGCTTCCGCGGGCTGGTTCTTCGTGCGGCCGCTCCTTCGCAAGGTCACCGACGAGCAGGTGGCGCTGTACCTGGAGGAACACGAGCCCTCGCTCGAGTCCACCATCCTGACCGCGCTGGCCGAGCCCGGCGATCGCGCGGCCTCGCCCGCGCTCGTGGAGCGGATGATCGAGACGGCGCTGGATCGCGTGCGGGCGGTCGAGGACGGCGAGCGGATCGAGCGCGAGCCCCTGAAGCAGCTGACCTGGACCGTCGGCCTCGTCTCGGTGGCGGCGCTGGCGCTCTTCACGCTCGGGCCCGCGTTCCTGCGGCAGTCGCTGTCCGCGCTGTTCGTGCTGACGCGCGGGGTCGAGGCAGCCGCGCCCTATCGCATCGACGTCACGCCCGGCCACGCGACGGTCCCCAGGGGGGCGGACCAGATCATCGGCGCGACGCTCACGGGCTTTGACGCCGCCGATGCCGCGGTGGTGCTCCGGAAGGGCACGAGCGACGCGTACGAGCGCGTGCCGATGCTCAAGGGCGAGGACGGCGGCTACGAGGGCCTCCTGTTCGACCTGGCCGACCGGGTGGAATATTTCATCGAGGCCGCCGGCGTGCGCTCGTCCGTGTTCACGCTGGACGTGGTCGAGCTGCCGTATGTGAAGTCCCTGAACCTGGCGTTCACGTTCCCCGCCTACACCGGGCTCGAGCCGCGCACGATCGAGAACGGCGGCGACATTGCCGTGCTCGGCGGCACCGGCGTGGCCGTCACCATCACGCCGACGATGGCCTCGCGGGGCGGGGCGCTGGTGATTGGCGAGGATCAGCGCGTGCCGCTGACGCTCGCGGAGGATGGCACGCTCGGCGCGCAGTTCACGGCGACGGCCAGCGGCTTCTACCGCGTGGAGCTCGAGGCGCCCAACGGCACGCCGGTCACCGCGTCGCCGCAGTACACGATCGACATCCTCAACGATCAGCGTCCGTCCGTCGCGCTCTCCCGTCCGGGCCGCGACACCGACGCGACGCCCGTGCAGGAGTTTGCCGTCGAGGCGCGGGCCGACGATGACTTTGCCGTCCGCAACCTCGAGCTCGTGTATTCCGTGAACGGCGGGGAGGAGAAGACCGTCCGCCTGTTCGAGGGCCGGCAGCCGATGCGCGAGGTGACGGCGGGGCACACGCTCTACCTCGAAGAGCTCGGCGTCCAGCCGGGTGATGCCGTCTCCTACTACGCTCGGGCCACGGACAACAACGCCGTGGGCGGTCCGCAGCGGGCGACGAGCGACTTGTATTTCCTGCGCATCCGGCCGTTCGACAAGGACTTCAAGCCCGCGATGTCGATGGGCGGGGGCGGCGGCGGCGGAGGCGGCGGGATGGATCAGGTCGGCGCGCTGTCGCAGCAGCAGCGCCAGATCGTCGCCGGCACCTTCAAGATGCAGCGCGACAGGCGGGAGACGCCGGCGGCGGCGTTCCGCGAGGGGATGACCGTGCTCACGCTCTCGCAGAGCCGCCTGCGCGAGCAGGTCGAGGGCCTCGTCGAGCGCATGAACAGCCGGCTCGTCACGCCGGATCCGTCCTTCCAGAAGATCGCGGAGCTGCTGCCGCAGGCCGCCGAGGCCATGAAGATGGCGGAGAGCAAGCTCCAGGGCCAGAGCCCCGATGCGGCGCTGCCGCCGGAGCAGCAGGCCCTGCGCTACCTCCAGCAGGCGGAGGAGGAGTTCGAGCTGCAGGTGCAGACCCAGCGCAATGCCGGCGGCGGGGGCGGCGGCGCGGGCTCCATCGCCGAGGACCTGGGCGACCTGTTCAAGATGGAACTGGATCGCATGGCGAACCAGTACGAGACCAGCCAGCGCGCGGATCAGCAGGCCGCCGACCAGCGGGTGGACGAACTGGCGGAGAAGCTGAAGGAGCTGGCGCGCCGGCAGGAACAGGAGATCGAGCGCCAGCGGCGGATGGCCGCCGGCCAGGCGCCGCGGGGCGCGGGCAATGACCTGCAGCGCGCCCTCGCGGAACAGGCCGAGGAGGCCGCCCGCCAGCTCGAGCGCCTGTCGCGCGAGCAGAATCGCCAGGACCTGGCGTCCACGGCCCGCCAGCTTCGCGACGCCGCCGACGCGATGCGCCGTGCCGCGGCCAACGGCGACGCGGGCGCGCAGGGACAGGCCGCCGCGGCGGCCGACCGGCTGCGCGAAGCCCAGCGCCAACTCCAGCGCTCGCAGGGCGACCGGGCCAGCCGCGACGTCCAGGACGCGATGCGCCGGGCCGACGAGATCGCGCAGGAACAGCGCGACATTGCCGACGATGTGAACGACCTGCCGAACGCGGGGGCCGACAGGCTGGGGCGCACGCAGATGGTGGGCCAGCGGAAGGAAGCCCTCGAGCAGAAGGTGGCCGGCCTCGAGCAGCAGCTCGATCGCCTTGCCAACGAGACCGCGCGCGATGCCAGGGACGCGTCGCGCAAGCTGGCCGAGGCGGCCAACGGCATCCGCGAAGACCAGATCAAGGAGAAGATCCGCTACTCCCGCCGCGCGGCGATGGGCGGCGCGGACGAGGAGTTCACACGGAACCTCGAAGCACAGATTTCCTCCAACATCGAATCGCTCCGCGCCAGGCTCGGTGAGGCGTCGGAGGCCGTCGGACGCCAGGCGCAGAACCGCGACGGCGACGCGCTGGACCGCGCGCGCGACCTGGCGCGCGGGGCCGAGTCGCTCGGCCGCCGCATGCAGGAGCGTGCCCGCGACGGCCGCCAGCCCGGGCAGTCGGGGCAGGACGGCCAGCCGGGACAACAGGGCCAGCAGCAGCAGGGGCAGACGGACCAGCAGGGCCAGCAGGGTCAGGCCGGCGAGCAAGGCCAGGGTGGCGAGCAGGGGCAGGGCGGCCAGCAGGGCCAGGCGGGCCAGCAGGGGCAGGGCGGACAGCAGGGGAGTGCCGATCAGCCGGGCGGCGGGGGCGACTCGCGCGGCGGGGCGTGGGCCGGCGGCGGCGCGTGGGGCGATCGGCAGCCGGGCTACACGGCGGACGACATCCGGCAGTTCCGCGGCGAGGCGCGGCGGTGGCTGGGCGAGGCGCAGGCCCTGCGCAACATGCTGCGGGAGCAGGGCGTGGACGCGAAGGAACTGGACGAGATCATGCGGCGGATGCGCGAGCTGGACTCGGACCGCGTCTACCGGGACGGCGCCGAGCTCGCACGGCTGCAGACCTTCGTGAGCGAAGGGGTCAAGCGGTTCGAGTACAACCTGCGGCGCCAGGCCGGCGCCGACGCGGATCGCGCCATCGTCTCGGGCTCCGACGAGGTGCCGCCGGAGTTCAAGACGCTCGTCGAGGAGTACTACCGGTCGCTGTCGCGGACCGGGACGAGACAGCCATGACGCGTCTCGCCGGCGTGGTGATCGCGGCGCTGCTGGCGGCCGGGTCGCTGGCGGAGGCGCAGCGCGGCTGGGGCCGCGGCTACGGTGGCTGGGGCGGCGAGGCGGGCGTACCGCCGCGCTATGCCACCGAGGCCGAGCAGGACGGCGCGTTCCACTTCTGCCGGCTGGAGTACACCGCCGTGCGCCGGCAGCAGCGCGGGATGGGGTGGGGCACGGACTACCCGTACGCGGACATCAACTTTTCCATCCGGCTGTCCGAGATGACGAAGACGCCCGTCAGCCGGACGGGAGCGGAGCCCAATCACCTGGTCGTCAAGCCGACGGACGAATGGCTCTCGATGTGTCCGTTCGTGATGGCCTCGGATCCGGGCAGCGCCGGGTTCTCGCCGGAGGACGCCGCCGCGCTCCGGCAGTACCTGGACAAGGGCGGGTTCCTCTGGGTGGACGATTTCTGGGGCCCGTACGCGTGGGAGGACTTCGCGGGCGAGATTGCCAAGGTGCTCCCGCCGGCGCAGTATCCGATCGTGGACCTGATGCCGGACCATCCCATCTACCGGGCGCTCTTCCAGATTGCGGAGATTCCGCAGGTGCCGGCCTGGCAGTTCTGGCGGCAGAGCGGGGGCGAGACGTCCGAGATGGGCCACCTGTCCGCGCGCGCGCACATGGCGGCCATCAACGATCGGCACGGCCGCGTGATGGTGCTGATGACCCACAACACCGACATTGCCGACTCCTGGGAGCGGGAAGGCGAAGAGCCGGACTACTTCTACGCGTTTTCCCCGAACGGCTACGCGCTCGGCATGAACGTGGCCGTCTACGCGATGACGCACTGACATGCCGATCGTCCGCCGCCTCGTGCTGCTCCTCCTCGTGCTCTCGGCGGTGTCCGCCGCCGCGCAGCCCGAGTCGTGGATGTGGCGCGGCCGCGGACGGCGCACGCCGCCGCGGCTCCCGACGGCCGAGAGCTACGACGGCGGGTTCACGTTCTGCCGCCTGATGTACACGAGCGTCTGGCGCGAGCCGAGCGGGTCGGGCTGGAACACCGACTACCCGGGCGCCGACCTCAACCTGCCGGTGCGCCTCGGGGAGCTGACGAAGATGCAGGTCAGCCGGCAGCCCTCGGGCGACGCGAACCACCTGGTCGTGAGCCCGACGGATCCCTTCCTGTTCATGTGCCCGTTCGTCCTGGCGTCGGACATCGGCACGGTCGCGTTCCGGCCGGACGAGGCGGCGGCGCTGCGCGCGTACCTGCAGAAGGGCGGCTTCCTCTGGGTGGACGACTTCTGGGGGGAGCGTGCGTGGCACGTCTGGGAACAGGAGATCGGCCGTGTGCTGCCGCCGGCGGACTACCCGATCGCGGACCTGGGGCCGGAGCACGCGTTGTGGCGCGCGCTCTTCGAGGTGCGGGAACTGCCCCAGATCCCGTCGATCAGCCACTGGCGGCGGTCCGGCGGCGAGACGAGCGAGCGCGGCGCCGAGACGGCGCGGGCCACGATCCGCGCCATCAGCGACAGGCACGGCCGCGTCATGGTCCTGATGACGCACAACACGGATATCTCCGACTCGTGGGAGCGGGAAGGGGAAGACCCGGACTTCTTCTACCAGTTCTCGCCGAACGGCTACGCGCTCGCCATCAACGCCATCGTGTACGCGATGACGCACTGAATGCAGGCGCGGCCGGCGGCCGCGCGAGTCTTCTGTCGCGGGGCCCCCTGGGCGATC
>CAZUGF010000052.1:17748-19939 GCA_964619705.1 uncultured Bifidobacteriaceae bacterium
CCGGCTGTCCGGCTGTCCGGCTGTCCGAGGCGTGGCTGCTCTGTGTGCTCCGTGGCTCTGCGTCTCCCCGTCCTTCTTTCGTCGACGGCATTCGACGCGACCGTGCGTCCGAAGCAGGTGCAGCGAAGCGAGCGAGTGCACGCGCGTCGCGGCCTCAGTGCTGGACGCTCGTCTCCCCGGACCCCTTCAGGACGAGCGCCTTCATCTCCAGCAGCTCGAACATCGCCCGGCAGCGCGCGAGCGCGCCGTCCTGTTCGAGGAGCGCCTGGCGCTCGACGGGGTCGAACTCGAGGTACTGGGCCAGCGCGTTGATGAGATCCGCGTCGGGCATGCTCTGGGGCAGGAAGGACTCGCGGCGGGCGCGCTCGAAGAGCGGCGCCAGGACGGACTCCAGGCGGCGCCGCTCGGCGGCCAGGTCCTCCCGCTCGGCGTCGTGGAGCGTGTCCGGGACGGGATCGATGATGGCGCGCCGGTAGAGCTGTCCGGGACCGGGGTCGTCCTCGCCCAGGATCCGGAACTTCTCCACGCCGCGCAGGACGAGGTTGAAGCGGCCGTCCGCGAGCCGCTCGACGTGCGTGATGAGCCCCGAGCAGCCCACGCGATAGACCGGCGGCCGCCCCTCGTAGTCGTGCTCGAAGCCGGCCTTGAGGAGGACCATGCCGATCAGCCGGTCGCCCGAGAGCGCGTCGGCAATCATCTGCCTGTAGCGCGCCTCGAAGATGTGGAGCGGCAGGAAGACGTTCGGGAACAGCACGACCGTCGGGAGCGGGAAGATCGGAATCGAGATGGGTGGCATCGTCTTGTAGCCGCCGTCCAGCCTCGCGACGCGCGTACGCCTGTCCTGGCTAGTGGATGGTGCGGGTCTTCTTGTCCATGTAGTCCATCAGGACGTACTGGCCGAGGGTGTACGGCGTCGTGAAGTAGGCCTTGCCGCGGCACATGGCCGCGACGCGCCGCACGAACGCGACGAGGTCGTAGTCGCGGGCCAGCATGAAGGTGTTGATCATGATGCCCGCCTTCGCGCACGCCGAGACCTCGGCGAACGTTTCCGCGATGACGAAGGGATCCAGGCCGAAGGCGTTCTTGTAGATGCGGCCGTCGGGCTGCGTGAGCGCGGAGGGCTTGCCGTCGGTGATCATGATGATCTGCCGCATGTCCTTCCGCTGCTTCTCGAGGAGCCGCCGCGCGAGGCGGAGACCCTCGCGCGTGTTCGTGTAGTAGGGGCCCACCCGCACGCGGCCCAGCTCCCGGATGGGCACTTCCTCCGCGCTGTCGTGGAAGAGCACGGCCTGCAGCGTGTCGCCGGGGTACTGCGTGCGGATCAGGTGCGCGAGCGCCATGGCCACGCGCTTGGCGGGCGTGAAGCGATCCTCGCCGTAGAGGATCATGCTGTGGCTGCAGTCCAGCATCAGCACGGTGGCGCAGGAGCTCTGGTACTCGCCCTGTGCCACCATCAGGTCCTGGTAGTCGATGTCGATGTCCTGGACGGCGCCAGGGTCAGCCGTGCCGGACTCGACCTGCCGCTGGACCGCGTTGAGGATGGTGGCCGTCGCGTCCAGGTTCAGCGTGTCGCCGAACTCGTAGGGCTTGGGCGCGCCGCTCGTCTCGACGCCGGTGGCCAGGTCCCGCGTGTCGTGCCGTCCCGCGCTGCTGTGCCCGACGGACCCGAGCAGGTCGCGAAGCGCCTTGAACCCCAGGAAGTCCAGCGCCTTGTCGGTGACCTCGAACTGCACCTCGCCCGGCTCGCCCTCCTCGGGGCCGCCGCCGGCCCGGGCCCGGCGCTGCTGCTCCGCGGATAGGTCCGGCGCCGGCGTGATGTAGCCGGACTCCTGCATGCGCTCGACGATCTGCTGGATCAGGTCCTCGAGTTGCTCGCGGATGGCCTCCTCGTTCCCCTCGGCCTCGTCGCCGAAGAGCCTCTCCACGACATCGGGCGGGAGGACGCCGCCGCTGAAGAGGGCCTCCAGGATGGCATCGTGCAGCGCCTGCAGCGTCCGGTCTGTGCCGCCGGAGGGGTCCCACGGGTTGTCGAAGCCGCTCGACAGCAGGAGATCGCTCAGCTTCGACATGAGCTCCTCCATGTCGAGGTCGTCGAGGAGGCCGGGGACGTACTTGGAGTACTTGAATTTCATGGTCGTCAGGCGACCCTGAAGGGTCGCCTCTACGGGAATCTTTACCAGGGCGACCCTGA
>CAZUGF010000052.1:20039-24804 GCA_964619705.1 uncultured Bifidobacteriaceae bacterium
GTCGCCTCTACGGGAATCTTTACCAGGGCGACCCTGAAGAGTCGCCTCTACGGGTTGTCAGTAACCTCTACGGGTTGTCTGCAACGGGCAAACGTGAACCTGTAGGGGCGACCCTTCAGGGTCGCCCACCCTCAATTGTAGTACCGCTTCTTCTTCCGCCCGCCTCCCGATCCGCCAGGCTCGTCATCGTCATCCGGCGTGAGGACCGGCGTGCGCCGCTCCGCGGCGGGTTGCGGCCGCCGCACCGGCTCGGCGCCGTGGAAGCCGCGTCCGTCCGTGCGGCTGATCTTCTTCTGCGCGTACAGGCCCTCGAGGACGAAGTCCACGGCGGAGGCGACGAGGGCGGGGGAGGCATCGGCCGGGATGCCCGCGCGAGAGGCGATGTCCAGCAGGCCCTGTACGTCCCGCGCCTCGCGCACGAGGTCCGCGGCCGCCTCGAGGTCCGAGAGGTCGAGCGAGCCGCCGAGGTCGAACCACTCCACGATCTGCCGCATGTCGGTATTCGGGAAGTGGCCGTCGAAGACCTGGGATACCGCGCCGCGCACGAGTTCGCGCCCGATCTGATCCGCGCCCTTGAGCTCGCCCTCGTACTCGAGCTCCAGCTTGCCGGTCATGGACGACAGCGCCGCGTAGAGGTCCGTAATCCGGGGCACGGCCACCGGTTCGCCAGACGCCAGCGCACGCCGCTCCGCGTTCGAGACGACGCTCTCCAGGACGCTGATGGGGAGGCGCTGGCTGACACCGGAGCGCTTGTCCACGCGCCGATCCTGCCGGGCCTGGAAGGCCAGTTCCTCCACGGCCTCGCGCACGAACGCCGGGATCTCGATGGCGGCCCCGCGATCGGTCCAGGCCTCCTGTGCCGTGACCGCCATGGCATCCGCGCGGCTCTCCAGGTAGTGGGTGCGGATCTCCGCACCGATCCGGTCCTTGAGCGGCGTGATGATCTTGCCGCGGGCCGTGTAGTCCTCCGGGTTCGCGGAGAAGGCGACCATGAGATCCAGCGGCAGGCGGACGGGGAAGCCCTTGATCTGGACGTCGCCCTCCTGGAGGATGTTGAACAGGCCCACCTGGATCTTGCCGGCCAGGTCCGGGAGTTCGTTGATGGCAAAGATGCCGCGGTTGGCGCGCGGCAGGAGGCCGAAGTGCATCGCCAGCTCGCTGCCGAGCTTCACGCCCGTCCGGGCGGCGCGGATGGGATCGATGTCCCCGATCATGTCGGCAATCGTGACGTCCGGCGTCGCGAGCTTCTCCGTGTAGCGGGCCTCGCGGGGCAGCCACTCGATCGGCAGCGCATCCCCCTCCTCGGCGGCGCGCGCACGCCCGAACGCGGAGATGGGCGCGAGCGGATCGTCGTTCACCTCGCTCCCGGGGATGATCGGCAGCCACTCGTCGAGGAGCGTCGTCAGGGCGCGGAGGAGGCGCGTCTTTGCCTGGCCGCGCAGGCCCAGCAGGATGAAGTGGTGGCGCGAGAGGATCGCGTTGACGATCTGCGGCACCACGGTCTCGTTGTAGCCGACGATGCCGGGGAAGAGCGGCTCCTTGCGGCGGAGCCGATCCACGAGGTTCTCGCGAATCTCGTCCTTGACCGAACGCCGGCGAATCTCGCCGGAAGACACGGCGGCCCTGAGCGCGCCGAGGGTAGCGATGCGAGGCGGAGCGGACATGCCGCTATTATGACTCCGTGCGCCACCTGAACGGGTCGGTCCCCGAGGTCTTCCGCGCCCGGCACCCGCTGGTCTTCGCCCATCGCGGCGGCGCCCGGCTCGCCCCGGAGAACACGCTCGCGGCGTTCGAGAACGGCCTGCGCCTCGGCGCCGACGGTCTGGAACTCGACGTCCACCTCTCCCGCGACGGTGTACCGGTCGTCATTCACGATGCGACGCTGGACCGGACGACGGATCGGACCGGGCCGGTGGCGGCGTTGACGGCTGACCTACTGCAGGCGGCCGATGCGGGCCGACACTTCGGCGCGGAGGCAGGCTACCCGTTCCGTGGGCGCGGCCACGGCGTGCCGCGGCTGGCGGACGTGCTCGAGCGCTTTCCCGACGCGCGCCTGATCGTGGAGGTCAAGGCGCCGACGGCGGAAGCCGGGAGGGCGGTGGCCGCCCTCCTGCGGGAGCATCGGGCCGCCTCGCGCGTGTGCGTCGGGTCGTTCCACCCCGCGGCGATTCGTGCCGTGCGTGCCGCGGCCCCGGAGATCCCGACGAGCGCCTCGCAGCCCGAGGCGCGCTGGACGCTGCACCGCTCCTGGTGCGCGTGGCCGTGGGCCGGCCGCCGTCCGTACGCGGCGTTCCAGGTGCCGGAGCGCGCGGGGCGCCTCCGCGTCGTCACGCCCCGCTTCGTCCGTCAGGTCCACCGCGAGGGACAGGTCGTCCAGGTCTGGGTCGTCGATGCGGAGGATGCGGCCCAGCGGCTCCTCGACTGGGGCGTCGACGGGCTCATCACCGATCGCCCGGACCTCATCGTCGCCGCGCGCGACGGCTGGTCCGGACGTCATCCGCGGCCGCCGGGGGCGTGATGCCGCGGTTCTCGTTCATCATTCATGCTTCAGGGATGCGATGACACCACCGACCCTCAACGACGTCTACGCCGCGCGCATCCGCGTGGCACCCCACGTGCCGCCCACGCCGCTGATGGCGCATCCGCTCCTGCGCGAGGAGACCGGTCTCGACGTGCTGGTGAAGCACGAGAATCACAACCCGACGGGCGCGTTCAAGGTGCGCGGGGGCATCAACCTCGTGTCGGCGATGGCGCCGGAGGCGCGCGCGCGCGGCCTGGTCACCGCCAGCACCGGGAATCACGGGCAGTCGATCGGCCTGGCGGCGCGGCTGACAGCCACGCCCTGCACGGTGTTCGTGCCCGTCGGGAACAACCCGGAGAAGAACGCCGCCATGCGGGCCTTCGGCGCGACAGTCGACGAAGGCGGCCGCGACTTCGACGAGGCCCGCGAGCGCTGCGAGCAGCGGGCGGCCGAGACAGGCGCGCGGTACGTCCACTCGGCGAACGAGCCGATGCTGCTGGCCGGCGTGGGCACCTACGCGCTCGAGGTCTTCGAGCGCTGTCCGGACGCGGAGGTGATTCTCGTGCCGATCGGCGGCGGCAGCGGCGCGTGTGGACTGATCACCGTCAGGAATGCCCTCGGCTCCCGGGCGCGGATCATCGGCGTCGGCGCGGAACGGGCCAGTGCGGTCGAGCGCTCCTGGCGGGGGCCGGACCGTGTGGTGGGGGAGTCGGCGGACACGATCGCGGAAGGCCTGGCCACGCGCGTGACCTTCGACCTGACGTTCGATATCCTCAAGGCACACCTCGACGACTTCGTCCTCCTCAGCGAGGAGGAACTGGCGGCGGGCGTGCGGTTGTCGCTCCGCGCCACGCACAACCTGGCGGAGGCGGCGGGCGGCGCGTCCCTGGCGGCGGCGGTGAAGCTCCGTGACCAGCTGGCCGGCCGCCGGGTCGTGTGCATCATGTCCGGCGGGAACCTGGACCACGCCAAGCTGAAGGCCATCGTGAACCGATGATCGGACCCCTGACGCGTCGTGCGGTGCTGGCGGCGCTGGCCCTGGCCGGCGCGGGCCTGGTGGAGGCCGACGCGCGCCAGGAAGCCCGTGTCGTGGCCGTGGCCGACGTGCACGGCGCGCTCGAGTCCTTCGAGGCCATCCTGCGCCGCGCGGAACTCATCGACGCGGCCAATCGCTGGACCGGCGGGAAGGCGATGCTCGTCCAGACGGGGGATCTCACGGATCGGGGCCGCGGCGTCCGGGGCGTGCTGGACCTGCTGATGTCGCTCGAAGGGCCGGCGCGTGCGGCGGGCGGCCGCGTCACCGTGCTGCTCGGCAACCACGAGATCATGACGCTCATCGGCGATCCGCGCGACGTCGGCGCGGAGGCCTACGAGACCTTCGTGGACGGCCAGTCCGAAGCGCGGCGCCTGCGTGCCTGGGACGACTACGAGGCGCTCGCCCGGCTGCGCGCGGCGGATGCGGCGAACGGGGCCGAGGCGGCGGCCGTTTACGGCCAGACGCGCGAGGCCTGGATGGCGGCGCACCCGCCCGGGTGGCTCGAGTACCGCGAGGCCTTCGGTCCGCGCGGGACCTACGGCACCTGGCTGCGGCGGAGGCCGGTCTTCGCCGTCGCGGCGGACACGCTCTTCATGCACGCCGGCATCAGCCCGATGGCGGCCACGCCGCTCCGCGCGGCTGACGCGGATCGGCAGGTCCGCGGGGAGATCCGCCGGTTCGACCGGTTCCGCGAGCGGCTGGTCTCGGCACGCCTGGCGCTGCCGTTCTTCTCCTTCGACGAGGTGCTCCAGGTGGCCGCGTCGCAGGTCCGCGCGGCCAACGCCGTCGTGGAGGCCGCAAAGGAGAAGGGCAGCCAGCCGGACTTCTCCGGCTTCGACGTCGAGGTCCTGCGCGAGTCGGCCGGGGTGCTGGACATGGCGGACTGGGCCATCCTCGCGGAGGACGGACCTATGTGGTACCGCGGCTACGCCCTGGCTGACGAGGCCGTGCTCGACGGGCCCGTCACCGCGCTGCTGCAGCGGAACCGGGTCCGGCGCATCGCCGTGGGACACACGCCGCAGCGCGACGGGCAGATGACGGCCCGGCTCGGCGGCCGCATCGTCCTGATGGACACGGGGATGCTTGCCAGCGCGTACAAGGGGCGGGCTTCGGCCCTGGACCTGCGAGGCGGGCGCGCCACGGCCCTGTACCTGGACGGCGACCAGGCGCTGCCGTCGCCGCCCTCCCGTTGATCGGCCGGCGCCGGG
>CAZUGF010000052.1:24904-30935 GCA_964619705.1 uncultured Bifidobacteriaceae bacterium
CTCGTCCGGACAGGGTAGAATCCGGCTCGTTCGTTCGTGCACAACGGCGTCTTACCTGCGAGTCTCCAGGGAGTGACGATGATGCCAGCCGTTTGCTCGTCCCGGTTCGCTGCGGCCTGCCTGATGGGCGCCGTTCTCGGCGGGCCGCCGCTGCAGCCGGTCCTCGCGGCCGTGCCCCAACAAGCGGCCGCCGCGGCCCTGTCCCCGTCCGTCCCGTCCACCCCGGACGCCCCCGATCCGGCCGTCCCGGCTCCATCTCTCACCACCGATGCGGAACGTGAGGTCTTCCTCCGGAAGGCGCGCGTCATCCGGACGCGCGGCGCGGACAAGGGGGTGACCAACACGCTCAGGGTCACCCTGAGCGACGGCGTCCACACGCACGATGCCAGCGTCCAGACCATCGACGTCGCCAAGACGATCTTCGAGGGCACCCAGGGCGTGGAGATGAACTTCAAGGACAGCTGGCGCTTCAACCTGGCCGCGTACCACGTGGATCGGCTCCTCGGTCTCCGCATGGTCCCCGTCACCGTGGAGCGCCGCCACAAGAGCGCGACGGGCTCCTTCACCTGGTGGGTGGACGATGTGCTGATGGACGAGCAGGAGCGCTACCAGAACGGCCACGAGGCTCCCGTCTCGGAGGAGTGGAACCAGCAGATGTGGACCACGCGGCTGTTCGATCAGCTGATCGCGAACGTGGACCGGAATCTCGGTAACCTGCTGATCGACACGCGCTGGCGGATCTGGATGATCGATCACTCGCGCGCGTTCCGGATCGGCAAGACGCTGCGCGCGCCGGGCAACCTGTCCAAGGTGGAGCGCACGCTGCTCGATCGGCTCCGGCAACTGGACCGGGCGGGGCTTCGCAAGTCCGCGGGACGCTACCTCACCGGGGGCGAGATCGATGCCCTCCTCGCGCGCCGCGACCTCATCGTCGAGCACTTCGAGCGGGCGGGGGAGGCGATGATCTTCGAGAGGAAGCCGCGCTGAGCCCCGGTGCGCGTCCTCGCCGCAGTCGGGCGAAGATCGCGTCGTACATCGCGGGCGTCACCGTTCCCGTGTTCGTGTTCTGCCGCGACGGGTGATAGCAGCCGATCAGCGTCCCGCGGCACGGCACGCCGTCCGCGGCTGGCGGTAGGTCGGCCGGCGTGTGCCAGGCGTGACGGGCGCCGTGTCCGAACACCGGGCGCGGCTTCGGCAGCGGCGCCTGCCGGGCCAGCACCTGCAGCCATGCGTCCCATGCGATCCGGCCCAGCGCGACGACGACCTCCAGGCGCGGCAGGGCGCGGACTTCGGCCACGAGGTGGTCGAGGCACGTGGCAATCTCGCGCGGCGTCGGCTTGTTCTGCGGCGGCGCGCAGCGGACCGCCGCGCTGATGTAGATGTCCCGCAGCCGCAGGCCGTCGTCCGGATGCTGTGAGGTCGGGATGCTGGCGTAGCCGGCGCGATGGAGGGCGGCCATCAGGAAGTCCCCGGATCCCCCGATCCCGTCCCCGGTGAACACGCGGCCCGTCCGGTTGGCGCCGTGGGCGGCCGGCGCGAGACCCAGGACGAGGATGCGGGCGGAGGGGTCGCCGAAGCCCGGCACCGGACGGCCCCAGTAGTCCCAGTCCCTGTAGGCGGCGCGCTTCGTCCGTGCGACCTCGCGGCAGTAGCGCCGCAGGCGCGGACACCGCTCGCACGCGATGATGGCGGCGGCTGCGGCCGCGAGCGCGTCCCGGGCCGGTGGTGTGCGGGTCTGGCTCATCTCATGTGTCTGCCGTGCAACAGGTTACAGCGAGGCGGCGGGGGCCTGTGCTTCCAATTGCCCCCGCCCGCCAGTACAATGAAAGGGTTGTCCAGAGACGTAGAGAAAGGTCATACACGGCCATGAGAAATACTGCTCCAACAGACCCTGCGCAGTTGGAAACCCTCGAGACCCGCGAATGGCGGGAGTCCCTCGACGATGTCATGCGGCACGGGGGGCCTGCCCGCGTCGGCCGCCTTCTCCGTGACCTCGGCATCCACGCCCAGCAACTGGGCGTCAAGCTTCCCTTCACCGCCAACACCCCGTACATCAACACGATTCACGCGTCCGAAGAGGTGCCCTATCCGGGCAGCCGCGAGGTCGAGCGCCGCATCAAGAGCCTCGTCCGGTGGAACGCGATGGCGATGGTCGTGCGGGCCAACCGTCTCGAGGACGGGATCGGCGGGCACATCTCGACGTTCGCCTCGTCCGCGACGCTGTACGAGGTGGGCTACAACCACTTCTTCCGCGGCCGGGAGAACGACAACGAGGGCGACATCGTGTACTTCCAGGGGCACGGGTCCCCGGGCATCTACGCGCGCGCGTTCCTCGAGGGGCGCCTGAGCGTCGAGCAACTGGAGGACTTCCGGCGCGAGCTGAAGCCGAGCGGGGGGCTCTCGTCCTATCCGCACCCGTGGCTGATGCCGGACTTCTGGGAGTTCCCGACCGTCTCGATGGGGCTCGGCCCGATCATGGCGATCTATCAGGCGCGCTTCAACCGCTACCTGGAGGATCGCGGCCTCAAGCCGGAGACGGACGCGAAGGTCTGGGCGTTCCTCGGCGACGGCGAGACGGACGAGCCCGAGTCGCTCGGCGCCATCACGCTGGCGTCGCGCGAGAAGCTGGACAACCTGATCTTCGTGATCAACTGCAACCTGCAGCGGCTGGACGGCCCGGTGCGCGGCAACGGCCAGATCATCCAGGAGCTCGAGGCCATCTTCCGCGGCGCGGGCTGGAACGTCATCAAGGTGATCTGGGGCGCCGAGTGGGATGCGCTCCTCGAGAAGGACACGGACGGCCTGCTCGTCAAGCGCATGGGCGAGGTCGTCGACGGCGAGTACCAGAAGTACGCCGTCGAGTCCGGCGCCTACATCCGCAAGCAGTTCTGGGGCGCGGACCCGCGCCTCCTGGAGATGGTCAAGCACCTCTCCGACGAGCAGCTCAAGAAGCTGACGCTCGGCGGGCACGACCCCGGGAAGGTCTACAACGCCTTCAAGCGCGCCACGGAGGCCACGGGGATGCCGACGGTCATCCTGGCCCGCACCATCAAGGGCTACGGCGTCGGCGAGTCCGGCGAGGGCAAGAACATCACCCACCAGCAGAAGAAGCTGAACGACGACGAGGTCAGGACGTTCCGCACGCGCTTCGGCATCCCGATCTCGGACGACGAGGTGGCGCAGGCGCCCTTCTACCGGCCGTCCGAGGACTCGGCCGAGATGAAGTACATGCGCGAGCGCCGGACCGCGCTGCACGGGCCCGTGCCGAAGCGGCAGGACCGGTCGGCGCCGCTGCGGCTGGAGTTCGGCGACACGTTCGAGGAGTTCCACAAGGGCACCGAGAGCCGCAAGGCCTCCACGACGATGGTGTTCGTGCGCCTGCTGTCGAAGCTGCTGCGCGACGAGCACATCGGGAAGCAGGTCGTGCCCATCGTTCCCGACGAGGCGCGCACGTTCGGCATGGAGGCGCTGTTCCGGCAGGTGGGCATCTACGCGCACGCGGGCCAGTTGTACGAGCCCGTCGATCGCGACACGCTGCTCTACTACAAGGAAGCCGCCGACGGGCAGATCCTCGAGGAGGGCATCAACGAGGCCGGCTCGGTCTCCTCGTTCATCGCCGCCGGCACGGCCTACGCGACGCACGGGATCACGACGATCCCGTTCTTCATCTTCTACTCGATGTTCGGCTTCCAGCGCATCGGCGACCTCATCTGGGCCGGCGCGGACATGCGGATGAAGGGCTTCGTCATGGGCGGGACGTCCGGCCGGACGACGCTCAACGGCGAGGGCCTCCAGCACGAGGACGGCCAGAGCCATGTGCTGGCGATGCCGGTGCCGAACTGCCAGGCCTACGATCCGGCGTTCGCGTACGAGCTGGCCGTGATTATCGAGGATGGCATCAAGCGGATGTACGCCGACCGTGAGTCGATCTTCTACTACCTCACGGTGATGAACGAGCAGTACGAGCACCCGCCGATGCCGGAAGGGTCCCGCGACGGCATCCTCAAGGGGATGTACGTCTGCCGGCCGACGGCCACGCCCAAGGCCAAGCTCCGCGCGCAGTTGTTCGGCAGCGGCACCATCCTGATCGAGACGCTCAAGGCGCAGCGGATCCTGGAGGAACAGTACGGGGTCGGCGCGGACGTGTGGAGCGTCACGAGCTACCTCAACCTGTACCGCGACGGCCACGCGGCGGAACGGTGGAACCGCCTGCACCCCGCGGACAAGCCCCGCGTCCCGTACGTCACGCAGGCGACGAAGAACGCGCCGGGCGTCTTCGTCGCGGCGACCGACTACCTGAAGGTGCTGCCGGATGCCATCGACCAGTGGCTGCCGCGCAAGCTGCACTCGCTCGGGACCGACGGCTTCGGCCGGAGCGACACGCGGGCGGCGCTGCGCGACTTCTTCGAGGTGGATGCGCGCTTCATCGTGCTGTCCACGCTCTACGCGCTGATGCAGGAGAAGCAGGTGGAGCCCGCGCTCGTCGCGAAGGCCATCACGGATCTCGGCATCGATACCGAGAAGGCAAACCCGGCCATCAGCTAGTGGCCATCGGCGAGTCACACACGGGGCGGGGACCCGGACCGGGAGCACGGCTCCGGCAGGTCTGCGGTTTCCGGCCCGCTCATACACGCACGGTCGAGGACACAACACGTGGCAGACTTCGTTCTCCCGAATCTTGGTGATGGCGTCGCCCAGGGCGACGTGCTGAAGGTGCTCGTCAAGCCCGGCGACACGATCACGGTGGATCAGTCGGTCCTCGAGCTCGAGACCGACAAGGCCACCGTCGAGGTGCCGTCGGACGTGGCCGGTGTCGTCAAGGAAGTGCGCGTCAAGGCGGGCGACAAGGTCAAGCCGGGACAGGCCGTCCTCGTCGTCGACGCGGGCGTTGCCGGAGCGCCGCCCGAAGAGGCGCCGCCCGGGAAGCCCGACGCGAAGCCAGCCGAGGCTGCCGCACCGGCGGCCGCGACGGCCGAACCCACGCGGTCCTCACCCGCGCCCGCAGACGATGCGGACGCGACGGCCGACGGCCGTCCGAAGGCGCCGGTCTTCGACATTGCCGCCGCGCGCCAGCAGACGGCGCCGGCCCTCACGCCGCCTCCGGCCCATCCGACCGCCCCGGCGGCTCCGTCCGTCCGCCGCCTCGCACGCGAGATCGGCGTGGACATCGCCCAGGTCACCGGGACGGGCGCCGGCGGCCGCATCACCCAGGACGACGTGAAGGACTTCGCGAAGGCCGTGATGAACAGCGTCGGCAGCGCCGGCCAGGCCGCCGCGCTGTCCGGCGGCATCGCCGCCCATGTGCGCCCGCTGCCGGACTTCACGAAGTTCGGCGAGGTGGAGCGCAAGCCGATGACGGGCGTCCGCCGCAAGACGTCCGAGCACCTGAGCTACGCCTGGAACACCATCGCGCACGTCACGCAGTTCGACAAGGCGGACATCACGCTCCTCGAGCAGGCGCGCAAGAAGTATCGCGCGGAAGCGGAGAAGGCGGGCGGCAACCTCACGGTGACCGCCGTCGCCACCAAGGTCATCGCGGCCGCGCTCAAGGCCTTCCCGCAGTTCAACGCCTCGGTGGACGCGGCCGGCGAAGCCGTGGTCTACAAGAAGTACGTCAATGTCGGCATCGCGGTGGACACGGACTTCGGCCTGCTCGTGCCCGTCATCCGCGACGCGGACAAGAAGAACCTGATCCAGTTGTCCGTGGAGATCCAGGCGCTGGCGGAGAAGGCCAAGGCCCGCAAGCTGACCATCGACGAGATGTCCGGCGGGTCCATGTCCATCACCAACCTCGGGGGCATCGGCGGCACGTCGTTCACGCCGATCGTCAACTGGCCGGAAGTCGCCATCCTCGGGATCTCCCGCGGGGTCCTGGAACCGGTCTGGAACGGCTCCAGCTTCGAGCCGCGGCAGATGCTGCCGCTGTCGCTCAGCTACGATCACCGGCTGATCGACGGCGCGGATGCCATCCGCTTCCTGCGCTGGGTCGCCGAAGCGTTCGAGCAGCCGTTTGCACTGGCGCTCAGGAGTT
>CAZUGF010000052.1:31035-32601 GCA_964619705.1 uncultured Bifidobacteriaceae bacterium
CCAGGTCAACAGATAGACGTCCAGATCGCCAGATCATCACGTCAGATCACGCGATCACCAGATCACGAGTTCAACAGATTCTGCCACCTATGTCATCCACCAACCTCGTTGTCATCGGCGCCGGACCCGGGGGGTATGCGGCGGCTTTCTACGCCGCGGACCTCGGCATGCAGGTCACGCTCATCGCGGAGGAGGCTAACCCCGGCGGCGTCTGCCTGTACCGCGGCTGCATCCCGTCCAAGGCCCTCCTGCACGTGGCCAAGGTCATCGACGAGGCGCGGCATGCCTCCGCCTGGGGCGTCACCTTCGGTGAGCCGTCCATCGACGTCGATCAGCTCCGTGCCTACAAGGACCGCGTCGTCGAGAAGCTGACGAGCGGGACCGGCCAGGTGGCGAAGCTGCGCAAGGTGACCTACCTGCAGGGCCGCGCGTCGCTCGTGGACGCGAAGACGGTGCGGGTGGCGACCGCCGCCGGCGGGGACGAGACGGTGGAGGCCGATGCCATCATCCTGGCCACGGGATCGCACCCCACGCGCATCCCGTCGCTCGCGCTCGACTCGCCGCGTGTGCTCGACTCGACGGCCGCGCTCGACCTGCCGGAGATCCCCAGGAGCATGCTCGTCATCGGCGGCGGGTACATCGGCCTGGAGCTCGGGTCCGTCTACGCGACGCTCGGGACGAAGGTCTCCGTCGTCGAGATGACGCCGGGGCTGCTGCCGGGCGCGGACCGCGACCTGGTGCGCGTGCTGAGCCAGCGCGCGGAGAAGCTGTTCGAGACGATCTACCTGTCGACGAAGGTCACGTCGATGAAGGCCGCCGGCAGCGACGGCGTCAACGTCACGTTCGAAGGGGAAGGGGCGCCCGCCGACGCGACGTTCGAGTACGTGCTGGTGGCGATCGGCCGCCGGCCCAACGCCGCGATCGACGGGCTGGACCGGACCGCTGTGGTGGTGGACCCGAAGGGCTTCATCCAGACCGACGGGCAGCGCCGGACGGCGGAGCCCACCATCTACGCGATTGGCGACGTGGCGGGGGAGCCGATGCTGGCACACAAGGCCTCGCACGAGGCGCGCGTGGCCGTGGATGCGATCGCCGGCCACAAGGCGGTGTTCGAACCGGCAGCCATCCCCGCCGTCGTGTTCACCGATCCCGAGATCGCGTGGGCCGGCCTCACGGAGGCTGAGGCCGAGAAGCAGGGCCTGACGGTGGAGGTGGCGCGCTTCCCCTGGGGGGCCTCCGGCCGCGCCATCGCCATCGATCGCGTGGACGGCATGACCAAGCTGGTCCTCGATCCGGCCACCGAACGCGTGCTCGGCGTCGGGATCGTCGGCTCCGGCGCCGGCGAGCTGATCGCGGAGGGCGTCCTGGCCATCGAGATGGGCGCGACCGCATCCGACATCAAGCTGACGATCCATCCGCACCCGACGCTCACGGAGACCGTGATGGAGTCCGCGGAGCAGTTTTTCGGCCAGGCGACGCATGTGTACAAGCCGAAACGGAAGTAGCGTGGTCGCCTGCTCACGTCGCCGTCCCGCCGCCCGCCGCGCCCGTACTACCTCGTAGAGG
>CAZUGF010000053.1:0-10753 GCA_964619705.1 uncultured Bifidobacteriaceae bacterium
CTCCTCGCGACGCTCCTGCTGGAGATCGTCGACAGCCGCCTCCTGTCCGTCCTGACGTGGTACCACCTCTCGTTCCTCGCGATCTCGGTGGCCATGCTCGGCGCCGCGTCGGGCGCCGTGCTCGTCTTCACCAGTACGCGCCTGTTCGATCCGGACCAGAGCCCGCGGGACCTCGCACGATGGAGCGCGGCGTTTGCCGTGGCGCTCCCCGCCTCGCACGTCCTGAACCTCGTCATCCCGGTCCCCAGCGGCAGCGCCTGGACGCCCATGGACGTCATCGCCATGGCTGTCGTCGTCGGCGTCCTGACGGTCCCGTTCGTGTGCTCGGGCATCGTCGTCACGCTGGCGCTGACGCGCACCGCGGCACCCGCGGGGACGCTGTATGGCTTCGACCTGCTCGGCGCCGCCGCGGGGACGCTCGCCGCCGTCTGGCTGCTCAACGTGTCGAACGTGACATCGGCCGCCCTGGTGGCTGCGGCCGCCGCTGCCACCGCCGCCGTCCTGTTCCGGCTGGCCGCAGGGGGACGCCTGAGCGTCCCGGCCGTGACAGCCGCCGGCGGCCTGCTCGTCCTGGCCGCCATGAACGGATCGCACGAGTGGCTGCAGGTGCTCTACCCGAAGAACCGGCAGACGTGGTCCATGGGCGTCGCCCGGAGCCTCTGGAACAGCCACTCTCACATCCTGGTCCTCGAGCCCATGCGGATGCCGGCGTACTACTGGGGGCCGGACGCCCACGCGGGAAGCTACACGGCCAACCACGCGTTCCTGCTCGTGGACGGCGAGGCGGGGACGCCGATGACGGAGTGGGACGGCCGCCGCGAATCGCTCGACTGGGTGTCGCATGACGTGACAGCCCTGCCGCACTACCTCCGCCGCGGGCACGCGGGCGTGATCGGCGTCGGCGGCGGGCGCGACATCCTCGCGGCCATCTGGGGCGGCAGCACGCGCGTGACCGGCATCGAGATCAACAGCCGCATCGTGGAGGTGCTGAACGGGAGCCACCGGCGCTTCACGCAGATCGTCGACCATCCCGGTGTCGCGATCGTCCACGACGAGGCGCGATCGTACCTGGCGCGGCACCCGGACACGTTCGACGTCCTGCAGATGTCGCTCGTGGACACCTGGGCCGCCACCGGGGCCGGCGCGTTCACCCTCTCCGAGAACGGCCTCTACACCATCCAGGGCTGGCAGGTGTTCCTCGACCGGCTCGCGCCGGGCGGCATCTTCAGCGTGTCGCGCTGGTTTGCCGAGGAGACACCGACGGAAACGCGGCGGCTGCTCGCGCTGGCCGTGGCCTCACTCCTCGAGCGCGGCGTCGATCGGCCGTCGAACCACCTCGTGCTGGCCACCCGCGGGAACGTGGCCACGCTGCTCGTGTCACCGGACCCGTTCCCCGCCGGGGACCTCCAGGCGATCGCCGCCATCGCTGCCGAGCACGGACTGTCCCTGCTGGCCATGCCGTCCGCCGAGCCGCACCCCGCACTCGCCGGCATCGTCCGGAGCCGCAGCCGGGCGGAGCTCGACGCCGTCACCGAGGACGATCGGCTGGACTTCAGCCCGCCGGACGACTCGCGGCCCTTCTTCTTCAACATGCTGAAGCCGATGGCCTGGCTGCGCGGCGATGTGCCGATTGCCCCGGTCGGGGCGATTGCCGGCAACCTCCGCGCGACGAGCACGCTGATGGTGCTGCTGGGCGTGACGTCGGGGTTCGTGATCCTGGCCGTGCTCCTGCCCCTCGCCGTCTCGGGCCGCCCGCGGATGACGACGCCGGCGTTCGTGACCGGACTGCTGTACTTCGCCGCCATCGGCGCCGGTTTCATGCTGACGCAGGTGGCGTTCCTGCAGCGCTTCTCGGTCTACCTCGGACACCCCACGTACACGTTCGCGGGCGTCCTGTTCACGATGATCCTCTTCGCCGGTCTCGGCAGCTTCGCGTCGGGCGCCGTGACCGGACGGCGCGAGCCCCTGTTCTTCGTCATCCCGGTTGCCATCGCCGCCTGGCTCGTCGCGCTCGGGCTGTCGCTGCCGCGCGTGCTCGAGGCCACCTTCCACCTGAGCACGGTGGCGCGGTTCGCGATCGTGATGGCCGCGTCGGGCCCGCTCTCGTTCCTGCTCGGCTTCTGCTACCCGTTCGGCGCGCGGCAAATCGCACGCCTCGACGATCGCGCAACCGCCTGGATGTGGGGCACCAACGGGGCCGCCGGCGTCCTGGCGTCCGTCAGCGCGATCGTCATCTCCATCTGGGCCGGGATCGAGGTCAACTTCTTCATCGCGGCCGCCTGCTACACGGCGCTCGCCCTGCTGGCGTACGCGCTGCGCCGGCATGCCGGAGCGGTGGCTCCCTGACCTGGCGCGGTCATCCTCACCGCCGGCTCGAGGCCTGGAACGACGGTACCCGCGGCGTCATCCATCCCGGCAGGGTGCCGTCGGAGTCGCCGCCGCACGCCTCAGGCCTCGCCGCCGGAGGCAACGGCGGCGGCGGCGGTCTTCCGGCGTCGCGCGAAGTGCGGGTTCAGCACGTCATCGTTGGCCCGCACGTCACCGGCGTCGTTGACCCGCGCGAGTTGCAGTGCCCGCAGCTCCGCAATATCACGGTCGACGGTACGCTGCGACAGCGTCGCGTAGTCCCTGGCGATGTCGACCGTGAGCGTGGAGATCCTGGATGCGGGCGTCCACCTGTCGACGGGAAGGGATAGCGCGAGCCGCCGGCGCCTCTTGAACACACTCCGCTTGCGGAACCGCACGTCCGAGAACGTGTCGTGAACGAACGACCGCCACGACACCTCTCGGAAGTTTGCCTCCAACTGCGTGAGCGTCTCGTCGAGGCCGTCGTGGTATCCCTGAATGGCGTACTCGATGAACGCGGTCACGTCCCTGTTCCGACCGGCCAGTTCGAGCTGCCTGTAGTACTCGGGCCGCGTCACGTTGTAGAAGTTCGAGAGGATGTGCGACGCGATGTCGGGATTGCCGGCTCGCAGGAGCACGTAGAACTCCAGCAGGCGGCCCGTCCGGCCGTTTCCATCGCCGAACGGGTGGATCCATTCAAGGTACACGTGGGTCACGATGGCCTGCACAACCGCATCGGCGAACGACTGGCGGCCTGACTGGTAACCGAATTGCCCGGTCAGCCATTCGCAGAGCTGCTCCACGAGTCGGGGCACATCGCTGGCTCGCGGTGTCTTGTAGTGCCCGACACTGCGCTCGTCGGTCCGAAACTGACCCGGGATCGCGTCGAAGTGATCGCCAAGCTCGCGACCGATCTCGCGATGCAACTGCTTGATGAGCTCCGCGGTGATGAGGCCGCCGCCGAGTCCGTTCTCCGCGTCCGTCATGAGGCGGTTCATCACGTCGAGGATGTTTCGCACTTCCTGCGCCTGATACGCCTTGCTTGGGGCGAGCTCCTGGCCCTGGGCGACGCTCCGCACTTCCATGTCGGAGAGCGTGTTGCCCTCAATCGCCGTCGTGGCCTGGGCCCCCTTGTTCAAGGACACGACCAGGAGCTTCGCCCGGTACGTCGGCAGCATCGGCATCCGGCAGATCACGTTGACAATTCCCTCGCACTTGCCAAGCACGCGAAGGGAATTGGCCGACAGTTTCCACGTTTTTCGGAATGAAATCTGCGGGTACCTGCGGACAAGTTCCTCGTCAGGTTGCATGCCAGAATGGTAGTAGTATCTGTCGGCCGGGGTCAAGGCGACCGGGAAGACGGCCGGGAAAACAGGGACAGGCAGGACAGAAACGGAAACGGCCGGCCCCTGCAATCCGCTTGCAGAGTCCGGCCGGAGAATGGTCGGGATGCCGGGATTCGAACCCGGGACCTCCTGCACCCCAAGCAGGCGCGCTAGCCAGGCTGCGCTACATCCCGAAAACTGCCAGGCGACCCTGAAGGGTCGCCTCTACGTGTCGTTACGCGGTCGTGCTTGTCTAACGCTTGCTCCGCGCCTTGCTCGTCCGCTTTGCCGAGGGCGCCACGAGCATCAGTTCCGGCTCCGCGTCCGCGGACAGCATCTCGAGGATCCCACGCAGCCCGTCCCGCACGAACCGGACGCGATCCTTCGCCCTGGCCCCGAGCAGCTCGTCCACGGTGACGCCCGACGCCTCCGCCGGCTCGTCCGTCTCGTGCAGGCGCCGCCTGGCGCCCGCCAGCGTCAGGCCTTCGCCGAAGACCAGCGCCTTGATACGGAGCACCATCTCGAGGTCCGCACGTCGATATACCCGCGGTCCACCGCCCGACGGGGTCTGCCCGAGGTCGGGAAACTCCTTTTCCCACGACCGCAGCACGAACGGCTGCACCTCAGCGACCTCGCAGACGTCCGCGGCCTTGAACAGCTCCCGCTTCGGCGCAGCCATTGAGACGTGATACCCGACGGCCAGTATAGCATCCGTGCCCGGGCTGGCCCGGGCACCGCGCGAACGGGTCACTTGGCCGTCCGCTTCGGGCGAGGCGCCTTCCGGCGCGCCGTCCCGGTACCGGCGGGCCCGCCGCGTGCCTCGCCGGCACGTCCCTCCCCGCCCTTGCGCCCGCGCCCGCGGTGCTCGGCACGGCGCCGCACGGTGATTCGGATCGGCGTCCCGAAGAACCCGTACTCGTCGCGCAGCCGGTTCTCCAGGAAGCGCTCGTAGGAGAAATGGAAGCTCGTCGCGGAGTTCGTGAACAGCACGAAGGACGGCGGACGGACCCCCGTCTGCGCCGCGTACAGCACGCGCACGTTGCGCCGCCCGGCCGTGACGGGCGGATGGGACGTGGTCAGCGCGCCGATGAAGCGGTTCAGCTCCCCCGTCGGGACGCGCGTCGCGCGCGCCGCCGACACCTTCTCGATCGTCTCCAGCAGCTTCGGCGTCCGCTCGCCCGTCCGCGCCGAGACGTGGAGGATGGGCGCGAAGTCCAGGAACTTGAGCGAATAGCGGAGCTGCTCGTCGAACACCTTGGCGCCGTCAGGCCCCTCCACCTTCATGAGGTCCCACTTGTTGGCCGCGATGATGATGCCGCGCCCGGCCTCCACGGCCGCTCCGGCGATGGCCCCGTCCTGGTCGGTCGGCCCCTCCGTCGCGTCCACGACGAGGATCACCACGTCCGCGCGCTCGATGGCGCGCTTCGCCAGCATCACGCTGAGCGTCTCCACCTGGCCGCCGCGGGACACGCGCCCCGCCCGCCGGATGCCGGCCGTATCGACAATGCGGAACTGCTTGCGGTGCCACGTCAGCACGGCATCCACCGCATCCCGCGTCGTCCCCGGCACCTCGGACACGATCATCCGCTCCTCGCGCAGCAGGCGGTTGACCAGCGAGGACTTCCCCGCGTTCGGACGCCCGACGATGGCCACGGCCGTCTCGTCCGCTTCCGCGTCCGGGTCCTGGCTCACGCGCGGCGCCGACGGCAGGCGATCGAGGACGGCGTCCATCAGGTCGCCCACGCCCACCCCGTGCTCGGCGCTCACCTCCACGACGGAATCGAACCCGAGACGATAGAGCTCGAGGGCGCCGGATCGGGCCCGGTGATCGTCCGTCTTGTTGATCGCCAGCACGACGGGCACGCCCGTGGCGCGAACCGCGGCGGCGATGTCCTCGTCGCCCGGAATGAGCCCCTCACGGCCGTCCACCACCATCACGATCAGGTCTGCCTCCGCCAGGGCGCGGCGGCCCCGCTCGACCACCAGGGCATGGAGGGGATCCTCGCTGGCGCCGAACAGACCGCCGGTGTCCGTCAGCGTCACCGCCCTCTCGTTCCAGGCGACCGGCTGGGTGATGATGTCGCGGGTGGTGCCGGCCATGGCGGTGACAATGGAGCGGCGAGTTCCCGTCAAACGATTGAAAAGGGTAGACTTACCGACATTCGGCCGGCCAACGAACACGACGGCGGGCGAGGAGCGTTGGGCCACGATTCTTCCGATCTTACAGGTACCAAAGGACTTGCGGTTTGACACTCGTAAGTGCCACGGATTAATATACTTACACGGATCGAGGAGCGTTTCTGGGCATGATCAAGGTGGACATCGTCAACGAAGTGTCGAAGGTCGCCGAGATCACCAAGGTCAAGGCGGAACTCGCCGTAGACGCCGTCTTCGAAGCCATGCGTCATTCGATGCAGCGCGGCGAACGTATTGAGCTGAGAGGCTTTGGCGTCTTCCAGGTGAAGCCGCGGAAGCGCGGGATCGGCCGTAACCCCCGCACCGGCAAGGAGGTGCGCATCCCGCCCGGCCGCACCATCCGCTTCAAGCCCGGCAAAGAACTCCAGAACATCGCGTAGGCCCCCTGTGTCACATCCTTCGTGGCCCGATGGTCCGCCGCAGCCCGGCCGCGCCGTGATTCCTCCCCAACAGACGCCCGTGCCCGAGTGGCGCCTGGACCCGGCGCCGGCGCCGCTGCCCCGGCGGGACCGTCCGTGGGTACATCTGGCGCTGCTGCTGCTCACAGTCGCCTCGACGACGCTCGTCGGCGGCTGCCACTATCTCAGCTTCGACCTGGGCTTCGATCAGGCGCCCACGATGACGGCCGCCGAGGGCCGTGACTTCGCCCTGGGCCTCTTCTCCAGTCCGGCCTTCTACCTGAACGGCCTCTGGTACAGCCTCACGGTCCTGGCCATCCTCGGCTGCCACGAGATGGGCCACTACCTCGCGTGCCTGCGCTACGGCGTGGACGCATCGCGGCCCTACTTCCTGCCCGCGCCCCTGCCCCTCACGGGCACGCTCGGGGCCTTCATCCGGATCCGGTCGCGCATCCCGTCCAAGATCGCGCTCTTCGACATCGGGATTGCCGGGCCCATCGCCGGCTTCGTCGTCGCGGTGCCCGCGCTCTTCATCGGCCTGTGGCTCTCGGAGGTCGTGCGGCTGCCGGCGGACCAGAGCAACCTCGTGTCCCTCGGCGAGCCGCTGCTCTTCCGCTTCGCGGCCTGGCTCGTCTTCGGCGATGTGGCGGAGGGCTACTCCATCAACATGCACCCGATGGCGTTTGCCTCGTGGTTCGGGCTGCTGGCGACCGCGCTCAACCTCTTCCCGGTGGCACAACTCGATGGCGGGCACGTCAGCTACGCCGTGCTCGGCCGGCGCTCGGTCTACGTGACGCTGGCGACGCTGCTGGTCGCCGTCGGGCTCGCCTTCCTGTCCCCGAGCTGGATTGCGTGGACGGTGATGCTGGTGCTGATGCTGGCGCTCGTCGGCCCGCGCCACCCGCCGACGATGGACGACGAGACGCCGCTGGACGCGATGCGCCTGCGCCTCGCACTCGTCGCGCTCGTGATGCTGATCGTCTGCTTCACGCCGGCGCCGATCGAGCCGTTCGTCACCGGCCAGTAGCGCGCCGGGCGCCGCGTCAGAAGAACAGCTTGGCCAGCCGCAGCGCGCCCTGGCTCCAGGGCGTCCGGTGCGTGATGCCCCCGGTCCCCTCGAAGCGGCTCAGGTTATCCAGGTACCACTGGTAGTTGCGCGTCAGCGCCTGCGTGTTGGAGTAGCGCGGCGACCACCCGAACGCACGCTCGGCCTTCTCGATGGAGATGAACGACTCCTTCGTGATCGTGCCGTACGCCCACTTGTAGACCGGCGAGAGCCGGAGCGCGCGCAGCACGACCAGGGCGGCCATCACCGGCGTCTCCGGCAGGCCGATCACGCGTCGTCCGTGGCCCGCGTAGTCGAGCACGGACTGGAAGTCGCTGCGGATCGTCCCGAACTCCTTCGCGCCGATGTTGAAGGTGTCGTTGGCGACGGCGGGATCGCGCGTGGCCGCGAGGTAGATGACGTCGCAGAGATCCTCGACGTCCAGCAGTTGGTAGAGGTTGTTCCCGCGGCCGGGAATCGGGAAGTGCCGCCCGTCGTGCGCCCAGTCGAAGAGCAGCGCGAAGATGCCCAGCCGCTCCGGCCCGACGAAGGACTTGGGGCGCAGGATCGGCACGCACAGCCCCTGCTGCCGGTACTCCAGGCAGACGGCTTCGGCCTGGATCTTGGCCTCCCCGTACGGGCCCACGCCGACCATCGGATCGTCCTCGCGCAGCGGATGGTGGTCCGGCACGCCGTAGACGGCCGTCGACGAGATGTGAATCACGCGCTCGACACCGGCCCCGAGCGCCGCGGCCAGCACGGTACGCGTGCCGTCGACGTCGGTCGAGAAGATGTCCGCCTTGCTGTAGAGCGGCAGGGCGGCGGCGCTGTGCACGACGACGTGGACGCCGGCCATGGCCCGCTCCACGGCCGCACGGTCCCGGATGTCGCCGGTGATGACGGTGACCTGCGAGGCGCAGTCCGGGTAGTCGAAAGGCACCTTGTCCAGCGAGACGACGTCGTGGCCGCGCGCGAGCAGGTGGCGGACGACGTTGATGCCGAGGAATCCCGCGCCGCCCGTGACGAGATAGCGCCTCCGTGTCTGTCCTTCAGATTGCTCCATGGTCAGCTGATGATTGTAGATCGGCAGGCCGTCACGGCGGGGACGCCGGCAGGCTGACGCGCGGCGCCACCTCGGCCGCGTCCACCGCCGGCCAGGCGCGGACCACCGCCACGTAGTCCTCCGGCCGGACGCGGGCCGGGAGGATCACGTGCATCGATCGGCGCAGGTTCCGTTCGGCGTCGGAGAGCCGGGACTCGTCGGCCTGGACGAGTCCCGGCACCATGTAGGCAATCCGCGTGCGCGGCGGGAGATCGCCGTACGGATCGAACGTCCCTCCCGCCCCGTCGACGAACACGCGCCGCGACGCGTCGAAGCGCCACGCCGCCTTCAACGTCAGCGCGATGGGCGTGCGGATGTCCTGCAGCTTCACGTCTTCACACCCTCACACCTTCACACCCTGGCCATGGCGCGGACGAGATTCGGCAGCGGGCCGATGTGCTGCGACACCGGCACGCCCGGACCCGCCTGCTGCGGCGTGCCCGTCGCCATGAGGATGCTCCGGACCTTTGCCGGCGTGAGCGGCGCCCCGCGCGCCGCCCTGGCCCGCCCCTGCAGGCACGCCACCGCGCCGGTGACGATGGGCGAGGCGCTGGACGTGCCGGAGAACCGCAGCGTGTACCACGTGTTCTCCGATGCGCCCCCCTGCGCATCGCCGTACCCGAGCGTCGTGACGTGCCAGCCCCAGCCCTGCACGTTGACGATCTTCCCGTAGTTCGAAAACCAGATGCGCGATCGCGGCACGCCGAGCGACTCGTACGAGGCGTACAGCCCCGGCACGCCGTCCACGTCCACGTGGTTGGTCGGCGGCACGCCGGCGCCCACCACGATGGCGCCGCTGTCCTTCTGGAGGCCCGTCCCGTCGAAGATCGGCAGCTGGAAGTTCTCGTTGCCGTTGCCCGCGGCCTCGACCACGGTGATGCCCTTGTCCACGGCCGTCCTGATCGCGGAGAAGACATCGCCCCAGTACTGCATGGCGACGTACTTCCCGTTGGGACCGGTCGCCTGCAGCTCGATCAGGATCGCATCGCCGGGACCGAGCGCATCGGCGGCGCCGGTGATGGCGGCGGCCGTGTTGAACACGCCGCCGACGACGGCGGAGTGTACGACGGCGGTCGCCTGGCGGCTGATGCCGACGGCGCCCTTGTTGTTGGAGACGGCAATCATCTCGCCGAGCACCGCGGTCCCGTGGTTCCGCCAGCCGACATCGTCGATCACGGTCCCGCCGAGGAGGCGGATGCCCCGCGGCAGGTCCTCGTGCGCGCGGTTCCAGTTGCCCTCGATGTCGCAGATGGTGATGCCCTTCCCGCGCGCGCCGTCGAGGTGCCACACCTCGGCCGCGCCAATCCCGTTCGGCGGCGCGTGCAGGTAACCCTGCGCAGGCTCGAACAGCCGGCTGCCCGCCGCGGAGCCGGTGGGCATGGCCGGAACAGGACGCGGCGCGACGAACGCCTTCCAGACCGCGGGCTTGCGGTTCAGCGCCGCGGCAATCTTCTTCGCATCGCCGTCCTTCTTCGGGAGCACCTGGACGAAGCCGCTCTGGATGAACCCGGTGTCCATCCCCTGCCGCTTGTACCGGGCGGGATCCGGCTCCGGCGGCAGGCGTCCGGCCACCTCGACGCGCGCCCGCACGTCGGCCGCCGGCAGGCCGAAGTGCGATCGCATGCCCGCGATCTCGAAGCGCTCCAGCACGGCGTTGAGCTGATCGGCCTGCGGCGCACTGCCCGCCGGCGCGACAAACCGGGAGGCCGTCGGCGCCACCGGACTCTCGTACCGCAACTCCACGACGACGTAGTCGGGCACGCCGGGCGCGTCCAATGCCGCGCTGGCATACCCCTGCCTGGTCGGCTGTCCCGTGCGACTCCCGGCGACTCGCTTCCTGGCCATGTCGGTCCTCCTTGCGCAGGCAGCCGGGGGGAAGGGCCTGAACGCGCCGAGCTTAGCTCACTGGAGGCCGCGTGCGGCAAAGCGTTCGCGCGCCCGGGCGGCGACCTCCTCCCGGTTGCGGGGCGGCGCCTTGGTCTCCAGCGCGTCCACCAGCCGGCGCGACGCGGCCGCCACGGCGTCCACGGCTTCCTCGAACACGTCCTCGTTGTTCCTGGACGGCCTGGTGAACCCGCTCACCTTGCGGACGTACTGCAGGGCGGCCGCCCGGATCTCGGCGTCGGTCACGGGCGGGTCGAAGTTGAACAGCGGCTTGATGTTCCGGCACATGCCTCCAACACTACCCCCAACCGGCGCCGACGCGCACCTCCGGCCGCGCGGCGTCGCAGGGCGGAGCTTCAGCTCCGCCTGCCATCGTAGGGCGGAGCTTTAGCTCCGCCTGTAATCGTAGGGCGGAGCTTCAGCTCCGCCTGAGCACGCGCGGCTCAGCACGACGACG
>CAZUGF010000053.1:10853-14757 GCA_964619705.1 uncultured Bifidobacteriaceae bacterium
TGATCGGCACCAGGGCTGGGTGCAGGGCCGCCATCACGGAGAGCATTCGACGACGCGCGCACGCGCTCGGCGTGTCTACAGCATGGTCACCGGATCGACATCGACGGTGGCACGGCGGGCGACGGCGGGCGCGGCGGCCAGGGCCGCGCGGACGGCGTCGCGCATCGCGGCACGGCTGGCGCCCTTGAGGAAGAACTGGGCCCGGTGCTCGCCGCGAAGCCTGGCGAGCGGCGCGGGCGCCGGCCCGAGAATCGCAAAGCCCCGCCCGGCCCGCCGGACGTGCTCCGCGAGGACACCCGCTCCGTCCATCGCCCCCTCGAACGTCGGCGCGCGCACGACGACATTGACCATCGCGATGTGCGGCGGGTACCGCATGGCCCGGCGGAAGGTCGTCTCCTTCTCGAAGAACGCGCGGTAGTCCTGCGTACACGCGAGGCGGATGCTGTAGTGGTCCGGGAAGAGCGTCTGGATGACGGCCTCCCCCGCCCGTTCGCCGCGGCCGGCCCGGCCCGCCACCTGCGTGAGCAACTGGAACGTCCGCTCGGCGGCGCGAAAGTCGGCCAGGCCCAGACCGACGTCGGCCGAGATCACACCGACCAGCGTCACGTCCGGGAAGTCGTGGCCCTTCGCGATCATCTGCGTGCCGACGAGGATGTCCAGTTCGCGGCGCGCGAAGCGCCCCAGGACGTCCACCAGGCTGCCCCGGCGGCGCACCGTGTCGCGGTCCACGCGCGCCATGCGCGCCGATGGAAACCGCGCGGCAATCTCGGCCTCGACGCGCTCGGTCCCGAAACCGACGCGCTCCAGGTACGGCGCCGCGCACTTCGGGCACGCGGCCGGAACCATCCGCAGGTAGTTGCAGTAGTGGCATCGCGCGCGCCATCCGCCGCGCGGCTCCGGCGTCTCCGCGGGCGGCGTCCCCGCCCGTCGTCCGCGGCCGTGGACCGTGAGAGAGATGCTGCAGTTGGGACACTCCAGCGTGTGGCCGCACTGGCGGCACAGGAGCGCGGTGGCAAACCCACGCCGGTTCAGGAGGATCACGGCCTGCTCCCCGGCCTCCAGCCGCGCGCCGAGGCCCTCGACGAGCGTCCGGCTCAGCACGACGTCCGGCCCCACCTCGGCCAGTTCCTCCCGCATGCCGACGATGCGGACGTCCGCGAGCGGACGGTCGAGGACGCGGCGATCGAGCGTGAGGAGGGTGTAGCGCCCGGACCGCGCGTTCGCGTAGCTCTCGAGCGAGGGCGTGGCCGAGCCGAGCACCACGAGCGCGCCGGCCTGCCGGCCGCGCATGACCGCCACGTCGCGGCCGTTGTAGCGCGGCGCCTCGTCCTGCTTGTACGAGGTGTCGTGCTCCTCGTCCACCACGATCAGGCCGAGCCGCGCAATCGGCGCGAACACGGCCGAGCGCGTGCCGATGACCACGTCCACGTCGCCGCGGCGGATCCGGTGCCACTGATCGTGGCGCTCGCCGTCGGAGAGGCCGCTGTGCTGGATGGCCACACGGGCGCCGAAGCGCGCGCGGAACAACGCGGCCACCTGCGGCGTCAGCGCAATCTCCGGCACGAGCACGAGCACGCCGCGTCCGGCCGCCCTGACCGCCTCGGCCAGACGGAGGTACAGCTCCGTCTTGCCGCTGCCCGTGACGCCGTGGACCAGCGCCGTGTGAAACACCTGCCCGGCGGCCAGCCCGGCCAGCGTATCGAGCGCCGCGTGCTGCTCCGCGGTCAGGAGGCGCGTCCGGTCCGGCAGGACCTGCGTACTCGAGGTGTGGCGATCGTCCACGAACGGATCGCGCTCCACGCGATCGGATCGGAGCGAGACGAGGCCTTGCGTCCGCAGCCGCGTGAGCGCGGAGGACGGGATGCCGCGCTCGGCCAGTTCCGGCGTGGGGATGCCGTCCCGGCGTCCGGCGAGGAGCGTCAACGCCTCCCGCTGGCGTGCGCCGAGCCGCGGCCGATCCGCGTCCGATCCGTCCACGCACGCGGGCCGTGTCATCCGATCGATCGCATCGAGCCCCTGCGCCGTGATGGCGGCCATGCGCACGGTCCGGAACGCGTCCACGCGCTCGGTCAGCCCGTGCGGCGGCAGCGCCGCCGCCAGCGCCGCGCCCGGGCCCGCCAGGTAATAGTCGGACACCCACGTCGTGAGCGCGACGACGTCCGCGGGCAGGAAGGGCGTCTCGTCGAGCGTCGAGTGCAGGTCCTTGACCACGACGCCGGCCTCCGCGGGCGGGGCGGCGGCATCGAGGACGATGCCCGTCATGCGGCGCGGGCCGAGCGGCACGACCACGCGCGCGCCGGCGGAAGGCGCCGGCTGGCCGTCCGGCACGCGATAGGTGAGCCGTCCGAGCGCCGGGACCGGCACCGCGACGGACACGAAGCGGGCGGTCACCTCAGCCCTTGTCCGACTGGAGGATCTCGCGCACCTTCTTCATGTCCTCCCACACGTCGCGCTTGGCCGACGGGTTGCGCAGCAGGTAGGCGGGATGGAACGTCGGGATGAGCGTCGCGCCCCGGTACGGGAACGCGCGGCCGCGCAGCCGCGTGATGGGATCCGTCGTGCGCAGCACGCACTGCGCGGCGAACTTCCCCAGCGGCACGATGACGCGCGGGCGGATGACATCGATCTGGCGGAACAGGAACGGCTCGCAGGTCGCGACCTCGTCCGGCTCCGGGTTCCGGTTGCCCGGCGGGCGGCACTTGATCACGTTCGCGATGTACACCTGATCGCGCGTCAGGCCGATGGCCTCGATGATCTTCGTCAGGAGCTGCCCGGCGCGGCCGACAAACGGCTCGCCCTGCTTGTCCTCTTCCTCCCCCGGGGCCTCGCCGACGAACATCAGGCGGGCGCGCGGGCTCCCCACGCCGAAGACCACCTGCCGGCGTCCGAGCGTGTGGAGCTTGCACCGGGTGCAGTCCGGTCCGATCTCGTGGCGGATGACCTCCAGGGCCTCGGCTTCGGAGCGGGCGGTCGCCTCCGGCCGCGGGATCTCGTCCTCGAGGAGCACGGCGCCCGGCAGCGCGAGCGGCTCTTCGAGCGGCGTCGGCGGCGCATCCGGATCGCCGGCGCCTGGCGGCGCCGCGGCGGCGGCAGACGCATCGGCAGACCCGTCCGGCCGGCGCCTCCACGCCGGGTCGCGGCTCACGCCGGCCACGCCGAGCTCACCGTAGAACCGGAGGTGTTCCGCGATCTCGCGTGACATCGGGGTCAGGCCGCGGGAACCGGCCGCTGCGCCAGCAGGCGCTCGACCTCGTCGAGAATGGCCGCGGCCACGCGGGGCTTGGGCTGCAGGGGCACGTCCCGCGCCGCATCCGCGGCGATCAGGGTGACGGCGTTGTCGTCCACCTCGAACCCGGCATCGGTGCGCGATACATCGTTGGCCACGATCAGGTCCACGGCCTTGCGCTCGAGCTTCGCCCGCGCGCGCGCCGCCACGTCCTCCGTCTCGGCGGCAAAGCCAATCAGGAGGGGACGGCCGGACGCGCGGGACGGCAGCCGTCCCAGGTCGGCCAGGATGTCGCGCGTGCGCGTCAGCGTGAGCGTCATCGGGCCCTCGGCCTTCGTGATCTTCTGCGGGGCCGCCTCGAGCGTGTAGTCCGCCACCGCGGCGGCCATGATCACCACGTCGTGATCGGAGGCCTGTGCCATCACGGCCTGGTGCATGTCCGCGGCGCTGCGTACCCGGACGACGGCCATGCCCGGCGGCACGGGCACGCTGGTCGGTCCCGTCACGAGCGTCACCGCGGCACCGCGCCGCGCGGCCTCCACCGCCACGGCCGTGCCCATCCGCCCGCTCGACCGGTTGCCGACGAACCGCACCGGGTCGATGTCCTCGTAGGTGGGCCCCGCGGTGACCAGCACGCGCCGGCCGCCGAGCGTTGGCGCGGCAGACGCGGGGGACGCG
>CAZUGF010000053.1:14857-32379 GCA_964619705.1 uncultured Bifidobacteriaceae bacterium
CGCGGCAGACGCGGGGGACGCGAGCATGTGAGTGACGAAGGCGACGACGTCCTCGACCTCCGCGAGCCGCCCCTTGCCGATCCAGCCGCACGCGAGGTACCCGGAGCCGGGGTCCACCATCCGCACGCCGCGCGCTTCCAGGATGCGGATGTTCTCGACCACGGCCGGGTGCGTGTACATGTTCGTGTTCATCGCCGGCGCCATCACCACCGGCGCCGTCGTGGCCAGGTAGAGCGACGACAGGAAGTCGTCCGCGATCCCGTGGGCGAACTTGCCGATCGTGTTGGCGGTGGCAGGCGCGACGAGCAGCATCGCGATGCCGGAGGCGATCGAGATGTGCTCGATGTCGGCGTTGGCGCCGGGGAGCCATTGCGACGTGATGACCGGCCGGCGCGTGATGGCCTCGAACGTGAGCGGCTGGACGAAGCGGCGCGCCGATCGCGACATGATGGCCACGACGTCGTGGCCCTGCTTCTGCAGGCCGCGCGTGATCTCGACCGCCTTGTAGGCGCCGATGCCGCCGGTGACGCCGAGTGCGATGAGGGACATGGGGGCTTTGGGCTTCAGGCTCTGAACGTCCGGATGACTTCCTCGGCAATCCCGCGCATCCGGTGTGTGCGCGATCGCTCCGCCGCGATGATCTCCTGCAGCCGCACGACCGTCGGCTCGAGCTGATCGTTGACGACGACGTAGTCGTAGTCCGTGTAGCTCCGGACCTCCGCCCGCGACGTGGCGAGCCGGCGCTGCATCTCGGCCTCGGTGTCCTTGCTGCGCCCGCGCAGCCGGCGCTCCAGCGTCTCGAACGACGGCGGCAGCACGAAGATCGACGTGTGATCGATGCCGTGCGCCTTGACCTGCCGCGCCCCCTGCACGTCGATGACGAGCACCACGTCCTGCCCGTCCGCGACGAGCCGTTCGGTGTCCGCGGCGGCGGTGCCGTACAGGTTGCCGAAGACGTCCGCCCATTCGAGGAACGCCCGCTCGGCGATCATGCCCTCGAAGCGCTCGCGCGTGATGAAATTATAGTCGACGCCGTCCCGCTCGCCTTTGCGGATCGGGCGCGACGTATACGATTTCGACATCCGCAGGTTGGGCAGGATCTGCACCAGGTGCTCCGCGAGCGTCGTCTTGCCGGCACCGGACGGTGCGGAGACGATGAACAGGAGCCCGCGCGCGCTACTCGACATTCTGGACCTGCTCGCGCATGCGCTCCAGTTCCGCCTTGGCCTGGATGACGAGTCCGGAGACCTGCAGGCCGTCCGCCTTGGATCCGATGGTGTTCACCTCGCGGTTCATCTCCTGCAGCAGGAAATCCAGCTTGCGGCCGCAGGGCTCGGGCGCCTCGGTGAGCGCCTCCCAGTGCGCGAGGTGCCCGCGGAAGCGAGTGACTTCCTCCGTGATGTCGGAGCGCTGCGCGACGCGGACGACCTCCTGCGCGAGGGCGTTCTGGTCGATGGGCAGCGCGGCCGCCAGCTCGCGCCCACGTTCCATCAGGCGGGTCTCGAGGTCCACGCGCCCGGCCTCGGCTGCCGCCACCACCAGGTCCACGAACCGGCCCAGTTCCTCGCGCCGCGCGGACAGATCCGCACGCAGGTGATCCCCTTCCCGCGCGCGCATGGTCTCGAGCTCGTCGATCGCGGCCGTCACCGCCGTCTCCACCAACCTGGCAACGGGCTCGGCCGTCTGCGTCCCCTCCGCCAGCCGTTCGCGAATGGTCAGGGCCTGCGGCAGGCGCAGCAGATCGCCGGCCGTCAGGCCGCCCTCGATGACGCCGTCCGCGCGGGCCTGCGCCAGCGCGGCCGCCAGCGCGGTCACAAACGGCGCGTTGAGCTGGACGTCCGGCGCCGCCGCCTGCCGGGCCTGCAGGGAGATCCCGATCTCCACGCGGCCACGCGCCAGGCGCTTCTGCACCAGGGCACGCAGGCGCGGCTCGAGATCCGCCATCCCCGGGGGCAGCCGCAGCTGCAGGTCGAGGAACCGGTGGTTGACGGCGCGGACCGTCACGCCGATGGCCGTCGTTTCCTCGTCACGTGTCACCGACGCGAAGCCGGTCATGCTCTTGATCATGGGCGCTCGGTGTCTGGGCTCTCGCTGGTATGGGCCGCGTGCGGTGCGCGCGTCACGCTTCGGACTTCAGGCCGCGTTCGTCGGCCGCCGGCTCATGACGCCCGCGCCGGAGTTCGGGGCGTGCATCGATGAGCTGCATCTGGTGGAGACGCGCATACGCGCCCCCGGGACGGGCCACCAGATCGTCGTGGCGGCCCACTTCGACGATGCGCCCGCGCTCGAGCACGATGATCGCATCGGCGCGCCGGATGGTCGAGAGCCGATGCGCGATGACGAACGACGTGCGGTTGAGGAGCAGCGTGGCGAGCGCATCCTGCACGAGGCGCTCGGACTCCGAGTCGAGGGCGGAGGTGGCCTCGTCCAGGATCAGGATCGGCGAGTTGCGCAGGAGCGCGCGGGCGATGGCCAGCCGCTGGCGCTGCCCGCCGGAGAGGCGCTGCCCCCGCTCGCCGATGGTGGTCTGGTAGCCCTCGGGGAGCGCCGTGATGAAGTCGTGCGCGTGCGCGGCCCGGGCCGCGGCCTCGATGGCCGGCTGCGTGGCGCCCGACGCGCCGAACGCGATGTTGGCCGCAATCGAGTCGTCGAAGAGCACGGTATCCTGCGTGACGAGGCCGATCTGCGATCGCAGCGAGGCCAGCGACACCTCCCGGACATCCCGGCCGTCGATCTGGATCGCGCCCCCGGTGACGTCGTAGAAGCGCGGCAGCAGGTTGACCAGCGTGGACTTCCCCGCGCCGCTGCGGCCGACGATGGCGATCATCTGTCCGGCGCGCACGGTGAACGACACGCCGCGCAGCGTGTGCCGGCCGTGCCCGTCGGCGTAGCCGAAGCTGACGTCGCGGAACTCGATGGCGCCGGTGAACGGGGGCAGCGCGATCGCACCGGGCGCCTCCAGCACCTCGGTGTGCTCGTCGAGCAGCTCGAAGATCCGCTCGGACGCCGCCACCGCCTGCTGGAGGTTCGCGTTGACCCGGCTCAGCTTCTTGACCGGCCCGTACATCATCAGCAGCGCGGCGACGAAGAGCGTGAACTCCCCCGCCGTCAGCCGGCCGCTCGCGATCTCCCGTGTGCCGTACCAGAGCGCGCCCGCGATCGCAAACCCGCCGAGCAGCTCCATCAGCGGCGGCAGCATCGACAGCACACGCGTCACCTTCATCGTCATCCGGTAGAGCGCCGTCGCGGACGTCTCGAACTTGGCGGCCTCGCGCGCCTCCGCGCCGAACGCCTTCACGATGCGATGGCCGGCAAACGCCTCGCCGGCCACGTGCGACATGCGCTCCTGCGCTTCCTGGCTCCAGCGGGTCACCGTGCGCACGCGCTGGCCGGTCCTGACGAGCGGGTAGATGACCAGCGGCGCCGCGGTCATGCAGACGAGCGCGAGCCTGGCATCGTAGTAGAACAGGAGCGCGGCATACCCGACGAGTGCGAGCGACTCGCGCGCCAGGTCGCCGACGGTTTCGGCCACCGCCCGCTGCACCTGCGTCACGTCGTTGTTGATGCGCGAGAGCAGCTGGCCGGTCGTCCGGCGCGAGAAGAACGTCGCCGACTGGCCGAGCAGGTGCCGGAAGAGCTGCGTGCGGATCGCCAGGACGACACGCTGGCCGATGTCGTCCATCAGGTAGCTGGAAAAGTAGGCGCCGACGCCCTTGAAGACGTAGGCGAGGAGGAGGCCGGAGATGACGAAGCCGAGGCGGTCCTGCGAAGGCAGGACGTCATCCACGATCGGCTTGATCAGCCAGGCCAGCGCGGCCGACGCGACGCCGTAGACCACCATCGCCAGCACCGCCCCGGCGATGAGCCCCCGGTGGGGCGCGGCGTAGCGGAGCAGCCGCAGGAAGGCGTCCATCAGATCGTCTGCGCTGGACCGTCGTCGTAGCCCGTCGGGTGGGCGGCGTGCCAGCGCCACGCGTGCTGCACAATGGCCTCGAGGTCAGGATACCGCGGCCGCCAGCCGAGCTCGCGCTGGATCTTCTCGCTCGAGGCGTAGAGCGCCGCCGGATCGCCGGGACGGCGCGCGGCCGGCTCCCAGCGGACGGGCTGGCCCACGACGCGGCTCACGGTCTCGATGACCGCGCGCACGGAGTGCGGGATCCCGGTACCGACGTTCGCGGCCATCGACGGGCGGCCGGCCGCCAGCGCGTCGAGCGCCTGGACGTGCGCGTCCGCCAGGTCGCAGACGTGGATGTAGTCGCGGAGGCAGGTACCGTCCGGCGTCGGGTAGTCCTCGCCGAAGACCTTGAGGGGACGGCCGCCGGTGGCCGCCTCGATGGCGCGCGGAATCAGGTGGATCTCCGGCTCGTGGTGCTCGCCGATCGTCCCGTCCGGGTGCGCGCCCGCGGCGTTGAAGTAGCGGAGCGCAACCCACCGGATGCCATGCGCCCGCTCGATGTGCGGCAGCGCGCGCTCGACGGCGAGCTTCGTCTGGCCGTAGGCGTTGATCGGCTCCTGCGGCAGCGTCTCGTCCATGGGGACGCGCGTGGGCTCGCCATAGGTCGCACAGGTGGACGAGAAGACGAACTGCCCCACGCCCGCGGTCCGCATCGCCTCCAGCACGGCGAGCGTGCCCGCCACGTTGTTGTGGTAGTAGCCGAGCGGGTTGCCGACCGACGCGCCCACGTCGAGCCACGCGGCGAAGTGCATGACCGCGTCCACGCGATGATCGACCAGGGCCTGCCGGACCGCCGTCACGTCGTGCACGTCGGCGCGGACCAGGGGCACGCCCTCGGGCACGGCGCCGGCGTGGCCGGCCGAGAGGTTGTCGAGGACGACGACGACGTGACCGGCGTCCGCCAGCGCGCGCACGGCGTGGCTGCCGATGTACCCCGCGCCGCCGGTGACGAGAACACGCGACACGCTACCTCCCGATCGAATAGTAGGTGAACCCCTGCGCCTTCATCTGGTCCTTCTGGTAGATGTTCCGTCCGTCGAAGACGACCGGCTGGCGCATCAGCTTGCGCATGCGCGCGAAGTCCGGCTCACGGAACTCGTGCCACTCCGTCACCACCGCCAGCGCGTCCGCGCCGCGGAGCGCATCGTAGTTCTTGGTGCTGTAGGCGATCTTCGACCCGAAGATCCCCTTCGCCACCTTCATCGCCTCGGGATCGTGCACCTGCACCTTCGCGCCCTTCTCGAGGAGGGTCTCGATGATGGGCACGGCCGGCGCCTCGCGCATGTCGTCGGTCTTGGGCTTGAATGCCAGGCCCCACACCGCAATCGTCTTGCCCTTGAGCGAGCCGCCGAAGTGCGTCTCCATCTTCCGGACGAGGACGCGCTTCTGGAGCTCGTTGACGGACTCGACGGCCTTGAGGATCTTGAAGTCGTACTTCCGCTCCGCGGAGAAGCGCACCAGCGCCTTGACGTCCTTGGGGAAGCAGCTGCCGCCGTACCCGACGCCCGGGAAGAGGAACGACGTGCCGATGCGCTTGTCCGCGCCGACGGCCTGCCGCACCTGGTCCACGTCCGCGCCGAACGCGTCGCACACGTTCGCCACCTCGTTCATGAACGAGATCTTCGTCGCCAGCAGCGCGTTGGACGCGTACTTGGAGAGCTCCGCGCTCGCGCAGTCCATCACCATGATGGGCGCGCCGGTCCGGGTGAAGGGCTTGTGCAGGGCCACCATCAGCTCCGCACCGCGCGGGTCCTCCGCACCGATCACCACGCGGTCCGGCTTCATGAAGTCGTCCACCGCCGCGCCCTGCTTCAGGAACTCGGGGTTGCTGACGACGCTGAAGGGATGCGTCGTCTCGCGCCGGAGAATCTCCCGCACGCGCTCCGCGGTGCCCACCGGTACGGTGCTCTTGTTGACGATGACGCGGTAGCCGTCCATGGCCTTCGCCACGTCGCGGGCCACGCCCATGACGTGCTGCAGGTCGGCCGACCCGTCCTCGCCCTGCGGCGTGCCGACGGCGATGAAGATGATCTGCGAGGCCTTGACCGCCTTGGCCAACTGCGTCGTGAAGACCAGCCGCCCCTCGGTCTTGTTGCGCTTGACGATTTCCTCGAGGCCCGGCTCGTAGATCGGGATGTGCCCCCGCCGGAGCAGGCGGATCTTGGCCTCGTCCTTGTCCACGCACATCACGTCGTTACCCGACTCCGCCAGGCAGGCCCCGACGACCAGCCCCACATAGCCGGTTCCGACAACCGCGATCTTCATTCGATGCCCTTCCCTCAGGTGGCGGGCCCGCCGGGGCGCGCGCCAAAACGTCGAGCGTATCACCGGCCGACAAACACTGTCAACATACTGAACCACAAGGACTTGTCGCTTCTGTGGTACCCTCGTCGCCGTGCGGATTCTCGTCGATTACCGCCCCGCTCTGCGCCAGCGGACCGGTGTCGGTGAGTATGTGCACGCGCTCGCCGGCGCCCTCGCCGCCACGCCGGACCCGACCGGCGCCCCGGACACGATTACCCTCTTCTCGAGTTCCTGGAAGGACCGTCCGGCACCGGCCGCGCTCGCCGATCTCGGCGGCCTCTCCGTCGTCGATCGGCGGATTCCCGTCTCCGTGCTCACCTGGTGCTGGAACCGGTGGGCGTGGCCGCCCATCGAGACGCTGGCCGGCGCCTGCGACGTGGCCCACTCGGCCAGCCCGCTCCTCCTGCCCGCGCGGTCCGCGGCCCAGGTCATCACGATCCACGACCTCCACTTCCTCCGCCACCCCGAGCGCATGACGGCGGAGATGCGGCGCGACTTCCCGCGCCTGGCCGCGGCGCATGCGCAGCGCGCGCACGCGATTGTCGTCTCGTCGCGCTTCGGGATGGACGATGTGGCGCGGACGCTCGGCGTGGCGCACGATCGGATCTACCTGTGCCCGCCGGGGGCGCCGGGCTGGGCCGCGGACCTCGGACGGACGCGCGAGGCCGGCAGCGGACGCCACATCCTGTGCCTCGGGACGCTCGAACCGCGCAAGAACCTGGGCGTGCTGCTGGATGCGTATGCCCTGCTCGCCGCGCGCGTGCCCGACGCGCCGCCGCTCGTGCTGGCGGGCGGCGTGACGCCCGCGGCACAGGCCTGGGTGGACCGCACGACGACGGCCCCGCTCGCCGGGCGCGTGGAGGTGACGGGATACGTCGGCGACGAACGCCGCCGCGCGCTGCTGGCGGACGCGCGCATGCTCGTGATGCCCTCGCTGGACGAAGGCTTCGGCCTGCCCGTGCTGGAAGCCATGGCGGCCGGCGTCCCCGTCGTCGTGTCCTCCGGTGGTTCCCTGCCCGAGGTGGCCGGCGAGGCCGCGGAGCCCGTCGATCCCTCCGACGTGGAGGGGTTTGCCGCAGCGATGGCGCGCCTCCTGGACCGCGACGCGGCGATTGATGCCACCCGGCGGGCCGGCAGGCGCGCGCGGGACTTCGACTGGCACGCGTCGGCCGCGACGGTCCGGCGTGCCTACCGGGACGCGGTGGCCCGCCGATGAGGATTGCCGTCGACGGCCGCGAGCTGTGCGGCAGGACGACCGGGGTCGGCCGCTACCTGCGCGAACTCCTGACGGAGTGGGACACGGCGCCGGACGCCGGGCGCCACGACTGGACGATCTACGCGCCGGCGCGGCCGGACGTCCCCGGCCGCTTCGCCGGCGGGGTGCGCGTGCTGCCCGGCGGCGGGGGCACGGCGTGGGAGCAGTGGACGCTGGCGCGCGCGCTCTCCGCGGACCGCCCGGACCTCCTCTTCGCGCCGGCGTACACCGCGCCGCTCACGGCGCCCTGTCCCGTGGCGCTCACCGTACACGACGTCTCGTTCACCGCGCACCCGGAGTGGTTCTCCGCGCGGGAGGGCCGGCGGCGGCGCTTCCTGACGGCCTGGAGCGCGCGGCGCGCGCGGCGCATCCTGACGATGTCCGCGTTCTCGCGGGAGGAGATCGTCAGGCACCTGGGCGTGCCGGCGGACCGGATCCGCGTCATCTACCTGGGGCACCGGCGTCCCGAGGCGCCGCCGGCGCCGGCGGCCGGCGCCCCGCTGGTGCTGTACGTCGGATCGATCTTCGCGCGGCGCCACGTCGACCGGCTCGTGGACGCGTTTGTCCATCATGTCGCGCCGGCCTTCCCCGAGGCGCGCCTGGAGATCGTCGGCGAGAACCGGCTCGCGCCACACGAGCGGCTCGATCACTCGCTGGCGGCGGCACTGCCCGGCATCCGGGATCGCGTGCGCTTCCGCTCCTACGTTGACGAGGCGACGCTGCAGGACCTTTATCGCCGCGCCACGGTCTTCGCGTTCCTCTCGGAGTACGAGGGCTTCGGCCTGACGCCGCTGGAGGCGTTGTCGGCCGGCGTGGCGCCGATTGTGCTGGACACGCCCGTGGCGCGCGAGATCTACGGGGATGCCGCGCGGTATGTCGCGCGCGGCGCGCCGCTCGACGCGTCGCTGGCCGCGGCGCTGGTCGATCTCGTGGGCGATGGCGAGGCGCGGGCGGCGGTCCTGCGGCATGCGCCGGCGGTGCTCTCGCGTTACGATTGGTCTCGGACGGCGGCCGAGACGCTCGCCGCCCTCGAGGACGCTGCGCTTGCCCGCTGACAGGCCCACCCTGGCCATCATCATCGTCACCTACGACTCCCGGCAGGAGATCGCGGCCTGCCTGGACTCCCTCGTGGATGGCCCGGAGCCCGCCGGCGCGGCGGTGACGGTCGTGGACAACGGATCGACGGACGGGACCGCGGCGTTCGTGCGGGCCGGGTGGCCGGCGGTGTCGGTCCTGGATGCCGGAGGGAACCTCGGCTTCGCCCGCGCGAACAACCTCGGGATCCGCGCCTCGCGCAGCGACCTCGTGCTCCTGCTCAACCCGGACACCGTGGCGCCGCCCGGCGCCGTGGCGGCGCTCGTACGCGGCCTCGCCGGGCGCCCGGAGGCCGCGATCGCGGGACCCCGCCTGGTCGACGAGCACGGACGGCCGGAGCTGTCCTTCGGCCCGCCGATCAGCCCGTGGGGCGAGTTCACGCAGAAGGTGCGGCTTGCGCTCTACACGCGGCGCATCGGCCCGGCCGTACGCTACGTGGAGCGGTGGAGCCGCGAGGCGGGGCCGCGTGCGTGGGTCAGCGGCGCCTGCCTGCTGATCCGGCGCGCGGACCTGGAGGCGGTGGGGCTGCTCGACGAGCGGTTCTTCATGTACACGGAGGACGTCGACCTCTGCGCCGCCGTGCGCGCGCGGGGGCGGCAGGTGATCTTCGTCCCCGAGGCGGAGGTGCGGCACCTGCGCGGCCGCTCCGCGGCACGCAATCCCGAGACCCAGCGGCTGCGCCGCCTGAGCCAGGTGGCCTACTACGAGAAGCACCTGCCCCGCTGGGCCGGGCCCTTGCGGCTGTACCTGCGGCTCACGGGGAAGGCGGCGGGCTGATGCGCATCGCCATCGATGCCCGCAAGCTGCAGGACTTCGGGATCGGGACCTACATCCGCAACCTGCTCATCGAGCTGAGCCGGCTCGATCGCGAGACGGAGTACGTCGTGCTCTGCCGGCCGGAGGACCGGCGGGCGGATCTCGGCCTCGGGCCCAACTTCCGCCTGGTCGCGGAGTCCGCCCGGCCCTACTCGATCGGCGAGCAGGTGCGCATTCCCCTGCGCCTGCTGCGCGAGCGCGTGCAGCTCGTCCACGAGCCGCACTACGTCCTGCCGCCCGCCACGCGATGCCGCTCGGTGGTGACGATTCACGACTGCATCCACCTGATGTTCCCGCAGTACCTGCCGAACCGGCTGGCGCTCGTCTACGCGCGCGCGTCGATGTGGAGTGCGGTCCGGCAGGCGGACCGGATCCTGACCGTCTCCGAGGCTTCCAGGCGCGACATCCTGCGGTTCTTCCCCGTGCGGCCGGAGAAGGTGCAGGTCATCCACAACGCGATCGACGCGCGGCTGCTGCTGCCGGCGGACCCCGCGCGCATGGACCTCGTGCGGCAGCGCTACCAGCTCGATCACCCGTTCGTGCTGTATGTCGGCAACATCAAGCCGCACAAGAACGTGGAGCGGCTGATCGCCGCCTTCGGCCGCGCCCGCGAGGCCGGACCGGACGACCTGAAGCTGCTGATCGTGGGCGACGAGCTCTCGCGCTACCCGTCGCTCCGCCAGATGGTGCACCGCCACAAGCTCGACAAGCACGTCCGGTTCCTGGGCTACCAGCCGGCGGCCACGCTCGCCTCCTTCTACCGCCTGGCGCGGGCCTTCGTGTTCCCGTCGCTCTACGAGGGATTCGGGCTGCCGCCGCTGGAGGCGATGGCGTGCGGCACGCCGGTCGTCACCTCCAACGTGTCGTCGCTCCCCGAGATTGTGGGCGATGCGGCGCTGCTCGTCGATCCGACGGACGTCGACGCGATTGCCGACGGCATCCGCCGTGCGGTCCATGACGACTCGCTGCGGCAGACGCTCATTGCGCGAGGACTGACGCGGGCGCGGCAGTTCTCCTGGAGCACCTCGGTGGCGCGGACGCACCAGGTGTACATGGACGTCCTCGCCGGCCGCCCGGCCGGGGGAGCCGATCGGTAGGGCCTCGGACTCGCCCTCTCCATCCGCGCTAAGATCCCGGCGTGCGCGTCGCCGTCGTCCATGACTGGCTGACCGGGATGCGGGGCGGCGAGAAGGTCCTCGAGGGTATCTTCGAGGTCTTCCCTGCCGCGGACCTGTTCACGCTGGTCCAGGTTCCGGGCAGCACCTCGCCCGCCATCGAGCGGCGGCGGGTCGTCCGTTCGCCGCTGCAGTGGATGCCGGGCGCGCGACGGCTCTACCGGCACTACCTGCCGCTGTTCCCGTTCTTCATCGAGCAGTTCGACCTCGACGGCTACGACCTCGTCGTCAGCTCCAGCCACTGTGCCGCCAAGTCGGTCGTCGTGCCGGGACGGGCGCGGCACCTCTGCTATTGCCACACGCCGATGCGCTACGCCTGGGACCAGTTCCCGGCCTACTTCGGCGTCGACCGCGTGGGGCCGATCGCGAACCGGGTGCTCCGCCGCATCATGGCCCGGCTGGCGCGCTGGGACCGGGACACGGCACCACGCGTACACCGCTATCTCGCGAACTCTCAGTATGTTGCGCGGAGAATCGCGGTGTACTATAATCGGCAGTCGACCATTGTGTATCCACCGGTCGATACCGCGTTCTACACGCCGGCACCCGTGCCGGTGAGTTCCCGATTCCTGATGGTGTCTGCCCTGGTGCGCTACAAGCGCGTCGAACTGGCCATCGCCGCCGCCCGCGCGGCCGGCGTGCCGATGACGATCGTCGGCGACGGTCCGGAGCGGGCCCACCTCGAGACCCTGACCGGCGGCGGCGTGACGCTCGCCGGCTGGAAGTCCGACGAGGCGATCCGGGATCTCTACCGCACATCGCTCGCCGCCGTGCTCCCCGGCGAAGAGGACTTCGGCATCGTCCCCGTGGAGAGTCAGGCCTGCGGCCGTCCCGTGGTGGCCCTGGGCGTCGGCGGCGCGACGGACACGGTGATCCCCGGCGTCACGGGCGTGCTCTTCGACGAGCCGACGGTCGACTCGCTGGCCGCGGCGCTGTCCACGGCGGCCGGCCGATCCTGGGACAGCGGCGCCATCCGTGCGCACGCCGAGCGCTTCTCGCGGGAGGCGTTCACGCGCGGCCTCTCCCGCGCCGCCGAGGACCTGATGGCGGCCCCGCCCGATCAGTTGGGCGACCCGTTCCTCGACCAGGTGCCCGATGGGGGGCCGGCGTCGGCCGCGCCCTCGGCAACCGGGACGCCCGCGCCATGGTAAGGCGCCACAACCGGCTCCTCGTCCTCTTCCACATCCTCGCCGACGCGGTGCTGGGGATGCTGGCGTTCCTCGCCGCCTACGTCATCCGCTTCGACTCGGGCCTCATCCCCGTCACGCGCGGCATCCCGCCGCTCGAGCAGTACGTCAACGTGCTGCCGTTCATCGCCATCATCGTGCCGCTCGGCTTCCATCTCCAGGGCCTGTACCGGCTCCGGCGCGGGCGCTCGCGGATCGACGACTTCTTCAACGTCCTCGTCGGCAGCATCTTCGCCGTCGTGCTCGGCGTGATGGGCACGCTGTACTTCCAGGCCTATTACGTCCCGGACGAGCTCAAGGATCGCGGCGTCTACGAGGTCTCGCAGCTCGTCTGGGGCCTGTTCCTCGTCTGCAACATCGCGCTCGGCTATCTCTCCCGCAAGTTCGTGCGCGAGGCGCTCGAACGGCGCTGGATTGCCGGCGTGGGGCTGCGCCGCGTCCTGATCGCCGGCGCCGGCGATCTCGGCCGCATGGTGGCCGACCGGATGATCGAGCACCGTGAGCTCGGCTTCCAGATCGTCGGCTTCGTGGACGATCGGGCCGGCGGCGATCACCTCGGATACCGCGGCCTCCCGCTCCTGGGCTCGCTGACGGACGCGGCGGACGTCGTCCAGCGCGAGGGCGTGGACCACCTGTACGTGGCCCTGCCGCTCGAAGAGCACATGAAGCTGCTGGACCTGGTCGAGTCGACCAGCCGCGAGGGCGTCGACGTCAAGGTCGTGCCCGACCTCCTGCAGTTCATCGCGCTCCGCGCACGGCTCGAGGATCTCGACGGCGTCCCGGTCATCAACCTGAACGACGTGCCGCTCCAGGGGCTGAACGCCCTGGTCAAGCGCGCGCTCGACGTCGTGGTGTCCGCGGCGGCGCTCCTGGTGATGGCCGTCCCCTGCCTCATCTTCGCGTGGCTGATCAAGCGCAGCTCGTCGGGCCCGGTCTTCTACCAGCAGGCCCGTATGGGCCTCGACGGCAAGCAGTTCGCGGTCTACAAGTTCCGCACGATGCCCATGAACGCGGAGGCCTCGACCGGCCCGGTGTGGGCCGACGAGGACGACCCGCGCGCCACGCCGATCGGCGCCTGGCTGCGGCGGCATGACCTCGACGAGTGGCCCCAGTTCTGGAACGTCCTCAAGGGCGACATGTCGATTGTCGGGCCGCGGCCCGAGCGGCCGTTCTTCGTGGAGCAGTTCAAGCACCGCATTCCGCAGTACATGCTGCGGCACAAGGTGAAGGCCGGCATCACGGGCTGGGCGCAGGTCAACGGCTGGCGGGGCAACACCTCGCTCGAGAAGCGCATCGAGTACGATCTCTATTACATCGAGAACTGGTCCGTGTCCCTCGATCTCAAGATCATGTGGCTGACCCTCATCCGCGCGCTCGTCGCGCACCGGCACCTGGCCACGTAGAGCCGGGCGGCCGCGGTTCGTCCCTTCCCTTTTCGATCGGAGCAACCCTGTGCGAGTGGTCATTACCGGCGCGGCCGGCTTCATCGGATCCCACCTGTCCGAAGCGCTCCTGGATCGGGGCGCATCGGTCATCGGCATCGACAACCTGCTGACCGGCGACCTGGCGAACATCGCGCACCTCCGGGACCGCGATTTCCAGTTCATCCGCCACGACGTGACGCACTACATCGACGTCGACGGCCCGGTGGACTTCGTCCTGCACTGGGCCAGTCCGGCCAGCCCGATCGATTACCTGGAACTCCCCATCCCGACGCTGAAGGTCGGCGCCCTCGGCACGCACAAGGCGCTCGGGCTGGCCAAGGCCAAGGGCGCGACGTTCCTCATCGCCTCCACATCGGAGGTCTACGGCGATCCGCTCGAGCACCCGCAGAAGGAGAGCTACTGGGGCAACGTCAACCCCATCGGGCCGCGCGGCGTCTACGACGAGGCCAAGCGTTTTGCCGAGGCCATGACCGTCGCCTACCGGCGGTTCCACGGCGTGGACACCAAGATCGTGCGCATCTTCAACACCTACGGTCCCCGCATGCGCGTCAAGGACGGACGCGCCGTCCCGGCGTTCATGTCGCAGGCCCTCCGGAACGAGGACGTCACCGTGTTCGGCGACGGCCGGCAGACGCGCAGCTTCTGCTACGTCAGCGACCTCGTCGACGGCATCATCAAGCTCATGCACGCGCCGGTGAACGACCCGGTGAACATCGGCAACCCGCAGGAGATGACCATCGAGCAGATCGCGCGGCTCATCATCGAGATGACGGGGTCCACGAGCCGCATCGTCTACAAGCCGCTGCCGGAGGACGATCCGAAGGTGCGGCAGCCCGACATCACGCGCGCCCGCACGCTCCTCGGCTGGGAGCCGACGGTGTCGCTGCGCGAGGGGCTGGAGAAGACGATCGGCTATTTCAGGGAGAAGGTCTCGCCCGCGTCCTGAGGCACGCGCCGGACGGACGCCCTACCGCAGCGCCCGACCGATGCGCCACACGTAGTCGATGCCGGACGCCAGCGTGATGGCCAGCGACGTCCAGATGAAGGCGTCCACGACCGGCGACGTCACGCCGCGCCAGTTGTAGAACATCACGACCACGCACGTGAGGATGAACCAGGCCGTCGCCGCCTTGCCGAGCTGCGAGGGCCGGAACGTCCGCGGCCCCGACGCCAGGTTCACGATCGCCACCGTCAGGACGATGCCGACGTCGCGGCTGATGACGAGGACGGTGAGCCAGATCGGAATCCGGTTGACGAGGCCGATGTCGGGCAGCGTCAGCACGATGAACGTGGTCACCAGCAGCAGCTTGTCCGCGGCCGGATCGAGCCACGCGCCGAGCTCGCTCTTCTGCTCGGTGAGGCGGGCGATCAGCCCGTCGAGGGCGTCCGTCGCACCCGCGACGATGAAGACGACCAGCGCCCAGCCGAACTCGCCGTACACGACCAGGAGCACGAACGCCGGGATCAGCAGCATCCGCAGCAGCGTGAGCTGGTTGGCCAGCGTCAGTACCGACCCCGCAGAGGTCGCGCGCGGCGGAGGACCGGCGGCGTCCGGGCTCATCGTGCCAGGGATTCGAGACGCCGGATCACGTCGGTGGCCTCCGCGCCGGTCACCGGGCGCAGGAGGCCGAATGTCGTGTCCTCGAGGGGCATGACGCCGGAGGCGGCAGCCATCGACACGGCCGGGTAGCTCAGGTGCGTGGGCGCGACGTCGCTCACCGTGATGCGCGCGTCCTGCCAGGCCCGCGCGGCCTCCGGCCGGATGGCGCCGATGAGGCTCAGCACGCGCGAGACCGTGCGCGCGAGGTCCCCGCGCCGGACGGTCGTCGCCGGATCGAACGCGTAGTTGGCGAGCGTGTCCATGATGCCGGCCCGCACGACGGACGTGATCCACGGCTGCGCCCAGTGGCCGCGTGCATCGGTGATCACGACCTGCCGCGGCCGCGCCTGCGCCACGAGCGGCGCGAGCCGGACGCCGATCAGCGCCGCGATGTCGCCGCGGGTGACGGCAGCGGCCCCGGCAATGGCGCTGTACTCCGGCGGCAGGCTGAGCGCCGCGGCCCGGTCGCGGGCTGCGGCCAGCGCGGCATCCGGGACCGCCGACGGATCGAGGCGGCGCGCCTCCTCGTAGGCGGCCAGCGCCGCGGCCGGGTCGCCCTGCTCGGCCAGCACCTCCGCAAGCGCCGCGTGCGCGCGCGCGTCCGACGAGTCGAGCGCCACGGCGCGGCGCAGGTGATCCACGGCGGCCGCGGCATTCCCCGCGCGGCGTTCGATGGCCGCCAGGTCGCGATGGAGGAACGCGGAGTCCGGAGACGCGGCAATGGCCTGCTGGTATGCCGTGCGGGCATCGTCCAGCCGGCCCGCGTCGGCGGCGGACGTGGCGCGCGCCAGCAGGTCCTGCGTCGCCCGGAACCGGAGCACGTCCACGCGCGCCTGGAGATCGGTCAGCGACGGGTCTGCCCTGATCGCCGCCTCGAAGCTGGCCAGGGCATCACCCTCGCGCTGGAGATCGAGCAGCGCCTGCCCACGTCCGACGAGGGCCGGGACGTAGGCGGCCTCGCCAGCAAGGGCGCGATCGAACCCCGTCAGCGCGTCGTCCGCGTCGCGACGCGCGAGCGAGAGATACGCGAGCGCCGTCATGACGCTCGAGGCCTGCGGGTCCCGCTTCGCGGCCGCGGTCAATTCCCGCTCCGCGTTCCGGAGATCCCCGCCCTGCAGGAACTGCCAGCCCCGCTGGATCCGCTGGCCGAGCTCCGGCGCAGCGCCTTCGGCCACGGCCGGGTAGACGAAGTCCGGGTGCCGCGGCGTGGTCACGACCGGCGGCGTCACGGCACGCGCGGCACACCCCGCCGCGACGGCCAGGCCGCAGACGACGATGATCAGACGAACGGATCGCACGACACTACGCACGGACCCCTCCTGTCCGGACGGCCGCGTGGATCGCGGGATCGAGCTGCGCGACGAGCCGACGAGGGAGATCCACCTCGACGTCCACGTAGCGGCCGGTCGAGGTCTGGCTGTGCACGCGGCCATGACGGTAGATCCACCCGAGGCGTTCGGCCTGTTCCGTATCGCCGAGATCGAGCGTCACGGTGACGCGCTGCTGGTCGAGCGCCAGGCGTGCCGCCACGGCGGTGAGCAGCTCGTCGCAGCCGGCGCCCGTCGCCGCGGAGATGAGGAGCGCCGAGGGATCCAGTTCACGGAGACGCCGGGCCTCGTCCCTGGTGAGCCGATCGATCTTGTTGTAGACCTCGAGGCGGGGCACGGCTGTCGCGCCGACCTCCTCGAGTACGCGGTTGACGGCCGCCGCCTGCCGCTCGCGCTCCGGGTTCGCGGCGTCGATGACGTGGAGCACGAGGTCCGCGTCCGCCGTCTCCTCGAGCGTGGCGCGGAACGCGGCAACCAGCGTATGGGGCAGGCGGTCGATGAAGCCCACCGTGTCGCTCAGCAGCAGGGGGCGCCGATCCGGGAGCATCACGCGGCGTACCAGGGGATCGAGCGTCACGAACAACGCGTCGGAGGCCTCCGCGGCCGCGCGCGTCAGGCGATTGAAGAGCGTCGTCTTGCCGGCGTTGGTGTAGCCGACCAGGGCGACGGTGGGCACCTCCGTCTTGTGCCGCCGATCACGCAACTGCGCGCGGCGGCGCCGGATGGCGGCAATCTCCTCGTCGAGCGTGTGGATGCGCACGCGGATCTTGCGCCGGTCCACCTCGAGCTTGGTCTCGCCGGGGCCGCGTGTGCCGATACCGCCGCCCAGGCGCGACATCTCGAGGCCCGCGCCGATCAGGCGAGGCAGGAGGTACTTGAGCTGGGCCAGTTCCACCTGGAGTTTGCCCTCGCGCGTCCGCGCACGGCGGGCGAAGATGTCGAGGATGAGCTGTGTGCGATCGATCACCTTGCGGTCGAGCCGCCGGCCGAGCTCCCGCAGTTGGGCTGGCGAGAGCTCGTTGTCGAAGATGACGACGTCTACCTCGGCTTCGGCCGCCGCGGCCGCCAGCAGATCCACCTTGCCACGGCCGAGGAACGTCGCGGAGTCCGGCTTCGGCCGTTCCTGCAGCACGCGCAGCACCACACCGGCGCCAGCGGCCTCGGCCAGGCCTTCCAGTTCCTCCATGGAGTGCTCCGCGTCGACGCGCCGTGTCGTCCCCGTCATCAGCCCGACGAGCGCCGCGCGCTCGCCGCTCTTCGGCCGCCTTCTCTGCATCGACCTGATTCTACAGGATGGTGGTCAGGGGTTTGATAGGCGCGCCTTCGGCGCGTAGGCCGACGGTAGGCGCGCCTTCGGCGCGT
>CAZUGF010000054.1:0-32365 GCA_964619705.1 uncultured Bifidobacteriaceae bacterium
GGGGTGTCCGGGCGGCGGATGCTCGGGGCGTTCGTGGAGACGCCGGTGCGCGTCAGTCAGGACGCGGCCACGATGCGGGCCGCCACCTCGTAGATGGCCTCCAGGTGCTCCCGCCGCTCTTGACGGACGTTGACGTCCGACGTCGTCACGATGACCAGGCGCCGGGACGGCACCACGAAGATGAACTGCCCACCGTAGCCCCAGGCGTAGTACGCGGGCTCACCCGCCAGGTCCCGGATCCACCACCCGTAGCCATACTCGCGATCGCGCCCGTAGCGCGAGCGCGTCCGTGCCACCCAGGACCTGTCGATCCAGTCCGCGGGCAGCACCTGGACGTCCCCCGCGCGGCCGCGGTTCAGGTACAGCTCGCCGAAGGCCACCATCTGCCGCGGCGTCATCAGCATGTCGTTGCCGCCGAAGTACACGCCCTGCGGGTCCTGCGGCCAGCGGGCCAGCGAAAAGCCCAGGGGCTTCGCGAGCGCCTGCTGCGCGAACTGCCAGGTGCTCAGTCCCGTCAGGCGCGTCAGGAGCGCGGACAGGACGTGCGACGTGCCCGTGCTGTACTCCATCGTGGTCCCGGGGTCGCTCTCGAGCGGGCGCTGCAGCGCATAGCGCACCCAGTTGGCGCTCGTGACCCACGCGCCGTAGTTGCGGCCGCTCGTCGACGCCAGGCCGGACTGCATCGTGAGCAGGTGCTCGACGGTGATGGTCCGCTTGCGGGGATCGGCATCCCGCGCCAGCTCCGCCTGGAAGTGCGGCGCGATCGGGTCCGTGACGTCCGGGATCAGGCCGCGCGCCACGGCAATGCCGGCCAGCGCCGACATCACGCTCTTCGACGCGGACTTGATGTTGGCCAGGCCCGCGGCCCGGGCGCCGTGGAAGTAGCGCTCCAGCACGAGCGCGCCGTCACGGCTGACGAGCAGGCTGCGGAGGCGCGGCAGGTCGGCGGCCGGGGACGCCGCCGCGGCAAGGCCGGCATCGGCCCCGGCGGGCGCGCTGCGGGCGTCCTGCGGCGCCGCATGGGGAGACGCCAACGCGGGGCTTCCGCCGGCGGCCACGGCAGCGGCGAGGAAGACGATGAGCAGGAACGGCAACCCTTTCCTTATAATGCAGGGAGGGGTCTGACCATGCCTATCTTCGAGTATGCCTGCAAGCAGTGCGGCCGCGAGTTCGAGACGCTCGTCCGTACGGGAACTACGCCGTCCTGCCCGAAATGCGAGAGCACGGAACTGGAGCGGCTCATCTCCTCGCCCGCCGTGCACTCCACCGGCACGCGCGCCCTCGCGCTCAAGGCGGCCGCCCGCCGCGACAAGGTCCAGGGCTCGGAGAACGCACGCGCGCAGCGGGAGTACGAGCTGCACCACAACGACTGAGGCCGTCCGGCGTCAGAACTTGAACGTCACGCCGACCGTCGCCCGCCAGAAGTCGAACTGCGGCAGCGGGAGATCGTTGATCCCGCTGATGCCCCGGAGATCGTCCAGGTCCACGTCGCCCGTCTGGAAGCGCCGGATGTCCCCGCGAATGCCGAGGTTGGGCGCGGGAAAGACATAGACCCCCCCGCCCATGTTCCAGCCCACGTCCTGCGCGGTCGCGCTCAGGATGTCGCCGAGGACCGGCACGTCCACCGAGCCGGTGACGCGCACGAGGCCGATGCCGGCCGATCCGTAGGGCTGGATGGGCCCCGCGGGCACCCGCAGCACCAGGTTCGCCATGTAGGTCGTCGCGTGCGCCTCGAGATCCACGACCGGGATCTCGTCGTACGACCCCAACAGGATGCGGGCTGCTTCCACCTCCACGCCGAAGAGGCCGCCGAAGCCGAGCGCCACGCCGAAGGTGCCCTTTGATTCACCATCGAAGCGGCTCATGCCGCCGAAGGGTGTCAGGCGGATGTCCGCGGACGCGGGCGCCGGGACCAGGAGAAGCATCACGGCCGAGACGGCGAGAACCATGCGTGTCATTCGACTCATGAAGCCAGTGTAGATCGCGGGCCAACCCCGGCCATTCAGATGGCCGGGATTCGTGCGTCCTCGCGCTTCCGCTCCGCCGCGACCGGCGCAGATGCGCCCGCCGAGGCCGGCGCGCGGCCACGCACGGGCGGCAGCGGCACATGGCCAACCGCCGACGGGGTGACTCGTCGAAAATGCCTGTTAGAATCGGGAACTGGCTCAGGAGTGCCGACGATGGCTGTGCAGACCGCGACCGGGACCGCTCAGTGCCCGGAATGTTTTGCCGATGTCACCCTCACCGCGGTGATGCAGCACGAGATTGCCCAGTGCCCCGGCTGCGGGGTCGAGTTGGAGGTGGTGGCCCTCGAGCCGCTGACCGTGTCCCTCGCGCCGCAGGAAGAAGAGGACTGGGGTGAGTAAGCCGCGCGTCGGCGTCCTCTACAGCCGCGTCCGGGTCGAGGAGAAGCTGCTGTTCGAGGCGTTCGAGGCGCGCGGCGTGTCGCTGGACCTCATCGACGACCAGAAGCTGGTGTTCGACATCACCGACGTCGCGCACCACCCCTACAGCGGGTACGACGTCATCGTGGAGCGCTGCATCAACCACAGCCGCGCGCTCTACAGCCTGAAGATCCTGAACGACCAGGGCGTCCGGACCGTGAACACCGCGCTCGTGGCCGACATCTGCGGCAACAAGCTGATGACGACCAGCGCGCTGGCGGCGGCCGGAGTGGCGCAGCCGCGGGCCTTCGTCGCCTACACGCCGGAGAGCGCCCTGGAAGCCATCGAGCGGCTCGGCTACCCGGCCGTGCTCAAGCCGACCGTCGGATCCTGGGGACGGCTCCTGAGCAAGGTCAACGACCGCGACGCCGCCGAGGCCATCCTCGAGCACAAGGAGACGCTCGGCAGCTACCACCACAGCATCTTCTACATCCAGGAGTACGTGAAGAAGCCGGGGCGCGACATCCGTGCGTTCCAGGTCGGCCCGGAAACCATCTGCGCGATCTACCGGCAGTCGCCGAACTGGATCACCAACACGGCCCGCGGCGGCTCGTCGGCCAACTGCCCCGTCACCCCGGAGCTGGCCGACATCTGCGCACGCGCCGCCCGCGCGTGCGGCGGCGGCGTGGTGGCCCTGGACCTCTTCGAGGACCCCGACCGCGGGCTGCTCGTGAACGAGGTGAACTACACGATGGAGTTCCGCAACTCCATCGCGCCGACGAACGTGAACATCCCCGATCGCATGGTGGACTTCTGCCTGGACGTCGCGGCCAACGGCTGGGACGCCGCCAACGGGTGGCCCGTCGGCGAGTCCGCCCGCCTCGCGTCGATCTCCCTGGCCGAAGGCGCCTCGGTCTAGCGCGCGATGGGCGATCGCGTTTCCGCCTCCATCCTCGGGGCGTCCGGCTACACGGGCGGCGAGCTGCTCCGGCTCCTCCTCGCGCACCCGCGGATCGACGTCCGGCAGGTCACCAGCGAGCGGCTGGACGGCCAGTTCGTCCACTTCACGCACCCCAACCTCCGCGGGCGTTCGACGCTCAAGTTCGTGGCCGCCGCGGCGCTCGAGCCGTGCGACCTGCTCTTCCTCTGCCTGCCGCACGGCGGCGCCATGGGCCGTATCGACGAGCTGAGCCGCATCGCTCCCGCCATCGTCGATCTGAGTGCGGACTTCCGCCTGCGTGCCGCCGCGGACTACGACCGCTGGTACGGCAAGCCGCACGCCAACCCGTCATGGCTGGACCGGTTCGTCTACGGCCTCCCGGAACTGCACCGGACGGAGATTGCCGGCGCGACCTACGTGAGCGGCGTGGGCTGCAACGCGACCGCCACGACGCTGGCGGTGTGGCCGCTGGCCCGGGCGGGGCTCCTGGACGCCTCGCGCGGGATCGTGTGCGAGGTGAAGGTCGGAAGCAGCGAAGGCGGCGCCGCGTCCGCCGATTCCACGCACCATCCCGTGCGCGCGGGCGTCATGCGGAGCTTCGCGCCCACGGGCCACCGCCACACGGCCGAGGTCGTGCAGGCCCTGACACATGCCGGCGTCGAGACGGCCGTGCACCTGAGCGCGACGGCCGTGGACAACGTCCGCGGCGTCCTGGCCACCGCGCACGTGTTCGTCAGGGACGGCGTCGCGGAGCGCGACATCTGGAAGGCGTTTCGCGAGACCTGGGGCGGCGAGCCGTTCGTGCGCCTCGTCAAGGAGCGCACGGGCCTCTACCGCTATCCCGAGCCGAAGATCCTCGCGGGCAGCAACTACGCGGACGTCGGCTTCGAGCTCGACGCGACCACCGGGCGCGTCGTCGCACTGTGCGCCATCGACAACCTGATGAAGGGCGCCGCCGGCACCGCCGTCCAGTGCGCGAACCTGATGCACGGGTGGGAGGAGACCACCGCCCTGGAGTTTCCCGGACTGCATCCCATCTGATCGCCGGGGAGCCCTCGCGGCACCCCGGCCGGCGGGCCGCTCCACCCGCCGATCCGGAAGCGTGAGCCACATGATCGTAGTGAAAGTCGGCGGCGGCACCACCCTGGACATCGACGCGGTCGTCGCGGACATCGTGAGCCTCCGCACCGCGGGCACGGATCTGCTGCTCGTGCACGGCGGGGCAAAGACGACGAACGCCGTGGCCGAGGCGCTCGGCCACCCGCCGGAGTTCGTCACCAGCGAGACCGGGCACGTGAGCCGGCGGACCGATCGACGGACGCTCGAGATCTTCGAGATGGTCTACTGCGGGCAGCTGAACAAGATGTGGGTCGAGAAGCTGCAGCGGCTGGGCGTCAACGCCGTCGGTCTCTCCGGGCTCGACGGCCGCATCTTCGAGGGGACGCGCAAGGACACGCTCCGGATCCGCGTGGATGGCCGCCGCATGGTGCTCCGTGACGACTGGACGGGTACGGTGGAGCGGGTGAACACGGACCTGCTCCGCCTCCTCATCGGCGCCGGCTACTTCCCCGTCCTGACGCCGCCAGGCGTGTCCACCGCCGGCGAGGCCATCAACGTGGACGGCGACCGGGCGTCGGCCATGGTGGCCGCCGCGCTCGGGGCCTCGGCGCTCGTGATCCTCACCGACACGCCCGGCCTGCTCGCGTCGTTCCCGGACGAGTCCACACTGATCGCGGAGATCCCGAAGGCCCGGGCCGGGCAGTTCATGCAGGTGGCCGAGGGCCGCATGAAGAAGAAAGTGATGGGCGCCGTCGAGGCCATCGAGGGCGGCGTCGGCCGCGTCATCTTCGCCGACGGGCGCATGTCCCAACCCGTCACCCGCGCGCTGGCCGGCGGCGGCACGCACATCGCATGACCATGGACGATCACGATCTCGCGCGCATCGAGGAACAGATTCTCGGCGGCACCACCGCGCGCCGCGGCAGCACGGTGTTCGCCAGCGGCCGGGGCTGCTGGCTGACGGATACGACAGGCCGCCGCTACCTGGACCTGGGCTCCGCGCAGGGCGTGGCCATGCTCGGCCACTGCCACCCCGCGGTCACCGCCGCCATCGTCGAACAGGCGCAGACGCTGACCCTCTGCCCGAGTTACCTGTACAGCGACGTCCGCGCCCGCTTCGCCGACGCGCTCGCCGGCGTCCTGCCCGCGCACCTCCCGCACGCCTTCCTGACCAACAGCGGCGCGGAAGCCGTGGACGGAGCGCTCAAGTTCGCGCGCCTGGCGACGGGGCGTCCCGCCTTTGTCGCCGCCACGAAGGGGTTTCACGGACGGACGCTCGGCGCGCTCTCCGTCACGTGGGAGCCGAAGTACCGCGAGGGCTTCGGCCCGCTCCTCGACGCGACGCACGTGCCCTTCAACGATCCCGCCGCGCTCGACGCAGCCATCGACGATCGCACCGCAGCCGTCATCCTCGAGGTCGTCCAGGGCGAGAGCGGCGTCAACGTCGCAACGCCGGCGTTCGCGCAGGCGGCGGCACGACTGTGCCGTGAACGGGGCGCCCTGCTGATCGTCGACGAGATCCAGACGGGCTTCGGCCGCACCGGCTCGTGGTTCGCCCTGGAGCACGTGGGCCTCGCGCCGGACATCATCTGCATGGCCAAGGGGCTCGGCGGCGGCTTCCCCATGGGCGCGCTCGCCTACACGCGCGCCGTCCGTGACGTGCTCCGCACGGGCGCACACGGCAGCACGTTCGGCGGCTCGCCGCTCGCGTGCGCGGCCGGCCTGGCCGCCATCCGCGCCTACCGCGAGGAGGGCCTCATCGAACGGAGCCGCGACCTCGGCGCAGGGATGCTGGAAGACCTCCGGCGCGCGCTCGCCGATGTGCCCTCGGTCCGCGAGGTGCGCGGCCTCGGGCTCATGCTGGCCGTGGAGCTGCGGACAAAGGTCGCGCCCGTCCTCAAGACGCTGATGGTCGACCACGGCGTGATTGCCCTGCCTGCCGGGCCAACGGTGCTCCGGCTCCTGCCGCCGCTCGTCATCACGCCGGACGAGATCGCCACGGGCATCGCAGCCGTCTCGGCCGCGATCCGGAACCCGGCCGGATCGGACACGGGGAGCGCACGCGCGTGACACGGGAGGACGCCGTCTCGCTGGTGCACGGGCTGGTCGCCATCCCGTCGCTGTCCCGCCGGGAGGCCGCAGCCGCCGCCTGGCTGGCGGACAGGATGCGGGCGTCCGGCTACGCGCGCACCGCGGTCGACGAGGCGGGCAACGCGGTGGGCGAACTCGGCGATCCGGACGCGCCGATCGTCATCGTCCTCCTCGGCCACATCGACACGGTTCCAGGAGACATCCCCGTCAGGATCGAAACGGCAGTGCCAGGGGCCGGGGCCGCGCCACCCGACGCCACACAGGCCGTGCTCTACGGCCGCGGCAGCGTCGATGCCAAGGGCCCGCTGGCCGCCTTTGCCGCGGCCGGCGCCCGCCTGGGCCACGAATGGGCACGCCGGCACGGCATCCGTCTGGTCGTCGTCGGCGCCGTGGAGGAGGAGGCCGCCACGAGCAAGGGCGCGCGCTTCATCGCCTCCCGCTTCGATGGGCGGCGTGAGCCCGTCCCCACCTTCTGCGTCATCGGCGAGCCCAGCAGCTGGCGCCGCGTCACGCTGGGATACAAGGGCCGCCTGCTCGTGGACCTCATGGCGCGCCAGCCGATGGCCCACACCGCGGGGCCGGACACGGCCGTGGCCGAGCTCGTCGTCCACCTGTGGAACCGCGTGCGCGCGCACGCGGACGACGCCAATGCGGGCAGGGAGAAGGTGTTCGAGCAGGTGAGCCCGAGCCTGCGCCGCTTCGTCACCGCCAACACCGACGGCCTGACCGACACCGTGGATGCGCAGTTCGCCTGGCGGCTGCCCGTCGGGTTCGATGCCCCGGCATTCGCCAGGGAGCTGATCGCCTGGGCGGGGATCGTCGTAGAGGCGCCTGGCTTGCCGGAGGCCGGGCTCGCGACGGGCGAGGACGGCGGGGAGCCCGTGCGGATCGAGGGCCCGCGGACCACCTTCGCCCTGCGCTTCCGGGGCTACGAGGAGGCATGGCGCGGGGATCGGACCAACCCGCTCGTCGCGAGCTTCCTCGCCGCCATCCGCGCCGTGGACGCTGCGGCGCAGCCGGGCGTCGTGCTCAAGACGGGCACCAGCGACATGAACGTCGTCGCTCCCGTGTGGCGCTGCCCCATCGTCGCCTACGGCCCTGGAGACAGCGCGCTGGACCACACGCCGAACGAGCACCTCTCGCTCGATGAGTACTGGCGGGCGGTCACCGTGCTCGAACAGGCCCTGGTGAATCTGGCCGCCAAGCTGGCACGCACCTGAGACGACGCGGGACTACGGATCCTTCCTGAGGATCGCGCGGCTGTAGAGGAGCTGGAAACCCGCACGCTGGACGTTGGCGTGCGAGCGCGAGCCCGGCTGCGTGGTCACCACCGCCAGGTCGCACCCGCTCCGGCCGGCATCGGCCAACCGCGCGGCGAGGAGCGCGGCCTGCACGCCCCGCCGCCGGTGCTCCGGCAGCGTGGCGGCCCCGGCCAGCATCGCAATGCCGCCCGCGATCTGGAGTCGGGCGCCTCCGGCGATCACGCCCTGGCGGGAGGCCAGGAACTGGCGCACACCCGCGACGCCGGCACTCGCGTCAAACACGCGCTCCAGCACGGCGCGGTCGAAGGACTCGTGCGCCGCCGGCCCGTCGAAGGTGTCCTCGTGCAGGAATCCCGTGGTCACCGTCTCGATCCAGTCGCGCAGGCGGTTGCCGGGCACCTGATCGACGGTGATCTCTCCCTGCGACCCGCCCTCCCCCGGTGCGGCGTCCGGCGCCGGGCGCAGCCCCAGCACGTTCTCGAACCCCATCAGCACGTAGCCGCGCGCGGTCAGCATGGCGCCCACGGCCGGGTCCGCCAGCGTCGCCAACTCCACCTGGAGCGGCTGCTCCAGCGCCGCGTGGACGCGCTCGACCTCGGCAAGCGCCGCCTCGTCCACGGGGTCACCGAGACCGAGGCCGATCAGCTTGTTGAACGGAGCGCCCGGCTCGACGAACACCGCCGATACCCCGCCGACGGGAAGCACGCGGACGCCGGGAAGGCCCGACGCCCGCAGGGCCTCGGCCGTGGCGACGGTCACGGCACACTCGGCGTGGTCGATACGACGCGCCAGCGAGGTTGTCGCCGTCAGGGGAGTCATGGGGCCAGGTCCTGATTTTCTACCACGGATGCGCTCCGGCGCCTCGCCGCCGCAAAAGTGGGGCGCTTGACCGCTGCCGCGTGCGCGTGGCATCGTCCCGCCATGAGATCCAGCCCTCTTTTCGTCACATGCGCCCTGGCGCTCATCACCGCCTGTGCGGGACCCACGCCGGAGCAGCAGATCGTCGCCGACGCGGCGAGCGCCATCGGCGGCCGCGACCGGCTCCTGACCATCAAGACGCTCGTCCTCGAGGGCGAGGGGACCATCTGGAACGTCGGGCAGGACATGACCATGGACGCCACCGGCCAGACCTTTGCGGTCACCGGCTACCGGCGCGCCATGGACCTCGAGAGCGGCCGCATGCGCATCGAGCAGACGCGGACACCCAACTTCCTCTACTTCCAGGGCCAGACGCCCCAGCGGCAGGTCTTCGGCGTGGACGGCGACGTGGCCTACACAATCGCCGAGAGCGGTACCGCGACCCGGTCCGCGGCCCAGGCGGCGAGCGACCGGCGGGTCGAGTTCTACCACCACCCCGTCTCGCTGCTCCGCGCGGCGCTGGACGCGCGCGCGACCTTCGCCAACGCACGCACGGACGGGACGCTGCGCCTGGTGGACATCACCATCGGCGACGATGGGCCCTTCACGCTCGCCGTGGACGGCACGTCCGGGCGGCCGGCCCGCATCGCCTCCACCGCCGCCCACCCGAACCTCGGTGACGTCGTCATCGCGACCAGCTTCGACGACTACGCCGATCTCAACGGCCTCCGCGTCCCCCAGGTCGTGACGACGACGATCGACCGGTTCACGGCGGCGGAGCTGCGGCTCTCCCGGCCGACGGTAAACGGGGACACCGGCGACATCGCGGCGCCCGAGGCCGCGCAATCGGCGGCCGTGCCGGTCCCGGCCGCGCCGACCGTGACGGAGCAGGTGATTGCCCCCGGCGTGTGGCTGCTTGCCGGCCAGTCCCACCACAGCGCGCTCGTGGAGTTCGACGACCACCTCATGCTGATCGAGGCGCCCCAGAGCGAGGCCCGGACGCTGGCGGTCATCGCCAGGGCCCGCGAGCTGGTGCCGGGCAAGCCGCTGACCGAACTCGTGTCGTCCCACCACCACTTCGACCACTCGGCCGGCCTCCGCGCGGCCATTGCCGAGGGGCTGACGGTCATCACGCAGGAACGAAACGTCGCCTACTACGAGGAGGCGGCCACGCGTCCCTTCACGATCGCGCCCGATACGCTGTCGAAGAGTCCCGCCGCGGCGACCGTGGTGGCCGTCGAGGACTCGCACGTCGTCGAGGACCGGACGCGGCGCGTGGAGCTCTACCACATCGCCGGCAACCCGCACGGGGACACGCTGCTCATGGCCTACCTGCCGGCCGAGCGCGTGCTGATCCAGGCTGACGCGTTCAGCCCGGGCGGGACGAACCACCCGTACGCGGCCAACCTGCTGGAGCAGATCCGCGCGCGCAAGCTGCGCGTGGACCGCCTGGTGCCGCTGCACGGCGCGGTGGTGCCGTTTGCGGAGCTGGTCAAGGCGGTGCCGGAGTCGTAGGGCCGTCAGGAAAGGCGGGCGGACGGGACGCCGGGGGGCTCCCCGGCGTCAGCCGCGAAGGCGGTGCCGCAGCACTTCGAGCTGCTCCACGTAGCGGCGGCGGGCGGCGATGAACGTGTCGTGGCCGATGTTGATCTCCGACGCGATCCGGCGGATCTCGTTGTCCTCCCGGGTGGCGATGGACTCGTCCGCGGCCGAGACGGCGAAGAGGCAGTCGAGCAGCGTCTCCTTGTCCGCCGGCAGCGCGAGGGCGGCGAACTCCCGGGAGACGAGGAAGTCCTCGGTCCCGCCGAACCGCAGACCATGGGCGGTGGCGATTTCGACGACGAGGGCTGACTGGTCGGCGGCGACGCCGCCGTGCTCCCGCACCAGCGTCTCGATGGCGCGGCGCTCCACGTCGGATACGTCGTGGTCCGCGCGGGCGACCCGCCCCAGCAGGTAGGCGAAGCAGGCCAGGTACCGCGCGCGCGACCGTTCCATGCCGTCGAGCTGACGCTCGATGTCGGCCAGCCCGTCCTCCTGGCGGCCGATGGCCTCAGTGGTGACGAGGCCGAGCCAGCCGAGCAGCGCCATCCCGGTCCCGGCGCCTCAGCAGGACACGCAGCGGTGGTTGTTCTTCGAGCCCAGCTTCTCCAGCAGCGCGACGGTCTCGGGGAACGGCGACACGCGCTGCACGGGCCCGTTGGCCATGTCGGCGGTGGTCTGGCCGCTGCGCGCGACGGCTGTCACGTCGGCGCCCTTGCTGACCAGGTACTCGATCATCTCGTTGTCGCCGCGCGCGGCCGCGTGATGGAGCGGCGTATAGCCGTCGTTGTCCCGCGCGTTGACGTCGGCGCCCATCTCCTCGACCAGGTACTTGATGACGGGCATCCAGCCGCCGGGGGCGTGCCGATGGGCGTTGCCGGCGAAGCCCTCGCCGTACTCGACGCCCGAGGCCGCGTGAATCGGCAGCGCGCCCGGCCCGCCGGGCGGGATGGGCGGGGCGTCGTAGCGAGCCTGGTTGGCGTCTGGCGTCGGGGCCACGGGGCCGCCGGCGCCTGCGGGCGGACCGCCGGGTCCGCGGCGGATGGCCTGACGCGGCGCCATCGTGGAGATGTTCGGGTCCGCCCCGTACTCGTGAAGGAGGCGCATCGCCTCGAGGTCCACGGAGTAGGCGGCGCGCCAGAACGCGGTGGAGCCGGACGTATCGGCCAGGCCGCAGTTCCGGTTGCCGCAGCCCGTGTAGACCATGTACCACGGGTGGGACACGAGGCGCGCGTTCGGGTCCGCCCCGTGCTCCAGCGCCTTCTTCATCACGTCCAGGTAGGTGGCCTTCTGCAGCTCCATTTCCTGCGGCTGCGGGAAGCGCGTGCGCGGCTGCCACTGCGTATTGACGGCGGCCCAGAGCGGCGTGGCGCCGTTGCCCCTGGCCGCGAGGCCCGGATCCGCGCCCCGGTCCATCAGGAGCATGGCCATGTCGAACTGGCCGTTGATCACCGCCATCAGGAGCGGGCTCGTGCCGTCGCCCGCGCCGATCTGGTTCACGTTGGCGCCGCCGTCGAGGAGCGCGGTCGCGGCCTCGATGTTGCCCTGGCGCGCGGCGTGCAGCAGTGCAGTGAGGCCGCCCTTGGTCGCGACCGGCGGGTTGATCTCCTCCGGGTTGAAGTTCCGGCGGTTCTCGTCTTCCTTCTCGTTCGGGTCCGGCGGCGGGATCTTGCCGGACAGGAACACCTCGCGCGAGGCCTGGATGGCGGCCTGCACCTGGCTGGCCGAGGGCTGGCGTTCCGGCCCGACGCCCATGGACTCGAGCACCTTCTTCTGGCGTGCGCCGGCGGCCCTGTCGAGCGCATTCCGGGCGGGCACGTCAATCACCTTCGTCGTGATGTCCGCATCGGCACCGCGGGCCATCAGCACCTTGATGGCGGCCACGCGGTTGGCGGCGGCCGCGAACACCAGCGGCGTCTGCCCCCACTCGCTCTCCTTCGCGTCCTTGTCGGCGCCCGCGTCCAGCAGGCGCGTGACGACGGCGGCGCTGCCGGCGCCCGCGGCCAGGTGCAGCGGCGTGGCGCCGCTCGGCATGGCGCGGGCATCCACGGCGGCCCCGGCGCCGAGAAGCACTTCGGCCACGGCATCGCTGCCCGATCGGGCCGCCAGGTGGAGCGGCGTGTACTGGGCCAGGCGCGTCACGGCGCCGACGTTCGCGCCGGCATAGACGAGCATGGCGGCGCCTTCGGCATCGCCGCGTTCCGCCGTCCAGTGCAGCGCGGACATCCCGTCCCCGCGGGCGGCGTTCACGTCGGCGCCCTCGGCCAGGAGGGCCTTGAGGGTGGCGCGGTCGCCCCGCATCGCCGCCTCGACGACGGTCGGATCGCTCGGTGCCGCGCCGATCATCGACGACAGGCACAGGGCGCCAATCAGGTTCAGGCCCAGACGACGAGTCATGCTGCTCTCCCTGCGGGGCGCCCCGGAACGGGGCGCCCATGTGACTGCGGCTGCGACGAGGGCTACGCGCCCACCGTGGCGGACGACGGCATGGCGAACGAGAACTCGCCCGTGCTGTCGCCGAAGCTGTTCATGTCGTCCATGCCGAGCGTGTGGAGCAGGCTCAGCATGACGTTGGCCATCGGCGTGCTGTCGGCGGCCTTCAGGTGGACGCCGCCCGGCAGCGCGCCGTTGGCGTGGCCCAGCAGGACCAGCGGGCAGCGGCGGTGGTTGTGCACGTTCGGGTCCGCCATCGGCGATCCCCAGACGATCAGCGTCTTGTCCAGCAGGCTCTGGTCGCCGTCCATCGTCGTCTTCATCTTCTCGAGGAAGTAGGCGAGCTGGCCGACGCGGTACTTGCAGATCTTGTTGAACTCCAGGATCCGATCCTCGCGGTTGCCGTGGTGCGAGGCGGGATGGAAGGGCTGGGTCGAGCCGCTCTCGGGGAAGACGCGGTTCTGCGAGTCGCGGCCCGTCTTGAACGAGATGACGCGGGTCATGTCGGTCTGGAGCGCGAGCACCTGCAGGTCGAACATCAGGCGCATGTGCTCGGAGAAGGAGTCCGGCACGCCCTTCGGCGCGTCGGGGATGGCCCGCTCCTCACCGCTGCTGTTGTGCGCCTCGATGGCCTCGATGCGGCGCTCGATCTCCCGGACGTTGTCCAGGTAGCGATCGAGGCGCGTGCGATCGCTCGCGCCGAGATCCTGCCGGACGTTGGCCACCTCGCCCTGGATCCAGTCCAGGATGCTGCGGCGGCTCTCGCGGCGCTCCGACCGGTCCTGCGCCGAGCGGCCCGCGCCGAACAGCATGTCGAAGGCCACGCGCGGATCGCGGATCATCGGCAGCGGCTCGTTGGGCGAGGCCCAGCTGATCGAGTCCGTGTAGGCGCACGAGTAGTTGTAGGTGCAGCCGCCCGCCTGGTCCAGGTTCTCGATGCAGAACTGCATCGACGGCATCGGCGTCGCCTGCCCGAAGCGCTGCGCGTAGAGCTGGTCCATGGACGTCCCCGCCCAGATGTCCGAGCCCTGCGTCTGCTTCGGATGCGACTGCGTCAGGAACACGGCGCTCGACCGGAAGTGGTCGCCGCCGATCTCCGGCGCCGTAAAGGCTTCCGCCATCCGGACGTCCGTGTTGCTGACGATCGTCATGTACTCGCGGTACGCCTCGATCGTGGCGAGCGGGTTGTCGGCGACGAGCTGGAAGTCCCTGCCGACCGCCTCGGGGGCATAGAGGTACTGGCTCGCGCCCCACGTGTTGCAGCCCGCCAGGCCGTGCACCTCTTCGATGCAGACGAGGCGCGTGCGCTCGGCGGCCGGCGCCTTGGCGAAGATCCGTCCAGCAGGCACCATCGCATCCAGGAACGGCAGCGCCACGGTGGCGCCCATCCCGCGCAGGAACGTCCGGCGCGCCAGGTGCTTCCCAGTAATGAAGGACATCGTCTCAGTCTCCTCGAGTCGGCCCCCCGAAGGAGGCGCCGCGACGGTTTGCTTACGGCTGTGCCACGGGGGCGTTGTCGGTCGCCACGACATCCGCCTGCTTCATCCGGAACGTATTGCTCTTCACGACGCCGAGGATGAAGGACGACACCTTGTTGCCGTCTTCCGCCGCGGCCCTGGTAATGGCCCGAATTGCGGGCTGGTCGTAGTACTCCACCCGGCGCCCGAGCGCGTACGCCAGGAGGTTCTCGGTGAACGTGCGCACGAGGGGCTCCGGCCGCTTCATCAGGGCCTCGGCCAGTTCCCCCGGCGTCGTGACGGCGGAGCCGTCGTAGAAGTCGCCGCGCGTGTCGAGCGGCACGCCGTTCTCGCGCTCGCGCCACCGCGCCGTCACGTCGAAGTTGTCGAGCGCCAGGCCGATCGGGTCCATCACCCGGTGACAGGCGTTGCACGTCGGGTTGGCGCGGTGCATCTCCATCCGCTCGCGCGTCGTCAGGAGCTTGCCGTCGCGGGCTTCCGCCGTCTCCTCCAGCGCAGGGATGTTCGGCGGCGGCGGGGGCGGCGGCGTGCCGAGCAGCACCTCCATCACCCACTTGCCGCGCAGGACCGGCGACGTGCGGTTGGCGAGCGAGGTCTGCACCAGGACGCTTCCCTGCCCCAGCAACCCCCGGCGCGTCGCATCCGGATAGGTCACGCGGCGGAACTCGTTCCCGGCCACGCCGAGGATGCCGTAGTGCTGGGCCAGCCGCTCGTTGACGAACGTGTAGTCCGCCCGATAGAGGTCCAGCAGGTCCCGATCCTCCGCCACGAGGTGGTTGAAGAAGGTGACCGTCTCGCGCTTCATCGCATCCGCGAGGTTCTCGTCGAAGTTCGGGTAGAAGTTCGGATCCGGGTGCACCTTGTCCACGTCCTGCAGGCGCAGCCACTGGGCCGCGAAGCGCGTGCCGAGCGCCTCCGCCCGGGGATCCTCGAGCATCCGGCGGGTCTGCGCCTCGAGCACGCGCAGATCGGCCAGCCGCCCCTTGGCGGCCAGCTCCAGCAGTTCCTGATCCGGCGGCGTGCCCCACAGGAAGAACGACAGGCGGGAGGCCAGCTCCACATCGCCCACGCGGAACGCCGTCCCCGGACGCGCCTCACGCTCCCGCTCGATGCGGAAGATGAAATACGGGCTGGCGAGCACCGCTTCGAGCGCGCTCGACACGCCGCCTTCGAACCCCGCCCTGGCCGCACCCTTCTCGTAGAACGGCATCAGCCGATCCACTTCCTCGGCCGGCACCGGACGCCGGTAGGCTTCGGCCGCCACACGCGCCAGGATCTGCCGCGCGCAGGGCCGCTCGTCGGCCGGGCCCGTGGGCCGGCACGAGAAGATGCGCTGCCGCGACGCCGTATCCGAGACGCCCGTCGCCTTGAACGGCCCGACGATGATCAGGTCGCGGAGGTGCGGGAGCGTGGTGATGCCGCTGCCGCCCGATCCGCCGCCGGCATAGGACCACCCGTGCGGCTTGATGAGATCCTCGTACGGCCCTTCCGTCCGGCGCACGAACGCCGCCGCCACCTTGTGCTGGCCCGCGCGCACGAACACCGGCTCGGTCCGCATGGGCGCCTGCCCGCGGCCGTCGGCGCCTTCGATGGCGCCCAGCTCGTAGTTCAGGAACACCACACGCTCGCCGTTGATCGAGATGTCCACGTCCTCCATGCGGGCGTTCTCGCCCGAGGTGAACGTGAGCTGGAACTCGTACTCGGCATCAGCCGGGAACACGTGCTCGACCACCATCCCGCCGCGCGTGCCGTACGGCGCGCCCTCCACGTGATCCCACGGGTGCTGCGAGAGGTAGCTCGGGTTGGTGTAGGTCGTGTCGATCGTGGGCGCCGTCCGGTCCCCGACCGCCATGCGGCTGATGGCGCTCGCCGCGTTCAGATAGGACTCGAGCAAGGTCGGCGACATCGACTGCGCATCGGCAATGTTGTCGAAGTTGGCGCTCATCGTGTCGAGCGGCAGCCAGTCCCCCGCCCGCACCTGGAGCCCCAGCAGATCGTCGATCGCGCGCTCGTACTCCGCGCGGTTCAGCCGCTGGAAGGGCCGGCGTCCCGGGTTGGGGCGCGCCGCGGCGGCGGTGTCGAGCGTGGTCTCGAGGGCCGTGACGAGCGCCGCGTAGGTGGCCTCGTCCGGCCGGGGCGAGCCCGGCGGCGGCATCATGCCCGTCTGCAGCTTGACGATGATCTTTTCGGCCGTCTCGGCGTGGGCCGCCGCGTCGCCGATGTCGAAGGCCGCAAGGGAAAGGTCGGATGCCGGACGCCGCTCGTTGTGGCAGCCGGCGCAGTACTTCTTGATGAGGGCGTTCTGCTCCTCGACGGTGGCCGCGCCCGCCGCCGTCGCCGGCGCGGAGGTGCGGACAACGGCCGGACGAGCCGCCTGGACGGAAGATGCCGATTCGACGGCAACCGGGGCGACGCTCTCCGCCATGGAGGCACGCTCCGCGAGGCCGGCATTGACGGCCACCCCCATCCAGAGAACTCCCGTGCCCAGAACTGCCAGACTGGCGCTCTTCATATCTCTGACGTGCCCCCCGACGATGTCCGTGGATTATACGTCCGGGTCAAACGGAAATGACAGGGCGTGACAACGCTAAGCTGCTCGAAACATTGGGGTTTCTACCGCCATGTTGTCATTTTTTGTCTCTTGCCGGTCCGGGCGCCATCCCGGTGCCGGTCCGGCCCGGCCGTCCGGTCCTCAACCGGACCACGTCCGGGCTTCCGACAGCCGCCGCAGCGTCAGCCGGAACGCCCGGTAGCCGGTCTCCGGGTCGTAGACGATCACGGGCATCAGCGTGCCGCGGATCCGGTGCGGGTTCGTCCGCGCATACGCCATCAGCGTCGTCGCCAGTGCCGTACGGGACCGGTCCTCCGGTTCGTCGATCGGCGCGCCCGTGAAGAGGTCGTTCAGCGACACGTGCCACGGCGTGCTCCAGAGAAGCGAGTCGACGACCTGGCCCTTGACGACGTTGTGCGAGAAGTTGAAGAAGAACGAGAGCGGCGAGTACGCGTCCGGCGCGGGCTGGAAGGGCTGAAACTCCGCGATGAGGTCGTCCTGGTAGTGCAGGAAGCGCTCGCGGAAGCGCGCACGCTCCACCTCGTGCGCCAGGAGCGACGTCGGCCCCGCGCCCACGAACGCGCGCGCGTCCGCCGAGAGCCCGTTCAGGATGGACTCGACGACCGCCGCCCGCCCGGCGACGGCGCCCTCGCCCGTCCGGATCCGGTGGTACTCGTCCATCAGCGTCGCGAGCGCGAAACACAGCCACGGGTAGTCGGCGACGTTGTCGTCGCGCATCAGCGTCGTGTCGCGGGCGTAGGTGGCCTCGAACCCGAAGCGCAGGTGGCAGCCCATGGCCGCGCCGTGGCCCAGGGCGATGCCCACGCGGTGCGCCGCGTTCAGCGTGCGCGCACGCTCGAGCAGCACGTGATAGCCGCGCTCCTCCCGCTCGTAGTGGGCCGTCGCGATGAGCAGCAGCGTCTCCGCATCCGCGCAGAAGCGCTGCCCGCTCCCATCCGGCCCCTGCAGCAGGTGGAGCAGCCCGTCCACGCGCTCCAGGTTCGCGTCCGCGTCGCCCTCGTCCCACACGCGCAGCGTCAGCAGCGAGAGGAGGTGCATGAAGTAGTAGTCGACGAGCACCAGCGGCACGACGGGATCGAACGGGTCGCGGCCGCGCTGATCGATGAGATAGGTGAGGACGTCGACGGGGATCGTGTCGGGGTTGACGTGATCGGCCACGCCGTCCCAGTCGTGCAGGGCATGGAACCCCTCGTCCCGCGTCTGCCGATCCCGCGCCCGGATCGCGCGGGAGAGGTCGATCTGGACGCCGCCCGCGCGCCACACGTCGGCACGCATGGCCTCCCGCAGCGCGACGAGCGCCGGGCCCAGCCCGGGCGCCGTGGACAACTCGGCGACGACGTCCCGCCGGAAGGATCCGGTCAGCGCGTGCGCGATCGTCGCGCAGAGGTCGTCGAACGTGGCATCGGGTGCGAGGCGTGTGAACGTCAGTGTGGACCTGCCAGCCTGTCATTTTACGGGCTGCCGGCGAATCCGGCGAACCTGGCGCCTGGTTCTCGCGGCCGTCCGCGCGACCGCGCGCAGGATCCGCCGTACAATCCGCCGATGGCTCGCGCCGTCGCCCCGCCACGCGTGCTCAATATCGAGGATCTCCGGCGCCTCGCCCGGCGCCGGCTCCCCCGCGTCGTCTTCGACTACATCGACGGCGGCGCGGAACGCGAGGTCACGCTGCAGGCCAACTGCCGCGCGTTCGACGAGGTACTCCTTCGGCCGCGCTCCGCCATCGCCACGCCGGCGTGCAGCCTGCAGACAACGATCGTCGGCACACGCCTCGCCGTGCCGTTCCTGCTCGCGCCCGTCGGCAGCTCGCGGCTGTTCCATCCCCGCGGGGAAGAAGCCGCGGCGCGCGCGGCCGGAGCCGCCGGCACCGCATACACGCTGTCCACGCTCTCGGGCTGCCGCCTGGAGGACGTGAAGGCCGCCACCAGCGGGCCCGCGTGGTATCAGCTCTATCTCGTCGGCGGACATGACGTCGCCCGGAGCGCGATGGCGCGCGCCAGGGCCGCCGGCTACAGCGCGCTCGTGGTCACCATCGACACGCCCGTGGCGGGCCTGCGCGAACGGGACCTGCGGAACGGGGCCTCCGAACTGCTCGCGTGGCGCTGGTCGACGCTCCCCTACCTGCCGCAGATGCTGACGCACCCGCGCTGGCTGGCCGGCTACCTCGCCGACGGCGGCCTGATGTCCTTCCCCAACATCGTCCTGCCCACGGGCCCGATGGCGTACACCGACGTCGGGGCGGCACTCCGGCAGTCCATGGTGGCGTGGGAGGACCTGCGCTGGATCCGCGAGGCGTGGCAGGGGCCGCTGATCGTGAAGGGCGTGCATACCGGCGACGATGCGCGGCGCGCGGTGGACGAAGGCGTGGATGCCCTGGTGGTGTCCAATCACGGCGCCCGTCAGCTCGATGGCGTGGCGCCGACGATTCGGGTCCTGCCGGAGGTCGTGGCCGCGGTCGCCGGCCGCGCGGAGGTGCTGCTCGACGGCGGCATCCGCCGCGGCAGCGACATCGTCAAGGCGATCTGCCTCGGGGCGCGCGCCGTGCTCATCGGCCGGGCCTACGCCTACGGCCTCGGCGCCGCGGGCGAGGCCGGCGTGGCCCGCGCCATCGAGATCCTGCGGACGGACGTCGAGCGGACGCTCACGCTGCTCGGCTGTGCCTCGGTGGCCGATCTGGACGCAGGGCTGGTGGATGTGCCGGCAGAGTGGCTCAGGCGCGTGGCGCCCGAAGGCCGCTAACGCCGGTACAGCCCGACGTAGACGCCCTTGCCGCGTACGTGCCCCGCCATCGCGGCCGCCACCGCGGCACGTGTCTGCGCGGGCGACGCGCCGACGGCCGGTACGTCCACCGTCGTGTCGAGCGCGAAGAGTTCGAAGACGTAGTGATGCGCGGGGCCGCCGGCCGGCGCGCCCGGACCACGGTAATAGGGGCCGCTGACGCTGATCTGCCGCGTGCCATCGGGGAGCGCGTCCCCGGCCGCCACGCCCTCGGGCAGTTCCCGCACCGCGCCGGGGATGTTCCACAGCATCCAGTGCAGCACGTCATCCGTGCCGGCGCCGGTGGCGGCATCGAGGTCGTGCACCATGAGGACGAAGCTCACGGTACCCTCCGGCACGTTGTCCCACGCGAGCGGCGGGGACAGCTCCTCACCCGCCTGCGTGTGCCTGGCAGGAACGGCGGCACCATCGGGCCAGGCCGTGGAGCGGAGCGTCATCACCTGCGGCGCGCCGCGGCGCTGGGCCGGCCGGACGGCTGGCGGCGCCGGCTGTCCTGCCTGCAGGCGCTCGCCCGGATCGCCCGGATCTGCCGGATCGGCCGGGCCGGCCGCGCTGCCCACGACGCCGGCGGCCGCAAGCACCGACGCCAGCAATGCCGTTGTCATCCGCTGTCTCGTCCACGTCATGCGCGGGCTCCTACTTGAACGACGCGGGCTGCGACGCGCGCCAGGCGTCGTAGCGCTGCCGCAGCGTCCTGACGGGGTTGAGGTTCTCGCCCTGGCGGACCTGCCCCGGCCCCTTGTCGGCGCCGGGCTGCGACACGGTGAGGTACATCGCGTACTGGCCGTTGTTGTGCGAGTCCCCGCTGGTGTCGCCCGGCTCGGCCATGAGGATGTACGCCACGTGCGACGTGCGGCCGTCGCAGGGAATCGCCGGCGCCATGCCGTCCGCCGGCCACGGCGGGCACACGCACCGGCTGTCGCCGCCGGATCCGTCTGCCGCCTCCATGGCCGCCATCACGCGGTCGGTGAGCGCGCCGGTCGTCCCGATGAACGCGCCGACGGCGTTCGGCACGACCTGTCCGGCCCGCAGGATGTTGCCCTGGATCGAGTAGTAGATCTCCGTCCCGGGCACCTGGCCCTGCACGTCCTGCGAGACGTATCCGTTGCCGAGCCCGGAGTGCCCGGCCTGCCGCCCCTGCAGATCCAGGATGCCGAACTGCCGGCTCTGGAACGCGGGGTCCTCGCTCAGCATCTCGATGATCCGCTGCGGGTCGGTTCCCTTCTCCAGCTCGGTGAAGACGAGCATCTGGTTCCTGTGGGTGCCGTCGACACCGGCCTGGCACGCGGCGACGCCCTTGCCGGGCACGACGACCGCCTGCACGCCCATCAGGAACTGATCATCGCGATCCACGCACGTGGCCGAGGCGATGACGACGCGGCCCGTGGCCTTGTCGACGGCAATCACCGACCAGGTCGCGAAGGCGGACGATGGCAGGGTGAGCAGCGCGAGGAGCGTCAGACCGGCTCGATACATGGCTGTGGATCATACACGGACCGCGCCCGCTACTTGATGAGGCTCGACGCGATGCGGTACTTCGACGGGCTGAACGACTGGTTCGTCACCTTGACGTAGTAGGTCTCCCCCGCCTCCACGTTGATCGTGACGGACTCGCTGGCCGCGTTGCCCTGCATGTCCTGATCGGACCGATCCACGCGCTCCGTGAACGAGCCGGCTCCGAACACCTCCAGGACCAGGTCTCCGCCGGTGTCGTCGAGCGGCCGGGTGACGATGGCGAGCGTGCCGGCCTCGGGGGACTTGAAAGCGAACCAGTCCCACGCGTCGCCCGCCGCGGGGTCCAGCGTGTCGTCGTGCGGCGTGCCGACGGTCAGGGGGCGTGCCTGGCTCGGGCGGCGGTCCGGATCCGGTGCACGCGCGAACGGCGGGAACGCGACGAACGCGCCCGACACCTGGAACGTGCTCTGGTCACCGCCTCCCTGCAGGGCCACGACGACCGTGTACTTGCCCGGCTCGGTGACGGTGGCCGACAACAGCTCAGTGCCTCCGGACCCGTTGAGGTCCCGATCACTCCGGCCCTCCGGGACCACCTGGCCGTCTTCGTCGGCGAGGGTGATGACCAGGTCGCCGGTCCCCTGCACGGCCACGAGGACGACACCAGCGCTTGCCGCGGTGATGGTGAACTCGGCCGGCTTCTCGCTCGTAGCCGCGGCCGACACCGGCCCGTTCATGGGGAGCGGCTGCGGTTGGGCCCAGGAGGGAGCTGCGCCGAGCATGAACGAGACCACGAGAGCGAACGCGCACCGGGAGAACGCAAGGGTCATGAGTGGCTCCTGTGACTGGCGAACCGCGCCGGTGTGGACTATCGGCGCGACAGGGCGCCGGCGATAGTCGGCCGTCGAAGAAGGCGCCGCCGTGTTTCCCAGGGCCTAGGACGCCGCGGCCGGCAGGGCATCGTCGAACGCGGCTGACAGGCTCACTCGGTCACCTCGTACTCCTTCATCTTCCGCCACAGCGTGACCGTGCTGATGTTGAGGGCGCGGGCGGCCTGCCGGCGGTTGCCGTGGTAGCGCTCCAGCGCCCGGCGAATGAGGAGTTGCTCGTTGACGCGGAGATCCAGGCTGTCCTCGGGGAGGGCCATGGGCCGGCGCTCGGTCACCTCCGGCGGCAGCTCGCGGACGCGGATGCTCGGCCCGCGCGCGAGGATGACGGCGCGCTCGATTGCGTGCTCCAGTTCCCGCACGTTCCCCGGCCAGCGGTAGTTGATGAGCGCGGTCATCGCCTCGGCCGAGACCGTCCGCACGTCCTTCTTCGTCATGGCCGCGGCCCGGCGCACGAACTCCTGCACGAGCGGCGGGATGTCCTCGCGGCGATCGCGCAGCGGCGGGACCGTGATGATGAAGGCGCCGAGCCGGAAGTAGAGGTCCTCGCGGAACGTGCCGGTCTCGACGCCGGCACGGAGGTCGCGATTGGTGGCCGCGACGACGCGTGTCTGCACCTTGATGGTGCGCTCGCCGCCCACACGGCGGATCTCGCGTTCCTGCAGGGCCCTCAGGAGCTTGGCCTGGACGGTCGGCGCCACCTCGCCGATCTCGTCGAGGAACAGCGTCCCGGTCGAGGCCAGCTCGAAGAGCCCGGGCTTGTCCCGCATCGCGCCCGTGAACGCGCCCCGCACGTGGCCGAACAGCTCCGACTCGAGCAGCGTCTCGGTGAGCGCGGCGCAGTTGACCGAGACGAACGGGCCCGCGGCGCGGCTGCTGAGATCGTGGATGAGCCGGACGACGAACTCCTTGCCGGTTCCGCTCTCGCCGTAGACGAGGACCGTCGTGTCGATGGGCGCGACCTGTGCCGCCAGTTCGAGCACCTCCTGCATCACGATGCTGCGCGCGACGAAGTGCTTCGACGTCGTGTGGCGGGCCACGCGTTCCCGCAGGAGGTTCAGCTCCCGCTCGCGCCGTTCCACCTGGCGCTCCCGCCGCGAGAGCACCTTCAACTGCCGGCGGACGGCGTCCCGGCCCCGCTCCACTTCCTTGCCGAGATCCGCGCCCTTGTAGTCGAAGCGCAGGGCCTCCAGGTCCGCGCCCCACGCCTCGGCGTCGCGGCCGACCAGCGTGCAGTGCGGCGCCCCCTGTCCGGCACACGACGTTTCCTGGAAGTAGATCTCCTGTCCGAGGCACGCGCTCGCGTAGCCGCTCGTGTAGCCCACGAGCGACCAGCACGCGGGCGCGGCACCGGCCCCGTTGTGGAACACGTGCTGCTCCGCCTCGTAGGAGTCGTGCCAGTGCCCCTCGGCCTCGAACCGGCGGGTGGCCTCATCGAACGTGACGCGCGACAGTTCGCCGCGCACGATGCCCTCGAGCATGTGCAGCGAGATGCCCGCCCGCAGGCCGTCCACGGGTGTGGCCCACGTCGAGCGATCACGCAGGTTGACGGCATCGTGATAGCCGTCGGCAAACCCGAAGCGCATGAGCAGCCGCCTCGCGCTGTCGGTGCCCAGGATCTCCACCAGCTCCTTGCGGAGCAGGCCCATCGCGGCCGCGCTCAGGATGACGACACGCTGCTCGTGCAGCCGGATGACACCGAGATCCGGACGGAAGTCCAGGACCTCGGCGAGTTGGAGCGGGGTGGAATCGGTGGCCATCGAATGCGACCTGGCCATTAGAACCCCAATGTGCAGGTTGGGGGAAGCGTCTGGAGCGAGGCGAGGTTCAGAGCGCCTGATCCAGCCACTCGGCCGTGTGCCTCGCCATCACGCGCTCGGCGGCCGACGCGGCCCGGCTCGTCGCGCAGTCGTCCAGGATCGCGGAGAGGCCCTCCCACGGGATGAGGCCGAAGCCCGCGACGTTGTCCAGCGACGACGCGTGGCCCGGCGAGTCCAGGCGCAGGTGCAGGGCCTCCGGGGATCCGCGGTACCGCTGGATCAACGAGGCCGCGACCGGCATGCCCGCCGCATCACCCACCACCACGACATACGCGAGGCGGCGGCCGGCCATGTGGCTGGCGGCCTGCGCCGCCAGCGCCACCGGGTCCGTGCCGGTGAACTCGGCGGCGCCGCGCAGGATGTCGCCGCCATGTCGCGCGAAGACGGCCCAGACGCCGTGCTCCGTCTCGATAATCGCATCCACGGTGATGCAGTTGCGCGTGCCGGCCACCTGGGCGGCAGCCGGCAGCGGCAGGCGCGGCCACAGCGTCACGCGGACCAGGGAGGACGCCGGCATACCCGGGTCGAACCCCAGCCTCGCGTGCAGCCGCCGCAGCCAGAAGGCCGGCGGCAGCAGCTCGAACGTCCGGAAGACGTTCCAGGTGAGCGCCACCTCGAACGGCCGGGCGGCACCCGGCGATCCGTTATCGGCGTCGAGGCGGAGCCGATCGAAGTGATGGGGCTGCACGAACAGCCGGGGCCCCTCGAGGGGCCGGTCGGCCGGCTTCCCGCCGTCCCGGACTACTGCTCCGAACATCCAGCACCTCACATCTGCCGCGGCAGCGGCCGGCACACGCCACCGGACAGTAGGCCGTCCGGTCGACGTCGCCGGCCGTCCGGCGCGGGGTCATCGTCCCGCGGCGGCCCGGGACGAGCGCCGCGATCCATGACGCATCAGGAACACGAGATCCCGGGCGCCTTCGCCGAAGACCTCGACAGCCGACGACCAGAGCGACGGTGCACTCGCGTGCGGGCACTCGTCATCGCAGGTCGAGCCGGGGCGACGCTCGTGCGCCACCATCGCGTCGTGCCAGGACACCAGCTCCTCGGCCAGCTCGCGGGCGGTGGTCGTGCCCGTCCGATCGCCCATCCATCGGTACATGTTCATGGCTATACCCATCCTCTCGACTCGGAGGCCACGGCAACGCGGCCTACGCCAATCAGGAACGCGGCCTCGCGCAGCGTCACCTGTTCCCTGTGCGCCATCTCCCGGATGTCCACTTCGGCGCGCGCGAGCCACGCATCGAGCCGGGCCAGCACCTCGTCCCGCGTCCAGCGCAGGCCGGACTGCCCCTGCACCTGCTCGAAGTAGCTGCAGATGACGCCGCCCGCATTGGCCAGCACGTCCGGCAGCACGACAATCCCGCGCTCCGCCAGCACCTCGTCGGCCGCCGGCGTCGTGGGGCCGTTGGCGCCTTCCACGATGATCCGCACCTGCGGGTGGACGCGGTGCACCAGCTCTCCGGTGATCTGGTTGGCCGTCGCTGCGGGAATCAGCACGTCGACCGGCTCCTCCATCCAGGCAGCCCCGGACTCCACGTCGTAGCCGAGCCGCCGCGCCTGCATCGGGTCGATGCTGCCGTGCTCGTCGGCAATGCGCGCGAGCTGCTCGTCATCGATGCCCCCGGCGCGCCGGAACGTGTACGCACAACTGGCCACGCGGTCCCACGACGACACGGCGCGGACCGTGCCCCCGGACTCGACAAAGCGCCGGATGGCGTGCTGCGCGACGTTGCCGAAGCCCTGCACGCTGGCCGTCACCTGGTCGGGCGCCAGGCCCATGCGCGCGAGCGTCAGGCCGAGGACGGTGATGACGCCGTGGCCCGTGGCCTCGCTGCGGCCGGGAATGCCGCCGAGCGACAACGGCTTGCCGGTGATGAAGCCGGGCTGCCGCTCGCCGCGCAGCGTCTCGTACTCGTCCAGCATCCAGGCCATGTGCCGGGCGGACGTCATCATGTCCGGCGCGGGCACGTCGACGGCCGGCCCGAGACTGCCCGCCATCTGGCGCACGTAGCCGCGGCAGATGCGTTCCTGCTCGGCAAGGCTCAGCCGCCGGGGATCGCAGGCGACCCACCCCTTGCCGCCGCCCAGCGGCAGGTCGGCAATGGCCGTCTTCCAGGTCATCGCCATCGCGAGGGCCTTGACGTCGTCAATCGATCCGTCCGGCGAGAAGCGGATGCCGCCCTTGGCCGGCCCACGCGCGTCGTTGTGCTGCACGCGCGCCGCGCGGAACACCTGGCGCGTCCCATCGTCCATGCGAACGGGGATCGCGAACTCGAACAGCCGCAGCGGCTCGCGCAGCAGCATCCGCGTCGCGGTGTCGAGCCCGAGCCGGTTCGCGGCCCAGTCGAGCTGCTCGTGCGCCGCCTCGAGCGGCGAGGAGTGATGGACGATGCGCGGATGCTCCGCGCGGGTGGCAACCTGGGCCACGATGGACCTCCTTGAGAAAGGGATGAGGCGAAGCCGCGAACACGCGGCTCGCACCGGAACGCTGTGGTGGAGCGTGTCGAGGGGCGGACTGGTGCGCCGCGCCCCGTTGAACTACGTGCGGGGACGAAGCACCAGGCCGCCCGGTGGGCGGCTGGTGTCGGGGATGCTGCGGGGCAGGTATCGGCGGATCATGGCAATGGCGCTCGCAGGCGAGGGCATACACCCGTGCCTGCCCCTCACAACTGCAAGGCGCGGGCCAGTGACATGCGCGAGGGCAAGGGCCGCGCGCGAAGCGCGTTCGCCAGAGGGAAAGATCAGCGCGCCGGGCGGATCGCGGTGACCGGCCCGACGCGTGGCGCCGCTGCCGCGGCGTTTCAGAATGGAACCGAGCCGTTCCAGGATGAAGGCTCGCAGCGACGGGCGCGGGCGATCAGTACCCCGAGAACTCCTCGGCCCGGATGGTGTCCGGATCGATCTGCAGCGTCTCGAGCACGTCGCGCATGCCCTTCACGAACGCCGGGGGACCGGCCAGGTAGAAGATCGCGTCGGTCACGCCCTCGAGATGCCGCCCGACAAAGGCCGCATCCATCAGGCCCGTCTCGTGTGCCCACGGCGCGTCGTCCGGTTCGGAGATCGTGGCCACGAGCCGGAAGTTCGGGTTCTCGGCCTGCCACTGTTCCAGGTCCGCGAGGAACGCCGTGGAGCCGGCCGTCCTGTTGGAGTAGAACAGCGTCACGCGGTGCGGCAGGTGTGCTTCTGCCGCGTGCTTGACGATGCTGCGGAACGGAGTGATGCCGATGCCGCCGGCCATGAGCACCGCGGGCTTCGCGGTGTTCCGGTGCAGCGTCAGGGACCCGTAGGGCGCATCGATCTCCACCTCGGTGCCCGGCGCCGCCTCCGCGAGGCTCCGCTTGAAGGCGCTCCCCGTCAGCCGGGTGGCGACCAGCAGGCGCGGCAGGTCCGCGGGTGACGAGGCAATCGAGAAGGTGCGCGCGGTCCCGTGATCGTCGCGATACGCGGGCGTCGCGTACGTGATGTCGCAGGTCTGCCCGGGCTCGAACGTCAGCGGCGCCCCGAGCTCGAACAGGAAGCTCGCGGTGTCGCGCGCGATGGGGTCGACGGCAATCAGTCGGGCGTGCATGGCAGTGGTCTCCGGGAGACGAACCGCGAGCGGCGCGCGCAAGCGGTCCCGCAGGAGCGGGATGCCCGCCTGCACGCGCCGGACGGCTAGATGGACTTGAGGTACTCGACGAGCGCGCGCTTCTGCGTCTCGTTCAGGTTGAGCGCGAACGTCTGGTTGTAGTGTTCCACAACGGCGGCGAGATCCGCGAACCGGCCATCGTGGTAGAAGCCGCCCTTCTGCCGGGCGAAGAGGCCCGCCAGGGGCGTGGTGCGGTAGCGGGCATCCGGCGACCGGCTGGCCTGGAAGTCGTCGATGCCGATCTCCTCCGCCGTGTGCATGTTCCACCCGGGCTCGGTGAAGATCGGGGGCACGTGGCAGGAAGCACAGCCAGCCGCCCCGGTGAAGAGCGCCCGGCCGGCCGCCGCCGCCGCGGGGTCGAAACTGCCGTGCGAGGGTGTCGGCGCCGGAATCGACAACTGGTAGAACTGCAGTGCCGGCAGCTTGGCGGTGATGAGGTCCGGATCGTTGCGCACGCGGCCGAACCCGGCTCGCGCGGCCACGGGGAATCGCAGCGGATCATCGAGCCGTGAATCCAGGAACGTCCCCTGGCCGTGCATTTCCAGGTTGGCGACGAACGCGTTCCAGTGCGACACGCCGCCCCAGCCCGTGTAGGTCGTCAGGTTGACGCCCGCCAGCCCGAAGGCCGCGGGGATGAGCGTCGCAGAGCTCCCGCCATCCGGCCCGAACGCCTTGCCGTCCAGGAAGAGCTGCGCATCGAACTTGCCCGGCCCCCAGCTGTTGAGGACCGTGCGCACGGTCGCCTGATCCGTCTCCAGGAGATCCGCCACGACGCTCAGGTCCGGCGCCAGCGCCACGATCGCGCCGACGTTCAGGTCGCGATTCGGCCAGCCGTCGAGCCGATGCCCCACGCCCGGCGCGAAGGAGTCGTCCACGTTCGAGTGGCAGAAGGCGCACTGGATGCCGACGGATGCGAGGCGGCCGTCCGCGCCGCGGAAGCCCTTCACGCCGACGATCGCGTCGATGTCGAGGAGTTGGAGTGTGACGCCCGGGTCGGTGAGGTCGACGCGTCCCTGGCGGATGATCTGGACAGCGTGCGCCGGGATGGCGTCGATGTCCACCTTCAACCCCACGGCGAGTGCGGTCGCCGGGCTCACGCCGGGGCCGACGCCCCCGTAGCGCTCGCCCGCAATCGCCTGGTGCAGCTTGAGTGCGCCGCCCCAGAACGCCTCGTCGCCGAAGGTGTCGTAGCGGAAGATCTGCCGGCCTCGCGACCACAGGTCCTCGCCGTGCTGGCGGATCGTGGCATCGAAGGACGGAGAAGCCGGTTGCTGGGCCAGGCCGGCAACGGCCAGGCCCAGCCCGAGGGCGAGTGTCACGCCCGGTACTTTCCACGTGCGCATGATGTCCTCGCGCGCCCTACTGCAGGTCGAGCGACGTCACGACGATCGTGTCGCCCTTGCGCTCGCCGGACACGGTGACGCGGAGGTGGTCCGCCTTGCTGCTGGACCGGAGTACGGCCAGCGCCTTCTGGTTACCGGCCTTGTCGAAGGTCAGGTACGCGCCGTCGGGGGTCAGGATGCCGTAGCCGCTCGCCACGCACTGCAGCGCGCACTCGCGCGTGTGGGTGTCGGGCGCGTCCTTCACCTTGAGGTGGCACGCCGTGTCGACGAGCGACACGTTGGTCCACGTCTCGCCGGCAAGGGCCGAGGCGGGCAGGAACACGAGGGCCGCCGCGGCGGCAAGGGGAATCAGCTTGTACATGGGATCTCTCCTGGGAAACAGACGAACGTTGACGTGCACTGAAACGGGAACGCGATCACACCGGCAGGTGCGTGCTGCCGAACAGGTTGACGGGCAGGCTGGCGGCGTCGGCCTGCCGGGCCTCGGTCAGGCGCGCGAGCGTGTACGCCGAGATGGCGAGGATGACGTCGCGCACCGCGAGGTCGTAGAACATGCCCGTGGTGACGAGGTTGAGGGCGATGGCGATCAGCCATGCCGAGGCGACGTAGGCGCCGATGCGTGTCCAGTTGGTCAGCACGGCCAGGCCGACGGCCATCTCGACCAGGCCCACGATATGCATGAGCGTGTCGGGCGTCATCGGCAGCACACGCTCGGCGAGCGGGCTGACGTACATGGTCCACGTGGTGAGCAGGTTGAGGAACTTGTCGAGGCCGGCGAGCAGCGCCATGAGGCCCAGGCCGATGCGCAGGGCGAACCAGGCGCCTTCCAGATGTTTGTCAAGATGCATGTCCTTCTCCTCCTCAAGTGAGTGCGCGGGAGGCGGGAAGGTGACATGGTCACGGCCCGGGAACCTTTTGCCCGCGGCCGTTCTCCAATGGAACGAGGACCGAATGGATCGTCAGATGTCGGACGAAGAGCTGGTGGGCGGGATTCGCGGCGGGGACATGGCGCTGTTCGAGGTGCTGATGCGCCGCTACAACCAGCGCCTCTACCGGGTCGCGATCGCCATCGTCAAGGATGCGGCAGAGGCGGAGGACGTGATCCAGCAGGCCTACATCAACGCCTACCTGCACCTCGCACAGTTCGAGGACCGGGCGAAGTTCTCCACATGGCTGACCCGCATCGCCATCCACGAAGCGCTGGGCCGCATCCGGAAGTCAAGCCGCATCGAGCGGTTCGAGGCACTCGCGGACGGAGAAGGAACGACGATGGACCGAGTACGATCACCGGGGATGGACCCCGAGCAGCGGGCCTATAACGGGGAGCTGGCCACGCTCATCGAGTCCGCCGTGGCGACGCTCCCCGATGTCTTTCGCGGGGTGTTCGTGCTCCGGGACGTCGAGGGCCTCAGCACGCACGAAACCGCGGAGTGCCTCGGCCTCAATGAAGACACGGTGAAGACACGGCTGCACCGCGCCCGCGCGCAGATGCGGCGTGAGCTGACCACGCGCGTCGGCGCGACGGCCGCCGCCGCCTTCCCCTTCCACGCACCACGATGCGACCGTGTCGTCGCGGCCGTGTTCGCCCGGCTGCACGAGATGGGCCTGGGCGCGGCCGCCCCGACCCGGCAGGCCGGCCCCGGGCGACCGGCCTGATGGCGTCCTACGAGGGCGGTGCGGCCTGCCTGGTGAGGAACGGCTCGATTTCGGCCATCGCCGGCTCGAGCCTGGCGAAGCTGTCGGAGTAGCTGGCGCCGCCGATCAGCTTGAGCGTCACCTGGGTGCCCTCGAGCTTGCCCTCGTACTCCTTCACGTTCTCCATGGCGTTCTGGTCCGCCGACCCGATGACCCACAGCGTGGGCGCCTTGATCTCGGCCGGCTCGAGCGGCGGGTAGTCCACGAGCGCGCCGAGCGCGAGTGACGAGACCGCCGCGCCGCCGTTCAGCGCCTCGCGGTCGCCGGGCGACAGCGTCTTCAGGTCCAGCGTGCCGGCGGCCTGGGCCTCGAGGATCGGCGCCCAGCGTGCGCGCATCCCCGTGATGGCGTCCTTGACGATCCCGCGCACGGAGGGCCCCATCGTCGCGCCGACGAGGACGGCGGAGATGACGCGGTCCGACTGGGCCGCCAGGTAGCGCGCGATGGTCGCGCCATGGCCGAAGCCCCAGACGTGGAAGCGCTCGGCGCCCGCCGCATCGGCCACGGCCAGCATGTCCTCCAGCACGCGATCCAGCGCATACGCCTCCGCGGCGGTCGGCTTCCCGCTGTCGCCGCTGCCGCGCCTGTCCATGGCGACCACGGTGAAGGTCTTGCTCAGCCGGTCGACGTAGCCGCTGGCCTTCCACGTGGCGCGCGTCTGGCCGCCGCCGTGGACCAGCAGGAGCACGGGGCCCGTCCCCGTCTTGTCGTACGCGATCCGCGTGCCGTCGGCAGACGTCGCGAAGAGCGCCTGAGCCTGTGCGGCGTTCCCGGCGGCTGCCGCCGGTGACGCCAGAGCCGCGGGGTTGGCCTCGGTCGCCGGCGCCTGCGCGGGCGTGGTCTCCGCCCTGGTGGTGGCCGCCGCGCAGCCCGACAGGGCGAGCGCGAACACCAGCGACACACTCACCCCGAGATGGCGGGTCACGTCCCGTTCGAACGAACTGATCATCAAGATGCCTCCGGTGGCCGCTGACGCGCGGCCTGGTGACACGAGTATCACACCGGCCGGGCCGGCCGGAAGGCCCCGCCGCGGTTCTCACCGGAACCGGGGACCGCGGGGCGGCCTGATTCCCGGCCGCGCTCCGACAGGCCGCGCTCCGGTACGCGGGCGCGGCGCCGGGCGGACACTGTGCGCGCGATGGAGGCGCGGCACGCCGCCGGACGTCCCGAGCCCGGTCGTGGCGCAACCTTCCGGTTGCATTCAGGGCCCGAACGATCGGATGATTGGGCAACCAGGAGGTTGCATATGCCCGCCAGTACCGATCGGATCGAGAAGACGGCCCTGCTCCGTGCCCCGCGGGATCGCGTGTGGGAGGCGATTGTGGACGCGCGGCAGTTCGGCCGCTGGTTCGGCGTCGAGTTCGAGGGCCCGTTCGTTGCCGGTACCGCGGTCAACGGCCGGATGGTCCCGACCTCGGTCGATGCCGAGGTGGCGAAGGCGCAGGAACCGTATCGCGGCGTCGTGTTTGCGTTCTTCGTGCAGGACATCGAGCCGATGCGGCGGTTCTCGTTCCGGTGGCATCCCGCTGCCGTCGAACCGGGGGCGGACCCCTCCACCGAGCCGACGACGCTGGTGGTCTTCGAACTGGAGGAGGTCGAGGGCGGCACGCGGCTGGTGATCACCGAGTCCGGCTTCGAGGCGATCCCGATCGAACGCCGGGCCCAGGCCTTCGCGAGCAACGACGAGGGCTGGACCGCCCAGTTGATGCTGATCGGCAAGTACCTGGCCGCGGGCGGCGCGGCGGTCTGAGCGGCGATGGCAGCCATCTCCCGCGCCCGCGAGGCGGCGCTCGCCGAGGCCGCCCCGGTGTTCGCGGCGCTCGGCGATCGGACCCGGCTGGCCATCGTCGCGCGGCTCTGCTCGCGCGGACCACAGTCCATCGCCCGGCTGACGGCGGGCGGCCGGGTATCGCGGCAGGCGGTCACGAAGCACCTGCACGCGCTGTCGGAGGCGGGCCTGGTGCGGAGCACGCGCGAAGGGCGCGAGCGGGTGTGGGCCATCCAGACGAAGCGCGTCGCCGAGACCCAGCGCTGCCTGGCGCAGATCTCGGATCAGTGGGACGCGTCGATCGAGCGGCTGCGGGCGCTCGTGGAGCGGGAGCCCTGACCACCGGCGTGTCGCCGTGTCATGGCTGCGCGTGCGGGC
>CAZUGF010000055.1:0-1780 GCA_964619705.1 uncultured Bifidobacteriaceae bacterium
TGCTGCTTATGTTAGCATCACCATATGAAGCGGACGACCATCTACCTGGAGCCCGAACTGGAGATCCTGTTGAAGATGGAGATGCAGCGGGAGGGGCGTCCGATGGCGGAGATCGTGCGCGATGCCGTTCGCGCCTACGTGACGCGCGAGCCGCGCCAGGCCCCGCCGGGAGCGGGTGCGTTTGCCAGCGGCCGGGCGGACACGGCTGAGCGGGCGGACGAGGTGCTTCGTGAGACGGGGTTCGGGACCTCGACGCCCTCGGCTCCGGAAGGCCCGAAGGCGACGGGCACGCGGCGCGGATGAGCGTCCTGCTCGACACGGGCATCGTCTACGCGTACTACGATCGGAGCGACGCGTGGCACGACCGGGCGCGCGGCGTGATGCAGGCGGAGGAAGGGGGACTGATCCTGCCGGCCCCCGTCATCCCCGAGGTGGACCACCTGCTCGGCACGCGGCTCGGCCCGAAGAGCCGGCAGGTCTTCTACGCGGGCATCGTGGGCGGGAACTACGTGGTGGCGGACCTTCCGCCGGCGGGCTACGGACGCGTGGCGGCACTCAATCGCCAGTTCGATGATCTCGGCCTGGACTTCGTCGACGCGGCGGTGGCGGCGCTGGCGGAATCGATGGCGCTGACGCGCATTGCCACGACCGATCGCCGGCACTTCGAGCCGTTGGCCGCCCACCTGCGGCTGGTCCTGCTGCCGTAGGCGAGGCGCGCCGCGCCCGGTCTCCCGCCGCCTGCCACCCCCCGTACTCCGTAGAGGCGACCCTTCAGGGTCGCCTACCGCTTAGCGCGTCAGCGCGGCCGCGGCGGCGGCGTCTGCCTGCTCGTGAGCGTGGTACGAACTCCGGACCAGGGGGCCGGCCTCCACGTGCACGAAGCCGAGTCCGAGCCCGATGCGCTTGAGCTCCGCGAACTCGTCCGGATGGTAGTACCGCGTCATCTCCGCGTGGTCCGGCGACGGACGGAGGTACTGGCCGATGGTGAGGATGGACACACCCACGCCGCGCAGGTCACGGAACACCTGGACCAGCTCGTCGTGCTCCTCTCCGAGGCCGACCATCAGGCCCGTCTTCGTCGGGATCTCCGGCGCGTAGGTGCGCGCGCGGTCCAGGAGTTCCAGCGTGCGCGGGTACTTCCCGCCCGAGCGGGCCATGCGATAGAGCCGCGGCACGGTCTCGGTGTTGTGGTTGAGGACATCGGGCCGCGCGTCGAGGACGATCTGCAGCGCGTCGCGCGATCCCTTGAAGTCCGGGATGAGGACCTCGACACGCGTGTCCGGGCGCCGGGCCTTGATCTCCCGGATCGTGCGCGCGAAGATGCCGGCCCCGCCGTCCGGCAGGTCGTCGCGGTCCACCGACGTGATGACGGCGTAGGAGAGGTCCATCTTCTGGACGGCTTCCGCGACACGCTCCGGCTCGTGCACGTCGAGCACCTGCGGCTTGCCGTGCGCCACCGCGCAGTAGGCGCACGCGCGCGTGCAGATGTCACCCAGGATCATGAAGGTGGCCGTGCCGTGGTGCCAGCACTCCCCGATGTTCGGGCAGTGGGCGTCCTCGCACACCGTGTTCAGCTTGAGGCCCCGCATGATGCCGCGGAGCCGGATGTAGTTCTCCGACCCGGGGGCCCGGACCTTGAGCCACTCGGGCTTGGGATCCCGCGGACGGATGAACTGGAGAGGGGCGGTGGACACTCTTTTCACTCTACTTCATCTGGTGACGTCGTGATCTGGTGAGGGTCTGCTCCCCGGCCCAGGCGGCGGACCTGAAGGTCCGCCCT
>CAZUGF010000055.1:1880-32297 GCA_964619705.1 uncultured Bifidobacteriaceae bacterium
GCCCAGGCGGCGGACCTGAAGGTCCGCCCTGCGGCACCGGCCCTCCGGCGTACGCTCGCGCAGTTTCTGGACAGCGCGACATCGGTCGGGGCAAACTACCGCGCAAGCGCCCGCGCACGGTCGCGGCGCGAGTTCATCGCCAAACCCGGCGTCGTCGCCGAAGAGGCCGATGAGGCAACACCGATCACCCCATCACCAGCGCTCAAGAGATCATCAGATGAAGAACCTCAGTATTACCTGGCTCTCCCACTCCTCCTTCCACCTCACCACCCCCGGCGGCCTCGACCTCCTCTTCGACCCCTGGTACACCGGCAACCCCACGTTCCCCGCGGGCGCCCGCCCCGCGCGCGCGGACCTCATCCTCCTCTCGCACGGGCACAACGATCACGCGACCGATGCGGCGGCGATGGCGAAGTCCACGGGTGCGACGGTCGTGGCCATCTGGGAGATCACCACCTGGCTGGGGACGAAGGGCGTGCAGGCGCTGGAGCCGATGAACAAGGGCGGCACCATCACGGTCAAGGGGCTCCGCATCACGATGACCGATGCGCGCCACAGCAGCAGCTTCGACGACAACGGCACCGTGTACCTCGGCGAGCCCGCCGGGTTCGTGGTGACGCTCGAGAACGGGCAGACGATCTACTTTGCCGGCGACACGTCGCTCTTCGGCGACATGAAGATCATCGGCGAGCTCTACAAGCCGGACATCGCCTTCCTGCCGATCGGCGACCGCTTCACGATGGGCCCCGACACCGCCGCCATCGCCGCGAAGTGGCTGGGCGTCAGGCAGGTGGTGCCGATGCACTGGGGGACATTCCCGCTGCTGACGGGCACGCCCGATCAGCTCGAGGCCGCGCTGGCCGGGAGCGGGGTGGAGGTGCTGAAGCTGAAGCCGGGGGAACGAGCGGCGTAGGAGAATGTGGTGAAGTCGTGACCTGGCGATCTGCCCCCTATTGCGGCTTCATCTGTCCGACCAGGTAATCCGCAAACGCCTCCCCGATCTGCTGTGAGCTCATCGGGCCCTGCGGGTCGTACCACTTGCTGATCCAGTTCACGGCGCCCATCATCGCGAACTCGACCATCTTCGGGTCGCCCGGCGCGAGTGTGCCGGCGTCCATGCCTTCCCGGATGATGGCGCGCAGGCCGCGGTCGAACTCATCGCGCTTGACCAGCACCTTCTCGAAGAGCGGCGGCGACAGCGCGTCGGGGTCCAGCGTCAGGGCCGTGCCGTGCAGTTCGTCCAGGATGAGGTGGACGAAGGCGAGGACCAGTTTGCGCAGCTTGATGTCCGGCCGGACGTCCTCGGCCTCGACGTCGTGCAGCAGGCGCAGGAGGATGTCCAGCGAATACTCGTGGCAGGCGTAGAGGATGTCTTCCTTGTTGCGGAAGTAGTAGTAGAGATTGCCCTTCGTCATCTCCAGCGCGGACGCGATCTCGTCCACGCTCGCACCGTGATAGCCGCGCCGGCGGAAGGCCGCTGCCGCGCTCTTCAGTATCTCGACCCGCCGTTCACCTGTGGCCACGTTCGGCTGACCTCGCTGTCGCACAAGGGGTGCGTTCCGTCGAAGCCGGGGGCCTCCCCGGCCGCGTCGAGGGTACCACAGCCTTGAACGAGTGTTTAAGGCCCTCGGAGAGGCTCCGGACCAGGGGACCTCGGACATCGGCCCCTCGCGGCAGGCACGTATAATCGGCGGATGCGGCCCCTGACGCGGCTCGGCGCGTGCCTCGTCCTGACCCTCGCGGCCGTTCTCCCCGCCGCGGCCGCGACAGACCGCCAGACCCACCGCTTCCCCCTGCCGGCCGAGCGCCGGCTCACGCTCGACATCACCGTCGGCCAGGTCCGCATCGAGGGGAGCGACAGGCCGGACGTGGAAGTCCTCATCGAGCGGACCGCCCCGACGACGGACGGGATGTCCCGCATCCCGGTCGCGATCGAGGAGACGCCGGAGGAAGTGTCCATCCGGATCGAGCAGGTGGAGAACGGTACCGATCGCGCCTTCACGTCCAATGTCGTGCTCCGCGTGCCGTCCGCCGCGCGCCTGCCGCGCGTGCACGTGATGGAGGGGCGCGTGCGCGTCCAGCGGTTCCGCGGGATGCTGACGGCCGACGTGCGCCGCGGTCCGATCGAGGGCACCGACGTGTCCGGCACGCTGCGGCTGGAGACGGGGATCGGATCCGTCACGCTGAAGAACGCCAGGCTGGCGCCGGACGGACTCCTGCGGCTGCGCGCGTTCAACGGCGATGTGCGGCTCCAGATGCCCGCGCCCCCCGCCGACGCGCGCGTTCTCGCGCTGGCCCTCAACGGAACAATCCAATCGGACATCCCGATGACGACGAAGGACACCTGGGGGCCGCGCTGGAGTGAAGCCACGCTGGGGGCGGGCGAGCCCGTCATCTCGATCGATGTCGTGACGGGTGCGGTCGAGATCCGGACGCGCTAGCGCGCGTGATGGCGCTACCGCCGCAGGCGCTGCTGCGCGTCGCGGTAGCGCGGCGACTCGGCGGGCACCCTGGCGTAGGCATCACGCGCCTTGGCCGGATCCTTCAGCCGCCGCTCGTACAGCTCACCGAGCGTCCACCAGACCTCCATCGGGTTGGGCGGGAACTGGCGGGCCATGTGCTCCCACACCTGGGCGGCGGTCTCGTAGTGATTCATGTCCGCGTAGGCCGCGGCCAGGCTGTTCAACGCCAGCATCGTCTCGGGATCGCCGGGGAACTGGTCCGCGATCATCCGCCAGGTCACCATCACGGCCGGGACCTGGATGTTCAGGACCGGATCCAGTGCGCGGAGCTGGCGGCGTGACGCCTCGTACTGGCGCTTGGCGGCCAGCGCCTGCCTCGCCTGCGGCGAGCCCGGGAAGTCGCGCGCGACCTCCGTGAAGAGCTGGTTGGCCTCCAACTGGCGCGGGGCCTGGCGCGCACGCGCGAGGATCGTGGCGCGGCGAAGCTTGCTGTCCGGCGCGCGGCTGTCCTCGCCGAACCGGTTGCCGAACTCCAAGTACGCCGCCATCGCATCGTCTGTCCGTCCGGCCTTCTCCAGGGTCTCGGCGGCGAGGAAGCCCGCGTCCGCGGCGATGGAGGTTCCGGGATAGGCGATCACAATCGCGCGGAGATCGGCAACGCCCTGATCAATCAGGTTGCTCGCGATCTTCGCGCGCGCCACCTCGAGCCGCTCGGCGGCTTCCTCGTTTGCCGCCGGGGCGGAAGCCGGGGCCGGCGTGGACGCCCCCTTGGCGGCGGGGCGGCTCTCCGCTGGCGGGGCTGCCGGCTTCGCGGCAGGCGGCGGGGTATCCGGCACCACGGCCGCGGTCACCGGCGGAGGCGGACTGGCGTCCGCGTCGCCGGGCGGCGGCTCCGCGTCTCCTTCGCCGTTGGCCGCGACGGCCTGCACGTCCGCCGGTGTGTCCGCTTCGCTCGTGGCGGGACGTCCGGACAGGTACACCCCCACGATGACAGCTGCCAGCGCGACGACGACAGCGCCGGCCGCCACCATCCACGGGATCTTCGATGGGGGCGTGACAGCGGAACCGGCGGGGACGCCCGCCGGTGCGGCGGAGAAGGCGGAGGCCGCGACCGGGTCCACCCGCGACGCGGGCACGGGTGCGGGCACGGCCGCATCGGCAGACACCGGCGACGATGTGCCGGATGGCGCGGGCTCGACGTGCGACCGATCGATCATGCCGGCAACGGAGACGCGCCGCGAGCCCGAGTCGCGGCGCAGCCGCTGCAGGTCGGAGCGCAGGTCCATTGCCGTCTGGTAGCGCAGCGTGCGCTCCTTCTCCAGCGCCTTCGAGACGATGCGATCGAGTTCGCCGGGCAGCATCGCGTTGAAGGTGCTGGGCGCCGCCGGATCGCGGTTGAGGATCCCGTCGAAGACGACGGCCGTGGTGCTGCCGGGGAAGCTCTGGCGCCCGGTGGCCATCTCGTACAGGACGACGCCGAAGGAGAACAGATCCGTCCGCGAGTCCAGCTCCTCGCCGCGCGCCTGCTCGGGGGACATGTAGGCAATCGTGCCCACCGTCGTGCCCACGACGCTCGAGAAGTGATCCGGCGCGACGGTCTCGAGGCCGCCATGCGTCGAAAGCCGCGCGTTCGACGCGAGCTTGGCGAGGCCGAAGTCCAGCACCTTCACCTGCCCGCGCCGCGTGATGAAGATGTTGGCGGGCTTGATGTCGCGGTGGAGGATGCCCTCGCTGTGCGCCGCGTCCAGCGCGTCGGTGACCTGGATGCCGATGTCGAGCAGCGGCTGAAGGTCCAGCGCACGGCCGGACAGCCGGCTGTCGAGCGGCTCACCGTCGAGCAACTCCATCGTCAGGTAGCACTGGCCGTCCTGCTCGTCGAAGCCGAAGATGGTGCAGATGTTCGGGTGGTTGAGGGCCGAGGCGGTCCGGGCCTCGCGGCGGAAGCGCTCGACGGCTTCGTGGCTGGAGGCACTCCCCGTGGGCAGGACCTTGAGCGCGACCTGCCGTCCCAGTTTCGTGTCCTGCGCACGGTAGACGATACCCATGCCGCCGACGCCGATCTGGTCGATGACCTTGTAATGCCCGAGTGTCTGTCCGATGAGGGGGTTCACCACGACGAGAAGGTGCCATCGTAAGCCGTTACGCCTTGACAGGGAAGGGGATCAGCGAGAAGATCTGTTTTTGAAACTCCATTCCGCATAGTGGAATCAAGACGCGAACCAGGTACGGAAGACGATGAGGCGGCGGGGAGGGCGGTTCCGGCCCCGACGTCGGTGGACAAGGCGCTCGAGGTGTGCGAGTTGCTGAGCGGCCAGCCTCGGGGCATGGTCCTGTCGGACCTTGCCCGGACCCTCCGGCAGCCGCCGTCCACGGTCCACCGGCTTCTCGGCGTGCTGCGTCGCCGCGGCTACGTCCGCCAGGACGAGGAGACCGGCCGGTATGCCCTGACGCTGAAGATGCTGGATCTCAGCTTCCGGGCGCTTGGGCGGTCGGAACTGCGGCTGCACGCGTATCCGTTCATGCGCGAGTACGTGCTGGGGACCACGCACCGGGGGTTCATCGCCATCCCGGCGAGCGGCGAGGTGACCTACCTCTGGCGTTCGGGGCCGGACGAAGTGGCCATGCACACGGTGTACGGCCGGGAGATGCCGTCGCACTGCGCGCTGTATTTCTCGCCGCGCCAGGCCACGCGGCGGCTGAGCTGCCTGCGTCTGGCGACCCGGGACGAAGTGGCGGCGCCGGAAGCCGTGGTCATCCGCCTGGGGCCGCCGCCCGTGGAGCCGGATGCGCTGCACCGGCTTTTCTGTACGTGTGCGCCCGTGCAGGACTACACCGGCCACGAAGTGGCCCGCGTGGGACTGTTCGGGCATGGGGCCGACGATCGGCCGATTCTGACCGGGCACCAGAAGGGTGTCTGGGAACTCGCTCGCCGTATCTCACAGCGTCTGGGCTACTTGCCGCCGCCGCTGGAAGGGACGGCGTGACGATTGGGCGCAGCGTGGGAGGAAGGTAAACGTGGCATACATCATCTGTGAACCGTGCATCGGGACGAAGGACACGGCGTGCGTGGACGTCTGTCCGGTGGACTGCATCCACCCGCGGAAGGACGAATCGGACTTCGAGGGGGAGACGCAGCTCTACATCCATCCGGACGAGTGCATCGACTGCGGGGCCTGCGTGCCGGCCTGCCCGGTGGAGGCGATCTTCGCGCTGGACGAAGTGCCGGACAAGTGGGCCAGCTACATCGAGGTCAACGCGACCCACTATCAGAAGTAGAATACCGGCGGGCCCGGCCCGGGCGCACACCTTCCGGGCCGGTGCATTCCAGAGAGGGTTGGTATGCCGACACCACTCCGCCTGCCGCTGCTCGTTCTTGCCCTGAGTGTGGCACTCGTGACCGGTGCGCGGGGGGGCGCCGCTGCCGATGACGGTGCGGTGCAGCTCCAGCTGGCCAACCTGCTCTTCGAGGAAACGCGGTACGCGGAGGCCCTCGAGGTCTTCCGGCGCGCGACTGCCGCGGAGGACCCGTCGATTGCCATCCCCGCGCGCATCGGCGTGGTCAAGTCCGCGCTGCGGATCGGGGAGTTTGCCGAGGCGCAGCGCGAGGCGGTCACGCTCCGCCGGCTGGCGCCGGACAATCCCGAGGCGATGACCGTGCACGCGGACGCGTTGTGGTCCGCGGGCCTGTTCGACGAGGCGGAGCAGGAGTTCCGCGATGCGCTCGCGCTCCTGCCGGACTCGGCCCGCGCGCACCACGGCCTGGCGCGCGCGCTGGCCTCGCACAACCGGCTGGATGAGGCCATGGAGTCCGCGCAGGCGGCCCTCAAGGCGAATCCCCGCGACGGCGAGGTCCACCACACGGTCGGCTCCATCTTCGAGCGCATGCGCCGCTACGAGCAGGCGGCATCGGCCTACACCAACTACGTCAACCTCCTGCCCAACAAGGATCGCAGCGAGAAGGCCGCGTGGTCCCGCTCGCAGATCCGGTTCCTCAGATCGTTCGGCGAACGCGAGCCCATTGCCACGGACGACACGGTGGCCGGGCAGCTGCACACCGTGGACTTCCGCCTCGTGGACGACAAGGTGATCGTCAAGGCGCGGGTCAACGGACGGCGGCTGCAGGACTTCGTGCTGGACACCGGGTCCGAGCAGACCACCATCTCGCGGCAGACGGCGTCCGCCGCGGGCGTGCGGCCGATCACCTACACGCTCAGCGCGGGCGTCGGCGAGGTGGGCCTGCGCGGCCTGCAGCTCGGGCGGATGGACACGCTCGAGATCGGCACGATGAAGCTGAGCAACGTGCCCGTGATGATCAAGGCGCCCGCCCTGCGGGGCCTGCCGAAGCGCGAGATGGAGAGCTTCTCGCCGCTGGCGCTCGGCATGTCGATGATCATCGACTACGGCACGCGGCGCCTGACGATGGGGCGCACACTGCCGGACGAGGACGTGGAGGTGCGGCTGCCGATGCGGCACCACCGGCTCTCCCTCGTCAAGGGGCTGATCAACGAGTCGCACCCCGCGTATTTCGTGGTGGACACGGGCGGGGAGGTCATCTCGATCAGCACGTCGACCGCCGAGGCCATCAACGTGCAGCCCGTGCGGCGCATCGCGCTGCGCGTCTACGGCACCTCGGGGTGGGATCGCGATGCGTTCCTGCTCCCCGGCGTCAGCCTCCGCTTTGCCGACACCGTGGACTTCCGCAACTTCGCCGTCGTCGTGCTCAATCTCCGTGCGCCGAGCGTGCTCCTGGGCTTCGAGCTGGGAGGGATTGTCGGGCACCGGTTCCTGAGCCCGTACCGCGTGGCGCTGGATCTCGATCGCAGCGAACTCCGGATGTCGCCGGCGACGTCCACCAACTGACGTCCGGCGTCAGCCCGTCTTCCTCACGGACGCGGCGCGTTCGCGCACCCATGCGCCGGCGGCCGCGCGTGTCCGGCCTCAGTTGGTGTCGTTCCCGCGTCAGGCACGGCGCCCGGGACGTTCCCGGGCGGGCGCTGAGGGAAGGCCGGGGGGCGGTCCGGCCTGGAGGTCCTAGAAGTCGTAGCCGATCCACACCGCGAACTTCGGCTTGCGGAATGCCGAGCTGCCGCCCTGGAGCGAGTAGACGACGTTCTCCCAGTCCTTGTTGAAGAGCGTCTTCCACGACCAGTCGAAATGGATGGGGAAGCCGAGGGCGAAGGTCTGCAGGCCGAGCCCGTAGGAGCCGCGGGCGTCCTGCAGGCGGAAGCCGTCGACCAGGATCGGTTCGCCGTAGATGGGCTGCTGGTCCCCGTCGAAGCCGATGACCGGGTTCAACACTTCCGCGCTGCTGTTCGAGAACTTGAAGGACTGGTTCTCCCACGAGGCGCCGCCGACGCCGAAGTAGAACGCGGCGCGCACGCCGCCGAGGATCCCGATGGGTGTGGCCATCGCGTTGATGAGCGGGAAGCGCAGCTCGGCGTTCATGAAGAAGGCGTTCTGCCCGACGAAGGACAGGTAGTCGTAGCCGCGCAGCTCGCCGTTGCCGCCGAAGAACATGAAGTCCGGGTTGTTGCCCCAGCTCTTGAACCCGCGGGCGCGCAGGGCCAGGAGGCCCGTGCCGCCGATCCGGAAGTACTTGCGCGCGTCGGCGTCGAAGGTCTGGCGCGACAGCGAGTTGCCGATCTTCGGGGCCACCTCGTAGGCGAGGCGCATCGTGCTGCCGGTGAGCGGACCGAACTCCCGGAAGATGGTGGTCTCCTGCACGAACGCGACGCCGAGCGGCACCATGGTGCCGTTGTTGAAGAGCTGCCGCCCGAAGTTCTCCTCCTGGAACTGCTCGGAGTAGGCCTCCAGGTCCGGATCGTTGAACTCCTCGCTGTACTGGTTGAACCCGCCGAAGACCTCCACGCGGCGGTAGCGGTTGAACGGGTAGATGGCAAACGCCGTCCCGCCGCGGATGGTGCGCGTAGCCACGGCGTAGTCGCGGTCGATGAAGCCGCTGAACGAGGGGTCGTAGAAGATCCCCTCGAGCTGTCCGTAGAAGAACTGCGACTGCGAGTATCCCTGGAGGGCCCACGTCAGGCGGTTCTCGAGGTTCAGCCAGGTGAGCGACAGCGTGCGGTACTGCGACACGGACGAGGCGAAGAGGTTGAACTGCTGATCGCCGAGGACGTCGGTGAACGTCACCTGCGTGCCGCCGAACACGTCGCCGCCGCTCGTGACGCCGAGCGCCACCGGCGGCCGGCCCTCCAGGTACATCTTCTCGAATCGGCCCTTCTTCTTGGCGTTGTCCTGGATCAGGGTGTGCGTCAGCGGCGCCTGGAAGTCCACGATCGGCCCGGGTGAGCCGAAGTCCTCGGACGCGACGGTCGTGATCTCGTCGCGGCGCTCGAGGATGTGGAGGCCGTAGTCGCCCTTGAGATACGTGACGAACGCGATGCGCGGGTCGGTGCCCTCCCGCAGCACGACGGGCGAGAGGTTGCCGGTGAGCGCATCGGTGTACTGCTTGAGCTCGTGCGTGTCGAGGTTGAGCGTCCACAGGTTGTAGATTTGCCCGTTGCGCGCGACCTCCGGCTCCAGCGGCTCGGCCGGGTTGACGCCGGTGGACGAGAAGATCAGCGTCCGGGGATCCAGGAACTGCGCGCCGCCCTCGTCGTGCGTGCCGAAGGTGAGCTGCACCGGGTTGCCGCCGTCGGCGTCCATCCTGAACAGCTTCTCGTTGCCGCTGACGCGCGCGAGGTAGACGATGAACGTCCCGTCGGGGGACCAGGTCGGCGAGTAGTGCGCCAGCCGTCCGTTCGTCAGCTTGGTCAGCGCGCCGCTCGCGAGGTCGACGCGGAAGATGTCCGCCGAGGCGTTCTGCATCCCGGAGAACACGACGCTCCGCCCGTCCGGCGAGAAGTCGGGTGACTCGGGCGCGTCAATCGTGTTCAGGTCGATGCGCCGCTCGATCCGCCGCGTGACGACGTTCTGCACGATCAGGGTCCGGTCCTTCTCCGTCCGGACGAAGTAGGCCAGCCGGTCGCCCTGCGGCGCCCACGACATCCACGGCACGGCCATCCACCGGCCGCCCGACGTCGCGATGTACTCGAACCCCATGCTCTGGTCGAAGCCGCTCGTCAGGTTGCGGATGATTTCGCCGTCCCTGGTGGAGACGAGGACGATGTCGAGCTCGCGGTCGCGGCCGTTGGCCGTGATGGCGGCCAGGAGATCGCCCGAGGGCGAGGGCTCGATGGAGAGGACGTTGTTGAACCGGCTCTTGCGCGGGTCGGGCGCGAGGTCGCGGCCGTAGTCGCCGGGCCGCTCCTTGTCGCGGAACGGCTTGAACCGCTCCTTCATGTAGCGATCGAACTGCTGGTCCCATTCCTCCGCGGAAATCTGGAACGCCTCCTGGTAGGCATCGTCGCTCCCGCCGATGACGCTGCGGCGCAGCGCGAAGACGTACTGGCGCACGCCTTCCTTGCCCCACCGGGCCTCCATGAACTCGAACGCCGCGTGGCCGAGGTTGTAGATGAGGCGCGGGTTGCTGAACCCGCCGTAGTCCTCCATCTCGCTCATCTTCGGGATGATGTCGGAGACGGCCGCGTCACGGACGGTCATCAGGTCCAGGGGGCGCCAGTAGCCCGTCATGTAGTCCGACATGCCCTCCATCGTCCACAGGGGCATGTTGCGGCGGATGAGCCCGGTCGGGATGATGTCGAACTGGAAGATGTGCGTCAGCTCGTGGGTGATGAGCCGGTAGAGGAGGTCCGAGGGCTCGTCGATCGGCATGACGATGCGGCTGCGGCTCGGTTCCGCGAAGGCGCCGACGCCTTCCTGCGCGGCGCCGGGGATCACGTTCTGCTGCCAGAACTCCGCGCTCGTCGTGAACAGGATGAGCGGGACCTTGAACGCCAGGTCGTGCTTCAGCTCGGAGCTGACGTGCTGGTACGCGCTCTCGGAGTAGCCCGCGATCCGCTCCAGGTGCTCCTCGATCTCCGGGTAGTAGTAGATCTCGAAGTGGTCCGTCTGGTAGATGTGCCAGTCGAACTTGTCGTAGCGGATGGCGTTCTTGCCGAAATAGGGGATGTAGCCCGTCTGAGCTTCCGCTGCCGGAGCCGTGACGAGCGCCGCCAGCAGAGTCAGGATGGTGAGCCGCATAGCCATTCTCCTCGGAGCATCTTACTGATCCTGCGACGACAGCCGCAATCGCGCGGTCTCGACGGCGGGCGACAGCAAGATCCGATCCTGCCCCCGGCTGTCCTCCCGACCGGACGAGGACCCGCTCCGGCCGGTCCCCGTGCTGCAGCGAGGGGACACCCTGTCCATTCCCCCAGACATCCGCCTGCGTGCCCCATCATGGCCCATCCGGAGGGGCCCGTGCACACCGGCCGGGACCGTCCGGCCCGGCCGTGGCATCCAAAGATCGGAATGAGGCAGAATAGACAAATGGATTACGAGCCCACCGATCAGGCTGCCCCCGGCACTGCTCCAAGCGGGACCGTCCGGCTCGTGGCCTTTGCGGCCACGCTCATCGCGCTCATCGCGATCAGCGTGCCGTTCATCTGGGAGCACGACATCGAGATGGAGACCGGCGTCGCCGCGGCGCCGGGCATCATCGTGCCGGTGGTGTCGCACGGCGGCGAGGACGCGGACGACACCGGCGCGTGCATGGCCGACGCCAGGCCCGCCGCGCTGGACTTCACGATGCCGGACCTGGACGGCCGGGAGGTCTCCCTCGCGTCGCACAAGGGCAAGGTGATCCTGCTCAACTTCTGGGCGACGTGGTGCGGGCCGTGCAAGGCGGAGATCCCGGGCTTCGTCGAACTCCAGAACGAGTACAAGGACGACCTCGTCGTCATCGGCCTCTCCGTGGACGATCCGGCCGACAAGGCGCGCGCGTTCGCGAACGAGTACAAGATCAACTACCCGATCCTGCTCGGCCTCGGCCGCGAGGACGTCCAGGACGCGTACGGCCCCATCTACGGCATCCCCGCGTCGTTCCTGATCTCGCGCGATGGCAAGGTGTGCCGCAGGCACATGGGCATCGCGCCGAAGGCCGTCTTCGAGAAAGAGATCAAGGCGCTCCTGTAGTATCATTCGAACAGGTCATGCTGAAGGGGTTCACAGCGGCTCGTCTGGCGTGTGGGTGCCGGCTCTCGTTTCGCGAGGGCACGGCCGGCAGTCCCGTGCTCGTCGTCCTCGCGGACAAGGCGCCGGGGTGCGTGAACCATTGCCACGTGGCCGGCCTCCCGCTGTACGACTACCGCGAAGCCCTGCGTCCCTCGACGCGCCTCGGCCCCCTCGAAGAAGGGGAGTTCGAGGAAGAGGGCTAGCAGAGACCTGGCCGGGGCCCTGTCTCAGAGTTCCCGCAGCGCCGACGGAATCGGCAGGCGCGCGGCACGGATCGCGGGAAACAGCCCGCCGACCAGTCCCATCACCAGCGCATAGACCAGTCCCAGCCCCAGCAGCTGCGGCGTCACCCGGAACGCGAACGCGACCTGGCTGAACGTCGAGAAGTTCATCGTCGACGTCTGGTACCCGTTGAAGGTCACGTAGGCCAGGATCCCGCCGATGACGCCGCCGATGGCGCCGAGCGCCAGCGACTCGGCGAGGACCGATACGACGACCGACGTCGTGTTGAAGCCCAGCGCGCGCAGGGTGGCGATCTCGCGGGAACGCGTCGAGACGGCGGTGTACATCGTGAGGATGGCGCCGAAGATGGCGCCGATGCCCATCAGCGCGGCAATCCCGAACCCGACGCCCTGGATGAGCCCGCTCATCGCGCGCGAGTGCTGCGCGTAGTACTCGGTCTCGCGCCGGACCTGCACGTTGAGCTGCGGGTTGGACGTCAGCCAATCCCGGAACGTCGTGAAGCTCTCGCTCGAGTCCAGGCGGGCCAGCACGGTCTGGAAGGTGTTGCCGCGCCGGTAGGCGCCCTGCAGGACCCGCGCGTCGCACCAGATCTCGGACTCCGCCACGCCGCCGCCCTCGAACACCCCGACGACGCGCCACGTGTCCTGCCCCGAGCGCAGCTCGCTCCCGAGGGTGAGGCCCGCGAAGTTGACGCTCGCCCCGCGTCCGACGACGATCTCGTTCGTGCCGAACTCGAGCATGCGTCCTTCGACGAGCGCGACCTCGTCGCGCACGAGCAGCGCCGATCGATCGATGCCGCGCATCGGCACGTTGGCGGGCGTGCTCGTGCCGACCTTGGGGACGTCGATGATCACGTAGAGTTCGGCCGAGGCCACCGCCGCCTGCCCGTCGCGCCGCAGCCCCGGCGCCTGGCGGATCACGTCCACCTCGCCGCCGCTGAGGCCGCTCGTCATCTCGCTGTCGGCGCCGCTGCGCATCACGAGCGCGCGCGACTCCGAGCCGGCGCCCCGCATGGCCGCCGTGAAGCCCGCCGCAATCGACAGCACGGACACCAGCACCACGACGACGCCCGCGATGCCGACGATGGCCACGCCCGACGAGGCCAGCCGCTGGGGAATGGTGCGCAGGTTGAGTGCGGTCACCGCGATCGTCTGACTGATCCAGCTGAACACGCGCGTCTCCTCGGATGTCTCAGTTGCGCCTGAGCGCGTCGGTGATCTTCAGGTTCATGGCGCCCAGCGCGGGGAGCAGCCCCGCGATGACGCCCAGCGAGGCGACGAGCCCGGCGCCCAGGATCAGGTCCCGCGTCGGGAGCATGAAGATGGGGAGCATGCCGCCGGTGGGATCGCCCTGGCGGATGAACAGCCAGGAGACGAGCAGGCCGAGGCCGCCGCCGATGACGGCGATCAGGACGGACTCGCCGAGCACGAGGCCGAGAATCGAGGCGTTGGAGAAGCCCAGCGTCTTGAGCACGCCGACCTCGCTCGTGCGCTCGCGGACGGACTGCGCCATCGTGTTGGCGGCGACGAGGATCATCGTGAAGAGCACCGCGGCGAGGATCGCGATCATGATCGACCCGATGTCGCCGACCTGGTTTGCGAACCCCTCGACAAACCCCTTCTCCGTCGTCGTCTTGGTCTCGGCGGAGGAGTTGGCGAACATCGCATCGAAGCGGTCGCCCATTTCCTGGGCGCGGGACGGATCCGCGATCTTCACCACATACCAGCCGACCAGGCCGGCGCCCTGCGCGCGGTTCTCGTCCAGGTAGTCGTACCGGAAGAAGAACTGCGTCTTGTCCACGCCGGGCTCCCCGTCGTAGATCCCGACGATGTTGAACTCCCAGACGGTCCCCTGTTTCGGCTGCCAGATCGTGCCCTGGATGGGGATGCGGTCGCCGAGCTTCCAGCCGAAGCGGTTGGCGAGATCCACGCCGACCACCGCCCCCTGGCGATCGGCCTGCCACGCGGCAAACTGTTCCGGCGGCAGCCGGTACTCCGGGTAGATCTCCAGGAAGGGCTCCGGCTCTACGACGATCTGCGCGAAGAAGTTGGACGGGTCCTGGTAGACGCCGCCGAACCACGAGTTGTGCGTCGCGATTTCCACGCCCTCGGTGGACTGGAGCCGGTCCAGGTAGGAGACCGGCAGCGGCATGATGAGGCTCACCTTGTGGATGAGCACCAGGCGATCGAGCCCGGCGATGTCCACGCCGAAGGTGAACGCCGTGCGGATGGCCATCAGCAGGCCGAACAGCAGGAAGGCGATGAAGATGGACAGGAGTGTGAAGACGGTGCGCGTCTTCTTGCGCCACAGGCTGCTCCAGAGGAGCGGGACGTACTTCATGCCTGGTTCTCCATCAGGACGCCTTTCTCGAGGTGCAGCGTCCGGGTGGCCCGCTCCGCCGCGCGCGGATCGTGCGTCACCATCACGATGGTCTTGCCGTGGTCGCGGTTGAGCGTCTGCAGGAGATCGAGGATCTCGTCGCCGGCCTTGCGGTCCAGGTCGCCCGTCGGCTCGTCGCAGAGCAGGAGCGTGGGGTCCGTGACGATGGCCCGCGCGATGCCCACGCGCTGCTCCTGCCCGCCCGAGAGCTGGCGCGGGTAGTGGCGCGCGCGGTCCGCCAGGCCCACGACCTTGAGCGCGATGGCCACGCGCTTGCGGCGCTCGGCCTTCGACAGCTTCGTGAGCAGCAGGGGCAGGTCCACGTTCCGCTCCGCCGTGAGCACCGGCAGCAGGTTGTAGAGCTGGAACACGAACCCGATGTGGTGCGCGCGCCAGCGGGAGAGCTGGCCGCCGGAGAGCTGCGCGATGTTCGTGCCGGCAATCTCCACCGCGCCGCCCGACGGCTGGTCGAGCCCGCCCATCAGGTTGAGCAGCGTCGTCTTGCCCGAGCCCGACGGGCCCATGAGGGCCAGGAAGTCACCCGGCGGGATGTCGAGGTTGACGCCCTTGAGCACGTCGATGCGCTCCGCGCCCCGGGTGAAGAACTTGTGCACGCCGCTGATTCGGACCAGAGCATCCATGAAGAATCGGCTCCTACTTGACGAGAATGAGCGCGCCCTCGGCGAGTTCCGCCGGCGGCGACACCACGACGCGCTCGCCGCTCGTGAGGCCGGCCGTCACTTCGAGACGGTCGCCGTCGGTGCCGCCCGTCTGGATGGCCCGGCGCTCCACGGTGTCCTGCCGCACGACGAAGACGTGGCTCGTGCCGTTGGTCGTCCGCACGGCCGCGGCGGGGATGAGCGTCACCGGACGAGACGCGCGCGCGTCCGGCGCGTCCTCCCGGAGGAACGTCACCTTGACGCCCATGTCCGGCAGGATGCGGGGATCCAGGGCCGTGAAGCCGATGCGGACCAGGACGGTGGCCTTCTGCCTGTCGGCCGTTGGCACCATCGTGATGACCTGCGCCGGAATCTGCCAGTCCGGGTACGCGTCGAGCACCGCCGACACCGGCTGCCCGGACGTCACGCGGTTGATGTAGCTCTCGTTCACGTCCACTTCGATCTCGAGCGATTCCATGTCCACGATCGTGCAGATGCCCGTCCGTGTGAACCCGCCGCCGGCCGACACCGGCGACACCATCTCGCCGGGCTGGGCGTCCTTGGAGATTGCCACGCCGCTGAACGGCGCGCGGATGACCATGTCCTCCAGCGCGGCCCGCTGCACCCCGACCTGGCTCTCCGCGACGGCAATCTGCTCGCGGACCGAGCCCAGCCGCGCGACGAGGGAGTTGACCTCCGCCCGCGCCTGATCGAGCTCCGCGGCCGTCGTCAGGCCGTCGCGATCGAGCTGCGTCCGCCGGTTGAGGGTCAGGCGCGCTTCGTCGAGGCGCACTTCGGTCTCGGGGACGGCCTGCTTTGCCGCCTCGAGCTGGGCCATCGCCAGCGCCAGCGCCGCGCGCACCGCCGCGTCGTCCAAACGCGCGAGCACCTGGCCCTGCCGCACCGCCATGCCCTCGTCCACGTTGACCTCGATCACCTTGCCCGTGACCTTGGAGGAGACCGTGGCCCGCCGCCGGGCGGTGACATAGCCCGACGCGTTGAGGACGGCGGCCTGGGATCCGGCCGCACGCTCCGTCACCGCCACCACCTCCACCGAGATCGGCCGCTCCCGCGTCGCCCAGACCCAGGCCCCGGCACTGGCGCCGGCCAGGAGCACCAGCAGGAGCAGCCAGCCCGTCCACCGCCGGCCATCGGTCCGCAGCGGCTCGCGCTCGATGCGCAAGGCCGCCAGATCGTCACGCGAATCACTCACAGGGCATCCTCAGGAGCACGCACTTTATGCGAAAGAAAGGCGAAAATCAATCCACTCACATCCGACTCTCCGAATTATCAGGCTTGGACGGATCTGCGGCTGTCAGGTTCGGCGGACGGGGACGGCCGGCAGGCGCGGGCACGCGGACGGCCTGCCTGCCGCCGTGAACGGCATCTACGTCGGCTTCTTCCCGCGCCGGCGCTCCTCGACCGCCCGGCGGAGCAGGAACTCGATCTGGGCGTTGAGGCTGCGCAGATCGTCGTTCGCCCAGCGCTGGACGGCCTCGAGGAGCTTGGGGTCGACGCGCAGCAGGAAGGGCTTGCGCTCAGCCACTCGGCGCGCCCTCCGCTCGGCGCCCGGCCTCCTGCCGCCGGATGGGCACGGTCACTGGTAGATCGTCCCCGTGTTGATCACCGGCTGGGTGTTGCGGTCGCCGCACAGGACGACCAGGAGGTTGCTGACCATCGCGGCCTTGCGGTCCTCGTCGAGCGTGATGATGGACTTCTGCGAGAGCATGCCGAGCGCCATCTCGACCATGCCCACGGCGCCCTCGACGATGAGCTGCCGCGCCGCGATGATGGCGCCGGCCTGCTGGCGCTGGAGCATGGCCGCCGCGATCTCGGGGGAGTAGGCGAGGTGGCTGATGCGCGACTCGATCACCTCCACGCCCGCCCGGGTGAGCCGGTCCTGGATCTCCGTCTTGAGGTGCTCCGCGATCGCCAGGGTGTTGCCGCGCAGGGAGACGGCGCTCTCCGCGTGCGCGTCGTAGGGATAGCTCGTGGCCAGGTTCCGCAGGGCCGACTCGCTCTGCACGTGCACGTAGTTCTCGTAGTCGTCCACCTCGAAGACGGCCTCGGCCGTCTCGACGACCTGCCAGACGACGACGGCTGCAATCTCGATGGGGTTGCCCTCGAGGTCGTTGACCTTGAGGCGGGAGCTCTCGAAGTTGCGCACGCGGAGCGACACCTTCTTGCGCGTGTAGAACGGGTTCGACCAGCGCAGGCCCGGGACGCGGGCCGTGCCCACGTAGCGGCCGAAGAGCTGCAGCACCCGCGCCTCCTTCGGGTTGACCGTGAACAGGCCGAACAGCAGGAACGTCCCCGTCACCACACCCGCCATGGCGGTCATGATCACCTGTGGCGCGTCACGCTGGATGCCGTTCGTCAGCAGCCAGGCGAAGGCCCCGATGGTCAGGATGAGGCCGAACAGGACGGGCAGGCCGGGGACGCCGTGGGTGTCGCGTTCTCGAATCATGGGCGAGTGCCTCCTGGGTGAGATAGCGGAATGATATCACAAGGATATCTTGCGTCCAGCGGGTGCGTCAGGCGACCCTGAAGGGTCGCCTCCACGAGCGCTCCCTGAAGGGTCGCCTCTGCGAACGCTTCCGGAAGGTGGAACGTTCCGGGCCGCGTCTAGAACCCGATACGCAGGTCCGCCACCAGCGGGAGGTGGTCCGAGGCGACGAGCGTCAGGCGGTCGCGGGGGAGGGCGACGCGGAGGACCTCCACCTTGCCCTCGAAGTAGATGTGGTCCAGGTGCAGGATGGGGAAGAACCCGGGGTAGGTGCCGCGGCGGCGCAGGTGCTGGCGCAGGTCCACGCTGTCCAGCCGTTCGGCCAGGATGTCGGTCGCGAGGCCGCGCGCCCACTCGTTGAAGTCGCCGAGCACGATCTTCGGGCCGACGACGCGCTTGTCGTGGACGAGGGCGGCGAGCCGTGCGGCCTGGTGGCGGCGCTCGAGCAGGGCCGTGCCGAGGTGGACGTTGTAGAGGTGCAGGGCGTGGGGGCCCACGTCGAGGTCCACGCGCTGGACGTTCCGCGGCTCGCACGTCTTCCACGTCAGGTCGTGCTGCACGTGGTGCCGCACGGGGAACCGGCTCAGGACCACGTTGCCGAAGAGCGCCGCGCGCAGGTGGCGCGTGGGCGCCATGACCCAGCCCATGCCGAGTGCCGCGCCCAGTTCCGCCGCCTGTCCGGGCTTGAGCGGGCTGGCGCCGACCACTTCCTGGAGCGCGACGATGTCGGCGTCGATGGTGGCGAGGACGGCGGCAATGCGCTCGAGCCGCGTGCGGCCGTCCAGGCCGCGCCCGCGGTGAATGTTGTAGGTGGCCACGCGGATGGTCTCGGTCAGCCGGACGTCATCCGGCCCGGCGGGCCGCTGGCCTACCGCCATACACTTCCATCAGGCATTTCCAGTAGTCTGATGGAAGGCGGAGGGAACGGCAAATGGCACGGCTCGAGAGCGAACGGGAAGTCACCTGCCCCTGCTGCGGGGCGGCGCTGGTCATCGACGTCAACCTGGGCCGCGTCGTGTCGCACGAGGCGCCGGTCAACCCCAACCGGCCGGAGTTGAGCGAGGCGGACCGCATCCTCGCGGAGCAGGCCGCGCGCCGCGAGGCGCTCTTCGAGCAGTCCGTGCAGTCCGAGAAGACCAAGGGCGACGCGCTCTCCAGGCGCTTCGAGGAGGCGCTGCGCCAGGCGAACAAGGAACCGGTCACCAAGCCCATCCGCGGCTTCGACCTGGACTGACGGTCCCGCCCGACGACCGCGTTTCCCTGACGGATCACCCTGACCCCGTGGCCAGCCGCGTCCCCCTGCCCGCCCTGACGGCCGTTGAGCGCCGACTGATCGCGCGTCTCCGCCGGCCGTCGCTCGTCCAGGCCTGGCTGAACGCGCTGCCCTACAACACCGAGCGCGGCGGGGAGACGCTCCGCAGCTTCCGCGGCGTTGTCGCATCCGGCACGGCGCACTGCCTGGAGGCGGTGCTGTTTGCCGCGGTCGTGCTCGAGCAGCACGGCTTTCCGCCCCTGGCGATGAGCTTCGAGTCGCAGGACAACCTGGACCACGTGATCTTCGTCTACCGGTCTCGCGGACGGTGGGGATCCATTGCCCGGTCGCGCGATCCCGGGCTGCACGGCCGCAAGGCCGTGTTCCCGACCGTGCGTGCCCTGGCGCGGAGCTACGTGGAGCCGTACGTGGACGACACGGGCCGCGTGAAGGGCTACGGCGTGGCCAACCTGGCCGAGGCGATGGGCACCTACGACTGGCGCTGGCCGTTCCACAACGTGTGGAAGGTCGAGCAGATGCTCATCGACTGGCCGCACGTGAAGCTGCCGACCTCCGACGCCCGCTACCGCGTCCTGAAGCGGCGCTACCGCGAGTACCGCGCCGCCCACGGCGATCGCAAGCCGGTCTACTACAGCGGCCGCGAGGCCTGGATGCCCCTGCCGCCGGAGTTCCTCCCGCGGAAGGGCACGCGTCCGTAGTCCGGGTCCGCAGTCCAGGTCCGCAGGCCCCGGCGCCCCTGCCGTGCGCGATGGCGCGACAGGCGCCGCACCTACCGAGCGGCCACGGCTCTCGCCGGAGGGCCGCTAGCGCCCGAGTGCCGCGCGCAGGTCGGCCAGCAGTTCCTCCGCGGTCCAGGTGTTGCCGTCGCGCGCGTGGGTCACGCGCCCATCCGGATCGATCACCAGCGTACGCAGGTTGTGCGTGATGGTGCCGTCGGTCTCGCGGATGACGTTGACGCCGAACGTGGCCGCGAAGCGGCTCATGTCGCCGGGGTCCGCGATGGTTGCAAACCGCCACACGTCCGGGTCGGCCTGCATGGCCCGGGCGTGCGCGCCGAGCCGCGCCGGGGTGTCGGTCTCCGGATCGAAGCTCACGGAGACGAGCGCCACGCGGCGGTTGAGCACGGCGTCCTTCGCGGCCAGCCGCTGCACCTCGGCAAACCGCCGGTCCATGAGCGGGCAGTAATCCGGGAGCGGACAGCTCGTGTAGATGAAGGTAACGGCCGTCGCCCGTCCCCGCATCTCGGCGAGCGAGATCGGGCCGGTGGGGGAGTCGAGCGGCGTATCCGGCACGGTGTCGCCGGGCGCGAGGATGTGGACACCCGTGGCGGCCGGCAGCGCCGCCGGGGCGTCCTCCGGCAGCGGCGCGTGCCCCGTGGACGTCAGGGTGCTGAGCCACGCGGCCTCGTCGGTGACGACGAGCGTGGCGGTGACGAGGTCGCCGGCGGAGCGGTTGGTGAGGAGTTCCGCGTCGCGGACCCTGAACGGCATGGTCATGCCGGGCATGAACCCCTCGATGTCACCGTGCCGGATCAGCACCTCGTGCGTCTCGGGACGAATGACCAGGATCTGCCCGCTCAGTTGGTACTCGCGCGCCGGCGCGGGCGCATCCCCGCACGCGGCGGACGCCAGGAGGACGAGAAGGAGGAGGCCCTGACCCGCCCACGCACGGGCGGCCCGGGCTGCACACGATTTCATGCACACGACTGTACCCCAGCCGTCGGCTGCACGGAGTGTGCGTGGCCGGGGTTGCGCCCGACGCGGGGGCTCCTGCTATACTCCGCCAGCGATCAGAAAGCCCGCAGGTTCAGGCAGGTTGGTGTCGGTATCGGTCCCACAGGCCCCCGTTGCGCGCGCTTTCCCGGCACCAGGGCCTGTGCGCGCGGTCCGGTGGTCCACTTCCTTAGACCCGCGCGCGAGAAGGCAGAGCGCTCCATGGGCCGCAGACTCTACGTTGGCAACCTCCCGTACAAGACCACTGACGAGGATTTGAACGCGCTGTTCAGCCGTGCCGGGGCGGTGGACAACGTCCGCGTGATGCGGGACCAGTCCACCGGACGCGCCCGCGGCTTTGCCTTCGTCGAGATGGTCAACGACGAGGATGCGCAGAAGGCGATCGACGAGTTCCACCAGTACGAGTTCGACGGCCGCGCGCTCGTCGTCAACGAAGCGCGTCCGAAGGAGTCGGGCGGGTTCGGCGGCGGCGGTGGTGGACGCGGCGGCGGTGGCGGCTACGGCGGCGGCGGCGGCCGCCGGGAACCCCGCTGGTAGGGCGATGATCCTCGTCGGGACCTCCGGCTACAACTACCCGGAGTGGAAGGGCAGCTTCTACCCGGAGACGCTGCCCGCCGCGAAGATGCTGGGCTTCTACGCCGGACGTTTTCCGACGGTCGAGATCAACTACACCTTCTACCGGATGCCCACCCCGAAGCTCATCTCGGGGTGGGTCAGTCAGGTGCCGGCGGCCTTCCGCTTCACCCTCAAGGCGCCCAAACGGATCACCCACGACAAGCGGCTCCGCCCGGCGGACGTCGCCGACGCGCTTGCCGCCTTCGTGGCCGCGGCAGCGGAACTGGGGCCGCAGCGCGGCGCGCTCCTGTTCCAGCTCCCGCCGACGTTCAGGAAGGACGTCGGCGTCCTTGCCGAGTTCCTGGCCCTGCTGCCCCCAACGGCCGCGGCGGCCTTCGAGTTCCGCCACGACTCCTGGCTGTCCGACGATGTGTACGAGTGCCTGCGCTCACGCGGGGCCGCGCTCTGCATTGCCGACAGCGAGACGCGCGAGACGCCCGTGCTCCTGACCGCGGACCACGCGTACCTGCGCCTGCGCGACGAGGGCTACGATGCCGCGGCCATCGACCACTGGACCGGGGTGGCGCAGGAGCTCGCGTCGCGGTGTACGGACGTGTTCGTCTACTTCAAGCACGAGGACGCGGGCAGGGGCGCGCTCTTCGGACAGATGATGATCGATCGGCTCGAGGGCCGATGAGCAGAAGGGTCGTGGACGCGTGGTGAGAAAGCTCTCGGCGGCGTTCGTGCTCGCCGTCCTGCTGGCGGCGTGCGGACCTGCGCCGGGTACGGAGGCGCCGCCCGCGGATCGCGCATCCGGTCGGTCCGTCGACGTCGAAGAGCTGGCGGCCGACGAGGCACGGCAGCGGATGGACCGCGGCGAGCTGACGTCACGCGACCTCACCGGCGCCTACCTCGATCGCATCGCGGCGATCGACAAGGCCGGCCCGGCCATCAACAGCGTCATCGAGATCAACCCGCGCGCGCTCGAGGAAGCGGCGGCGCTCGACGCGGAGCGCGCGGCCGGACGGGTGCGCGGCCCGCTCCACGGCCTGCCGATTCTCCTCAAGGACAACATCGACGCCACGGGCATGGCGAACTCCGCGGGGTCGCTGGCGCTGGCGGACAACCTCCCCGCGCGCGATGCCTTCGTCGTGGAGCGCCTGAAGGCCGCGGGCGCCGTGATCCTCGGCAAGACGAACCTGAGCGAGTGGGCCAACTTCCGGTCCACGCGGTCGACCTCCGGCTGGAGCTCGCGCGGGGGCCAGACGAAGAACCCCTACGTGCTCGACAGGAACCCGTGCGGGTCCAGCGCCGGCACGGGAGCGGCCATCGCCGCCAGCCTCGGGGCCATCGGCGTCGGCACCGAGACCGACGGCAGCATCATCTGTCCCGCCTCCGTCTCGGGCCTCGTCGGGCTCAAGCCGACGGTCGGCGTCGTGAGCCGGACCGGCATCATCCCGATCTCGATCTCACAGGACACGGCCGGTCCGATGGGGCGGAGCGTGACGGACGTCGCGCTGCTGATGAACGGGATGGCTGCCGTGGACACGGCAGACCCGGCCGGTCCCGCGGCCGAGGGCAGGATTCCGGCGGACTACACGGCGTCGCTCCGGGCCGACGCCCTCGCGGGCCGCCGGCTCGGCATGCTCCGCCAGGCCATGGGATATCACCCGGATGTGGACGCCGCGATGGACCGGGCGGCGGACGTCCTCCGGGCGGCGGGCGCGGAGGTCGTGGATGTGGAGGTGTCCGGCTACAACCAGTGGGGCGATGCGGAGTTCACCGTGCTGCTCTACGAGTTCAAGGACGGCCTCAACCGGTACCTCAAGGAGAGCGGCTCCGTTCATGAATCGCTCGAGAGCCTCATCACCTGGAACGCCGCCCATGCCGAGACGGTGATGCCCATCTTCGGGCAGGAGATCTTCGAGCAGGCGCAGGCCAGGGGGCCGCTGACCGATGCGGCGTACCTGAAGGCGCGGGACGAGGCCCTGGCGCGGGCGGGGAAGGACGGGCTGATCGCCGCGCTCACCGCGAACCGCCTGGATGCGATCCTGGCGCCGAGCGTGTCGCCGGCGTGGCCGACCGATCCCGTGCTCGGCGACCACTTCGTGGGCGCGGGGTACGGGATGGCCGCCGTGGCGCGGACGCCGAGCCTGACCGTGCCGATGGGGGAGAGCCACGGGCTGCCGCTCGGTCTGACGTTCATGGGCCGCGCCTACAGCGAGGCGGACCTTCTCGGGTTCGGGTACGCCTACGAGCAGGTGAGCCGGGCGCGGACGCCGCCGACCTACACGCCGACCCTGGCCAGGTAGCTCGCGACGTCCTTTTCCATCGCCGTCCGGCGCTCCAGGATGGCGCGAATCTCTCGGCGCCCCAGCCAGCGGCCGAGTGCCGCCGTGAGCGTCGGCTCGTCCAGGGCGCGGATGCGGTCCCAGAGTTCCTGATCGACGCGTCCCATCTCGTGGACCATGTTCCGCATGGTGGTGAACGCGCGCGAGTGATCAATCAGGATCAGGTGCCAGTCCTCGTCCACGAGCCAGTTGCCCAGGTTGGGATCCTTGTTGGCGATCAGGTTGTCGAACATCTTGGCGCGGACCATCTGACGGTTCCAGTCCGCAAGCCGCGCCGGCGGAGGCCCGGAGACTCCGCCCTGTCCCGGCACGCCGCCCATGTCCCGGAAGCTCCGTGTCGGTGCAATCCACAGGATGCCGGCGCCGGTCTCGCCGCGCACCTGCCGCTCCACCGTGGGCGGCACCATGCCGAGCGCCAGCAGCTTGTCCAGTTCGTAGGCGGCGACCTCGGACTTGTAGCTTTCCCAGTAGCCGTTCCGCAGGCCCGGCCTGATGGGCTTCCACGCCATGCTGTCCGCGAGGCCGCCCGGCGTGAAGAAGGCGCGGCTGGGACGTGTGACGCCGACGGGAACCTCCTTGAGCCCGGTGACCTGGGCCGCTCGGAGGAAGTCCTCGTAGCGGGATCCGTCCGTCAGCCAGACGCGGGCGCAGGCGTCGGCCGCGTCCGGCGCCTGTGCGGCGCCGGGATGCACGGTCAGGGAGAGGAGGCCGAGCGTGCCGGCGAGAACGGCGAGCGCGACGCGTGAGTCCCGGATGGGCATGGGGCACCTGCCGACTGAGCGCGCGGTTGACGGACGTCCGGTGATCCCGCCTCAGCGGGGATCGCGCGGAAGGATACCACCGTTCAGGTGGTCCGTCAGGAACCCGACGACGGTACGCTCCGCGAAGTAGCCATCGTCGGCGAGGGGCGGCTCGACGAACGCACAGTGGCCCCCGGAGGCGGGCAGGAGCGTGGTGATCCAGGGGTGGCGCGCGACGGCGGGCGTCCGGAAGATCTCCGCCGGCACGAACGGATCGTCGGCGGCGCTCAGGATGAGCGCCGGCCGCGCGAGGCGATCGATGACCCGCATGGCGCTGGCGCGATGATAGTAGTCGCTCGCGCCGTCGAAGCCGTGGTGCGGCGCCGTATAGCGCTCGTCGAAGCCGCGGATCGACCACACCTTCCACAGGCCCGCCAGGTCGAATGCTCCGGGGAAGGCCATGGCCTTCCGCCGCATCCGTGCCTGCAGGTTCCGGCAGAAGTTCCACTCGTAGATCCGGTTCTCGCGGCGCTCGATGGCGCGGACGCACGCGTCGAGCTCCATGACGGGCGACACCGCCGCGACGGCGGCCACCTCGGGCAGGCCCTCGCCGCCGAGCTCGGCCGCCAGCTTGAGTGCGATGTTGCCGCCGAGCGAGTAGCCGGCGATGCCGAATCGATGGAGGCCGTCGCGGGCGATGAGCTCGCGCAGGACGACGAGCGGATCGGCCGTCAGGCCGGAGTGGTAGAGGCCGCGCGAGAGGTGCTCGGTCCCGCCGCAGTTGCGCTGGTTGAGCCGGACGACGTTGCAGCCCAGGCGCCATGCCTTCTCGGCCATGCCGCGCATGTAGTGCGCCTCGCTGGACCCTTCCAGGCCGTGCAGGAGGAGCAGCGTCGGGCGTGCCCGCCGGTCCGGCTGCCAGTTGCAGTGGGCGAGCACGCGGGCGTCCGGCGCGACGTCGAAGTAGCGCGGCTCGGCGGGCGGCAAGGCGGGGAACGTGCGGCGGCGCGCCCAGGCATAGACCGTCATGCGGTGGCCGCCGCGCCAGCGCGGGAGCGGGTGATAGGCATCCGCCGCGGGCATGGACGCGGCCACGGGCGGAGATACTCGGACTGTTTCCACGGGCAGCGGCTACAATCTTATCCTTCGACAGTCGAGGTCCGCCCGCCGGCGCCGGCGCAGGCGATCTCGTTCCGGAGGACAACGATGATTGAACGCATGCGATTCCTGTGGATGGTGCCTGCCATCCTGCTGCTGGCCGGAGTGCCGGCTCCGGCCCAGCCTGCCGCCGGGCGCGTGGACGCCCTCAAGAAGGATGCGGTCCAGCAGGTGGACGGCATGGCGAAGCTCGCGCAGGAGATGGTGGACTCGGTCTTCAGCTTCGGGGAACTCGGCTTCCAGGAAGTGGAGACCTCGAAGTACCTGACCGCGGTGCTGGAGAAGAACGGCTTCCGCATCGAGCGCGGCCAGTCCGGCATTCCCACCGCGTGGGTCGCCACCTACGGGTCCGGCAAGCCGGTGATCGCGCTCGGCTCCGACATCGACGGTATCCCGCAGGCCTCGCAGAAGCCGGGCGTGGCGTACCACGATCCGATCGTCGAAGGGGCGCCGGGACACGGCGAGGGCCACAACACGGGCGTGCCGCTCAACATCGTGGCCGCCATCGCGGTCAAGAACATCATGGAGCGCGAGAAGCTGCCCGGCACGCTGATGCTGTGGCCGGGCGTGGCGGAGGAGCTCGTGGCATCCAAGGCCTGGTTCATCCGCGACGGCATGTTCAAGGACGTCGACATCTGCCTGTTCACGCACGTCGGCAACAACCTGGACGTGTCCTGGGGCGACGCCGGCGGCAACGGCCTCATCTCCGTGGAGTACACCTTCGAAGGCGAGACCGCGCACAGCGCGGGCGCGCCGTGGCGCGGCCGTTCCGCGCTCGATGCGGTGGAGCTGATGAGCGCGGGCTGGAACTACCGCCGCGAGCACCTCCGGCTCTCGCAGCGCTCCCACTCCATCATCACCAACGGCGGCGACCAGCCCAACGTGGTTCCGCGCAACGCGAGCATCTGGTTCTACTTCCGCGACACCGACCAGCCGCACATCCAGGAGCTCTGGGAAATCGGCGACAAGATGGCGGAGGGCGCGGCGCTCATGACGAACACCACGTGGACGTCCCGCATCCTCGGCACGGCGTACCCGCGGCACTTCAACAAGCCGATCGCCGAGACGATGTATGCCAACATCACGAGCGTGGGCCTGCCGACGTGGAGCGAGGCGGACCAGACGCTGGCGAAGGCGCTGCAGAAGGAACTCGGGAACACCGATCAGCCCGGCCTGGCCGTCAAGGTCTCGGACCTCGGCCAGCCCGTGCGTCCGGAGGACAACCGCGGCGGCGGCTCGGACGACATCGGCGACATCTCGTGGAACCTGCCGACCGTGACCTTGCGCTATCCCTCGAACATCCCCGGCCTGCCCGGGCACAACTGGTCGAGCGCGATCGCCAGCGCCACGCCCATCGCGCACAAGGGCGTCGTGGCGGGCGCGAAGGTGCAGGCGATGACCGTGCTGGACATCCTGACGTCGCCGGAGCTCGTCAAGTCCTCGTGGGACTACTTCACGAACGTCCAGACGAAGGACGTGAAGTACATCCCGTTCATCAAGGCCGACACGCCCGCGCCGACCTGGCTGAACACCGAGATCCTGAACAAGTACCGCGAGGAGATGCGGAAGTTCTACTACGACCCGGCGAAGTACCCGACCTACCTGGACCAGCTCGGCATCACGTACCCGACGGTCCGCACGACACCGCCGACGGCCGATCCCGGCCCGAAGCCGTAGCGTTCCGGTTCGAGACGGACGCGGCCGCCGACCGCGCGGTCCGTCCGTCTCAGCCGAGCCCGTTCCTGAGATACCCGCCCAGGGCCCCGAGCAGCCGATCGACCTCGGCGGGGCTGTTGAAGAAGTGCGGCGAGACCCGGAGGCCGGGCCGGTCCGTGCCGCCGCGGGTCGTGATGGCAATCCGGTCCTTCTCGTAGAGCGCGGCCGCCAGCTTGCCGGCGTCGAGCGTGCCGGGGACGAAGGACACGACCGCCGCGCGCAGCGCGGGGTCCGGCGACGTCCAGACGGTGACGCCCGGCAGCGTGGCGAGCCCATCGATCAACTGCGTGGCGAGCGCCCGTGACCGCTGCTCGATGGCCGCGCGTCCCACGCCGCTCTGGAACGCCAGCGCCTCGCGGAACGCGATCATCGTCGCCTCGTCCCGCTGTCCGAACCCCTCGAAACTGCGTGAGAAGCCCACGGCGCCCGCATAGGCGCTGTAGATGGTGGGCCACAGCTTCTCCTGCGCCGCCCGGCTGACGACGAGCACGCCGCACTCGCGGGCGCCGCACGGCCACTTGTGGGCGCTGCCGGAGTAGAAGTCCGGCTGGATGTCCGACAGGTCCACGTCGAGCAGGCCGAAGCTCTGCGCGCCGTCGAGGAGTGTCAGCACGCCGCGTTCGCGGGCGGCGCGGCACAGGGCCCGTGCCGGCATCAGGTCGCCGACCGTGCTTGTGAGGTGCGTGAAGGCCAGGACCTTCGTCCGCGGGGTGATCGCGCGCGTGAACGCCTCGACGCAGGCGTCCATGCCCGGGTGCGGGTTCTGCTGCTCGACCGCGACCACGGTGAACCCGAAGCGCCGCGCCTTCTCGCGCCACGCGTTCAGGTTGCTCGGGTGGTTGTCGGCGTGGACGATGACCTCGTCGCCGGCCTTGAGGTCCAGGCCGTTCGAGACGAGGTTGTTGGACTCGCTGGTGTTGCGCGTGATGATGACCGTGTCCGGCTCCACGCGGAGGAAGGCCGCGAGCGCGGCGCGCGTCTGCTCCTTCTCCGGGTACAGGCGGGCCCGGTTGTTGGGGGAGGGATCCAGGTCCACGCTGCGCGTCTCCCGCGCGAGCGCGTCCAGGGCCGGCCGCGATGCCGGGCAGAGGTTGGCCGCGTTCATCACCGCCAGGTCCGGCGGCATGACGAACTGGGCCCGCACGCTGGCCCAGAACGGCTCGCCGGCGGCGGGGCCGCCGGGCGCCAGCGGGGGTGCCGTGGGCGCCTGCCGCGCCCACACGGGGTCCGTGAACAGGGCCGCCGATCCGCCGATCGCGAAGAGCCGCGCGAAGTGCCGCCGCGAGAGGGATGCTGCCATGGCGCGGATTGTAGTGGATCCCGGCTACGGCGACACCGGCCGGAGCCGGTAGATGCGGAACGGCCCCTCCCGGTGAGCCAGCGGGAGGTTCAGGTCGCGATCGATGACCAGGTAGTCCAGGCCGTACTGGGCCGCCAGGCGCCGGGCGCCGCCCGCATCGAGCGCCGCGAAATCGCCGAGCGCCCGCTGCCGCGCGATGACGCGCGCCGCCGAGTCCCTGGAGTAGATGGCCATGGCCGTGTCCTTGACCTCCTCGAGGAACACGTCGCGGCCCGCGTAGCGGAGCGGCGACCCGAAGCGCCAGGCGTGCCCGGGATCGGCCAGGAAGTGCGCGCGCGCCGGCTGCTGCTCCGCCCACTCGATCACCCGTGTCCAGGCGCCGTCGGGCAGCGTCCACGCGATGACATCCCGCTCCGCGTGCTCGACGAGCGTCGCCCAGAGACCGCGTGCGAGGGCCATCACCACGAGCGCCGCGGCGACGGCATGCCGCCAGGTGAGACGCCCGCGCGCCGGGTGCGCCTTGCGCTCGTCCACGACCAGCGCCACGACGATGGCAACGGCGAGGAGGTCCAGGATCCAGAAGACGCGCGAGATCTGCAGTTGCACGAAGAACGCCGAGCCGGCGGCGACGGCAGGCAGCGTGATGAGGAAGCCGGCCAGCAGGGCCACCGCGCCGGCCAGCAGGCCGCGCTCCCGCGCGTTGCCGATGCCGTGGCGGACGCGGTAGGCGAGGCCGCCGATCGCGATGGCCGCGGTGCCCAGGTTGGCGAGCCAGTCCGCGGCCGACCAGTCCCGCGTGGGGAAGAGGTAGTCCTTGGCGGCGAGGAGGGACTGCCAGGCCGGGTCCATCGGCGCGAGCGTCTCCCGCATCGGCCCGGCCAGGAGGAGCCACGCCGCGCCGGCCGTGCCCGCCACGGCGGCAAGGCCCACCGCGAGCCGCGCGCGCGGCTCCGTCGTCCAGATGGCCACGGCGAGGAACACGACGAAGAAGGCGGCGGTCGTGGGGTGCAGGAGTCCCGCCAGGACGATGCCGGCCAGCCCCAGCCAGGGATGGCCGCGGAGGTACGCGGCAATGGCCCCGACGCCGACGGCGAAGACGAGCACGCGCGGATGGAAGTAGCCCTCCAGCGTATTGACGCCCGTGCGCGTGATGCGGTGGCGCAGCGCTTCGGCAGCCAGGAAGGCGCAGGCCGCCAGCGGCGTCCGGTAGATCGTGTCGCCGAAAGCCCAGAGCGCGAGGCCGAGGAGCAGGAGCGAGACGATGTAGCCGATGCCGAACCACGTCTCCACCGGCCAGCCCGTGGCGCGGATGGCGGCCGCCGCGATCTCGTCGACGAGGAAGTAGCGGGCCTGCGGGCCGATGAGGGCCGTATCGCGCGGGAAGAGGGCCGGGTCGAGCTGATCGGCAATGGCCGGGATGTAGAAGGCCTGGTCCGATGCGCCGTAGCGGTAGCCGCCCGAGTTGAGCGTGGCGATGGCCACGAACACGAGGATGGCGGCCGGGATGAGCAGGGCGCGCATGGGCAGCGGCCTCGGGTTGCGGCTACACCCCTTCGTCGGCGCTCGGCCCGTACATCGAGGGCACGGGCACGTCCTGGAGGCGGAGGTAGACGCTCAGCTGTCCGCGGTGATGGACGAGGTGGTTGAGCGCGATGGAGCGGAGCGCGCCCGCCCTGGGCAGGGTGAACATCGCGGCGCCGCCGCGCTCGAGGGTCCATGGCGCCAGCAGCTCGGGGTCCTTCCGGCCGGCGAGCGCCGCGCGGGCGTCCGCGACATTGCGATCGAAGAAGGCCAGCAGCTCGGCGCGCGTCGCGGGTGTGCGGTACCCCTCGGGCCGCGGCGTGGCCAGGTCGAACCCATCGCGCGTGACGATCCGCGTGATCCAGATCGGCAGCTCGGCCACGTGCTCGGCCAGGCGGCCGAGCGTCATGCTCTTTGCGTGCGGCTTCCAGGCATGCTGTTCGTCGGGCACGCGATCGAGCAGGCGCCTGGCGACGCCCATCTCGTGATCGAACTCCGGCAGGAGAGTCTCGGCAATGGTCACCCTGCCATTCTAGCTCCCCGGCCGCGGCCGGGCGCGTCCCGGCGGATCACGGCTGGATTCTGATGGACTTGATCGCGATGGCGATCTCCCGCTCGACCTCCTTCATGACCTGCGCCATCTCGCGCTCGACGGTCTTCTGCACCTGGGGGTCCTGCCAGGCCTCGAGGCCGGCTTCGATCGTCGCCGAGACCAGCTCCTCGACCAGGCGACCCTGAAGGGTCGCCTC
>CAZUGF010000056.1:0-7471 GCA_964619705.1 uncultured Bifidobacteriaceae bacterium
GCGGAAGAACCACCTGGCGGGTTCGTTCGTCACAACTCTCTGGTAGGTTTTTCCCGATCACGTCCCGCGGCGCCATCCGGCGGAACGCCCCCCGTTCCGCCAGGGCCATCGGTGTATGATTCGCGATTGGGCCATTCATGGACGTCAAGATTCAACGGCGATCCGGCCTGGGCAGTCTCAGCTTCAGCCTGGTCGGCATCGTCGGCCTCCTCGCTCTCGTCATGGCCGGCGCCACGGTCTGGCTGCTGCTCACCGATCCGGTGACGGTGGCCGAGTCCGTGGATGCGGGCGAGGTGTCCCCCCTCGTCCGATCCCTGGCCGGCTCCCTCTACGATGCGCTCGTGCGGTTGCTGAGGTTCCTGTAGAGGGCTTTGGACTTTGGGCTTTGGGCTTTGAGAGCCTGAAGCCCAGAGCCCCCCTACAGTCTCCTCGCCAGGAACCGTCCCAGGTGCCACCCGTCCAGGAACTTGAACGGCGCGCGGCCCGTTGAGTAGTGGCCGCACGGCAGCACCGCCACTTCCGTCGCCGGGTCGCGGCGGCGCCACTCGTCGATGAGCGTCTTCGACAGGTCCACCGGGAACGTCAGGTCGTACTTGGCGTACACGAGCAGCGTGCGCGGTCCGGGGATCCGGTCCAGGTAGGACCACGGGCTGATGGGCCGCCACAGATCGCGCAGGCGCTCGAGATCCACGCGGCCGTCGAGGCCGTGGCGCACGTGCTCGGTCGAAAGGCCGCGCCAGACCACGTCGCCGAAGTGCGGCGACACGTGGTTGAGCGCCTGGACGCGCACCAGCGGCTCGTGGCTCGACGTCAGCATGGCCAGGCAGGAGCCCAGGCTCGTCCCGAGCAGGCCCAGCCTGTCGTAGCCCTGGTCGCGCAGCCACCAGAGCGCCAGCCGCGTGTCCATCACCGCCTGCCGGCACACCTGCAGCGTCCGCACGATGTTCGACGAGACGATGTAGTCGGCGCGCGTCAACTCGGGGGGCATGCGCCGATCGTGATACGGCAGGCTGATGCGGAGTGCGCTGATGCCGAGCCGTGCGAGCAGCCGGCAGAGGCCCACGTGTCCGCCGGCATCGGCGTTCCACTGCGCCAGCACCACCACCGCCCGGCGGGGGGCGGAGGGCGCGCGTGCGCGGAGCGGCCTGGCGGGAAAGTACCGCGCGTGCACGACGTTGTTCTCGGCGTGCGGCGTCGTGAAGGCGCTCGGGTAGGTGAGCGTGCCCTCTTCGCCGTCGGAGGGGACACCTTCGGGCGCGGGCGTGAACGTGTAGCCTGTCGTCGGCGCGGGCGTGAAGAAGCGGTCCGTGTCCGCCATCACCGCAGCCACCCACGCGCGGACGTCCGCTTCCGCCTGTCCGTCGTCCGACGGCCCGCGGTCCGGCGGCGCGTCCATCCAGTCCAGGCCCCAGTCGAACGGGCGCACCACGCGCTCGCCGCGGCTGACGCCCGCCAGGCGCTGCTCCCACCGGTGGAAGAACGGTGCGATCATGCGCGCGCGAGGGCCCGTTCCACGGCCAGCGCCGCGGCCACGAGCTCTGCCGTCCTGTCCCGGTGGCCGACGAGCTGCAGCCCGATGGGCAGTCCGTCGGCCGTTCGTCCGCACGGCAGCGAGATGGCCGGATGTCCCGTCAGGTTGAAGAGCTGCGTGCAGCGCAGCATCGCGGCCCGCACGGGTTCCTGGCCGCCGTTGACTTCCATGGTCGACGCGCCGAGCGGCGGCGCCGGGATGGAGAGCGCGGGCAGTGCCAGCACGTCCACTTCCGCGAGTGCCTGGTCCACGGCCTCGGTCAGCGCGGCCTTGCCGTGCAGCGCGCGCACGTAGTCCTCCGCCAGCATGTAGCCGCCCATCTGGAGGCGGAGGCGGACCGGCTCGGTGTAGTCGTCCGGCTGCGCCTCGAGCGTCCGCGCGTGATACTCGGCGGCATCGGCAATCGCGAGCAGCAGGTAGACGTGCGGCGTCTCGGAGACGAACGGGATCCCGACGTTCACGGCCGTCGCCCCGCCGCTGCGGAGCACGTCGACGGCGCCCCGCACGGCCGCCTCCACGTCCGTCGCGAGACGATCGAACAGGTAGCCCGCGGGTACGCCGATCCGCAGCTTCGTGCGGGACCGTGTGTCGAGCGCTTCCATGGACATGGAGACGCGCCCGAGCATCGCCTCGTACAGCAGCCACGCGTCGGTGACCGACGCGGCCATCGGGCCCACGTGATCGAGCTGCCGGCTGAGCGGCACCACGCCCGCGGCCGGGATCTCGCCCCACTGCGGCTTGAGCCCCACCAGCCCGCAGGCCGCCGCGGGAATGCGGATCGAGCCGCCCGTGTCCGTGCCCACCGCTCCGCAGGCCATGCCCGTGGCCACGGCAATCGCGGACCCGCCGCTCGATCCCCCGGGTGAGCGCGTGTCGTCCAGGGGATGACGGGCCGGCCCGAACGCCGACTCCTCGTTCGTCGTCCCCAGCGCGAACTCGTGCAGGTTCGTCTTGCCGACGAAGATCGCGCCCGCCTGGCGGAGCCGCGCGGTCACCGCCGCGTCCGTCCGTGCCACCTGCCCCTGCCGCACGCGCGACGAGGCCGTCGTCGGCACGCCGGCCATGTCGACGATGTCCTTGAGGGCGATGGGGATGCCGTGCAGGGGACCTCGCGACTGGCGCGCGGCCATTTCCTTGTCCGCCGTCCGGGCCGCGGCCAGCGCCTCCTCCGCGGTCACGGTCACGAAGGCATTCAGCCGCGGGTTGTGCTCCGCAATCCTCGCGAGGCACTCCTCGGTCAGGCGCTCCGCCGTGGTCTCGCCTCTCGACAGGCGCGCGGCGGCCTGCGCGATGGGCGAGGTCAGGGGCGGCGGCACGGGCGGCTGGCCGCTGCCGGGTGCGACGGGGGACCCGTTCCCGTTCCCGTTCGCGGGCGCCTGCTCCCAGTCCGCGGCCCTGAGGACGGCCATGGTCCGCGCCACGCTGTCGAGCAGGGGCAGGAGCCCGTCGATGCCCTTGCCTGCCGCGTCGGCGTGCGCCGCCGTCAGCCATTCGGCGACGGTCATCACCCGGCCTCCGGGCCGGCCGCCGCCAGTTTCGTGGACACCGACACCCCGTCGCCCACCGGCAGCCAGACGGTGTAGAGGCGCGGATCGGCGGCCAGGCGCCTGTTGTAGTCCGCGATGGCCGTGGTGTCCGCGGCGTTCCGATCCTCGAGCGGCGTCATGCCGGGCACGACGGCGCCGCTCCAGAGCACGTTGTCCGTGACGAGCACGCCGCCGGGCCGGAGCAGGTCCACCAGCCGATCGAGCATGAGGGCGTACCCGGGTTTGTCACCGTCCTGGAAGATCAGGTCGAACGGTCCCGAGACCTTGTGCAGGAGCCGCGTGGCATCGCCGATCATCACGTTGACGCGGGCGCCGACGCCAGCAGCCTCCGCGTGCGTGCGCGCCTCCGCCGCCCGCTCCGCCTGGCGCTCGAGCGTGATGAGCCGTCCCTCCTCCGGCAGCGCCGTGGCCATCCACACCGCGGAGTACCCGATCGCCGTGCCGATCTCGAGGATGCGCCGGGCGCCTGTCGTGAGCACGAGGCTGTGCAGCAGCGCACCCGTGTCCGTCATGACGATGGGGAGGCCCTGGTCCCGGCCGGATCGGTGGATGGCGTCCAGTTCCGGATGGGGCAGCCGGGTCAGCCCGGCGAGGTAGTCGGCAACGGGTACGGGCGCAAACATGAGGGATCAATTGTAGACCCGCCGTCCGCGGCGCGCGTCCCATGTAATCTAGCTGCTGTGAACCCATCCCTCGCGCGTCAGACGAAGATCGTGGCGACGCTCGGCCCGTCCTCGACCGAGCCCGACGTCATCGCGGCGCTCATCGCGGCCGGCGCGGACGTCTTCCGCTTCAACTTCTCGCACGGCACGCAGGCCGAGCACGCGGCGCGCTTTGCTGTCGTCCGCGACCTGGCCGCGCGCGCGGGCCGGCACATCCCCGTCCTCCAGGACCTCTCGGGCCCGAAGATCCGCACCGGACCCCTCGCGGACGGCAGGCCCCTCCGCGTCGAGGAAGGCAGCCGCCTGGTCATTGCCATTGGCGAGGGCGTCGGGGAGCCGGGCCGCGTCTACAGCAACTACGAACCCCTCGCGGGCGCCGTGCACGAGGGCGATCGCCTGCTGCTGGACGACGGCCACCTCGAACTGCGCGTGGAATCCGCCCGGCCCGGCGAGATCGTGACGACGGTCGTGCACGGCGGGATGCTGGGCGAGCACAAGGGGATCAACGCGCCTGGTGTCCCGCTGCCCGCGGTCGGCGTCACCGGCAAGGATGCCCGCGATCTCGCCTTCGGCCTGGCGCTCGGCGTGGACCTCGTCGCGCTGAGCTTCGTGCAGTCCCCGGCCGACGTGGCCGCCGCGCGCGCCATCACCGCGCGCGAGGGCCGGCCGGACGTCCCGATCATCGCCAAGCTCGAGCGGCCGGAAGCCATCGAGCGCCTCGACGGCATCCTGGACACGGCGGACGGCGTCATGGTGGCGCGCGGGGATCTCGGCCTGGAGATCCCGTTCGAGCGCGTGCCGCGCGTCCAGCGCGACGTGCTCCGGCGCGCGCACCAGCGCGGCGTGCCCGCGATCCTCGCCACGCAGGTGCTGGAGTCCATGCGGACCGAGTCCCGGCCGACGCGCGCCGAGGTGAGCGATGCGGCGACAGCGGTCAACGAAGGCGCGGACGCCATCATGCTCTCCGGAGAGACGGCGGCGGGTGCCTACCCGGTGCGCGCGGTCGAGATGCTGGACACCATCATCCGCGAGGCGGAGGTGGAACCAAGTGACCTGCCGCTGCCCGCGTCCGTCGATCACGTGGCGGCCCTCTGCGATGCCGCCGCCACGCTGGCCCGTCAGGCCGGTGCCGCTGCGATTGTCGCCGTCACGCGCGAGGGGCGCACGGCCCGGCTGCTCTCCATGCGGCGCCCGCGCGTGCCGATCTACGCCGCGACGGGGCAGGAGGAGATTGCGCGGCGCGTGGCGCAGTTGCGCGGGGCCACGCCCATCGTGACGGCCATGGACGGCGACGTGGAAGTTCTGGCGTCCCGCGTCATCGACCAGTTGCTGCAGGCCGGCCACCTGCGCTGCGGGTCCACGGTGGTCGTGGTGAACACGAGCCCGGACCTGGACCGCGGGCTGGCGAACTTCCTCCGCGTCAGGCGGGTGTGACCGGGCCCGTCGTGCGCGCCTCGCCTTCCAGGTGCCGCCGCAGGTCGTCGATCGCGCGCGCCCACCCGCCGTTCATGATCGCGAAGTAGCGCTGCCACCGCGGGCCCTCGTCCGCGCCGGTCAGCCGGACGATGAGCTGCGTGCCCGGTCCCTCGTGCGGCCAGACCTGGACGGAGAGCGCCATCGGGCCGACGGGATCCCCGTCTGGCGGCTGCCACCAGGTGTCGGCGAGGAAGAACGACGTGCCCGCCACGTGGTCCATCACCGTCCCGTGCAGCGTGCCGCCGAGCGTCCCGAGCACCTCGTCGGAGAAGTCGGTCGACGGCCACTGCACCGCGTAGGGCCCGAGGGGCCGGGGGAGCGTGACGGATCGGGTGGCCTGCCACCAGGCCGCCAGGTCCTCCGGGTCGAAGAAGGCGGCAAGGATGCGCGCGGGCGTCGCCTCGATGACGATCCGCTGTTCCAGGGACAGGCCGGGGCGTGCCATGTCAGGAGTAGAGGAGCGCGCGCTCGCGCGCGGCGGCGAACGCGGCCGCACGTGCGGGCCACTCGCGCGCGATCGCCTCGGCGCGGGCGCCGCCGTCGATGGCGGCGGCCAGCGCCGGCGACCCCGCGAGGATGTCGATCGGCAGCTTGTCGTGCTCGTACTCGTAGGGCGGCTGGCGCCAGCCGAACCGCGCCGGGTCCTCCGCCCGCACGGCGTCGATGAGCGCGACGCCTGTCAGCACGGGACGAAAGGCCCCGCGGTCCACGACATGGATCTGGCACCCGCCGCACGTGGTTCGCGCGTGCTTCTGGAAGGTCGGCTCGAACACCGCCGGCCGGAAGTGGACGCCCGGCAGGCCGCGCCGGTTGAGCGCGTCGGCCAATCGCTCCGCGGACACCCACGGAGCGCCCACCAGCTCGAACGGGCGCGTCGTCCCCCGGCCCTCGGACGCCGTCGTGCCCTCGAAGAGCACCGTCCCCGGATAGACGATGGCCGAGTCCAGGGTCGGGATGTTCGGCGACGGCATCACCCACGGGAGGCCCGTCTCGTCGGCGTACATCGCGCGCGACCAGCCGGCCATCTTCACCACGTCGAGCCGCGCGCCGATCCCGTAATGATCGTTGAACAGGCGCGCGAGTTCCCCGATGGTCATCCCGTGCCGCATCGGGATGGGGAACTGCCCGACGAACGACTCCGACCCCGCCTCGAGCGTCGGCCCCTCCACCGCCAGCCCGCCGATCGGGTTGGGCCTGTCGCACACGATCACCTCGACGCCGTGCCGCGCGCAGGCGCGCAGGCAGTTGGCCATCGTGTAGATGTAGGTGTAGATGCGGGCACCGATGTCCTGGAGATCGATGACGAGCGCGTCGAGCCCGTCCAGCATCTCCGCCGTCGGCTCGCGCGTGTCGCTGTAGAGCGAGTACACGGGCACGCGGCGCGCCTCGTCGCGCGCGTGCGGCGTCTCGATCATGTTGTCCTGCACGTCGGACCGGAAGCCGTGCTGCGGACCGAAGATGGCCGCCACGGTGACGCCGTCCGCCGCGCCGAGCGCGTCCACGACGTGCGTGAACGCGCGGTCGACGGACGCGGGGTTCGAGACGATGCCGATGCGGCGGTGGCGGAGGCGGCCGGAATCGATGAGGCGCGTGGAGCCGAGCGTGACAGGCACCCGGGAATTATAGGAGAGCGGGCGGGCACGAGCCGCCGTCCCCGGCAGGAGGACCAGGGTGTGGGCACGGCGCGTCGCGCATCGCGCGAGCACGCGGCGCACGATCTGCGGTAGGTTGAAGCCATGCGAACGTTGACGATTCCGCTGGTGGCCCTGCTCTCCCTGACCGGTTGTCTTGGCGGCGGCGGAGGCGGGCGGCGCCCGGCGGTGTCCGTGGACCGGCCTCCGGCAGCCGCGTCCGAGGCGCGTCTCCAGGGCCAGTGGGAGCTCGTGAACCTCGAGGCGCAGGGCCAGCCCCTCCAGGCGCAGGGGCGTCTCTCCTTCGACGGCGATCGGAACATCGCCATCCGCGCCGAGCTGGCGCCGGGGGAGCAGGGCGCCACGCCGCCGCGTGTCGTGGTCCTCGACTTCTCGGCCCGGGCCTCGGTCAGCGGGCCGGATCAGCTCACCTACGTCGGCGTGCAGACGCGCGCTCCGCAGGAGCAGATGATTCCCACCGCCACGGACCCCGGGGCCTGGCGATACTTCGCCGTGGACGGCGACACGCTCCGCGTGTGGCAGGTCGGGCCGGACGGACAGCCGGCCGGCGTGATGGTCTTCCGGCGCGTCTCCCCGTAGACCTCGCGTGGTCGGCCGTGACCG